>JAZQYU010000054.1:0-75990 GCA_045633685.1 Acutalibacteraceae bacterium | reverse complement strand
TACGCAAAGCTCAAGGTCGGCACGTGTAAACTCGCCTGCCTTGAAGCCTGCCATAAGGTCCTCGGGATAGCCCACGTGCATTTTCATATCATTACCTGCTCTGACCTCTTTAACGGGGTCATTTTTTACGCCCCAGTCTGTGGTGACCATATTCTTGAAGCCCCATTCATCACGGAGGATACCTGTAAGGAGCTCGTAGCTTTCGGAGGTGTGCTGACCGTTGATGCGGTTATATGATGACATAACCGTCCACGGATCGCCCTCTTTAACGGCAATTTCAAAGCCTTTGAGATAGATTTCACGCAGAGCTCTTTCGGAAATGCGTGCGTCAATGTCGTAGCGGTTTGCCTCTTTGTTGTTGCAGGCAAAGTGCTTGATTGAAACAGCCGCTTTCTGTGACTGAATGCCTCTTGTTGCAGCCGCAGCGTTCTTGCCTGCCACAAGCGGATCTTCCGAATAATATTCAAAGTTTCTGCCGCAAAGGGGACTTCTCTGAATATTCATGCCGGGAGCAAGAAGAACATCGCTACCCTTTTCTTTCATTTCAGCAGCAACCAAGGAATACACCTCTCTGACCGCCTTTGTGTCAAAGGTGCAGGCAAGAAGTGTGCCGATGGGAATGAGAGAGCAGCTCGCTCTCAGGCGGATACCCGACGGGCCGTCGGAAGTTGTTACGGCAGGGATTCCCTTTTGGCGCAGGGATTCAAGCACTCCGCAATAAACTGCCGCATTGCCGGGGGCACCCAGGGAGCTGCCCATAGTGTAATCACCGCGGGTGATTGCTTCAAGCTCGTCAAGACTAAGCTGAGCCACAAAATCATCCATAGTCACCTTGCCGGATTTAACATCCTGCAGCTTATATCCCTTATCACCTGTAATGGGTGTTGCCTTGGGCATATTGTCAAGGATACGGGTTTTAAGATTTGTTTCATCAGCGTGGCAAAGGCGCTTGCCCTCAATAACGTTGAGCACCTGGAAAGCCTTTTGGGGCGCAAGGCATTGTGAAAGCTGAGAATACACAACAGTTTCTTCCTGATAATATGTAAAAATCTTTTCGGCTGTTCTCACATCACCGCCGAGATAAAACTCATATTCACCTTTTTCAATTACATAAGCCGATTTGTTGCCTGTGAGTCCGCTTTCATCATATGATGCAAGCTGATAAAACGAAACATCTGCTTTGAGGGTCTGACCCTTTCCTGGGGAAAGAAGCTTCGTTTTGCCAAAGGCAACAAGCTCCCTGTGGGGATTGCCAAGGCGTACCTGCGGCTTTCTGAGATAAAGCTGAAAAGCCTCCTTGCCTTTGACCGTACCGGTATTGGTGATTTCAACATCAAAGCGGAATCCGCTTTTTGTGGAAACTGCGCTGTCGCACTTTTGGTCAAAGGTTGTGTAGGAAAGGCCGTAGCCGAAGGGATAAAGCACGGCATCCTTATTAAAGGTTTCAAAATAACGATAGCCTACATAAATATCTTCGGTGTAATTGTTGAACTTTTTGCCGCCGAAATCGTTGGCAGACGGGTGATCAGCATAATTACGGCAAACGGCAGAGGTCAGCTTTCCGCAAGGGTTAGCTTTGCCGCAAAGCAGGTCTGCAACGGCATTTCCGCTTTCCATACCGCCCTGCCACACAAGCAGAACAGCATCAATTCTGTCACCGTATTCTTCAATCCACGAAAGGTCGATAATGCTGCCGATATTGAGAAGAACAACAGTTTTTTCAAATCGGTACGATACCTTATCAAGAAGTTTTCTTTCATCATCGGTGAGATAAAAGCTGCCCTTTTCAAACACATTTTCTCTGTCTTCACCCGAAGACCTGCCGATGGTAACAACTGCACATTCGCTGACAAGTGAGGCATTGAGCACATCACCGTCGGTCACAGGCATTTCGGGATAAAACCTTGGCCACATACCCCATACGGCATCGTTGATGATGTTTTCTTTGCACCATGATTCATATTTTTTTGCAAGGGCTTCGTTGAGCTGAAGCTCTCCACAACCTCGCACACCGTCAATGAGGTTGACGGCATAGGGGCGGTTAACATCACCGCCTGAGCCGTAGCCTGTGTAAAACCAGTTATACTGCACTCTTCCGAAAAGGGAAATTTTTGTGCCGTTTTTTAAAGGGAGAATACCGTTGTTTTTAATGAGTACGGCACCCTCACCTGCCACGCGGCGGAGAGCTGATTTCATTTCGTCGGTGACGGTTATTTCTTCTTTGGCGCGGAGAGTTTTTTCCTGCGCAACTCCGCTGAACCTGACATAAACCTTGCCCGCGAGCTTCATTACTTCGTCTTTAATCATTTCTTTACCTCGTAAAACGGCACTCTCCGCTGGGAAGAGTGCCGGAATTTTATTTTATAATATAATCATATTTTACGCAGAAACCGCTGAAACTGTTTGCAACAGGGTTGTCTGAAAAGTCAGTATCCTTTGAATTTGTCCAGCCGACAACAGCAAAGCCACCGTTCACAGCAGCAACGCCGCCCATATTTTCAACGCCCTTGCCTGCCAGCTTGTTGGTGCAGATCGTTTTGCCTGCGTTGTCAACAATCATAATAAATCCGTCATAGTCACCAACATTATCAAACTCGCTGAAATCAAGGTTGTTTGACTTTGTTCTGCCTACGATGATAATGCCGTTGTCAGTTTCGGCAACGGCTGAAACCTCGTCGTCACCTGCGCCTGCAACGTTTCTTGCCCAGCAAACACCGCCGTCTTTATCATATTTAACAATATAGCCGTCGGTTCCGCCATAGTTCACCTGGAAGCTACCGTCAACTCTCTTGAAAACAGAGTTTGTTCCGCCAACAATGCAGCCGCCGTCCTTGGTAGCATCAATTGCTGTGAACTTGCTCAGGCCGGAGCTCATAAGGTTCTTTGACCATTCAAGTCCGCCCTTTTTGTTGAACTTGAGAACAACTGTGTTTGCAGTTTTGTTATTGTATCCCTTGAAAGCTGTGAAGCTTCCGTCGTTGGAAAGTGTGGTACAAAGAGCAAAGATGTCACCGTTCTCGTTAACATCAATAGCCTCAAAGGTGTTACCTCTTGAGCCTGTGAGAGTTTTTCTCCATTCAACATTGCCGTTTTTGTCAAATTTGAAAAGGAAAGCCTTGAAGTGGTCAGACTGAGTTCCGTTAAAGAAGCCTGAGGTTGAATCTGCACGGCCGCCTGCAACAAAACCGCCGTCGGGAGTTGCGCTGATGCTTACAAGATAGTCACCGTTTGAGCCTTCATCACCGGGGAAGGAATAAGACCAGATGTATTCACCTTTTTCACTTATCTTAACAATGAGAGATGAGGTGAGAAGAGAATTCATAGGTGCATCTGTGTCTGTTGCAAGGGTGTAACCAACGGCAACAATGCTTCCGTCCTTGAGCTGAGCAACGCCGTCAAAGCAAATCTGACCGTCACCGCCCATATTGTAGATCCATTCTGTTTTGCCGTCTTCGCTGAACTTGATAATGTTGGCAAAGTCAGCCCATGATTTGTTTACATCTGAATAAATACCTGCTTTTGTCATTGAAAATGTGATGGCAATAAAGCCGCCGCCCTGAGCAGGAATAATCTTTTTGAAGGTGTCGTCGCCCTTCGCCTCAGAATATGTCATAAAGCTCTTTTTAATGTCACCGGCTTTATTTTTGATATCAGAGGGAGTATATTTAACGGTTGAGGTTGAAGTGTAGCGGGCATTGGTGTTAAGCTGAGAATTTTCGTTGGTGGTGTAATCGGGGATAGCATTTGTCTTGTTGAGAACAAGCTTGCCGTTTTCCAATTTACCTGTGAAATAAATCATATTTCCTCTGTCGTCAGTTGTGTTGAGGGTGTAGAGGATGTTGCCGTTGGCATCTTTTTTGCCTGTGGTATAAATCTTTTTACCGTCTTCTGTGTCGTGTCCTGTGTAATAAATTCTGTGGCCGTCGTGGTCAACGATTCCCTCGTTGTCAATAACGTTTCCGTCTTTGTCGGTAACACCTGTAATTGCAGTAACCTCTTCTGTGTTGGTGCCTGAAATCACAAGAGTTTCGGGGGGAGTTTCTGTTGCCTCATCGTTTGAAGGGGGCTCTTTGCTTGTGCATGCCGCAAAGGTGAGGGCAATCAGAAGCACACTCATCAAAGCTGCAAGTATTTTTTTGATATTCATAAAATCAAATCCTTTCCCTTTTATAGAGAAATAATATCATAAATATATATTTTTTTCAATCCATTTAACAAAAACTTAACCATTTCCGGCTAAAATATGATACAATAGTCCCGGTGATTTTATGAACATAAAAGAAAAGGCATTGTTTGCCGTAAACGCGCTTAAAAAAGAATATCCCGACGCAATATGCTCCCTCAACGCATCAAACGATTTTGAGCTTCTTGTTGCAACAAGGCTTTCTGCCCAATGCACCGATGCAAGGGTCAACATCGTCACCCCGGAGCTTTTCAGCAAATACAAAACTCTGCAGGATTATGCCGGAGCACGACTTGAAGATGTTGAAAAAATTGTCCGTCCCTGCGGATTTTATCACACCAAGGCAAAGGACATCATCGCAATGGCGCAGATGATTATTGACCGATTCGCGGGGAAGGTGCCCGACAACATTGAAGACCTGACCTCACTCCCGGGTGTTGGCAGAAAAACCGCCAACCTCATCTGCGGTGACATCTACGGCAAGCCTGCCGTTGTGGCAGACACTCATTTAATCAGGATAACCAATCTACTGGGCTTTGTTGACACAAAAGACCCATACAAGGTTGAAATGAAGCTCAAAGAAATACTGCCCCCCGAAGAGAGCAACGATTTTTGTCACCGTTGTGTTCTCCACGGAAGAGCAGTGTGTATCGCAAGGCGTCCCCAATGCTCAAGCTGTTGCCTTGGGGAAATATGCAGCTTTAAAAAAACAAATAGCTGACCACAGCCGTAACAACCGCACCCACGGCGGCAGCAAGAAAAAGACTTCCCGCTGAAGCAAAACGGTTGATTCTGGTTTTGGTGGGAGGAGGAGCACCTGCTTCCCCTGCAATTTTGCCCGCGCGCTCGCGCAACGTTCCCTCGCTGACGGCCGAATATTCAGGCTTAACAAAGAAAATTACCCTCTCAAAATATTCACATTCCGGTCGTGTGACCTCCACCACCTGATGATTGACTCCCTGAAGCATTTTATCACCTGATTTCACTTTTTTAGACAGGAATATTGTTGTCTGATTGATATAATTTATGCAGATTTCTTTTCGACAAAGCCCCTTTTTATTCGTCAGAATCTGCAAAAATAATTTTGTTTAAAAAGCCCTGTTGACAGGTGCAAAATCTCATCGGGTTGTGCAAAACTCTGTGCAAAATGTGTATAACTTTTCAAAAAAGCCTTGATTTTGCGTGTTTTTCTTGTGCAAAACCCGTTTGTGCATATTTTTTGAGGAAAATTTTGTTAAAATTTTAACCGACAAAAAAGTATAAAAATCTACCAAAAAAACCATAAATCTTTGTCAATTATTTTAATCCCGAAGCACTTGACAAGATTTTTAAAGGCAGGAGTCACAATGAACTTTCAAACAGAAAAATCTGTCGTAACATTGACCAAAATTCACCCTCTCAGCCTCTCTCTGACCCTGGATTGTGGTCAGAGCTTCCGCTGGAGCAAAGCACCCGACGGAAGGTGGCACGCGGTGGTAAAAAACAAGAGTGTTTTTGCCGAAATCCGCGATGAAAATCTTCTTATTCACGGTGATAACGATGACACATTCTGGCAAAAGTATTTCGACCTTGACCGTGACTACGGAGCAATCTGCAACACCCTTTCTAAGGACAAATGGCTCAACAAAGCTATCACCGCTTACCCCGGAATCCGCATTCTCCGACAGGAGCCGTGGGAAACACTTTGCTCTTTTATCATTTCACAAAACAACAACATCCCCCGTATTAAGGGGATCATCGACCGTTTGTGCTGTCTGTTTGGCGATGATCTGGGCAACGGTGATTTCACCTTCCCCTCGGCAGAGCTGATTGCAACCAAAACCACGGAAGACCTTGCTCCACTCAGGGCAGGCTTCAGAGCCAGATATATTATTGATGCCGCAAAAAAGGTGGCAAGCGGTGAGGTGGATTTTAAAAAAATCACCTTCGCAACTATGGACGAGGCAAGAGCAGAGCTTCAGAAAATCAGCGGTGTCGGCCCCAAGGTTGCGGAATGCGCTCTTCTTTACGGATTCGGCAGGGTTGAAGCTTTTCCTGTGGATGTGTGGGTAAGGCGCATTATGCAGGAGCTTTATCCGGACGGACTTCCCGAAGAAACCGAAGGTGTTGAAGGCATTGCACAGCAATATCTTTTCCATTGGCGCAGAAATGTTGAAAACCCCTTTGATGTATGATATAATTCAAGGTAGTGTATCCGTAAAACGAGGAGGCGGCAAGATGAAAGCAGTTAGATTCATAAGCATTGTTACGGCTATGTGCCTTTGCTTTTTATGTTTTTGCAGCTGTTCATCAAGTCAGACTGCCCTCACCGTGGATTCCATCCCCGTGAGCAAAGAAATTTACGGCTACTTTTTATCCGTCGCAGTAAATTCAGAAGAATATAAAGACATTGAAAACAAACGCGAGCTTGCAGGAGAGCTTTGTGCCGAATACATTGCCGGGTGCGAGCTGATTAAAAAGTACGATATTCAGCTTTCGGCAGAAGAAAAAGTTGCTGTTTCTTCCGAAATCAAAACGAAGTGGCAGTTTTATTCTTCATTTTATCAAAAATATTCCGTCAGCAAGCAGACTCTGTGCACTATGCTGGAGCACGAAAGGCTTGTTGATGTGCTCACCGAAAAGCTTTATTCCAAAGGCGGTGAGCGGGAGCTTTCCGATGATGAAATAAAAGGCTTTTTTAATCAGAATTATGTAGCCGCCAAAATCGCTTTCACCCCCTTTGGGTCATCGCTGACAGAAGGCGAGGTTAAATCAATAACCGAAAAATATTCTTCAATGTCATCAATCGTCCGTGCAGGCGGTGAATTTGCGTCGGCAATTCAGCAATACCCCGACCTTGCCGATTACGAAGATGCCGAGCATCTGATTTCTGCCTACGATTCCTCATACCCCGCCGAAATGTTTGAGAAAATGGTTCAGATGAAAAACGGCGAGATTCACGTTATGCGCTTTTCAAGGGGGATTTACCTTGTTCAGAAAACGGATAACGGCTCGTTTTTTGACAACTGCAAATCAAAATGCATTGTTGCCATGAAAAAAGAACAGGTAAAAAATGAAATTTCTGAAACCGCAAAAAGCTTCGCGGTTGAATATAAATCTGCCGTAGTAAAAAGTGTGTTATCTTCAGCAGGTGTAAAATAAAAGGAGGGCAAAATGGAAATTTTTTATGCTTTGATTCTGGCGCTCTGCGCTATCGGAATTATTCTTGCAATTGTTTTCCGCCGCAGGGTTGTTGACCTTGCGTTCAGAACAGCCGACTCCTTTTCAGACTTTTTTATGAGCCTGAAATACGGCAACTTCACCGAAAGAGAAGAAACGGTGTGCAACATTTACCTCAACTATCATTATCCCGTTTATTCCCCCTACAACAGCCGTTGCCACAACTGCAACAGTGAGGTCTCATCCCAGGACAGCCCCCGTTGCCCTGTGTGCGGAATTTATATCTGTATGACCTGCGGTGAATGTCACCCTGACTGCTTTGACCGTGACAAAAAAATAGTCATTGCTGAAAAAGAAACCCTTGCCATTCTCAAAGGCAAAAAGAAAAAAGCCATGCAGAATCGCATTGAAGCAGTGAAATCCCGTGCCAACGACAAGCTCTACTATTGCGAAGAGCTTGAGAAGTAAACACAGAAAAAGGATAGCTCACCACGAGCTATCCTTAATTTTTTGCATTTAAAAAATCTGATATATTTTTAATTTGCTTAATTGCATCCTTATCATCTTTAGCCGGTGTTTTATTGGTATTGAAGCTTCCGGCCAACCGCGTAAGGCGCAATGATTTCGACACACAAAAACCGCCTTATTCCCTGTGCGCATTCCCACGCACAAGCTAAAAGCTTGCCCTATCCTCTCTTTTCTCCGGCAAATCTTTCAATATACCCTATCTGAGTAGGCATTATATTTTCAGGAAGATTTTTTATATCAAAAAATCTTAATTCCGTGCTTTCACCGTCGTGCTTTAATTCACCATAAAAATCATTAATTTCATACACTACGTCGGTATAATACACTTCATCTCCGTTGGGATAAACCATGTGAACATTAGCTTTTATGTCAAATAGTTTCGGATTTTTGAATTCAAGGTTTGTTTCTTCTTTGATTTCTCTTTTAATGGCATCTTCCAACGATTCACCAAGCTCAATAGCTCCACCGGGAGTACACCATTCACCTGTGTCTGTTCTTTTTTCAAGAAGCATACCTTTTTCTTCATTGTAAAGAATAGCCATTGCAGCAACCGCCATAATGGGTGCATGACCTACAAATTTCCTCATGTCACCGATGTAACTCATAATATACCTCCCGAATTATATCCTTTTAATAAAGCCATAGCTTTTTTTGAAATAACCCTGTGATTCATAAAATGCATGAGCATCTTCTCTTGGCAAACCGCTGTTAAGAAGAACAACTTCAATATTATTCTCTTTTGCCCATTGTTCTGCAGTTTTCAGTAATTGTGTACCGATACCTTTTCTGCGATGCTCTTTTGAAACAGCGAGAGCAATAATTTTCATTCCTTCATTTTCGAGTTCAAATGCAAGATAACTTACACAGCCTATGTAACCAACAATCTTATCACCGTCACAAGCAACAAAAATCTGATAATTTCCCCGTTTCTGCATTTCGTTAATGCGGTTATTCAGTTTATCAAGTTCACAGTTGTACCCTAAATCGTTTTCAAGAATATCGCGAACAGCAGAAATATCTCCGCTTTTGAACTCTCTGTAAATCATAACTGTCACCTTTTTTGTAAAATCAATCAGCGGCAGATTTCTCCACCGCCGAAACTGCATTTATTTTGTTGACACGCTGAATCAGAAAATAAAAAATCTGTATATCGCAAATGCCGGCAGATACAGCTTGTGTTTAACAAACCAGAACATATACCATTCCAGACTTTTTGATTTGATTTTATTCAAATCAAACCGACGGAACGCTTTTTTTATCATTTCTGAACGCGACACCTTCCTGAAAAGGAAATAGTTGTTGCGTGATGTGCTTTCATAAAGTCTGTTGAGAATCGCGTATACATAAGTATTCCTTATTATGAATTCTCCTGCATCTTCATAATAAGCATCATCAGGATATTGGCAGAACTTTTCATAGCTTTCGTCACGGATTTTATCGTAAAGCTCAAAATGGTGCACAATGTCAAGGCTGAATTCCGAGTCGCGACTTTTACTTATGCTGCCAACTCTGTCACGATAAGCATAAACACAGATATCGGCAAAATGCATTTTTTGCGCCTGAAGATATGCTCCCATATTAAAAGCGGAGTCTTCCGCATAACAAAGCTTCTCTTCGAAACAAAGATTCTTTTCATTGAGAAAAGCGGTTCTGTAAATATTCCGCCAGACATATGTAAGAAGCTTTGTGGAGCAAGCATGAATAACCAAATTACAAATGGTTTGATTGTTCGCAACCCCTGTGTACTTGTATTTTTCAGGTTTTTTGTTGAAATCCGCAACCTCGCCGTCAACAAATCCCACAAGCCCCACATTTATTATATCATTTTCTCCATTAGCATACGGCAATATTTTTTCAAGAGCATCGAGGCTTATGTAATCATCGCCGTCAACCATCCAACAATATTCGCCACAGGCAACCTCAAGACCTGCGTTTCTTGCAGATGAAAGTCCGCCATTCTTTTTGTGGACAACCTTAACACGATTATCCTTTCCGGCATATTCGTCACATATCTGCGGACACCTGTCCGGGGATCCGTCATCAACGAGAATCAGCTCAAAGTCAGTAAAACTTTGAGCTAAAACAGAGTCTATGCACTTTTCAATATATTTTTCAACATTATAAATCGGAACAATTATACTGAATTTCGGCATCATAAATCCTCCGCATCAGCAGATTTTTGCAATTATCTGACTGAGATATTTCGGATCGTCAACATCACCTACGCCGATACCGGCACCGGCTTCATAAACCATTTTGTCTTTTATCGGCATTTTCTCTGTTGCTTTCATTTTATACCACTCATATTCGGTATCAATATTGCCCATGTCAATAGCAGTATAACCGTCAACACACAAATCATATGCCATAATCGTTGCAGAGGGGCCGAGAGCAAGAATGTAGAGAACATCTTTACCATATTTCTTTGTTTCTTCCAACAAATCATCATACCTGGAAAAACATTGCGACGACGGACCAAGAATTCTTCTCACGCTACGGGCATTATCAAACAAATCATTGCCCATACCAAGACGGCTTTTTTCGCCCTCAACGATTATAATATCTTTGTCTTCCCACAGCTTTTTTACAAGTGCAAAATATTCCGCCAGTCCGGTTTCCTTATCTTTCAGGTTCATATAATGTCTTGAAATAAAGGCATCTCCGTAAATCCTATCAAAATTCAAATCCCGGTACCAATCTTTCCTGAAATAGGAAAGATGCTTTTTCCAATACTTTTCATAATCCGTTGAATAAGGTCTGAGCTGTTTTTGGTCAAATATAGCCGGAATACATACCAAGAGGTTTTTTGTTTCTTCTGATAATATTTTTGCATATTCAGCCTGAATTCTTTTATCGCTTTTTTGAAAACAAATGTTCTGGCCCTTCAATAACTTTATTTCACCGTCACCAAATCGGGAAACACAACAATTGTTTTTAAGAATATACTCTACAGTTTCCTCGCACGTCATAACATGAGGAGCCTTATGAAAAACAACATATACTCTATCTTTTATGTAATACAGAAAATCCTTTGCTTTGTTTTTTGTATCAACAAAAACATTCCAAAAAAACAACAGAAATTTTTTCATACAAATTCACCATTTATTTTTCGCAAATGAGTTCAGTTTTAATTTCAGGCAACATCATTCGCCCCATAATATTGGTTTCCCAATGCAATGGTTTTACGGAATTGGTTTCCACATCTTCACCTAAAATTTCAAAAGAAAAAGCTTCCGGTACGATATCGTGGATTAATCTGCTTTCATCATTTTTCCAAATCTCTATACCGGCAATATATTTATCCGGGGCGAGAATATTGGCATTGCCTACACAACATTCATATTCATATGTTTTACCTTTTTCTAAAATCGGAATTTCTGCCGTCTCAGATTTGCTGAAAACATTATATACATTCAAATCACGAATTAAAAACCATATCTTTACCTTCTCGCAGGTTTCATTTGCCTTGATTCTGATTTTGAACTTTATTGGCTCATTATAGAACCATGCACAATTTTCTCTGTCTGTGATCTCAATATTCTCAATCACTGCCATCTGTGAGCCGCGAGGCTTGTGGCCTCTCAAATCAAAGCTTGTTTTGTCCACATCAACAGTTTCGGTGTATATTTCAATTCCGCGTGCAACATCACCATCATACACAACCTTACCCTCTTTCAGCACAATAACTCTGTCACAAAGCTGCTGAATAGTCTGCATCTGATGGCTTACATAAAGAATCGTTTTACCGCTGTCGGCAATATTCATCATTTTTTCAATACATTTTCTCTGGAACTTGGTGTCACCAACGGCAAGCACCTCATCAACAATAAGAATATCCGGCTCAAGGTTAGCTGCAACCGCAAAAGCCAGGCGCACAAACATTCCGCTGGAATATCTCTTCACGGGAGTGTCGATAAATCTGCCTACCTCGGAAAACTCAATAATGGCGTCCATTTTTGAGTCAACCTCTTCTTTTGTCATGCCGAGAATTGCGCCATTGAGATAAACATTCTCTCGGCCTGTCAGCTCTCCGTTAAAGCCTGTACCAACCTCCAGCATTGCAGAAAGCTTACCAAGCATTTCAATTCTACCGTCACTGGGCTCAGTAATTCTTGAAAGGATTTTCAGAAGTGTGGACTTACCTGCACCGTTTTTGCCGATAATTCCCACCTTTTCGCCTTGTCTCACCTGAAAAGAAACACCGTTAAGGGCATAGAAGTCCTCTGTGTTATACTTTTTGGTAGGGTGCGCTAATTTTTTTGCAACGAGCTTCAGTTTGCCGGAAAATGTCTTCGGCTTTTCAAAATTGTGCCTGATTACATATTTCTTTTTAACGTTTTGTAAATCTATCATTACGGGTCTGTTATCCATAATAACTCCTTACCCTTTCACTTTTAAACTATATCAACAAAGGTTCTTTCTGTTTTTCTGAAGAACTTGAGTCCCAAGGGGACAAATATTGCCGTCCAACCCAAGGAAATAAAAAATGCAAAAGAATTGAATTCCATAGAATCAATAACGCACCACTTGAAGGTTTCCAAAACCCCTACTGCAGGATTGATACAGTAAAGCGGAAGCCACCATTTATCACCGAAGTTTTCGGAAACAGAGTAGGCAACCGGTGATGCATATTGGCCGATTGAAATAAGAAACGGCAAAAGCTGATTCAGATCTCGCCATTTCACATTAAATGCCGAAAGGAAAAGACCTGCAAAAAGGCCAAGCACTGCAACCCAGACAAGCACAAGCGGGCAAAGCAACATTCTGATTGACGGAACGAAGCCGTCGATAAAATAAAAGATTACCATCAATATGAAAAGTACGCCGAATGATATTGCAGTGTCAATCAAAAAAGCAAGCATTGAACCCAAAGGCGATAGAATTCTCGGGAAATAAACCTTGTTCATTATTCCTGCGTTGTTGATGAATGTTCCGGCACCGCTCTGGAGGCTCTTTGAAAGAAGAGCCCAGGGTATAAGCCCTGTATATACCATTATGTAATACGGTGTGTCACCTTCACTTGAAAGCCCCGCAACGCCGCCGAAAATAAATGTCATAATCAGCATATTTATAACAGGGCTGATAACTGCCCAGCCAAAGCCGATTACCGTCTGCTTGTATCTGACCGTAACATCTCTTTTGGCAAAATTAAACGCCAGCTCCCTGTAACGCCACAAATCTTTCCAATATTGCAGATTGTGTCCGTTAGGCTCAATAATTGTCTTTTGCATCAAATCACCTTTAAACATTTTTAATCTATTATATTATATCATCAAAACCCCTTTCCGTCAACGAGTATAATTGTCTTTGTTAAAAATATACATACTCCCTGTTTTCACTTTGTTGATTTGTTGTGTTGCAAATTTTCTCCGAATGTGTTATCATAAACTGAATATAAATCTCAGGAGGTTTATTATGAAAAAGATTATCTCTGTTTTGCTTTCAATCAGCTTGATTTTCTCTGTTTGCGCAGTTGCATTTGCAGTTTCAGCAACCGACAGCAACTTCGTTCAGGCAGACTCAGTTGAAGAAGCAGCACAAACTCTCGCTCTTTCAGACGAGACTTATCCCCTTATCATCTGCCCCGGCATCAACCATTCTCCCGTTTATCTCTGCGATGAGAATAATGAGATTATTTTTGATGAAAACGGCGGCACAACCAACGGAACTCTTCTTATGGTAAACACCGATAATATGGTTCCCCTCATTCTTCAGTATGTTGCAGTTCCTCTCATCCTTATGCTCCTCACTCAGGAAGATTGCGGTCTTTCCAAGGGCGTTAAGGTTCTTGTTGATGAATTGCTCTCTCTTCAGAAGACCACTCCCGACGGCAAGCTCGTCAACAATCTCCAGCTTAAGGATTTCCACTTCCCTCTTTCTGAGTTTGATGAAAATTCTTTTGACGGTGAATACGACAGAGATTGGTTCTATCGTCAGCTTCCCATCCAGTCATACACCGACATCGCAGGTGAAGATGAGGTTTATCTCTACACCTTCAACCTTTTCGGCAATGTTATGGAATCCGCAAGAGGTCTTGATGAATTCATCGACTTCGTTATGGAAGAAACAGGCTCCGACAAGGTTAACCTCCTCAATGTAAGCTTAGGCGGCACTGTTTTCACCGCTTATATGGATCAGTTTGACGCATCCGAGAAGGTTAACGAAATCGTAAGCGTTGTTGCTGTTCACGACGGCACAAGAATTCTTGAAGACTTCTATGAAAGAGAATGGAATCTTTCTGACGAAGCAATTTATAAGGAGCTCTTCCCCTACATTATGTCAGTTGAGGGTGACAGCGCCGCTCTCGGTTATCTCATCAATGTTCTTTTAAGAATTCTTCCCAGAGCCGAGCTTGAGCTTCTTCTCACAACTGCTTATGATGTGATTTTTGAAAACTTCCTTCACAACACATCACAGTTCTGGGCAATGCTTCCCAGCGATGCTTACCCCGCACTTGCCGACAAATACCTTGCTGACGAAGAACACGCTGAGCTCCGCAAGAGCACAGACGCTTTCTACCATGCTCAGCTCAATCTTGAAGACAACATCAAGAAGTTTATGGACAAGGGCGGCCAGTTCAACACTCTCTGCGGTTACGGCCTCTTCTTCGGTGAGCAGGAATATTCATTCTTTGCAACCGTAGCTTGCTATGATGAAGTTAACGGCGACGGTATTATCCAGCTTGATTCAACATCTTTGGGCGCAACAGCAGCTCTTCCCGGTGAAAAGCTTGAAGGCGCAAATTCAAAATATCTTTCACCCGACGGTGAGGTTGACGCTTCAACCTGCGCATTCCCCGACAACACATGGTTCTTTGAAAATCAGCATCATGAAATCGGCGGCAACGACGTAGCACTTCGTCTTGCAGTTGAGCTTCTTCTTGATGATACTCTTGTTGACGTTCACTCCAATCCTTCAAGATGGCCTCAGTACAACGGCACAAGAAACACAAAATGGGTTAAGAGAAGCTACCTTCCCGACGCAGCCGAAATTGACCGTTCAACACTCACAGCAGAGCAGATTGCAGTTCTTGACGAAGCTCTTGCAGAAACAGAAGAGATGATGAACAGAACAATTATCGATGTCGAAGCAGACGAAGCAACAGTAAGAAAGCTTGAAAATGCTCTTGTTTTCTGCGGAGTATATGAAGCAGAAGAAGACACCTCAACTCAGGATGCTATCCTTAACGCTCTTGCAAGAGCCGCAAGTGATGCCGCATATCTGATTTTCGGACCTCAGGGCTTCTTCGACTAATCAACACAATCTATATATTAAACGCCAACACAGCTTTGTGTTGGCGTTTTGTTTAGTTTAATTCAATTTTGTATATGCCGTTTCAAAAAAGTTAATATCTTCCGGCATATCGATATAATCAAGCATTACCACCGTGTTGCCTTTGAGCGCATACCCCAGCCGCATTTCCTTACCTTCAGACACTTCATAATATACTTCATCCCAGCCGTATGTGTTTTCAGCTTTTATCAGTTTGCTTTCATATTTATTGTACCTTTTGTGAAGCAAGTCAATATAATCTTCGGTCATCCAATCATTATCACTCACCAAAACTTCATAATCAAAGCTGTAAATTTCATTTTTATCTTCATAATCAGAAGAGAATATATAGTACTGACCGAGTCTTGTTGCTTTCACCGTGAGAGTTTTGTCATTGCTGTCAAATTTACCTTCAACAAAGTCACTTGCCGAAATCGGCACCCCGTTGTAATTGAGCGTTGAGCTAAGGTTTTTATTATATTGCGCACTTGCCCACTGTGCCACACCGAAAACACTCACAATAACCACGGCACACACAACACCAAAGGTTGCATAAAATCTTTTCTTGTTTTCTTTTCCGACAATGTTTTTCACAACATCAAAAACACTGACGATTATAAAAGCCGCGCAAATCCAACAGTAAATGGTAATATCACAATATCCTGCGCCAAGCACCACAACCGTTGCCAACATAATCAGAATCTGAACCACATTTGCTATATCCCAATTACGCGAAAGCTTTTCTGCTTTTTCTGCGCCGTCAAAATACATTCCCGCGTTTTCATTGAGTTCACGCTTGTTCTTTATATACCACGAAGCAAAGTGAATAAGCCTTGCCGCGGTTTGCAACAGACCGAAAGCAATAAACACCACTATTCCGCAATCCTCTATGCTTGTTGCAATAAGTTCCTCATAGGGGCTTCTGAAAATGACTGTTGTTAAAATCAGAAACAGCGTCCACAATGAAATTTTGAGATAACCCGGTTGAAGAAAAGCTTTTTTAGCAACAGTTTTAAAATATTCTTTTTCGTCGGTGATAATTTTCTGTGCCTCGGGCATTAGTGTTCTGAAAATATACAGCTCATCACAGTAACTTGAAACAAATTCCCATCCCTGCTCTTCGCAGGCCTCAACAAACTCTTCTCTCATTGAAAAACCAGTAAAAATTACCGCTGAATATTTCACCTCTCTTTGGGTCGCTTTTTCAAAAAACATTTTTCCGCCTTCAATTTGTGTAAAGCGCAGCCCGTCTTTTTCTTTAAGGGACAAATAGTCTTCAAACGCGGATAGCTGAGTATAACTGAATTTCATTTCTTCTTTTATGATTTTATCGTTCATTTCGCCACCTCCATTATTTCCTCTCCGTCGGAAATAAGCGTTCTTAATCTGCAGTATTCCTCCCTGAGCACTTTTTTTCCTTCCGGAGTGATTATATAGCTTTTTGTGGCAAGTCCGCTGCTTGTTCTTTTAATCAGCCCCGCGGTATAAAATTTGTCAAGCATTGTATAAAGCGTTCCCGGACCGATAGTTATTCTACCTTTTGAAATGCGTTTTACCTCATTCATTATTTCTGTTCCGTACAATTCCTTTGTCAGAGCCAACAAAACATAATACATCGGCTCGGATAATGTTTGTAAAGCTTTTCTGGGCACAAAATCACTCCTCTCATCAATATCGTTATACGATACCTTCATCCTCATTATATTATCGTTTAACGATAATGTCAAGACCTTATTACAAAAAGCAACCGAGTGCTCTTGCGAACACTCGGTTAGTCGTAAAACTTTATTTAATTACTGATATGATGCCTGATTCTGCTGGTTGTTGTTTGCAATTGTTCTTGCAATTCTGTCAAGCATTTTGTCTTCAAGATAGCCTACACGCTTGGGACCAACGCCAATTACATAAGCATCACCGTCAAGAAGCTCTTCTGTGAGCTTGTTAACATCTTCTGTTGCTTTGTCGTCACGGATTTTAGCATCTGAATATGAATCGTTACCCTTTACGAAGTACATTACGTGATAGCCGTAATCTGTTTTAACGATTTCTGTGTCACCCTCTTTGCGAGCTGCATCAAAAATCCATGAGTCAAACTCTGCAACCATCTGGCCGGGAACAACGTTTTCATAAAGACCACCGGTTGATGATGAGCCTGTGTCCTCTGTGAGGTCTGTTGCATACTGAGCAAATGAATCCTCAGTTTTGTCGCCTGCTTTCCAATCTGCAAGAGCTTTCTTTGCATTTGTTTCAGCCTGCTTGATTTCGTCGTCTGAAAGAGCTTCGCCTGTTTCGCTGTTAGTTGTCATAAAGAGGATGTGACGAACGTCAACAGTTTTTACATCGTGCATGGGGCTGACCATAAGAGCGATATAGTATGTGCCTGCCTTGTCGTCAGAAACCATCTTCTTGTCGCCTGCTTTGGTGTTCTTATCGAATGCCCATTTTGCAAGGTCAGCATTGATTGATTCAAGGTTTGTGCCGCTGCTTGTTGAGCTCTTTGCAACTGACTTGAGAAGGGTGTCGTTGTTTGCATCGTAGCCTTCTGTTTTGTTGTATTTGGTTGCCTGAGCCACAAATGATTTTTCATCTGTGATTGCATCATACATAGCCTTGGCATTTGCCTTAACTTCTTTGTCTGCCTTTTCCTGACGAGCTTTGAGCTCATCCTTTGTTTCTTTATCTTCCTGCTTAAGCTCTTCTGTTGAGAACTGATAATAACGGATGTCAACAAATGTGTAGAGAGAAGAATCCTTATCGAAAACAGCCTTTACTTCTTCTGCTGTGTAGCCTGCTGCTGATTCATCAAGCTTTTCGTTATAGTACTTCTGAGCAAGAGTTTCAATCTTCATCTGCTTTCTGAGGAAGCTTTCGTTGATACCATTGCCATACTGAAGACGAAGATATGCATTGAGAGAGTAGCCCTTAACAGTGTCACCTGAAGCACCTGTTGTGCCGGTCTGTGCTGCCTGCTCGCGAAGGTCTTCGATATTTTTGTCGATAGCAGCTTTGTCTGCATCTGTGAGTTCAAGACCCATCTTAACAGCTTCCTGATAGAAGGCAAGATACATCTGAGCCATTTCAACAGCCTGATTGTGGAAATATTCTGTCCACTTCATTGTTTTGCCTGTTGCTGAATCGGTGTAGTCCTTCTCCTGATCCTGAGGAGCCTTTGTTGTGTCATAGCCTGAGTAGCTGTAGCCGTAATACTGATAATACTGCTCATTCTGATAAAGAGTGTTGAATGCGCGGTTGTAATAGTATATGTATTCTGAGAAAGAAATGTTTTCGTTGCCTACATAACCAACCTGAACTGCCTTGTTAACAACACCTGCATAATCGAGAATACCGTAAGCTGCGCCCAAAGCAATAACTGCAACCAATACGATTGCGATTACCTTTTTAACAGCTGAGCGAAGGGCGATTGATTTTTCCATACCCTTTGCATTTTTCTTTGCGGATTTTGCCAAGCGTTCTTTTCTTTCCTGGCGGTACTGTTCCGCTTTGTTCTGGTTCATATCTGCCATAATGTTTTCATCCTTTTCGAATAAAGTCTTTGCTGATAGATACAGCATAACAAATACATTTTAAACTATTTTTGCTCAATTTACAAGTCATATTTCAAAATTATAAGAGTAATTTTTTAAAATTTACAAACGGGCAACATTCTTCGTTGACACTTTTTCGGCAAGATGATAAAATAACCGTTGAAAGGGTGATTTTATGGACAAAAACAACTTCACAAAGCCCGACCGCGGCTCAACCCCACAGCCTGACCACATTATGCTCAGCTTCTGCGGTGACCCGAGATATGAAATGGCTGTCACCTGGCGCACTGACCTTTCGGCAGATGACGGTTATGTTGTTCTCACCGACAAAAACGGAGCGCAGACAAGAGTTGACGCCATTTGCCGCGTGATTGAAAGTGACATTGACATCAGCAAATTCAACACCGCGATAATTAAAAATCTCACCCCCGGTGAAAAATACACCTACACCTGCGGTGACGGCAAAAACAGAAGCGGTGAATTCAACTTCACCACTCAGGAAGAAAATTGTGACAGCTTTAAGTTTATTGTAATATCTGACCATCAGGTAGGCGACCCTTGGCCAAAGCCCGATTATTCCAAGGTTAAAAGTCTGCTCAGATTTGCCCTTGAACGCGACCCGGATATCAGATTTATTCTCACCGCAGGAGATAACTGCGACGACGGACAGAACGAGCTTCAATGGAACGGGATGTTTTCCGGCCTTGACGGAATTGTAGAAAATATGCCATATATGATGACAACAGGAAACCACGACAACCGCGGATTTAAAAAATATCTGCCCGAACCTCCCGAGGGTAAATTTTATCTTGACCATGCCGACTTTTTTGATGAGCAGTTTAAGTTTGCCTACCCGCTCAACGGTCCCAAGGGGTTTGAAACAGAGAACTATTCCTTTGATTACGGCAACGCTCACTTCTGCATTATGGGCATAAACGAGCCCGCAGCCGTTGGAGATTGGGCGGCTGATGATCTGAAAAAATCCGACGCTCAATGGAAGCTCGGCTGCTATCATTTTCCCATTTACCCTGCCATTCCCGAAGGGCAGAACGATGACGGTTACCCCTGGCTTCGCAAAGGGATCGAAGGCTGTGACCTTGTTTTTGAGGGACACGAACACACCTTTGCAAGAACATACCCCATCAAAGGGGATGCGATGTTCGAAAAGCCGTCGGAGGGAACGGTGCATTATCAATGCTCAACAGGTGCCGGAACAAGACGAAGCAACGAGAGAAAAATCTGGCACACCGCATATTGCGCTCAGGAGCTTGATGTGCCTATGTATGCCCTTGTTGAAATCAACAAAGGTGTTATGACCGTGACTACGATTCTTGCAGACGGAAAAATTGCAGACAGATTCACCATTGACAAAAGCACAGACGAAATCACTCCGCCTGCGTTACCCCCGATTTTTTATAAAACCAGAATGATGTACAAAGGTTCAATGCCGCAAATCAGCGCAAAAAATCTTGATTGCGAGCAAATTGGCGGAATCTGGCACGCACCTTTCGGTGTGCTTTGCCAATATATCGGTGCCGCAGTGAGTAAGGACAGCGACACCCTGACCATTGAGATGTTTGGCAAAAAGGCAGTTTTTGCAAACGGAAGCAGAACAGCAACTGTCAACGGAGAGGATTTTGATTTGCAGACACCCGCCTACATCCGGGCAGGTCAGCTGATGCTCAACGCAAAAAAATCAGCTGAAATTTTTGGTATCCGTTGCGAGCACATTGAATATAACAACATTCTCGATTTTGAAACAGAAATTGAGTCCACCCCGATTTCGAAGCATCAATAAAATTATCACCTTGTAAGGCTCACGCCCTGCAAGGTGATTTTTTGCGAAAAATGAGACCCTGCCGCAAAGCAGGGTCTCTTGAATTATTTGGTAATTTCAATTGTACCGAAGTTCTGAGCGTCAACCCAACCATCAGCATTTCTTGTGCTGAATGTGATGTCGTTTTCACCAAGGGTGTAGAACTTAACAGCTACGGTCCAGGTTTTGGTTCCGTCTGCGTTGACTACTGTGTTTTCGGCATTCTCAGCAAAGGTGCTTGTGAAGCCGCCGGGGTAATTGAAACGAATCTTGGTTGAATTGCTGTTGGTTACAACCTTAAAGGTAACGTAATCATAAATCTCAGCAGAAGCTGACTGAGCTTCAACAGAAAGGATTACGGGAGTTGTGTCAACAGTTTTTTCAGTTACGGTAACTGTTGAAATCTTGGCACTTGCATCCTGCCACTGGTTGTTGTACTTAGCACGGACGGTTACTTCATACTCACCGGCCTTGCCATAGGCTGAGCCTGTGAGCGCCCAAGTTTCAACACCGTCAACAGTTGTGATAACGATATCGTCACTGCGGTTATAAGTAATTGTTGCGCCGTTGGGGTAAACAAGCTGAAGCTTCTGAGTGCCGGCAAGTGTTCTCGCCTTGATAACAGGCTTTTCACCTGCTTCAGCGTTTGCGTTGTAAACAGACTTGAGAGCCACGGGAGTTGAAACATACTCATCGATAACCTTGGTTTCGAGAGTATACTCGGTTGTCTCCCATCCATTGAGTGTCTTCGCCTTGAGAGCGTAGGAGTGGGCTCCCTTTGAAGGTTTAAGGCTCAATGTCCATGTAAAGGTGCCGTCTTCGTTTTCAACAACACTGTCAGCAGCTGCAGGAGCATAGGTTCTTGTTGCGCCGCCTTCAACAAGCTGAAGCTTAACAACATCCTTGGATGCCTTAACGGTTACAACAGTTTTTGCGCCAACCTGCGAAGCCTCTGTGATTGATGCGCTGTAAACAAGCTTTGTTACGCCGGAGTAGAGGTTAACTGTTTCACCGTTCAGGGTGAAGGTGTAGGCGCCGGCAGAAAGGTCTGCGCAAGTATCCTCAACATTGAGAACAAGAACACCGTCTCCGTCAGTTGTTACCTCAACTGTATTGGTGTTGGTTGCCTTGTCTGTGATTGTGAGGTTGTATGTCTTGTTAGCCTCACCTGTTGCAATTGAAACAGAGTTGCCTGTGGTTGTGAACACGCCGTTTTCATAGCTTGATGTGTCATCAAGGATGAATTCAACATCTGCACCGTCAAGAGTTACTGTGTCAATGTTACTGCCACCGTCTTCAAATACGTTGTAAACAGATGTACCGTTTACTCTGTTGATTTCTGACGGATAAGAGTCTACATTGTAGCATTTCCATACGCGGTTGAATACATTACCCCATCTGTCAACAAGATGAACGTAAACATATGAATCGGTCTTGGGATAGAAGTTTGCACTCCAACCAACAATTTGAGCAACACCAAGCTTTTCTTTATTGCTATTAATATTCAGTGAATCGCTCTTGTCCTTAAGGGCTGTTGAAATTTTGTCTGCTTTGCCCTTAACCGAGTCAATGATTGCCTGCTTTGCAGAAGCGTAATCACCTGAAGCAGCATGAGCGGCTGCAGTTGCTTCATTTGTTGAGTCAAAGACATACATAAATGAGCCGAGAACATAACCGGTTTCTGAGTAGGGATAGTTTCTGTCCTCTACCGGGTAAACATTTTCACCTGCTGTGGGGAATTCCCAGTTGGATGCGCCACCTGATGTTCTGAACAAGTGAAGCTGGTTGATCTTCTTGTCAATATCAACCTGATCCATATACATCTGCATATAATCACCGGATGCATCGGGTGTACCCTCGTCACTGTCACCGTTCATTGAGTTGTGGTAACAGATGCAGATCTTGATATCATCAACCTTTTCTGCATATGTTCCGTCTTCCTGACGGGTTATGTCATAATTGTACGCATCAAATCTTACCTGCATATTTGCAAGAGACTGACCCTCGGCTACGCCAAGTTCAGATTTCTTCACACCTTCATTAGGAACATAGGCGTCGTCACTTGCCTTGATTGTATAAACAATTTCGTTCTGTGTGCCTGATGATGTAAACTCAGGTGTAAGATAAATAACAGTTTTTGCGTTATAGTCATGTGCAGTACCGATGCCTGCTTTGGTGTACTGAGCAAACCAAGCCTTTTCGAGATCCTTTGTTGCCTGAACAGCACTTGTTTCATACTTACCGTTTACATAACTGAAGCCTGCAGCATTGTCTGTAACCGTTGCCTTGGTGGGGTAAGATGAAGCATTTGACGCAACTGTTGAAGCAACATCACCATCTCCGATTTCAAGAGCAATTACAGGATTGGGGCTGTTGGTATAGAGATAATAGTCAACAGCATCCTGTTCTGTGTAGCTCCACTTGCCTGCATAAGCATAGGTTGCTGCATCCTTCAAAGAAGGTGCGCTGTAAACAGAGCCGTTTGCGCTGTTTGCGCCATCAATAATCGTTTCGCTCTTTATCGTATTGATCTTGGAAGCAGTTTCATAAAGCTTGATTGTGGGAGCGTTGCTCTCACCCTTCTTGTTATCGGCAAAGTCAAGCTCCATATCCTTAGCCATTCTTGCAACATAAGCATTTGCCTGAGGCTGAGTGAGTTCACCAAGCTCTTTGGCTGTGTCTGTTTCAATAACTGCCGCACGAAGGTCAGTCAAAGCAGAATCACTATAATGGTTAAGGTTGATCTCGGGAGTCTTTTCAATCTGCTGTGTAACAAAGGATGTGTTTGTTGTGTCAACACTCTTTGTCCACCACATAAGATTACTGTCAGAAGCAACCTGCTTGGTAAGCTCTGCAGCAGAGGTTACGGCAGTTGAGGTGTTAACAGGTGTCTTACCACCGTTTTCATCACGGTAGGTGTAAACCCATTCGCCTGTTGCTTTGTTATAATCAATGCTTTCCAATACAGGGCAGGTCCACAATGCGTGGATTGTTCCGCCCGAAGGATTGTTCCAGAGCTGAGCGGTGGGAGTACCATCGGCGTTGTAATACTTAACACCCTTACCGCCAAGTTCACCATAATAACCGCCGAAGACAAAACCTTCATACTCGGGAACCGCTTCAAGTATCGGGAGTTTTGAACCAACAACAACCTGAGCATTGTTATCACCGCCGGTTGCACCCTGCTTATCAAGGTTGATTGTAACACGAGCTTCGTCCCAGATAGCATAGATGGTTATCGCAGCAGCTCCTTCTTTAATCAATCTGTCGTACCATCCGTTTACAACATCAGGAACAATTGTTATCTGTGCCTGATACGGAGGTTTGCTTTGAGTCTCTGTTGCTGTCCAGTCAGGAGCATCTGCCCAGCCCTTGAAGGTTGAACCTGTCTTTGTGGGAACAGAGGACTCCTCGATTTTTAATGAGACGCCGTATGTGGCAAGAATCTCTGTGGGGTTGCCGTCAACACCGCCATTAGCATCAAGAACAAGAGTGAAGCTTACGGGAACAAATTTAGCTTCCATAAACATGTTGCTGTCGCGCATATTTCTGGAATATGTCAGATATTCTTCTTCAACCAAAGCGTCACCGAAATATGAAACATTTTCATCTCGTGAAGTCTTTGTGTACCATCCGCCGAAGAAATAACCTGAATTCGGCACAGCCTCAAAATAAACCTTAACGCCGTAATATACATTATCTATCGACGGATTAAGCGGATCGTTTCCGCTTCCTGACCAAGCCCATGACTCATCAGCCTTGGAGGTAAGTCCGAGTCCGACCTTACCGCCGTCAGCGGAAGGTATTCCGTATGGGAATTGGTCATCAGCAAGTGAATAAATAAGATCTTCTCTTACATTGTATGTTTTTACGCTTGCTGTGGCCTTGAAGGCTTTGATTGAGAACACAGCATAGTAGTTATTCACTGTTGCTTTGCCTTCAATGCTGTCGTCTTCAAGTGTTACAAAGTTATCTGCAGAGGTTGTAACAAGGTTGTTCTCGTTCCACTGGTCTGCAGCTACAACGCCGTTGTTGTTCTCAGGCTCAGCATACCATCCGAGGAAGTCGTATCCTCTGGCAGCTGTTGCTATAAAGAGACTCTGTGAACCGTACTCTTTGTTTTCTGAAACAGCGTTTGAAGCGTTTTTACCGGTTCGACCAAGCTTAACAGTACCGCCGGTTGCACCGTAGTTATACTGGTCGGGGTTTGCGGCAGTGTTGTAATATGCCTTTGCTTCCGCATCAAATGTCTTGATGAGGAAGAACGCTACTACATATGTAGTATGAGCAGGCATTGCAGTCTGTCCTGTTCCGTCATAACCCCAGCCGGAACTGATCTGAGCTTTTTCAACTGGTGGTTCACTGGAGCTATAGCACCAGTGGCTCAAGGCATAACCTGTCGCGGGGCTGAATTTAAGATAACTTTCAATTACCTCTCCTTCAGGAACAACTACCAATTTGGCTTCTTCGTCATACTCACCCTTCGGGCCTGTCACAACCTCAACAGTACCACCTTCTGTGCCCACATTATACACACCGTTAAGTTTGCAGAACGCAGATGTTGCAATGAGGAAGTTTGCGTTCAATGTCCACTGGGCATAAAGTGTTGCTGTGCCGCCCTTGTTTTCATACCAGTCAGAAATTGTACCTGCCTCGATTGTTGCGCCGGGCTGATACTCAACTGAGCCGTCAGCAGTTGTGCTCCAACCAATGAAGGTGTGGCCTGCCCATGTTGGGAATTCGGGAGCAACTGTGAACGCTGTGTTGTAGTATGCAGTTGCAGTTGAATTCTGAATGTTTACGCCGCCGTTTGCATCGTAAACAATAGTAAATGTATCAACCTCAAATTTTGCATAATAGTTCAATCCGTTTACGCCCATTGCCTGGGTTTCCACCGAGCTTTCTGCACTAAATGAAGTTTTAAGACCTCTGTCTGTGTACCAACCGGCAAACTTGTAGCCGGCTTTGGGTGTTGCTGTAATCTGAGAGGTTTTGTTGAAATAAACCTTAACTGTCAGATGAGCACCGTCAAACTCGTTTATCTCACTACCTGCAACAATATAGCTTCCTGTAATGTTTACAGTACCGCCCACATTGTTGTTGTCGTAGTTTGTAATACCGCTACCTGTGTTGCTGTAAGCGTAAGCATTAAGCTCATAAGCGCCAACAGAGAATTTTGCATAAAGCTCAGCACCTTCAGCAACATTGGCTGTGCCGAGGTATGTGAAATATCCGTCAACATAAGAGCCTGTGAACGGAGTGCCGGAAAGACTTTCATCTGTGTACCAACCGTCAAATGTATAGCCGGTTTCAGGTTTAGCATAAACGGTATAGTTACCACCGAAATAGCACTCGCCGCTTGCAGTTGCAGCATATGTTTTGCCGTCGTATGAAACAGAGCCACCTTCTGTGTTCTGAGTGTAGTTTTTAAGGTCGGAATTGCTCATTGCATAGAGATTTACGCTGACCTTAAGCACTTCAAACTTTGCATAATAGGTGATATTGCTTGTTACATCAACTTTCAGCTCTTCATCGCCGCTGATCTTGTTTTTAAGGTCATAGTCGCTGAACCAACCAACAAAAACATATCCGGGATTTGCTGCAGCAATAATGGAGGTTGTCTGGCCGTGATAATACTTGTTGCGGCCGGTGAATGTACCTGCAGCATCATTACCGTCAAACTGATCGGGGTTGTTTGCATAGTTACTTACTGCAGTTGTTGAAACTGTGTATTCCTTGATAGCAAATCTTGCAGTAAGAGCAACATCATCTGTTACGGTTACGGTGTATTTGGGGTTAACCGCAACCTCTTCGTCTCCGTTGTACCAGCCCTTGAAAACATAGCTGGTTGACGGAATTGCTTCAATAAGTGCACCCTGGCCGTGGCTGAATGTTCCGCCACCCTTTACGGTGCCGCCTGTTGTACCTCCAACATAGTTTTCATAATCGTCTGCAGTGTTATAGGCAGCATCCAACGAAACGGTGTAACGCTTGATTGCGAACACAGCATAATAGTTGAGACCGGCTGTGCCCATTGCTTCAGTTTCAAAGGTTGCGTTTGTTGAAACAGGGTTGAAGTTTGCCTGTGTTGAAGGAACAGCTGTTGTCCATCCGCGGAATTCATATCCTGTTTCGGGAGTTGCAACAAGAGTTGATTTTGTGCCGTAGTCAATGTAAAGCTCAACATCTGTGCCGAGTGTTCCGTCAACTGTAACCGTACCACCCTTGTTGTTGGTGTAGGTTCCTTCTGAGTTTGCCGCGTCACCCCAGGCCTGAACACGAATCGGATATGCAATTACAGTCCAGGTTGCTGTGATAACAGCCGCGTCATTAAGACCAACCTTATACAGGGTAAGGCCGCCGTCCTGACTGGGAACGAGCTCACCCTCGTTGTTGGTTTCTACCCAACGGTCAAAGTTGTAGCCAACTTTTGTGGGGTTGCCAAGGCTTGCAGTTGACATATATGCCATTTCAAGTTCCTTGGACTGGTCAAATGTTTCTGTTCTTGCGTTCTGTTCGTCGCCATAATAATAGCTGACTGTTACTTCACCGCCTGCGGGGTCAATTGTGATGGGATAATTCTGAATCTTCCACTTGGCAGTTGCAAAGTCGTTGCCTGCGCCGAAGGTGTAAGTATAAACACCCTGATTTTCAACAAGCTGACCGTATGCGTTGCTGCCGCCCTGAGCGGTAAGATTCCATCCGTCAAAGTCATAACCGTCGCGAACGGGAATTGTAAGCTCAACTGATGCGCCCATGTAATCCTCATAAATCTTATCAGGAGTACCGCCATTTGCGTTAGCTGTCAATGTGGCCATCTGAACCGAGAATTTAGCTGTGTATGTGTGGTCACATGCATGGTTACTTGTTGAGTCCTTTTTAAGTGTGATTGTTGCAGGGTTGTTACCGTTATCGGGATCATCTGCAAGAGCATTTTCACCGAAATACCAGCCGTCAAACACATAACCTGCCTTGGGAATAGCAGTCATTGTGTAAGAGGGGTTAACCATTTCACCTGCATCATTCTTATACTGACCAACGTAGGTCTGGGTTGCAGTGATGCCTGCTTCAAGATTGTCAAGCTTAACTGTACCGCCTACATCTGAGAGGCTATAAACGCCGGGGTTTGCGCTGTTATCGCTGTATGCGCGAAGTGTTACAACGTAAGTGTTAACGTCGAATCGTGCATAAAGGTTAACATCGTGGTCGGGCATGGAATCAGTTGTGATTGCTGCCTCTTCATATTTAACGGCACCCCAGCTTGTGATGTTGCCGTTTGCGTCAAATGTGGGTGCATCATACCAGCCCTTGAAGGTGTAGCCTGTCTTTGCGGCTGCTTCAATGGATTTCTGGTCGCCATAAACAACAGGAGCTGTTTCGCTGGCTTTGAACAGCTTGTTTGCATCGGATTTTGCGCCGAATCTTACAAGACCGCCTGTTTCACCAAGCTGATGTGCAGAAACTGACAATGCATCGATGCCGTAGTTATAGTATGCGTAAACGCCCATTGTGTAGGTGTTGGCGCTCCACGCAGCGTGCATAGTCTGATTCACTACAAAGCTGCCGATGTTATCCACTGTGTCCTTAAGTGCAGCGTCAATCAACGCATTTGTGTCGGACTGTTTAATCGGGCTACCGTTATTCATACCGGGAGCGGTGTTCCAGTTCATGAATGTGTGACCTGTTCTGACGGGAGTTTCAAAAACAAGGTCTGTGTTATAGTGACCTTCAACAGTCTGTGAAGCGGGGGTACCGCTGCCGCCGTCGAGGGTGTAGCTAACCTTATGTTCAGAAACCTTGAACTTTTCACCTGAAACAGTAACCTTTTCGGTGTTGCCTGCGGTGATACCGTAGTAATACTCGGTGCCCTTGGTCAAAGGATCTGTAACAATTGAATTTACATTCTGAACGCCGTAAATTTCATTGTTAAGTGTCTGGGGCTTGTAGCCTGCCTCTGTCTGGTTGCCCTTATAAAGGGTAACTGTGAGGTCGGGGCTTGAGCCGTAAACGTAGCCTGAAACAAGCTCATTGTTGGCTGCGGGAGTGTAAGCATAATAGTAAACCTGACCGGGGTGAAGCTCTGTGATAGCTTCATAGTCGGTGTCCTTGCTTACATCAGTTGCAGCAACCCAGATGGGCTCAAGAATAAGGCTGTAGTTGAGCACGTCAACTATCTGACCGGGCTGATATGTGCCGCCCTGGAACTTATCCTTCCAGCCTGCGAAGTTGTAACCAACCTTGTAGGGAACGTAGTCGGCAATTTTAGCGTTAACCGTTGCGCCAACGTCATATTTAGCGCTTGTCTGAGGAGCCTTGGAAGCGTCAAGATATGCGCCGCCCTGACCGCTGATGTCATATTCAATGTGAACCTGCCAACGTGACCAGAGCTGGTTAGTGCCTGCCTTTGTGCGGTAGTCACTCTCGTCTGTTACCTGAACGCCGCCTGTCTTTTCGGTGTACCAACCGTTAAAGAAGTAGGCGTCACTTGTCATTGTGGGCAAGGTTGTGAAATTGTTGTTGATAAGGGGCTCTTTGTAATCTCTTACAACGCCGTGAACAACGTTTGTGCTCACCTTGGGTTCGGAAACGGTTGTGTCGGCAACAACAGTTGTTGTACCTCTTGAAATATCCTGCCAGTAAATGTCAGAAAATTCAACCTTCATACCGCTCTTGTTAGTGTTACCAAGGCGAATTCTTGCATAATTTACATTTTCAGGGGCAACAAATTCAAGGGTTACTGTTCCCTGCTGAGCGTCTGCAATAGAAGGATATACCGCACCTTGGATAAGCGGGCATACGCTCTGGCCAACATATCCTACTTTTGACCACGCATTATTCTTTGCATCTGTTTCATTGCCATAAAGGAAGATATGGTTCTGAATGCCACCGCCGGAAACATATTGGGTTGCATTGTAATCGTAAGAAACACGATATCTGTGACCGGGAACAAGGTTAACAATGTCAGTTGAAAGAACATTGTTATCTGTGGAGCTTGCATTAGTGATTGTCTCAAGAACAAAGCTGTTTGTATCTTTGTTCACTGTAATTGTTCCGTTTGCTGCAGAGGGTGAAGACCAACCCTGATCGAAGTCAAATTCGTTATCGAATGTGATATCGTACTTGTTGATTTGCCAGTTTGCGAGAACTGTGTCAGATTCAATGCCGTATGTATAGGTTGAGTTCTTTGTGCCTGAAATCGAGCCGTAGAATGGTGTTGACTTCTGGCTCCAGCCGGTGAAGGTGTAACCCTCACGCTGCGGGTCGGGCATGGTGTAGCTCTTGCCCACCGTGCCAAGCTCAACATAGTCACCCTCAACAATGCGGATGTCCTCAACCCAACCGCCGATAGCCGTATCATTGGTGATACAGAAGCCGAGGTTGATGTTTGAACAGCCCTCCGGCACGGTGAATGTGCCGATAGTACCGCCCTCGGACACAGCCGTGGTAACACGGATAAGGGTATCGTAGCCCACCATGTTGTTGCCGCTTGAGTTTGTTGAAGTTGCAAACATCTGGATTGTGCCCTGCTCGTGTGACCAGTCCATCATAGGCTTTTCATTTTCATTGTAACGATACCAACGGTATTCATCATAACGGAGTGATGATTTGAAAGCGATTGTGTATGTTTTGCCGGCTGTGAGTCCTGTTGCAACGTTGGGGAAGAACAGGTCTGTCATTTTGGCATAACTTGAACTGTCTGAAATGTCGTAAATACCAATGTTAGAATATGTTGCGCTACCGTTAGCGGTGTTAAGCTGAATTCGAACACTGAAATTCGGGTAATCTACAGGAACGGTAAATGTCATTTCATAATGACTCTTTGCACCTGCCGCAACGGTCATTCCGCTGCCGGAACCCGCTCTGACATTGTCAACCTGACCCCAGCTTTCATAATTTGTGTCATTTTTGGCATAGGTGAACCACATTGTGCCAATTTGAATTGCAGCCGAGGAGCTGTTATTGAGGACATCGAAAGATAATTTGTAGGTATGGCCTCCAATACCCTTTATACCTCTTGAAGCACCACCCCAATAGGTATAAATGTCAGTATTTGTTCCGTTGCCTACGATAGTGAAAGATTCTGTAGCGTTGTTCGCAGTAATCGTTGCTCTGTCAGTACCAACTTCCCAACTATAGCTGCTGAAATCCGGGAAAAGGTTTTCCTGCGCCGTTGTGTTGGGCACGCGGCTGTTATAGCCGGGAGCCTTGATGTTGAAGGAGAAGGAGTCCTTGTCGGTTTTGGAAACCTGGGAAACATCACTATCATAAAGCTTGCTGTCGCCGGAGATGTTTGTTCCGGATTCGGTGTAGCTGGTGTCATCACCTGTAAAAGCACCGTTAACCGCAGAGTTGGTGATGTCAGCAAGGTTAGTTTTGTTCAAAAATGCCTGTTCGCTTTCGCCCCAATCCATATAAACACCGGTTTTGTTTTCGGTGTAAACATAGGTATAGGTTACGTTTGTGGTTCTGGCAAGCTTGTGGGAGTTGGCGCCTGTTACACCATAGCTGTTCTGACCCACCTTATCACCGGTGAGGGCACTTATTCCCTTGGCCTGTGTCCATTTGCCGTTGGCAGCAGTGTTGGTTGTGTCAAGGTGATAACCGAAGTAGTTATATCCCTGATAATTGTTATAGCCTGTGTCAACTGTTTCACCGAAGTAATATGTTGCTGTTTCTGCTGTTGCACCGGGAAGGTCAGAAACGGAAAGAAGGTTGCCGTTATCATCAAGCTTGGCAAGAACATGGTAAACAGTTGCAGTACCTGTTTTGAGAACGTTGGCACGAGTATCAGTTTCTGTTACAGATGTGCCGTCGACTTTTGTGTAAGTGTAAGAATAAGTTTCTGTTGTGGCAACAACCGCTGCAGCAAGTCTCGCGGTCTGCTTTCTGAGATCATTTGCATTGCTGTCTATTGAAGACTGAACATTTGTTATAGACGGGTTAAGAAGGTGTGACGCATTATTGATAACTGCATTGTAATATGCATTCCATGCTGTATCTGTAAAATATTCCTTCTGCAGATACTGACTCTGCTTAATTGTATTTTCATGAGCCGTACGGGCAGGGGTTTTGTCAACAAAGTTGCATAACAGGTAACATGTAGCATAGCCGTTTCTTCCATCCAACTCAAGTACGCCATGAGCTGTTAAAACAACCGTCTTCGCACCTGTTTCTTTTGCAGTAACACTAGCATTTATTTTTGCCACCTGTCTTGCGCCACTTTGACCACCCCAAATTTCAGGGAGATTTTCTTGCTTAGCAATCTGCACACTCGATCCACCATACCACTTCACATCCAAGTACATATGTCGAGCCGCAGATGTGTTACTCGATTTGTCTGCGTTGTTTGCATCAACACCAGCATAGAGATTCGGTATCTGATTAAGATTGCTATATCGACTACTGTCGATAATAATTGTCCCTTTACCACCCTTATCGTATGTAACACTTCCATCTGAAGCCCAATAACCAGAACCACCAATCAAACTTGTGTTGTAAAGACTTGCGAAAGATGAATCGGTTTCACTACCAGCCGTTGGCGCAATCGAAGACCTATCCTTAAGCCAGTTGCTGATGTATGCGCCATAATGGTCCCAGTCAACACCATTGTCTTCATTGTTTGTTGCTATACCTGAAGTTGTGCTTTGAATTACATACGCTCTTGAATCAACAGTATGTGCACCAACAATCCAGCCTGTTGTCGTAATAACACCGTCACGCGAGCCGTTTCTTCTGGCACCGGAAGTAGCCGAAATAACACCATTATGATTGCTTGCACTTATCAACGTCGGATAACAGCAAGTAAATGCCGTTACTGTCATATCCTGACCTGAGGTTGTTGTGTATGTGAGTGTCCATTGGATATAGTAGGTTTCGTATGTTGTTGTGTATCCGCCGGTGATTGTTGTGTTCAGTGTGCCGGTGGCAGAGGCTGTGGAACCAACTGTTACACCGCCGTTTGCGTTGGGTGAATATATCCATTCCCATGTAAGGCTCTTAACAGAAGTTGCGGAGCTTGAATAGAAATAGATATTACCTGTTGTTTTTTCACCGTCTTTGTTAAGATTACCGTCAACCTTCTGCTCGCGGTCAACATAATATTGGAAGTTGTATTTGCTGCTGCTTGCAATGGGGTTGAGGTAAATAACCTCGGGAACATAGAAGTAAACCGTAGGAGCTGAACCCTCGCGGATTACCTTTTCGGCATTTTCAATGTTGGTTGCAAGAACGGTGTTTGATGAATCCTTATGGGCTGTAGGGTCAGCCAATTCTTCACCGGTTGCCTTAATCTGGTTATAGATGTTGGTAGCATAGTTTGCTTTCTGTGTTCCTGCCTTGTCAAACTTGGCAAGGTTCTGATAATCAGCAAAGGAATTGAGAGCCTCATTATACTGCCTGCGGAGTGCATCCTGGCTCCATGTTGTGGTGTAGAGACCAACGTTTGATGTGGTGATGATAGCGTGGTCGTTAAGGGTACGGTTACGGTCGGTCTTGGCGCGGAAAACAATCTGCAAAAGACCGCTGTTTGCCATAACGGGGCCGTTGATTTTATAAAGACCGCTTGTCATTGAGTCGTTAGTTCCATTATCTGTTGATAACTCATCTATACTGACGGAGTAATTTGAGTTATACTCTCCACCAAGATTGGTTGTTTCTTTGTTTAAAATTCTGATCCAGTTAAGACCGTTGGATTCAGTACCGCTTTCAGAATGAAGCTCAAGCCAACCGACAGAAAGGTTGGGAATCTGGTTATAGTTGGTGTAACGGGATTTATCAACAGTGATGTAACCAACACCTGTGGTGAAATGCTCGTTGTAATAGCCTTCACGGTAAAGTCCGCTGCCGGCAGAAACTGTTGAGGGCTTGCCGTCGGAGCCGAAGAAGGTGTTGATGTCGTTGAAATTGTTTGTTACGGCATAACCGTTTGTTTCTTCACTATCGCCTGCATCTCTGTTAATCAACTGTGTGGTTGCGGCAACACCGCCCTGGGAGGAAGAGGTGAAATAACCGTTTTCACTCAGGTGAGATGTGTTTGCACCACCGGCAACAGTCCAGCCGTCGGCAGAGTTAACCTTACCCACAAAGCCCATGAGGGGAGCAAGGTAACCGTTGTTTGAAGTTGAAACAAGGTTGGACTTGGCGTTACCGCCGGCAACAGCCTCAACGCCTGTTACGAAAGAAAATGCTTCCTGACGGGCGTCATCTGATGAATGGAGATAGTCGTATGTAATACCTGCCTGACCGAGGAAGGGAGCGTAGATGCCTGTGTAGGCAAAGGCATAGTGAACCGTGTCGCCTGTGTGCTTGGTCTTGTAGGCAACAACCCATTCAATGATATAAACTCCGTTTTCTTTATAGCCCGTAAGAGCGCCGGAAGAAATCTGATAATTAAGCTTACCGCCTGAAGCCTCAGCAACCTTGGTGGCCTGATCGTTAGGTGTGGCTGTTCCGTTTGCCATGCCGGCATAGGTGCTGACCTTGGTGGTGTTGACGGTAAGACTGCCGGCAGTCACCTGATCCTTGGATGAGCGCTCATATACGTTATTGACATAAAGCGTTACGCCATAAGCGTCGTCATTATTGAAATAAACACTACCTGTTGCATCAACAGGGTTGGTGACGGCACCTGTAGCGTAGCTGTAGTTTTCATAATATTGGAATTCGGTTTTACCTGCTTTGAGGTAAATTGTTTCAGTTGCATAAAAAGTCTGATCGGCAAGGAATGAGCCCGCCTCAGCAGGATTGATGTCAACATATGCATCTGCGTCCAGCTTCAGAACTGAAGGGTCGAAGATGAAAAACGTTGTGACAACGAGAACAAGAGCCAACAACAAGCTCAGACCTCGTTTGAATAATTTTTTTATCATAATTATGACCTCCCTAAAGTCACCGTTACGCATCCGGCACTTTTTGGCCTGACCAACCTACTCGCGCGGGAATTATAACGTTCTGAAAAATTGCATAGGTATACTTTTACACCTATAGTTATAGTATATAATAACAGAAAAAATAAATGCCGTCAACTGTTTTTACACATTCTTGTCAATTTTTTTCACACATTTTACACAACCCCGAATTTGGCTCTATATATTGTGTTTTGCCACCTGAACAACCACATTTGCACAGGTTTTGAACAGGGGAGGGGTGAAAAAAATGTGTAGGGGTCGATGCCCACATCGACCCGGAGCCGGGTTAGCCTATGCAAGCGGGCAACAAAAAAGAGAGCCGTAGCTCTCTTGGGGGGTGTATGTGTGTTGACCTGTTTTCCGGATTTTGTATCCTCCCACCGCAAGCGGTCCCCCCTCCTTTAGGCAAGGAGGGCAAAGGCTACAGTCGGCTTTTTACAAATAAATCAATATATTCACATACTCCGTTAAAGTTTGAATTTATCTCATTATTCGGTATGTGCAAAACTGTAAGGTTTCTTTCTTCTAACCGTTCTGTTCTGATTTTGTCTTTCAGCAGTCCTTTTTCTTCGTAATGCTGTGAACCGTCAAGCTCTATTATCAATCTCACTCTATGGCAATAGAAATCTACTACATAGTTGTCTATCACTTTTTGGCGAAGAAACCTGACAGGATAGGTGCGAAGAAAATCATACCAGAGATGTCTTTCTTCCTTTGTCATATTCTTTCTGAGAATTTTCGCATTTTCGGTAAGCTTGGGGTTATGCTTTCTGTTCACGTTTTCCACCTCTCAGGCCCCCTTGCCTAAAGGGGGCTGGCATTTTCGCAGAAAATGACTGGGGGATTCTGCATAAGCTTTTCATCAATCCTGCAATGCTTTTGCGATTTTGGCCAGGTCGTCGTTGTTGAAAAACTCGATTTCAATGGTTTTGGCGGTTTCTTTAACCTTAACCTTTCTGCCTGTTGCCTTGGAAATGGCAAGCTCAACCTCATCAAAATATGTGTCGCGCTTTTTGGCGGCTTTGGGTTTTATTTCTTTTTTGGAATTTTGTGCCATTTTTTCAATTTCGCGCACGGAAAGTCCCTTGGCGATAATCAGCTTTGCCACTTCAAGCATTTTTGCTTCGTTTTCAAAGCTGAGCAAGGCTCTTGCGTGGCCGGGTGAAAGCTGCTTGTTTTCTACCATTGCCTGAATTTCATCGGGAAGCCTGAGAAGGCGCAATGCATTCGCCACCGCAGGACGGGATTTGCCGACCTTCTGCGCGGCTTCATCCTGAGTGATAGAAAGCTTTTCCATCATAAATTTGTAGCCCAGCGCTTCTTCAAGAGGATTCAGATCCTCGCGCTGGAGGTTTTCTACCATAGCAAGCTCAACGGTTTCGCTGTCGGTCAGATCCTTGATAACAACGGGAACCTCGGTGAGACCTGCAATTCTCGCGGCGCGCCAACGACGTTCACCGGCAACAAGCTGATAGCCGCCATCTTTAATAGGACGCACAAGCAACGGCTGAATCACACCATGGGTTGCAATGCTGTCGGCGAGCTCACTAAGAGCAGCTTCGTCAAAAATCTTTCTGGGCTGCTCGCGGTTGGGCTCAATTTCCATTATTTTAAGCTTAACTGCGCTCTGTGAGGACTCCTCAACTGAATTATCTGCAAACAGAGCGTCAAGACCTCTGCCTAATCCACCTTTTTTAACTGCCATAATTTACACACTCTTTCTTATAAATTCTTCTGCAAGGTCGTTGTATGCCTGGGCACCCCTTGAATTTTTGTCGTAATACATAACGGGCTGTCCGTAGCTGGGAGCCTCAGAAAGCTTGACATTGCGGGGAATGGGGGTTGAATATACCTTTTTGGGGAAGAAGCGTTTAAGCTCCTCAACAACCTGATTGGTGAGGTTAAGTCTGCCGTCATACATTGTGAGCAGAACGCCCTCCATTTCAATCATGGGGTTATAAAGGCGCTTCACCTGACGGATTGTTGCCATAAGCTGTGAAAGACCTTCAAGGGCATAATATTCACACTGGATGGGCACAAGCACGGTATCCGCCGCACAAAGGGCATTGAGAGTAATCAGACCCAGAGAGGGGGGGCAATCCATAAAAATAAAGTCATATTCAGGTTTCACAAGGGCAAGAGCCGTTTTGAGGCTTGATTCGCGACGGTTAGCGTCCACCAATTCAAGCTCCGCACCTGCAAGGTTCATATTGGCGGGAAGCACGTCCACACCCTCAAACTCGGTTTTGTGAATAACCTCACGGGCGGGAGTGCCGTTGATGATAACGTCATAGGACGATTTTTCAAGCTCACGCTTATTAAGACCCATACCGCTGGTGGCATTTCCCTGGGGGTCAATATCCACAAGGAGCACCTTTTTGCCCTTTGCACCCACCGCGGCGGCAAGATTAACGGCAGATGTGGTCTTACCCACGCCGCCTTTCTGATTAACAACTGCAATAATTTTTCCCATATATATCAGTTCCTTTAATTTCAATTACCTGTCAATTATACATTCAGCCGTGATTTTTGTCAATGTTTCACGTGAAACAACAATCCTTATTTCGGGATTCTGACCACATATTCCACAAAAGCGTCAGTTTCTCTGTGGGCAGAAAGGGCATCTATTCCGCTTTTGCGTATGGTTGCAACGGCACGGTCAAGGGTGTTGATTATGATTTTTACATCCTTGAAGGCTCTTACGGTTTTCTTTTTGGGCTTTTCTGCAGGCTCAACAGGAGTTTGTGCAACAATACCGTCTATAAGAAGCTCGGTTTCGGCAACGTTGAGGCGGTTGGCAACAACGGCCTCAACCACGCTGCTCATCAGTTCAAAATCCGTCAGGCGCAGAATTGCCCTTGCATGGCGCTCGGTAAGACCTCCGGAAACAATACGTTTCTGAATTTCGGCAGGGAGCTTCAGCAAACGAAGCTTGTTTGAAACGGCAGCGGGGGATTTGCCAAGCTTTTTGGATATCCTTTCTCTGTCCAAACCAAAATCCCGGGAAAGCTTTGCAATAGCCGCCGCTTCCTCAAAAAAGTGTAAGTCCTGCCTTTGCAGATTTTCAATCACCGCAAGCACAGCGGATTTTTCCTCGCTGACGGAAACAACTATTGCAGGAATTGCCGCCAGTCCTGCCATTTTGGAGGCCCTTAGCCTTCGTTCACCTGCGATAAGCTCAAATCTGCCGTTGCCAAGTTCCCTTACGGTTATGGGCTGAAGTAATCCGTTTTGATAGATACTCTGTGCCAACTCCTCAAGGTCGCTCCACTCAAAGCTCTTGCGTGGCTGGTGTGGATTGGCGCAGATGCTGTTGACGGGGATTTCCACAACCTCACCGCAACGTTTTAATTTTTCGCTGAATTTTACCATTGACATTTTCCTTTCAAATCAAAAAGCTGTGTGCTACCTTGAAGGTAACACACAGCCGGAAGGATGTCCAGATATTTTCATCGGGGGATTTCGCGGAAATGAGACTTATGCAAGAGGCTTTTTGGCAATCTGTGCCGATGCTCTCGGATATTTTGGCGGAGTTTGCGAAATCTTTTTAACGCAAAGAATACTTCTTTCTCCGCAATCGGGGAGGGTAAACTCCTTGGCAGAATCAACCTGACCGCCCAGAATTTTAATTGCACCCTTGGCAACATTCAGCTCATCAGAAGCTTTTGCACCTTTCATTGCAGCAAAAAGGCCGCCAACCTTAAGAAATGGCAGACAATATTCCGAAAGAGTCTGCATATTGGCAACAGCTCTTGCGGTAACAAAATCGTACTGCTCGCGGAACTTTTTATCCTTGCCCGCTTCCTCTGCGCGGAAGTGAACGACGTCTGCATCAAGACCCAGCGCATCAACAACGCTCTGCACAAACACAAGGCGCTTGTTGGTGGAATCCATAAGCGTTATTCTGAGATCGGGGCGGGCAATAAGAAGCACCACGCCGGGGAATCCTGCACCCGTGCCCACGTCAATAAGCCTTGCACCCTTGGGGATTTGTACCTCTCTGAGCAGAGAAAGGCAATCGCAGAAGTGCTTGCTGACAATTTCGTCAGGCTCGGTAATTGCCGTAAGATTGAGGGTTTTGTTTGTTTCCACAAGCATTTCGGCATATTTATCAAAGCGGTCAAGACTTTCGGGAGAAAGCTCAATTCCCATATCTGCCGCCATAGATTTAAGCAAATCCTTGTTAATCATCACTTGCCCTCCTTTTCAAGGTAAATCAGCAGCACAGAAATGTCTGCCGGACTGACACCGGAAATTCTTGAAGCCTGACCCACACTCTTAGGTCGGATTTTGTTAAGCTTTTCTCTTGCTTCAAGACGAAGACCCACAATGGTGTCGTAATCAATGTCCGCAGGGAGCGTGCGCACCTCAAGGCGGTGCATTTCGTCAACCTGCGCCTTCTGACGCTTTATGTAGCCTTCGTATTTAATATCAATCTCAACCTGTTCAAAGATTTCGTATGGCAGATCGGGACGGGTAGTGTCGAATTCTGCAAGCAAATCGTAATTCACCTGGGGTCTTTTAATCAGCTCCGCAAAACGAACACCCGTGGTTATGGGAGATGTTTCACGTGAAACAAGAAGCTCGTTGAGCTTTTCACAAGGGCTGATAACAACCTTTTCGGCGCGCTTGCGCTCAATTTCAATAAGCTCCAGCTTTCTGAGATATTTGTTATATCTCTCTTCGCTGATAAGACCAAGCTCATAGCCAAGGGGAGTAAGCCTGCGGTCAGCATTATCCTGACGGAGAAGCAGACGGTATTCCGAGCGTGAGGTCATCATTCTGTATGGGTCAGAACAGCCCTTTGTAACAAGGTCATCAATCAAGGTGCCGATGTATGACCCTGAGCGTTCAAGAATAACGGGTTCCTTGCCCTGCACCTTTCTTGCGGCATTGATGCCTGCCACAAGACCTTGTGCGGCGGCTTCTTCATATCCGCTGGAGCCGTTGAACTGCCCTGCGCCGAAGAGACCGCTGTGCTCCTTGAACTCAAGGGTGGCATCAAGAGCGGTCGGGTCAACACAATCATATTCAATAGCATAAGCCGTGCGCATCATCTGAGCATTTTCAAGGCCGGGGATAGTGTGCATAAATTCAAGCTGCACATCCTCAGGCAAAGATGAAGACAATCCCTGAAGATACATTTCCTGAGTGTTGTATCCGCAAGGCTCAACAAAAATCTGATGTCTTTCCTTTTCGTGAAAGCGGACAATCTTATCTTCAATGCTGGGGCAGTAGCGGGGGCCTTTGCCGTCAATTTTTCCGCCGTAAAGGGGGGAGCGGTGGAGATTATCAAGAATAACCTTCTTTGTCTGCTCGTTTGTGTATGTCACATAACAACACATTTTATTTTCTATTTTAGAATTATTATCAAAAGAGAAAGGAACAATCCTTTCGTCACCCAATTGCTCTTCAAGAATTTCAGTGTTAACGCTTCTTCTGTTAACGCGGGCAGGTGTGCCTGTTTTGAAGCGTCTGAGAGGGATGTTCAATTCTTTGAGCGAAGCCGAAAGCTCCTTTGCCGGGAACATTCCGTCGGGTCCGCTTTCATAAGCAACATCACCAACATAAATCCAACCGCCGAGGAAGGTGCCTGTTGCAATAATCACACACTTTGCTTTATATACGGCTTCAAGGTTTGTTTTCATTGTCCACAAACCGTCGTCTGTTTTTTCTAATTTAACAATTTCAGCCTGACGGATTTCGAGGTTCTCCTCACTTTCCATCACCTGCTTCATATATTCGGAATAAGGTCTGCGGTCAATCTGCGCTCTGAGAGAATGAACAGCGGGACCCTTGCCTAAATTGAGTATTCTGCTCTGGAGAGTGTTGGCATCGGCAGCCTTACCCATTTCACCGCCCAAGGCATCAATTTCGCGCACAAGGTGACCCTTTGACGTGCCGCCGATAGACGGGTTGCATGGGAGGTTGCCCACCCAGTCAAGGTTAACGGTGAACACACCCGTCTGCACTCCGAGGCGCGCAGAAGCAAGCCCCGCTTCAATACCCGCGTGGCCTGCACCGATAACAACAACATCATAAGTTTTTGCAAAATACTCCATATTACTTTCCTACACAAAAATTACTGAAAACTTTATCCACTACTGCCTGAGTAGCTTTTTCTCCCGTGAGCTCAAGAAGAGCTGAAACTGCATCATCAATGCAAACCCCTGCCGCATCGAGAGTGACACCCATCATCAGGGCATTTTCTGCTTCGGTGAGAGATTCCACCGCCTTGAGGCAGCATTGACGCTGACGCTCGTTGGTGAGCATTGCCGCATTGGGGTCAAAGCTTTTTGTTCCAAGCAGCTCGGTTATTTTATCTTTAAGCTCCTGCAATCCTCTGCCGTCAATTGCACTCATTTCAACCGGCTCACCCATAGCAGAAATAATATAATCTCTGTCGATTTTGGGTGCCTTGTCGGTTTTGTTGAGCACGGGAACAACGGGCTTGCCCTCACAAAGAGAAATCAACTCCTTGTCCTCAGGGCTCAGCTCATCACCCGAATCAAAAACGGCAATAACAATTGCGCTTCTTTTTATTTTTTCACGGCTTCTTTCAACTCCGATTTGTTCAACCGTATCACCTGTTTCACGGATGCCGGCGGTATCTGAAAGGCGGAGAATACAGCCGTCGATGTTGACGGTTTCTTCAACCACGTCACGGGTTGTGCCTTCAATGTCGGTTACAATTGAACGGTCATACCCCGTGAGAAGATTCATAAGGGTGGACTTGCCTGCGTTGGGCTTGCCGATAATTGCCGCTTCGACACCGCCCGTCACGGCCATTCCGCTGTCAAACCTGTCAAGGAGAGCTTTGATTTCTCTCTTCGCGGAAGAGACAGTGTTAAGAAATTCTGCTTCATTAAGCTCTTCAATTTCTTCGTCAGGGTAATCAACCCATGCAGAAATGTGGGCACAGATTTCAACAAGGGAATTGTTGACCGCGCTTACCTTTTTACTCAAAGAACCTTCAAGCACATTAAGTGCCGCACTCATACCCTGCTCACCCTGAGAATTGATGAGGGTCATAATTCCCTCCGCGCCTGACAAATCCATTTTGCCGTTTAAAAAGGCGCGCTTTGAAAATTCACCGGGGCCTGCAGCCACCGCTCCGCAGTCAAGAATAACACGAAGAACTTTTTTAACCACAAAAATTCCGCCGTGGCAGGTGATTTCAACAACATCTTCACCCGTGAAGCTGTGGGGAGCTTTAAAAACAAGGCAAACAGCCTCGTCAACAGGCTGTTCACCGTCATAAATTTTTCCGTATAATGCCTGATAGCCATTGAGCACCCCAAGCCTTTTGCCACCGGCAGATTTAAATGCCTTATCGCATATTTCAACCGCATCTCTGCCCGAAACACGGATAGTTGCAATTCCGCCCACACCGGCAGGGGTTGCAATTGCGGCAACTGTTTTGTTATCTGTCATTATTTCAATCCTCGTGCATCGCCGTTCATTGCAGATGCAATAACACGTTCACCGATTTTCATTTCAGAAAAAATAATTTTTCCTTCTTCATTGTATCTTACTTCAAAGGTATAAATCATTCCGCGATAAAGCTTTCCGTAATCGGTTTCAACCGTAAGCATGGGAATAACAAACTTGGGCTCAAATCTTCTGTTTGCGTTGTAGATTTCAAGCACGGTTGTTCCTGCCACAAGCATAAAGGCAAGGGCAAATGTAACTGCAAGAGTTTTGAACGCAAAACCGATAACCGATTTTTTGCGGGGAGCTTTTTCTTTTTTCTTTGAAAAATTCTTCTTTTTGTTTTTAAGGTTAAGCTTGATTTGTCCGCCCGCAATTCTGATGGCAATTCTTTCATAAGCAGCTTTTGCGGGGCAATCCACAAGGTTGGCAAAGCCTGTTGAAGAAGCGTAGGCAATAATTCTGTCCTCAGGCACAACACCGATAAGCTGAGCCTTGACGGAATCAATAGTTTCATCAATGTTGAGATATTTGCCGTTCTGAGTGGATTCCTTGTCAAAGCGGTTGATAACAAGCTTCACATCCTCAATGCCTGCGTCATAAAGCTCGTCCACAGCCCTTGCCGCAGCTCTTACGCACACCTCATCCGGGGTTGAAACAACAACACCCTTGTCCGCGCAGCTTGCCGCCAGAGAAAATCCGCCGGTGATTCCTGCAGGGGAATCAAAAAGAATGTATGAATATTTGTTATCAAGCTTTTTAATAAGCTTTCCGAATGCTTCGCAAGTGTATTCATCTCTGAACTTTTTGGGCGCTGTGAGATAATCCACACCGCCGCCGGAGCAGATAGCATCACCCAATTCACAGTTGCCGCTGATAACGTCACCCCATGAATAAAGCGCGTTGGTGTCTGTGCTCAGCATAAAATCAATGCAGCCCTGAGCAATATCGCAATCCACAATAAGAACAAAGTTTCCGTTCTTTCTCAAAGACATGGCAAGGCCTGTGCAAAGTGAGGTTTTACCCGAACCGCCTTTGCCCGAAGCAATTATAATTTTTTCAGCCATTTTTATCACCTCGTTATAATCGGTAATTATCCTATAAGTTCACCTGTCTGATCGTTGACGGTGTCATCCTGCTGTGTTTTGAAATATTCTTCATAAATTGCCTGAGCAACCGAAGAACAGCTTGCACCTGACTGACCGCCTTCAATGGCAACGGCTATTGCAATTTCCGGCTCGTCATAAGGAGCAAATGTGATAAAGAAGCCGTTTGTGAGCACTTTTTTTGCGCCGTTGATTTTATGCTCAACCTGGCTGGTTCCGGTTTTGGCGGCGCAGTTGACAACCTTGCCGATACCGTTGGTGAGAGTGTATGAGTTTGTTATAACTCTTCTCATACCTTGCTTAACAATCTGAATATTTTCCTGACTGATACCTGTTTCAACAGCAACAGAGGGTTCCTTTAACAAAACAGTTTCAGAAAGGTCAAAGCTTTTGATTTCTTTAACAATGTTCAGGTTGTATCTTGTGCCACCGTTAGCAATGGTTGCACAATAGTTTGCAAGCTGCAAGGGAGTGAAAAGGTTAGCCGCCTGACCGATGGCAGACTGCAGAGTGAAGCCCGGTCGCCATACCTGATTGATTGATGTGCGGTAGCTCGGAGAATCAAGAACACCGACATTTTCTTTGAGCTCAATGCCCGTTGACTGACCAAGACCGAGAAGCTCGCGGTAGGTGTTCATTTTTTCAACACCGAGCTCCTGACTCACCTTGTAAAAAAAGATGTTGCACGAATCCTGCAATGCCTGACGCACATCAATGTTGGGGTCAGCATGCCTTGCAATACATCTGAAGGTCATATCAAGATATCTGTAAGAATAGTGGCATGAATGGGAAGTGTTTTCATCAATAACACCTTCTTCAAGAGCTGCAAGTGCTGTTGAAGGCTTTGAGGTTGAACCGGGAGCATAAATGCTCTGGATAGCTCTGTTCCAGAGGGGTGACGCCTTGTTTTTAACAAGCTTTGAATAATCATCGCTGTAGGTTGTCATATCGTATGAGGGATAGGTTGCCATTGCAAGCACTTCTCCTGTGTTGCAGTTGAGAGCAACAACGGCACCGCCGTGAGGAACAAGGGATTCAATTGAATCGCACTTTTCTTTAAGCGCATCCTGAGCAGCCTTTTGCAAGTCTGCGTCAAGAGTGAGTACAACACTGTTGCCGTTTTTAACCTCTTTGGTAAACTCGGTTTTGACGGTTCCGTCAGAATTTACGGTAACAGTCTTTTCTCCGTCTTCGCCCTTAAGGTAATTTTCCATTATCTGTTCAATGCCGCTTTTACCGATAACGGCATTCATAGCATAGCCCTCTTCCTTGAGGGTTGCATACTCTTCGGCATCAATGGCACCCACCATACCGATGATGTGGGGGGCAAGTGTGCCGTCAAGATATTCACGATAGGTTTCAATCTGAACATCCACACCCTGATAAACGGAGCTGAGCTCCTTGACATAGGCAACAATACTGTTGTCAACATCCTCGGCAAAGCGGTAGGGGTTGGCAGAATTGAAAACATTGAGCTTCATCTGATAACAGACGGAAGCAATATTCAGCGCATCCTTTTTTGAGTATTTTTCAAGCTTATATTTTTCAATAAGCTGATTCATACAATCCTGCGCTGTTGCATAGCGGTTGAGGTCAAGCATATCCTCACCAAGCATTTTTTTAATTTCATATTCGCTGTCAGGCACGAATTCATATTCACCGTCAATGTTGATATAAATAGGGAATTCGTTAATCCATTCAGCATAATTTTTTTCAAAAAGGTTTATGAGAGAAAGAATGATTTCATTTCTCTTTTCCTGTTCCTCATAAGAGGGGAATTTTGTGGCATCAAAAATAATTGCATTGCCCTGTCGGTTGCCAACAAGAACCTTGCCGTTGCGGTCAAGAATTTCACCTCTTGTGGCGCTTACATTGCTCACCGAAACAGAAGCAGAGCCTTCAAGAGCATACTGCTCACCGTTTACAATCTGCATATTGAAAAGCAAAGCACCGAATGCCGCAAAAATTGCAACAATTAAAAAAACAGTTGTAAACTGCCTGCCCTTTTTTTCGGTTGCTCCTCTTTCTTTAATTCTTGTAACCTTGATTTTTGCACTGCCTGCATCAAAATAATCCTGAGGGTCATCATCAGGTCTGATTGCCGAAAATGCGCCCGAAAACATAAAAAAGCCGCAAAGAAATGAAGACAAAATAAAGCTGCGCTTATTTTTTCTTCTTACATTTCTCATTTTTTCACCGACTTTCTTTTAAATATTTATCTTACTGTTTGAAATTTTGAAAATTGCTCTTATAATCCAATAAACAAAAGGAACAAAAACCATTGTGTAAAAAACGCTTGCAACATAAACGTCGGAATAAGCGTAGGGTATAAGCTCCTCAACAGGTCTGTGATAATTGATTAAATAAAAAAGAGTGTTATAAACAAAAAGGAAAACTATGTTGAGAAGAAGGCAGGTTTTGAGGTTGTTTCTCAGCAGTCTTGTTATAAGCACTCCCGAAAAATATCCTGCCGCGGTGAGCATAACCGAATGAAAGCAAACGGTTTCGGAAGAAAATGCATCCGTCAGCATTCCTGCAAAAAGCCCGAAAAACATACCTGCTGTTTCTCTTTCAAACATACCGATGCTGATAACCACCGGAACCATAAGCATTGATGGAATTCCCCAGGGCTTGGGAAAAAGACCGTCAGTGTTCCACACAAGAAAAATAACAAGTACCGCCGCCGTAAGAATAATACGACGGTTGCGGATAACCTTTTTTTCAGCCTGAATACTGCCGTTTTCCATACTTTCCTCCGTTTTTATTCTTCGGTCACTATGTTACCTATTCCCTGACCGTCAAAATCGGTGATAACAAAAACCTCGGTCAGCTCTGAAAAGTCAACCTCTGATTTGATTACACCATAATATGAAATATCGCTTTGTGATTTTCTGATTTCTTCAACTGTGCCCACAATAAGGTCCTTCGGATAAATTCCGCCGATACCTGTTGTGTAAATCACACCGCCGGAAGCAATGTTACTTTCTTTTGAAAGACCGGGAAGCATAAACACCGTGGTATCAATTCCGTTTTCAAAGCCGGTTACATAACCCACCTCGTTGCTTCTTGCTTCATAAACGGCAACGCTCACATCGGGGTTTGCAAGAGTTTTGACCGTGCAGTTGGTCGGGGTAACCTCTGTTACAATGCCCACAAGGTTTTTGCCAAAAATAACAGGGTCATTCACTTCAATTCCCTTTGCCGAACCCTTGTCCAGAATAAAGGAGCCGTAAATATCAACGCTGTCGCGTGACAAAACAGAAGCGTTGGCAAAAATATAATCGGGGTTTTCTTCCTTTACGCCCAAAAATTCTTCATAAATTTTGAGTGTCCTCTTTGTATTTTCATAGTCTGCCAATTCATATTGAAAATCAGCAAGCTTCTGTTTAAGAGCTTCATTCTCTTTTTGCAAAGAAGCAGAAGAACGGAAATTGCCGCAATAATCCTCAATATAATCACCCACGGCCGTTGAAGCCTTCTGAAGGGGATAAGTGATTGCGGCAAGCGCCGATGAAAGAGGAGTGTTGCCCATATGAGTAATCCCTGCGATAACCGAGCCGAGTATCAGCGCCACTATCACAATCACAAACAATTTGAACGATTTACTTTTGAAAAATCCGTTCATAGCAATTCCCCTTTCATAATATTTTTAAATAAATTAAAGCTTCTTTTCAAGGCAAACACCGATACCGTCTGCTGCGCAGTCAATAGGTGTGTCTGCAATTTCAACGGGAATATTAAGCTCCTCTTCAATAAGGGTGTCAAGACCTCTGAGCAGGGCACCGCCACCTGTGAGGGTAATTCCGTTGTCCATAATATCCGCCGCAAGCTCAGGCGGAGTGTTTTCAAGGGCTGTTCTCACAGCGTCAACAATCTGTTTGACTGCATCTGCAAGTGCTTCACGCACTTCTTCTGATGAAATTTCAACATTAAGAGGAAGTCCGTCAACAAGGTTTCTTCCCTTAACATCCATTGCACCTTCGCCATCATAAAAATATGCTGAGCCAAGCTTGATTTTAATATCCTCGGCTGTTCTTTCACCAATGAGAAGACCGTATTTTTTCTTAACGAAGTTGATAATTGCTTCGTCCATATCGTCGCCTGCAGTTTTGATTGAAAGAGATGTAACAATATCTTTGAGTGCAATAACAGCAACCTCACTTGTGCCGCCGCCGATGTCAACAACCATGCTGCCTGTTGCACTTGTGATAGGAAGACCTGCACCGATTGCCGAAGCAAGAGGAGCTTCGATGATGCTGATATATTTTGCACCTGCTGATTTAACTGCATCGTTAACTGCACGGCGCTCAAACTCTGTTACACCTGAAGGAACGCTTACCATAACTCTGGCTCTGTTAAAGGGGGAGTTATTGATTGCTCTTTTAATAAAACGACGGAGCATTTCTGCCGTTGCATCAAAATCCGCAATAACACCGTTCTGAATAGGATGAAGAGCAACAATTGAACCGGGAGTTCTGCCGATCATTTCTTTTGCCTGAGTTCCGACAGCCACAACTCTCGGAGGGTTGAATCTCTGGTCAACTGCAACAACAGAAGGCTCTCTGATGATGATACCCTTGCCCTTTACAAAAACAAGAACGTTGGCAGTACCTAAATCAATACCTATATCCTGAGAAAAAAGCATATTTATCCCCTTTCTTATTCAAAGCTTTTGAGAGTGATATATTCTGTAATAAATTCTTCGGGAGAAATCTTTTCTGCGCATTTGTCACTGATGATGAATTTAATACCGATTGAAGCATAAGCGTGAGCAAAGGCATAGAAATAAACTGTGGAGCCTGTGGAATAATGGCACTTGTATGCACTCACTTCTTTGCCGAAAAGAGATGTTTCATATTTTTCAACCTTACCCACAACATCGGGCATTCTGTTTTGAAGCACAATTTCTCTTGCATAAGCGTTGTCATAAACAACGGTTACATCACCTGTTGATGATGATTCAAAAGAAAGCTCGCAGAAATTGCTTTCTTCATCGTTTCCTTTGTGCTGAATTCTGAAAATATTTATGTTTTCTTCATAAGTCCAGCCTGAAGGAACATCAATCACAAAATATGTATTTTCAATAGTGTTTTTATTTTTTACATAAATCACAGGAAAGCTGAAGGGCTGAGTAACCTTTTCGCCTTTTTCATTTTCTACTTCTTCAAGAAGATTTCCGTATTTATCCTGAACAAATTCACCCTTCTTCATCAAAGGTATGTGTTCATTACCGTCTTTGTCAACGATCACGGTATCACCGCAAGCGGTAAAAGTCATAACAATCATAATTAAAGCAAGTAAAACAGCAATATATCTTTTCATAAAAGACACCTACCCAGTTTCATTATTATTCATCTTAAAAGTATATCATTACGGCTTATTATTGTCAATGATAAAAACAGGAAGTAATCATAAAGAAAACATAAAAAATTACCGTTCCAACTGGTGGAACGGTAAAAAATTATAAATCATTTATCATTTCTTTTATATCTCTGACAAGCATTCTGAAAAGAACTACAACAATATTTATTGCTTCCTCAAAAATATTTGACCTCTCACCCTTAACATCAACACCCTCTCCGCCATAGCAGCCGATATTGTTGCTGACAATTTCTTCACCAAAAAAGTCTTTTGCAAGTCCGTCATCAATGTCTGAGCCTTTGCCGATAAGGGGCGAATTTTTGGCAAGCTTAAAGCTTTCTGCCTTTGTATAATCATCACCGGCAAAACAAGGAAATTCATTCATTGAAAGCAGGTCACAAACAGGGTTGATTGCATTGTAATAACAGTTATTTTCAAAAACATTGTTTCCTGTGGTGGCTGTTTCCCAGTCGCAGCGCACCTTATAGCCTGTTCTCGGCATAACAATGTTGTTTGCAACATAGCTGTTTCTCAAAGCTGAATAATCAAAATTTCCGCAGTTTACAACTGTGTTGTTATAAAAGCTGAATCCTTCTTCGCCTGTTCCGCTTGAAACTCTGTTGGAGCCGATTCCGTCATTAACAGAAAGGCAATAGCGCACGGTGTTACCCTTCTGAACAGCTTTTTTGGCATTATTCATCACAAAGCGGACATTGTCATGAGAATAAACATACTGATATGTGCAGTTATTTGTGTAGGAGTCAAAGTCAACGGTCATTCCGTCACCGTAGTTTTTCTGGTCAGAAATTTCGCAATGCTCAATCACGCAATTTATACTGCCCCAATACCACATAGCGGCGGTAAAATATTTAACTTCTCCGTTTTCATCAGGCTCATCTGCACCAAGGCAGCATCTTTTGCTCACGCAGTTGCGCACAACTGCACCGTCATTGATACCCACAATAATTGCTTCTGCATCCATATCGGCAAAATAGCAGTTTTCAATCAAAAGACCTTTGTTAAAAACAGGTTCAATATCTTCTCTTTCATCAGGGCTGTATTTGCACTGACCCCATGCGCTGATACCGTTGGCACAGTCAACCATTTCACAGTTTGAAATAGTAACATTATTAACAGGATAAATTGCGTTTGTGTAAAGTCCTTTAATCATAATACAGGTTCTGCCGTAAGCCGGACCTGCAGAAAGGTTATCTCTCCAGCCAACCTCATAATTCTGAATGCCGAAGAATTTAACATTATCAATTATAATGCCTTCACTTATTTTGTTGTATGTATTTATCCAGATTCCGCCGCCGTCGGGAGCTGTTATCTGAATATTGCTCACGGTAACATAAGAGCAATCAAAAAGATTGAGCACGTTTGTTTTTCCTTTGGCATAAAAAAGAGGTCTGTCACCCTCACCGTAAGAAGAAATTACAATGGGATTTTCTTTTGTACCTTCAACAGTTAAAGTAGTATCGGTAAAATCATAAGCACCACCGCATTTAAAAAGCACCTTTGTACCCGGAACAAAAACATATTCGTGGCCGTAAATTGTTTTCCAAGGTTTATTTTCACTTGTTCCGCTGTTTGAATCATCTCCGCCAATGCTGTCAATATAATAGCAGGGATAATTTTCTTCCACTGCAAAAGAACAAAGTGAAAAACATGAAAAAACAATAACTATTGTTAAAAATAAAGAAATAAATTTTTTCATAAATATTCCTCCTTAAATCAATTATATTTTAAAATTTAATATTGTCAATGAAATAATTTAGAGTTATAATGAATAAAAAGGAGGTAATTTTATGAAAAAGATTATTATCCCGTTTTTACTCATTTTAGCTCTTTGCTCCTGCTCATCTATTTATTCACCCGCAGCAAAGCTTGAACCCCTTAACGCATATATTAACGGTGAGCCCGTATCCTGGGATGAAATCGATTATTTTGAAACTCAACATCGTTCGGAAGTAATGTCAAAATTTATTTTAGAATTTGATGCCGTTGCTGATGATGATTTTTGGGAAACTCCCATAAACGGAACAACACCTCAACAATATCTTGATAACATTGTTAAAGAAGAAATTTTAAAAGCAAAAATTCAGCTTATTCTCTGCCGTGAAAACAATATTTATGAAGATATTTCAATAGATTCTTTTTATAATTCAGCAATTAAATATAATGAAACCTTTTCCAAAAACGGAACAGTTGGAATCAGCACAATTTCACTTGACACATATTATGATTATTATATTGACAACGGAGTAATGGAGCTTAAAAATATTCTTGGTGAAACCACCCTTGCTCCCACCAACGATGAAATCGAAAACAAAATGATTTATGTCAAAGAAAAATATCCCGACAAAACAAATGAAGATCAGCTTTCAATTGCAAAGGATATTCTTGTTGAAGAAAAATATGAAGCATATATTAAAAAGCTCTGCGATGAAGCAGAGGTTGATTGGGGCATCTATGATGAATATGAAAATAAAACAACTTCAACACAAATTTACAATTTTGATGGTATATTAAATTAATAAAAAACCGACCTTTGCAGGCCGGTTTTATTATTTCTTTTTCTTTTCAGATAAATCCAAATAAAAATCTCTGTTTCCTATTCCGTCTTCCGTTCTTCCGCGCCGCCTTAAAAGGCTCCAAACAAATCCGCTGAAGGTGACCTTTGACCAGTCTGTTGAGCAATATTCAGTCCAGCATATAAATGCAAAAATCATAGCTCCTGCAAAAATTGCAACAATTTCAAACAAATCAAGTCTTCCCGGTGTCTGCTGATAATAAAACAGCCAATAAGTAACTATTCCAAAATAAAAAAGAAAGCATATATGACTTAAAATAAATATCACTTTAAGAATACCCTTATAATCACATTCAGTCTTTTTATCAAAACCGCCGATTAAAGACCATCTGTATAAAAATGATGTGTTTTTAACATAAGCTTTTCTTTCTCTTTTTGTTTTGCCGTGAAGCAAAATAAAATCATAAACCTCTTTTTCCCTTGCCCTCAGACAAAAATACAAAACAAAGAAAAATATATAAACAATAATAATCAGTCCAACAGGAAGCTTCATTTTAATCTATCCTCGGATTCTGAATTCTCTTAAGCAAGGTTTGTGTGGAAATCGGTGAAATATACAAAACTTCTTCTTTAGTCTTTTTATCTCTGCAAAGAATAAAGGATTTTGGAAGTTCATAGCTTACATTGACAACCTTATTTTCTTTTTGCATTTTTGTGAGATAATCTCTTGTAATTTTTGACACAGTTGTGTTATCCATATCAAAAATTCCCACTAAATTTTCAGTTGAAATAACCGTATTTTCACCAAGATGAAGAAACATAAATATTCCTCACATTTCTTTAATTGTTCCGTCTTCCACAAAAAACGCTTTTGCGTGATTTATTTTTTCTATATGTGCCTTATCACAACAGGTCACAAAAACCTGCCAGCCGTCAAGGTAAGAGAGCAGATCCTCCTGTCTTTTCCCGTCAAGCTCACTCATAACATCATCAAGAAGTGCAACGGGCTGTTCGCCTGAAAATTCCTTAATAATAAAACCTTCTGCAATTTTAAGTGAAAGTGCACATGAACGCTGCTGACCTTGTGAGCCAAAAGCTCTTGCGCTTTTGCCGTTGAGGGTAATTTCAAGGTCATCCTTATGAGGCCCTGCAGAGGTAAGAAGTCTGAAAATATCACTTTCTCTGTTTTTTTGCAGCTTATCATAAATTGCCTGCGCCCATTCGGAAGCATTATTGCCGCTTTCTTTAACTGAATTTATATATATCAAATCAAAAGCTTCTCTGCCGTTTGAAATTCCTTTGTAAATTTCGGCGGCATTTTCTTTTAATTTTTCTATATAATCCATTCTGTATTCAATAATTTTTCCGCCGAGGCGGGCAACCTCTTCATCAAATGCAAAAAGAAAATCTGCTTTTGATGAGCCGTCATTTATTTTTTTGAGCAGAGCATTTCTCTGACTCACTGCCTTGTTATATTTTGAAAGAGTTGCGGCATAATTAGGCTTGAGAAGGCTTATTGCAATGTCAATAAACTTTCTTTTTTCACCGGGACCTTCTTTTATAACAGACAAAACAGACGGAGAAAAAACCACCGCCTGAAATTCACCCAACAGCTGCCTGTGGGTGTTCTTTTTTATGCCGTTGATGTGAACTTCTTTATTTTCACCGATTTTAATTTCTACTTCCTGTTCACGGTTGAAAGCAAAAAAATTCATATTAAGCTGAGCTTCTTTTTTATGTTCATTAACAAGCTCAGAATTTTTGCGGGTGCGAAAGCTGTTACAGCCGGTAAAAAGCCATAAACTTTCAAGAATATTGGTTTTCCCGTGTCCGTTTTCGCCATAAATCACATTTACCCCCTCGTGGGGAGTAAATGACAAATTTTCAATATTTCGATAATTTTTTATTTCGTGATGTAAAACTTTCATATCAGACGATAAATCTTGCCGTCAATTTCCATTTCATCGCCAACGTGAAGCTTTTTGCCGCGCTGAGTGCAAACCTCACCGTTGACTTTAACCTCACCCTCCTGCACCAAAAACTTTGCGTGCCCACCTGTCTGGGCAATGTCACAGAATTTGAGCAGAGAATCAAGCTTGATGGAATCTGTTGTTATCTTTTTTTCGATAACCGGCTTTTGTTTTATTTTGAGTTTAAAATTTGGTTTTTTAGTCATTCTTTTTTAACCTCACAGGAAGAACAAGGAAAGTGAAATCATCACCCTCAGGAGGAAGCACAAGCACGGGAGAAACTGCGCCGTTGAGCTCAATTTTAACCATATCTGTATTGCAGGCTCTCAAAGCGTCAAGAAGATATCTGTTATTAAATCCGATTTCAACCTTATTTCCTTCAACTTCAGCAGCTACTTTATCGTTGGCTGTGCCGAGTGATGTAACGCTGTTGACCTTAACACATTCTTCATCAAAAGTGCAGCAAACGAGGCTCTTGGTTTTGTCGGTGATAATAAGTGAAGTTCTTTCAACGCTGTCAATAAGACTTCTTGTGTCAATTTTAACAGTTGTTGAAGCTGTTACGGGAATAGCTGCCTTATAATTAAGGAATTCACCCTCAAGAAGTCTTGAAACAATTGAATATCCCTCTGTTTCAAAAAGAATGTGGCGTTTGCCCACACCGAGTGAAACATAAGCCTCATCATCATCGCTGTTAGAAAGCTTGACTACCTCTGAAAGAGTTTTGGAGGGAACAATAAATGTCATATCCTCTCCCTGATAATCAATCTTTTCTTTTCTGATAGCCATTCTGAAGCCGTCAACTGCAATCAGGCGGATTTCACCGCTTGTGAGTTCAAATTTGATACCTGTGTAAACAACCTTAGAATCAGTTGTAGCAACTGCAAAAATAGTCTGATGAACCATTTCGCGGAGCATCTTCTGGCTGATAACAACAGGGAAACCACCTTTAACGGAGGGAAGCTCAGGGTATTCATCACTTGCCATACCCATAATTTCATATTTGATTTCACCGCTTCTGATAACAGCAAGGTTTCTGTCGTCAGCTTCAAATTTAATCTGATTATTAGGAATTCTTCTGAGAATTTCACAAAGAACACGGGCGTTGAGAATAATGCTGCCTGCTTCTTCTACATTTGCATTAATGGAGGTATTTATTCCTATTTCCAAATCGTAGCCTGTTAAAATAAGCTCATTTCCCAAAGCCTTGATATGTATACCCTCAAGAGCAGGGATAGAAGTTTTGGTGGAAACGGCTCTCTGAACATTCTGGCAGGCAAGAGAGAGCAGGTTGGTATCACATTGGAATTTCATAAAATCTCCTCCGTATGAAATAAATAATAATAATATATTTAGTAGTAGTATTAGGGCTTGTCAAAGCTGTGCAAAACCCTGCAAAGCTTTGTGGGTCAACAAAAAACAGATAATTTTGCGGTGTAAAAAAATGTTTAAAAAATCTTGAAAATTATGACACAGATTTAACGATGTCAAAGTTGTCAAAACCTGTCAGTTAATTGTGGAAAAAGTTGTGGAAAACTAAATTTCACTTCTGCCTTCAATAGCTCTTGTGAGAGTAACCTCATCGGCATATTCAAGGTCGGCACCAACAGGCACACCATAGGCAAGTCTTGTCACTTTTATGCCAAGAGGCTTAATTAAACGCGAAATATACATTGCCGTGGCTTCACCCTCAACGGTGGGGTTTGTTGCCATAATAATTTCTTTTATGTTTTCATCATTCAAACGGGAAATAAGGTTTTTTACGGTAATGTCATCGGGACCGATGTTGTTCATTGGGGAAATTGCACCGTGAAGAACATGATAAAGGCCGTTATATTCCCTTGTGCGCTCAAATGCCATAACATCCTTAGTGTTTTCAACAACACAGATAACTGAGTTATCGCGCTTTTCATCGCTGCAGATATAGCATCTGTCGGAATCTGTCAGGTCACAACAGACTTCGCAACGGTGAATTTTTTCGTGAGCGTTGGTGATAGTGTCGGTAAAATATTTGATCTGGGCGTCATTCATATTAAGAATATGAAAAGCCAGCTTCTGAGCACTTTTGTTGCCTATTCCGGGCAGACGCTCAAACAATTCAATAAGCCTTGCAAGAGGCGCGGCGGAGTTAGCCATCAGAAAAGACCGGGGATAGAAAGGCCACCTTTTGCTCTTTCAATGCCCTGCTCCATAGCGTCATTAGCCTTTTTGATGCTCTCATTAAGAGCAGCAATGAGCATATCCTCAAGCATCTCGATATCATCGGGGTCAACGATGTCGGGCTGCATTTTAATTGAGCGTACCTCGTGTGAGCCGCTTACTGTAACCTCAACAGCGCCGCCGCCTGCGGTTGCTGTGAATTCTGAATTTTCTACCTCAGCCTGAGCATTCTGCATATCTTCCTGCATCTGCTGAATTCTTTTCATCATATTGCCCTGATTCTGGGCGCCGGGGATTCTTGCTTTCATAGTTATATATTCCTTTCAAAGTTAATTATTTATTTTTCCTATAAGCTCTGCCAACGGGTCGCGGGCTTTCTGAGCGGTTTCGGGGCTTCTGTAAATACCGAGGCGGTATTTTCTGCCGGTAACCTTAACAACAGCCTCTCTCAATGCGGTGGCATGAATACCTGTTTTAATAAACTGGGGGAAGGTGGGATTATCACACTTAATCAGCAGGTGGTCACCTCTGATAAAAGCAGATGAGCCTGTTAAAATTCCCGTAAGAGGTCTGTCGGTCTGCTGAATTTCCTGAATAACTTCTCCCCAGGAGGTGAATGGTGAATCCACACCGGGGTCATTGTTTTGCACAGGAGGGGGAGTGGGCTGTTCATAACCTTCTTCTGTGGGTGGAGGAGGAAGGGGAACATCCTCTTTCTTTTCTTCTTTAATTGCGGGTTTAATTTCTTTTTTAACAGCTTCAATTTTAACGCCGTTTTTCATCATTTCTTCAAGGCGTTCAATGCGCTGAATAAGAGCTGAGTTATCGTCGGAAAGATCGGGTGAGCAAAGACGGACAACGGTCATTTCTGTTTCAATGCGCTTATTGATGCTGTTTTTAAGAGCAATCAGCCCGCTTTCAATAACACCGAGGCAGTATAAAATATTCTGCAAAGTAAATTTTTCTGCCTGCTCTTTATACTGAGCCATATCTTTATCAATGCAGATAATAAGGCTTTCGGGAGTTTTAACCGTTTTGATAATCATAAGATTTCTGAAATGATTAAGCATCTCGGTGCAAAGGCGCTCCATATCGCAGGAGTTGTTGTGAAGAGTGTTAATCAGATCAAATGCCGCTGAAACATCTTTTTCTCTGACTGCATCAACCAAAGAAAAAAGATAATCCTTCTGGGCAAGACCGGCGGCGGCAGAAACAGCATCGGGGGTGATTTTTTCACCGGAGCCGGAGCAACGGTCAAGGAGTGAAAGAGCGTCGCGCAATGCACCGTCAGCAATGCGGGCAATGAGAAAAGCGGCATCCTGAGTTAAATCAATATTTTCCTGCTCAGCAACATACATAACTCTTTTGGCGATAGCCTCGGGAGTGATTCGGTGAAAGTCGAAGCGCTGACACCTTGAAAGTATGGTTGAGGGGATTTTGTGAACCTCAGTTGTGGCAAGAACAAACTTAACATGCTCGGGCGGCTCTTCAAGGGTTTTGAGCAAAGCGTTGAAAGCACCTGTTGAGAGCATATGAACTTCGTCGATGATATAAACTCTGTATCTTGCGTTAACGGGGGTGAAGTTGGATTCTTCAATAATATCGCGGATATTGTCAACACCGTTGTTGCTGGCGGCGTCAAGCTCAATAACATCAAGGATTGTGCCGTCATCAATTCCGCGGCAGACCTCACATTCGTTGCAGGGGTTACCGTCAACAGGGTGAAGACAGTTGACCGCTTTGGCAAAAATTTTGGCACAGGTGGTCTTACCTGTTCCGCGGGAGCCCGTGAACAAGTATGCGTGAGACACCTTGCCCGAAACAATTTCATTGGCAAGGGTAGAGGTTATATGCTCCTGCCCTGCAACATCTGCAAAGCAACGGGGCCTCCATTTTCTGTAAAGCACCTGATACAAAAAATCACCTTTAAAATAAAAATAGTGAAGCATTACCTTTATCATATGGCATGCAGGCGGGCTGTGGCGCACAGTGCTGACCGCTTAATGCTGCTCGGTTCCCCGCCTGACATGGTTCACGGCGCCCCATCGCACAGGACCTACACGCCACATGACAAAAGTAACGCTCCACATTCAATTACCAATCAATTATAATATATTTTTTGGTTATAATCAAGAGGTAATTCAACAAATTTTAAAAAAGATAATAATAAATTGAAAAAGCAGACACATTGTGCCTGCCCGTAAAATCAAAGTGTATAATTGTAAAAATAAAGTCTGTTTTCATCCTTTGACAAAAGAACAAGATACCCGCTGCTTTGGATATAGCTTTCAGAATAATAATATTCATTGTTCTGAGTAAATTTAACAAAAGAGGAATCCGCATCTGACAAAAGACGGTCAAAGCTGAACCAAGGCGAAAAGCCGTGAAAGCCTGATGATACCTGCCAATCATCATAAGAATTTTTTATTTCACCATAGTATTCTTCGGTTACAAGCAGATTTCCCGATATATGGTCGTCGGTAACACCCAAAACTGTAATACCGTCGGGTGTCCAATAGGCTTCAACCTCAATTATTTCTTCCGTTTTAAAAAATGACTCATATTCCGCAAAGGCTTCAACATCGGTTATTTCTATTGGTTTTCCTATATATTCCTGAGCCTTTTTATCAACGTTATTTATCCACAACATTACTAAACCCGGAAAAATAACAAAGCAGAAGAACACCAGAGCAAGGATAATAGAACAAATTATTATTAAGGCTTTTTTACCCGAAGATTCTTTTTTCTTCATTTTTTATTCCTTTCCCACCATTGTTGCAAATTTGTAGGAAGTGAATTTTGAAAGTGCACAGAAGAATGCAGTTATGAGCAATTCAGGAAGAGAAATCAAAGCAAAAAGAAAAAGAAATTCAAAAAAATCAGCAGTGCTCATATTTGGAATTTCTGCAACAATTCCGGCTAAATCAATTTCATAATGAAAAATTGCCCAGATATCTGCACCGATTGCAAAACCTAAAGTGGCAAGCCAGGAGCAATTTGAAAAAGCTTTTTTATTTTTATAAAATTTCACAAAATACCAGTTTGCCAAGGAAAGAAGAAATGCAGTTGCAGGAATAACAACCGAAAAAGCCCAACCTCCGTTTTCCGCATCCAGATAAGAGGTAGACGCTTCGAGAGCAACACCAACGGTGATAACGGCAAAAGAAACAAACAAAAGAACCGACTGAAGAACAGAAGCCTTCCAGCTGTCAATAACCTTAAGCTTTTTTGACGGTGCGGCAACGGGAACAAAGTTGTCGGGGGTTTTCATACTTTCATAAAGAGAGTTGCACTGTGGGCATTTTTCAAGATGCTCCTTTACAAGTGCGGTGCTTTCTTCACTGCAGCAATCATCAATATAAAGGGGGATTAAATCTTTTATAATTTCGCAGTTCATTTTATTTTATCCTTTCTGACAGTTTTTGTTTTGCGCGGTAAAATGTGACCCTTGCCCAGCTTTCGCTTTTACCGAAAAGTGAACTTATTTCTTTGAAAGAAAATCCGCCGAAAACGCTGAGCATAAAAACTTCCTTATAGGGCTCCTCCAACTGATGAAGACAAGCAAGAGCTTCCCGGGAAATCTCTTTTTGAATAAAAGCGTCTTCCACATTTTCATCAGATAAATCATTTTCGTAAGAATTACGCTTTTTGTTTTCGTTATAAACAGCGAAGTATGTATTTTTTGCAATTTGACAAAGCCAGACGGAAGCCTTTTCTTTATCGCGCAAAGAGGAATAGTTCATATACGCCCTGAAAAAGGTTTCCTGCGTCAGCTCCTCCGCAAGGGAAGAATCTTTGGTGAGCTTCATAAGATACTTAAAAATAAAATCGCGGTTGTCAATGAAAAGCTTTTCAAAATCGGTCACATTTTCACCACCTTTCAACCATTAGATAAGAAAAAACCGAAAACGTTACAAAGATTTATAATATATTTTTTGAAAAAACAAAAAATGTGTTCCACAACAAAGTTGTGACTGAAGAAAAAATTGACAATCCCTCAGTTTTTTTGCTGCGCAAAAATCCAGCTCCCTTTACACAAGGGAGCCTGAAAAAAAACAGGTGACATTTCTGCCACCTGTAAATTTTAAATTAATATGCGAACTTAACGTTCTGCTTCCAGCTTGCATCAATGAAAACTTCTGCATTGTTAACAATGGGAGCCATTGCACATACGCCGTCAACAAGAACAGGCTCATTAACATCAAACTCTGTGAGGAGGTTTTTGTCGTTGATTGTTGCTGTGAGTGTTGCGCCGGGGTATGTAATATCAAATGTTTTTGCTGTGAAGGGCTTAATGTCATCAGATGTGATGTCAAGAACGTCCATACATGAGAAGTGATGCTTGGGTTTTGCATCAAGGCTGTGGATAACTTCCTGCTTGAGAACGATTGTTACCTTGTAGCCGCCTGCAACCTTTTCACATTTTGCGCTCTTAACGCCTTCGGGAGAAAGAGTACTCATCTTGGGGCTGCCGTCGATGGGAAGAATATCGTTGAGAGGCTTGGATTCATTCTCCTGCTTTCTCTCGTTGAAGCCTTCGCCCTGGCCGTTTTTAACTGTGAAAGTTTTCTTTGTGGGATAGTCGTTGGGAAGGATGCCGTTAGCTACTTCAACAGCAACGTTAGGAAGGCTTGATTTTGTAATCTTTGAAGTTGTACCCTGAAGGATGTTGAGCTTCATTGTACCCTTGTAAGCCTTTGTGTTGTTGGCTGCTGTGTTGTAATAAGCAACAATCTTAGCGATGTCGTTACCAACAGGGGCGCCTGCAGCGTCTGCTGTGTTGTCAGCGGGAGCGTCTGCGTCGGGAGTTGTTGTGTCAGTTGCTGCTGAATCATCAGCGGGAGCATCTGCATCGGGAGTTGCTGTGCTGTCGTCAACAACGGGAGCGCTGTTGTCAACAGAAGCGTTGTCGTCAGAGCTTACTGAGCCTGAAACTGTGCCTGCAGAAGCAGCGTTCTTTTCTGCAATTTCAAGGTTTGTGTTACAAATCTGGTCAACAACGCTGAAGCTTGTGAGAACAACGGCAACAACGCAAAGAACAGCAGTAACAGCAGAAATGATTGATTTTACCATTTCGGGATTCTTAGCTTTCTTTTCTTTAGCCATTTTTAATTAACTCCTTTCAGTTAATAAAATTTAATGCGTGTAATATAATAACACATAAAAATGCAAATTTCTACTACAATTTTGAAAATATGTCCGATTTTCAATAAAAATAAGGCTCCCCACAATGGAGAGCCTGAGATTTTAGTTAAAAAGCCTTTCAAGGGGATTATAGCCCAGACCGAAATATTTAAAAATCCAGATAATGGGATTGAATCTGAACAGAAGGACATCCACAACACTCACAAAATCACGCAGAAAAGCGGGCAGGTCGTAAGTTTTTGCAACATCAACTTCTTCATATTCATAGCCTTCAACGTTAAGCACGAAGGGCTGAGAATAGCAGATTCCGTTTGAGCCGGTGATATAAAATCTTACAAAGAGATAGGGATCGTCAAGCAGATCATCGCGGTGAAGGTCAAGGGTAGCCTTGCCGTCGGTGATGTCTTCGCGGAGAATAACATTGCCGTTTGAAACCCATGTAATCTGATTGAAGTTTTCACCTTCAACATAAATTGAATCGTTTTCGTTATCAACAGTTACTTTTGTAACGTTGGGTGTGTTGTCGAGGAGGAAGAGCTTTTCGTCATAAACCTTCTGTTCAACAAAACCGGGTATTTCAGCCATTCCGTTAAGCTCATAGCCGTTGGAATAATGAGAAATTGAGAAGAACTGACCTTTTTCAAGGCTTTCGCGGAAATCGTCCATTGTAAAGCTTTCCATCCAGGTCATAGTATAAGCATCGTTAACAGCATCCCAGTTGTGAGAATCGGCAAAGGTGTTGCACCAGGGCACAACGCCGTTGGGAATTGTACGCTGAAGAATCTGGTCATAAAGAATTCTGTCACAGCGGGTGTGGGCATCGGTTGCGCTGTTGATACCCATTCCCAGAGCGGAGCCTGCATTATCAATGAAAAGGCGGGCAAACTTATCGGGATAATAAGCATCAATCACCTTGCCTGTGTGGTTAACGGTATCCTTTTCGGGATAAACAAATTCACCAACATGGGAAAGGAAGGTAATGCCGCCGTCTTTTCTCACTTCCTCCGAGGGGGTTTCATAGTCACCGTAAACACCTGCAAGACCCTGACCGTAGCTTGAAAAGTAGCCTGTCAGGTGGCAGTCAGCAACGGGAGTTGCCATATTGAGCTCGTTGCCCTGAGGAACATCGAGCATACCGTTTGAGTGAGTTCTTCTGTCAGACGGGGCTGTGCCGATGAGAACTGCATTGTATTCTTCATCAGTGAGGGGAATGATGTCGGCCATCTGTGTGCGCTCTTTTTTGATGAAGCGCATAAGAGGAACGGTCTCGGGTGCAACATTCCAGCCAAGGTTTGTTGTGCCGTGGTCGGTGATTGCAACAATATCGTAGTTGAGGTCGTAATGCTCCTGAATAGCCTCTTTAATTGTGAGAAATCCATCAGAAGCGGTGGTGTGGCAATGGAGCTGGGTTTTGTATGCGCCCCATTTTTCCCAGTCAATTTCCTCATAAGGGTTTTCGATGGTGTAATCCCTCAGGTCAGCAGGGATTGAGTAGGTCATGTCAAAAAAAGCAAGGTTTGCGTCGGTGGAATCAATTGCCGCATAAGAGGGCACCATACCCGTCACAAAAAGCAAAACAGCAAGAAAAGCCGCCAGCGTTCTTTTGAAAAATTTACTCATAACATCAACCCTTTCGGAAAAATTTACAATTTCAGTTTAGCACAAAGAAATTTGAGTGTCAACAAAATAAAAAGAGGAATATAAGTTGACAACACCGGAAGCATTTGATAAAATAATGCGGAAGTAAATATTAAAAATAGGCCTCCTTAGTTAAATGGATATAATAAACCCCTCCTAAGGGTTAGTTGTGAGTTCGATTCTCGCAGGGGGTGCCAGAAGCTCCGATTTATCGGGGCTTTTATTATTTATCTTGACAAGCGGAACGCTTCCATATTAAAATCTGCTTGTGAGGTGTTTTTATGAAATTTATGTCTTTTAATATTCAGCACGCAACAGATTATATCCGTCAGGTGATAGACCTTGATTATTTTGCAAAGGAGCTCCGCCGTCTTAATCCCGACTTTCTCGGCCTTAACGAGGTTATGAACGAGGGTGACGATGAGGAATATACCGATCAGGTTGCTTTCTTTAAAAAGGAGCTTGGCTGGAACGGATTTTTCGGTCTCGGCGCAATGATTGACGGTAACAATCCCTTCGGCAATGGGATTTTAACAAAATATCCTATCAAATCGGTTGAAAACGTGCCTATTCCCGACCCTGAGGATAAAAGCGAGGATGCTTATTATGAATCCCGCTGTGTTATCCGTGCGGTGGTTGAGGTTGAGGGTGTTGACGTGTGTTGGCTTGTGTGCCATATGGGTCTTGCAAAGCTCGAAAGAGTGAATGCGGTGGAGGTTATCTGCCGACTGATTGATGAAACAGACCTGCCGGTGGTTCTTATGGGTGACTTCAACATTGAGCCCGACGGTGAGGTACTCAACCCCATTCGCGAAAGACTTCTTGACACAGCAGATATTTCTGATAGCGCAAAGGAGTGCACCTTCCCCTCTGACAAGCCGTATAAAAAAATTGACTACATTTTTTACCGCGGTCTTGAATGCACAGGAGCAGAAACCTTGCACGATGTGATTGCCGACCACCTGCCCGTGGTTGCAGACTTCAGAGCAATTAAATAAGCAAAAAGAAATCTCGGTGAGCCCACCGAGATTTTTGTTATATATAGAGAATTAAGAACATAGTTGCGGCATAAACTCCGCAAAGCAGAAGAAGGATTTTGTCGTGAAGCAAAACCTCAACCGGGTCACCGTCAGAATCGCCCTCAACGGTCATACTGTATTTCAACGTGATGAGCATAACAAGCGGCACGGTGAAAATGAGATAATTATTATTGTAATGAGTAGCGGTATCTTTATCCATACTCCATAAAGCATAAAAAATGTTTGCAAGAGAAAGGCACATAGTCATGCTTTTATCAAGAAAATTAATGGGATATGCTTTAAGAACTTTTCTTGTTTCGTTATTGCCGAGCTGTTTTAACTCATTTCGTCTTTTGCCCAATGAAAAATAAAATGCAACGGCAATTACCGTGAGATAAAGCCAATTTGAGATAACGATATCAGTAACAACAGCGCCGTAAAGAATTCTTATTAAAAAGCCGGAAACAAGAATTGCAATATCAACAATAGGAACGTTTTTAAGCCCGAAGCTGTACGCCAGATTGAGCACTAAATAAAGAAGTAACAACAGCGACGAAGTAAGGTTAAAGGTGAAATAATTGCAGACACAAGCCGTTGCAAACAGCACCGCAGCAAGCATCCATGCACCTTTTACCGACACCTTTCCTGCGGCAATGGGACGGTTACATTTTGTGGGGTGTCTGCTGTCTTTTTCTTTGTCGCGGATGTCGTTAATGATATACACAACAGAAGAAATCAGACAAAATGAAGCGAAGGCCAAAAGCCCTGAGGTCAGTTTTTCAAGATTAAAGAACTGACCGCTGCAGGCAAGCGCCGCGAAAACCAGCAGGTTTTTGATATAATGATGAACACGCATCAGCTTCAGATAATTTTTCATTTAAACATCTCCTCGGAGATAAATCGTCTTACAGCAATTCTTTAGCCATAGCTTTGATTTGCTCAAGATTTTCGTCTTTAACGGCAGAATGGATAGTAACAGTTGTGTCAGTGTAGGTCAGGTCCTTGCTGCCCTCGAACATTCTTTTGATAAGCTTTGCGCAAAGGGGTGCCCATGTGCCGTTTTCAATAATACCGACAGTTCTGTTTTTGTAGCCTCTTTCTTTAAGCTCATTTATGAATATTCTCATAAACGGGAAAATCTCGCTGTTATATGTTGTGGTGGCAAGAACAATTTTGCCGTAACGGAAAGCATCTTCCACAGCTTCTGCCATATCGCAACGTGCAAGGTCATTAACAGCAACCTTGGGGCAACCGTTTTCTTTAAGCTCCTGAGCAAGAAGCTCAACAGCCTTTTTTGTGTTGCCGTAAACTGAGGTGTAGCAGATTACAACGCCTTCACTTTCAACACCGTAGCTTGACCATGTGTTATACAAATTGAGATAATAACCCAGATTATCTTCAAGCATCGGCCCATGAAGAGGATAAATTGCCTTGATGTCAAGGTCGGCAGCTTTTTTGAGCACAGCCTGCACCTGAGGGCCGTATTTGCCAACAATGCCGAAATAATAGCGTCTTGCTTCGCAAGCCCAGTCTTCTTCTGCGTCAAGAGCTCCGAATTTGCCGAAGCCGTCTGCTGAGAAAAGAACCTTATCCTTGCTGTCATAGGTCATAATAACCTCAGGCCAGTGAACCATTGGTGCGGTGCAGAAGGTGAGTGTGCGTCCGCCGAGGTCAAGGCTGTCACCGTCACCAACCACAATGCGTCTGTCGGCAAAGTCTGTGCCGAAAAATTTAATCATCATACCAAATGCTTTCTGGGTGGCAACAACCACAGCTTCGGGATATTCTTTCATAAATTCCTCAACATTTGCGGAGTGGTCAGGCTCCATATGCTGAACAACAAGATAATCGGGAGCCTTTCCGTTCATTGCTTCTTTGATATTGTTGAGCCATTCGTCTTTGAAGTTTTTGTCAACAGAGTCCATAACGGCAACCTTTTCACCCTCAACAATATATGAGTTATAAGCCATACCGTTGGGGACAATATACTGGCCCTCAAAAAGGTCAACGTTGTGGTCGTTGACACCAACATACTTGATTGTTTCACTAATCATTTTTTACCATCCTATCCTAATAAATAATCAAAAACAAGCATAACGCAGAAGCCTGCAAGCAGAGAATACGTTGCGCCTCTTTCACTTCCGTGGGAATGTGTTTCAGGAATCATTTCGTCGCTGATAACATAAAGCATTGTTCCCCCTGCAAAGGCAAGGGCAAAGGGGAGAATTGCCGTGGAAACGCTGACGGCAAAAAAGCCGAGAAGCGTGCCGAGAACCTCGATAATTCCCGTGACAACAGCAATAAGAAAGGCTCGGCCGTGACTCATACCCGTGGCGAGCATTGGTGCGATAATAACCATACCTTCGGGAATGTTCTGCAAAGCGATGCCGCCGGCTATGGTCAGCGCCTCGGTTGTGTTGCCTGTGCCGAAGCCGACACCTGCGGCAATGCCCTCGGGCAGGTTGTGAATTGCAATGGCAATCACAAACAGAAGAACCTTGTCAAGCTGCTTCTGTTTTTCAGGGTGCTGTTCACCGTCAACACCTGTGAGACGGTGCAGGTGCGGAACTATTTTGTCAATAAGATTGACGCAGATTGCTCCGCTGAAAACTCCCGCAACGGTAACAGCAACAGAAAATCTTCCTCCGTAATCAAGTGAGGGAATAATAAGTCCGATAACCGCGGCGGCAAGCATAATGCCGGCGGCAAAGGAGAGAACTATATCGCTGAATTTATGGCTGATTTTTTTGAAAACAAAGCCAAAAACAGCACCGATAACAGAAGCTCCGCCAACACCGAGAGCGGTGAGTAAAACCATTTGCATAAATATACCCCCATTACCATTACACATAGATGGATTATAGCAGAAAAAATCAGGATTGTCTATTGAAAAAATAAGGATATTTATCGGGAGACTTGATTTTTGTTCAAAACTACCGCGACCCTGAGTAATTTATATGTCTTTCCCTTGACGCAGAGAAGTATTTGTTGTAGAATATTTTTGTATTTGCTATTATGGAGGTCAATTATGTTTTTTGAAGAATTGAAAAATTACGACAGTGAGGTTTACTCTTACTGTGAAGAAGAGCTTTCACGTCAGCGCAACAATATTGAGCTTATTGCATCTGAAAACATTGTTTCAAAGGCTGTGCTTCTTGCGGCAGGCGGAGTTCTCACCAACAAATATGCAGAAGGTTATCCTGCAAAGAGATATTACGGCGGTTGTCAGCATGTTGACGGCGTTGAAGAAATTGCAAGGGAGCGCGCAAAGAAAATTTTTGGCGCAGAGCATGCCAATGTTCAGCCCCACAGCGGCGCCAACGCAAACCTTGCCGCGTTTTTTGCCGTGCTCACTCCTGGTGACACCGTGCTGTCAATGAGCCTTGCCGATGGCGGCCATCTTTCACACGGTTCGCCTGTTAACATTTCAGGTAAATATTTCAACATTGTTCCTTACGGCGTTGATGAAGCCACAGGAAAAATTGATTATGAAAAGGTAAGAGCCCTTGCTCTTGAATGCAAACCTAAGCTCATTCTTGCAGGCGCTTCTGCTTACCCCAGAACAATTGATTTTGCCGAATTCAGAAAAATTGCTGATGAAGTGGGCGCTTACTTTATGGTGGATATGGCTCACATTGCCGGTCTTGTTGCCGCAGGCCTTCATCCAAATCCCGTTCCCTATGCCGATATCGTAACCACCACCACCCACAAAACTCTCCGCGGACCGAGAGGTGGACTTATTCTCTGCAAAGAGAGCCTTGCAAAAGCAATTGACAAGGCAATCTTCCCCGGCACTCAGGGTGGCCCTCTTATGCACATCATTGCCGCCAAGGCAGTTGCATTCGGTGAAGCCCTTGCTCCCGAGTTCAAGGAATATCAGACACAGATTGTCAAAAATGCTGCCGCTCTTGCCCAAAGCCTCAAAAAAGAAGGCTTCAATATGGTTTCTGACGGAACAGACAACCACCTTATGCTTCTCGATTTGAGAAATATGGGTATCACAGGTAAGGAATTCCAGCACAGACTTGATGAGGTTCACATCACCGTCAACAAAAATGCAATTCCCAACGACCCGGAAAGCCCCTTTGTTACAAGCGGCGTGAGAGTGGGCACCCCTGCCGTGACATCACGCGGATTCAAAGAAGCAGAAATGGCTCTTATTGCATCCTGGATGAAAAAGACAGCTACCGACTTTGAAGCAACAAAAGAGCAGGTTGCCAAAGAAGTTGTTGACCTTTGCAAAAAGTTCCCCCTCTACGAGGACTGATAAAAAATCAACCGTAACCACTTTTCTTGAAGTGGTTACGGTTTTTCATATGCGTCAATCCAACAAATAATTAACGGTTTTGTATTCGATGCCGTTTTTGATATAAATTCTGGGCACGCGTCTTGCAATTCTGCAAGGAAGCTCGTAATTGAAGCTGTGTGCTGCGTTTGCTACCTCTTCCATACTCAGCCCGTCACCCACAAGGGTCACCTCGTCACCAACATTGACATCGGGGATGTCTGTCACATCTATCATAAACTGGTCCATACAAACCCTGCCGATAATCGGTGCGGCTTTGCCGTTTATCATAACCTTGCCGATGTTTGAAAGGGAGCGGGGATAACCGTCGGCATATCCTACGGGGATGGTGGCGACAACGGTTTTTTTTGTGGTAACATAAGTTCCGCCATAGCTGATTTCGCGGCCTGCTTCAAGAGTTTTGACGTGTGAAATTTCTGCAACCCATTTCATTGCAGGCAAAACATTGAGCTTTGCTTTGTCCACATCCTCGCTGGGGTACATTCCGTAAATCACTATCCCTGCTCGCACAAGGTCATAGTGCTTGTCAAAATTCATAACACCTGCGGAGTTGTTGGCGTGCTTTATTTTGGGGTTAATCCCTCTTGCCTTGAGCATCTCAACAAATTCATTGAATTTATCTTTCTGACCGAGGGTTTTGGTCAGATCTTTTTCGTCTGCTGTTGCAAAATGGGTGAAAACGCCTTCTGCTTCAATATTGGGAAGGTTTGCAATTTCCTTGCAGATGTCGGCATCTTTTTCTGTTACCTGAAAACCGATTCGGCTCATGCCTGTGTCAACCGCAATGTGATAAAGGGCAGTTTTGCCCTGGCGGACAGCTTCATCCGAAAGACTCTTTGCATCTTCAAAGCTGAAAATTGTGGGGCGGATGTCATATTTAACAAGCAAATCAGAATAATACGGCTCAACCCTGCCGAGAACGAGAATGGGAGTGGCAAAGCCCGCCTTTCTTAATTCAACAGCCTCTTCAATAACGGCAACACCAAAAAATGCGCAATCAGACTCAATCTCTTTTGCAACGTCAATCACGCCGTGACCGTAAGCGTCGGCCTTGATTACACCAAGAAGACCCGCATTGCCGATTTTTGCTTTGATAGCTTCAATATTATGTTTTATCCTGTCAAGGTCAATAACAACCGCTGTGCGATGGTTAGCCATCATTTCACCTCTGAAAACATACTGAATATATTTTAATACGAATAAGCTTTTTTGTAAAGCAAAATTTGTCAAAAATCATCCCATTAACGGATGTTCTGCAAAGGTGAAGGCAAAAATATTTATAACCGTCGTTGCCACGGCATAAAAAATTGCCAAAGAATATGCTTTTTGTGAAGCTTTGGTTTTCGGAGCGGAAGAAACAAGCACAACCAGAGCTGTCACGATGAGCATATTTGTCATAAAATAAACTCTTTGACCCGAAGCAAAAATTGAAGAAGAAAAGCCCATCATCATTGCGCAACCGAAGCCTGCGGCAAGGCACAACAAAACGGGAGCCCCCACCCGGGGAAGCTTAACCAAAAGATATGTGCAAAGGGAAATTGTAACCAAGAGAATTGCAAAGCCGAATGCGATGAGGGTAATTGCCTCACCTGAAAGCTGGCCTTTGAGAAAATCGCGGCGCATCAAAACATGTGCAAGGCCTTTGCCGGAAGCACAGCACACCGCGTTCACACCCATAACCGCAAAAGATACGAATCCGTTAATAGGGATAAGAACTTTTTTAGCAAGAGCTTTGTTATGTGAAACAGAGTGAATCATAACACTAAGAAGTACGGTGAGCACAATTATCAGCACAACCGACAGATAAAAGCTGTTTGCAAAAAATACAGATATACCGCAAAAAAGCTTGTCAGTCAGATTCATTTCTTCAAAGTGGGTGAAGTTTTCCGCCTCGTTTTCCAATCTGTTTGCCATTCCGGGGGAGGTGAAAAGGTGTGCCGTAAGTCCCACGGAAATAATCAGGTCAAACAGAAAAGCAGCCTTGAAGGCAAGATTTCTGAATTTTATCACACCAAAGAAAACCACCACAAGGCAAATGCAACAAACCGCACCCTGCTCCTGAGAGCAGGCGGCAACGCAACCCAAAAAGCCAAGCAGAACGGCAGGCAGGGAAAGGCGGGATTCATAAATATAAATCACAAAGGGGAGAGCCACCGCACAAAGTCCTGCAAAGGGAAAAAGATAAGTAATACATCCTGCAAACCAAAAAACCGACGGATTGAGGCAGGACACCATCATCATAAAAAATCCCAGAACGCAAAAAATCTGACGCTGATTTTTTGAAAATCCTCCGTCAAAATATGAGCTTAATTTGTTCCAGAAGCAGGCAATGAAAATCAGCAACGCGCTTGTAAAAAGCTTCCACCATATTATGTTGTGACGGCAGAAAAACATCACAACAAATTCGTTGATTGTTCTGCCGGAAATGTTGTTATAGCGCCCGGTGAGAAAATCCTTGTAGGTGAAGTCGGGTGCAAGGGCAATTCCCAAAAAATTACCGTCATCCATTTTCATAAAAAATCGGGTAAAAATCAGCATAAATGCGGTTATACCAAGACCGAAAATCACAAGAGGGAGATTGTTTTTTGTTGCTTTTTTCATCTTTTTACCTCCGTGATTACAAAAGGCTTCTCTTCGCTTCCGTTGCCCCACACGGCAACGGCTTTTTTGCTTCTCAGGTGCACCGCCGGGCATACTCCCGTAACTCCGTCAAAGGCAGAGGCCTTGTAAAATCCTCCTGCCGCTGTCACCGTGGCAACGCTTGTGCGGTTGGAGGTGACAGGTGAGGATGTCCAATACCAGATACCCTTGCCGGAAGTGAAAATATAATTTGATTCGTCTTTGAGCAAAGCGCTTCTGGTGGCAGTTTTAACTCTCAGCTCTTTTGGAACAAGGGAAGAAATCTGCTCCTTTGAAAGGAGAAAAACCCCTTCTTCTCCGATGAAATTTTTCTCTTCGGGGGTAAAGTTTTCGTCACACAAAAATCCCTTTTCACGGTCATAGGCATTTTTGCCGCCCAAAACATAATCCTTGGCGGGTGCAGAGGAAATATAGCTCACCGAGTTGCCGCTGTTGAGCCAAAGGCGGAGCGTGGAAGAGTCAAAGTCAGACGAGCCAAGGGCTTTGGTGTCTTCGTCGCCGTCACCTGCCGCGTCGAAGCTTTTGAAGTCTATTATATGCTTTGTCTGCAAAAGGGGTCTGTCTTCTTTGTCGTCAACAACGAGCCATATAATCGGCTCACCAAGGTGCTTGCCGAAAATTACATAATCACCCTTTTTTATTTCTATGCTTTTTTCTTCATTTTCGGTGTAGGAAACGGCTGTTTCTTTCAAAAGAACAGCATTTGCCACATCCTTGCCGAAAAACAGGCAAAGAATGAAAACAACCGCTATTAAAATTGGAATAATTACAAATCGCTTTTTCATAAATGTCCCTCCGACTGTTTTATTTTAGCATTATAAAAAAACAAAGTAAAGAACCTGTAAAGAAAGAGTTAAAATGTTATTGAAAATAAAGACTGTTTCTGCTAAACTAAATGAAGTTAAACAGGCGGTGATATTATGAAAAAATCAAAATACGTTGACCCGATGATCGGTACCGTTGGTGACGAGCAGAGTGAAAGCTCCCACGGCGGCGGAAAAACCCATCCCGGTGCGTGTGTGCCCGGTGGTATGGTGCAGCTTTCGCCCGATACGGTAACAGGCGGTGACAACGGCACGGGCTACAACTTTTGCCAGAACACAATTGAGGGCTTCAGCTTCAACCATATGAGCGGAATCGGCTGGTACGGTGACCTTGGCAACATTCAGGTTATGCCCGTTGTGGGTGAAACTGATTTGCGCTCGGGCTCAAATCAGGAGGTTCCGTTTACAAAAGGCACTGATGGGTGGAAATCTCCTTTTTCTCACGATGAAGAAACGGCTGCTGCGGGCTATTACTCCGTTAGGCTTCAGAAATATAACATTTTTGCCGAAGCAACCGTTGCTCAGCACACAGGTATGCTTCGTTTTACTTACCCCGAAGGCTCAGATGCAAGAGCAATTTTCAATTTTTAACGCAGAATCGGCGGTAAGGCCGACTTTGAAAAAATTGAAATCATCAATGACCGCAGAATTGAAGGCACAATCATCTGCACCCCTGCAGGCGGCGGTTTCGGCAGAGGCCACGGTGGGATTTTTTATAACCTTTCTTTTGTGTGTGAATTTTCTCACCCTGCTGAAAAAATGCAGTTCTTTTCAAACGAAGAGCTGAAAGCCTCCGACCTCACTTATTTTGAGCACGAGGATGTGGGTCTGATTGCTCATTTCGGAAAAAATCTCACAGAGCCGGTTAAAATCAGATGCTCAATTTCCTACACCGACCCTGACGGTGCGAAAAAGAATTTCGGTGAATTTGACGGCTTTGATTTTGATAAAATGAAAGCAGAAGCCGAAAGCCGTTGGGAAAGTGTTTTTGACTGCGTGGATGTTGAGGGCAGCGACGAAACGGATATGAAGATTTTTTACACCTGCCTTTATCACACTCTCCTTGACCCTCACGAGGCGGCCGATGTTGACGGCAGATTTTCTCTTAACCACAAGCCCATGAAGGCAGAAAGTTATACCCACCGCACCCTTTTCAGCGGTTGGGACGTTTATCGCAGCGAGTTCCCCTTGCTTTCACTCATCCGCCCCGATATGGTGCGTGACGAGGTGTGCTCACTTCTGAGAATTGCCGAAGAAAACAATTCTTCCTTCCCCCGTTGGGAGCTTATGAACATTGACGCAGGGTGTATGGTTGGTGACCCCGGGCTGATAGTGGTTGCCGATGCCTTTGTTAAGGGCATCAAAACCTATGACGATGAAAAGGCTTATGAAATTGCAAAGGCTTCAAGCCTTGTGAAGGACGAGCTTTTCGGCAAAAAATTCAATTCAATCCGTCCTCATTGCGACCAATACAAAAAAGATGCATTTTCACCCAAAAGGCTCAGCGACACTCTTGAATATCTTCTTGCCGACTACACAATGTCCCGCTTTGCAAGGGCAATGGGCAAAGCAGAGGATGCAGAATATTTTGAAGCAAGAGCAAAACGATACAGTGAAAACTTCAAGCCCGTTCTGCGCTTTATGGCGCCGAGAAAAGAAAACGGCAGGTTTATGTTCATCCGCGGAAAATATGACGACAACTGCTGTGTTGAAAGCAACATTTTCCAGCAGTCATGGTTTGTTCCCTACGATGTAAAGGGACTCAGCCGACTTATGGGTGAAAAAAGAACGGTTAAGCTGCTTGAAAAATTCTTCAAAAAAGCAAAGCTTGAGGCATTGTGGAGCAATGACTACAACCACTCCAACGAGCCTTGCCATAACATCACTCATTATTTCAGTATGCTCGGTCTTCCTCACCGCACACAGTATTGGACAAGACGGGTGCAGAAGGAATCATACCGCACAGGTGCGTTCGGTTTTTGCGGCAATGAAGACGTGGGACAGCTTTCGGCTTGGTATGTGCTTTCGGCATTGGGCTTTGCTCAGCTTTGCCCCGGTTATGATGCTTATTTCATCAACACTCCTCTTTTCAAAAATGCAACGGTTAAGCTCAACCGTGATTACCATTCCTGCTCTGTGGCAGACACTCTTGAAATCAAATGCGACAAAGATCCCCTTGAATATCCATACATAAAAAGCGTTGATTTTAACGGTGAAAAAATAAAAACAGCATACCTGACTTACGGCAGTCTTACCGCAGGCGGCACGCTGAATTTTGAACTTTCAAAAGAGCCTTGCGAAACAGCCCTTAACGAAGTGCCCGAAAACTTCTTTTGAAAGGAGCAAGTATAATGTTTGACGAAAAAAGATTCAAAAAGGTTTACTCTCAGGGGATGGCAACGACAGAAATCTGGGTTGACAGAGAAACAGGCGTCAACTATCTTTTTCATCAGAGCGGATATGCAGGAGGATTGACCGTTTTGATTGACAAAGACGGAAAGCCCATTGTGACACCCATAACAGAATAAACAAAAACGCCTCGGAATTTTCCGAGGCGTTAATTTTTTATAGGGTTGTAATCAAACCGGTGGAATATTGCAACACGGTAAGCGCATCTTTTGACAGCACCTTTCCGTCGCGGTCAACATCAGCGGCAGCAAGCTGGTTGCTGTCAAGGGTTACAAGTCCGGTTGTGCTTTGAAGAATAGCAAGAGCATCAGTGGAATTGATTTTATAGCTTCTGTCGATATCACCTGTGCGGGCATAATTGAAATTGACTTCGGCATTTATAAAATAATCGTTCGAGGCGGTAGAAACTTCAATTTCTTTCCACTGCTCAGCATTGCCGTAATAATTTATTGTTTTAAAGGCAGAACAAGCATCAAATGCATATTCACCAATTTCTGTAATTGTGTCAGGCAAAATTATTTCCTCAAGGTTGGGGCATTGAGAAAAAACTCCTGTTTCCAGCTTTGTGACACCTTTTGGAATTATAATTTCAGAAAGTGCAGTCTGACCAAAGGCTTTTTCTCCAAGGACTGTAAGTTCATCGGGTAAAGAAACATCTTTTAACTCATAGCAAGAGAAAAAAGCATACATTTCTATGGTTGTTACACTCTGGGGAATAACAATACTTTCAAGTGAACGGCAGCATTCAAAAGCAGCTGTGCCGATTGTGGTAAGCCCGTTGGGAAGAATAACTTCTTTTAACGAATCACAAGCGTCAAATGTAGTTCTTTTGATTTCTTTAATTTTTGAGGGAAGGACTATTTTTTCAAGACCCCAACATTCACGGAAGGCGCTTTCACCGATAACTTCAATTGTTTCGGGAATTACAATGCTTTTTATTCCGTTGCATCCCGCAAGACAGTATTTGCTGAGTGATTTGAGAGATTCAGGAAATACTACATTAGTGATTTCTTTTGAATAAGCCAACGCATCATTTGCCAGGAGCTTTGTTCCCTCTTTGATGGTGTATTCTCCTGTATAATTTCTTTTTGTGTGAATAAGATATTCACCTATATATAAAACCCCGTCTTTATCCCATTTACTGTCATCCGAATAATGAGCAGTTTCTCCAAACGCCAATTGGCCGATTTCCTCTAATCCTGAGGGAAGAGAGATGTTGTTGAGCTTTTTACAGCCATAAAATGCCTGCTCTTTGATTATTTTTAATTCTGCAGGAAAAATAACCGTGGTAAGCTCACTTTGGTTGGCAAAAGCACCGTAATCAATTACAGCAACCGGCTTGCCTTCAATTTTTTCGGGAATAATAAGCGTTTCCCCTGTTTTGCCGTTATAATCGGTGATTGTTACTTCTCCGTTTTCAATTGTGTAAACGAATCCCTCGCCTTCTGTTGCCAGAACGCCGGAAAAAGGAATGGCGCTAACAAGAAAAATGGCGGCAATGATAAGTGATAATAAAGCTTTTTTCATATTTTATCTCCTCCTTTTTTCAGTATAGCAGAAGCATTTTTAAAAATCAACAGATTTTAACCCACCTCCGTTGAATAGTAAAAATATTGAGTATAAACTATTATAGTCAATATATTGAGCATTGTCAAGAGGTTGAGTATGCTAATATTTAATCGGTGATTATGATGATTAGCTATGAGCCGTTTTATGAAACGCTTTTTAAAAAGAATATTACCGAATATCACTTGATATATAAAGAGGGGTTTTCTGCAAACACAATTCATCGCATCAAGCACGGCGAAGCAATCAGCACAAAAACTCTTGACGCATTGTGCTATACCCTTGATTGTGAAGTTGAAGATATTGTGAAACATATAAAAGAGTAGCAGTGTTTTATGACACTGCTGTTTTTATATCCAAAAACAAACACGCCTCGGAATTTTCCGAGGCGTTAATTTTAGCTTAAATCAAATTATGCAAGCTCTGCGAAGTATTTGATTGTGCGAACCATCTGGCTTGTGTAGCTGTTTTCGTTGTCGTACCAAGAAACAACCTGTACCTGATATGTGTCGTCATCAATCTTAGCAACCATTGTCTGTGTTGCATCGAAGAGTGAGCCGTAACGCATGCCGATTACGTCTGAAGAAACGATCTGCTCTTCGTTGTAGCCGAATGAATCGTTAGCAGCAGCCTTCATAGCAGCGTTGATGCCGTCAACTGTGATGTCCTTACCCTTAACAACAGCAACAAGAAGAGTTGTTGAACCTGTGGGAGTGGGAACACGCTGAGCTGAACCGATGAGTTTGCCGTTGAGCTCAGGAATAACAAGGCCGATAGCCTTAGCAGCACCTGTTGAGTTGGGAACGATGTTTGCTGCGCCTGCGCGTGCACGACGAAGGTCACCCTTTCTGTGAGGACCGTCGAGGATCATCTGGTCACCTGTGTAAGCGTGAACAGTTGTCATGATACCGCTCTGGATGGGAGCATAATCGTTGAGAGCCTTAGCCATGGGAGCAAGGCAGTTTGTTGTGCAAGATGCAGCAGAGATGATTGTGTCATCAGCTGTGAGTGTGTTTTCGTTAACTGAGTAAACGATTGTGGGAAGGTCGTTACCTGCGGGAGCAGAAATAACAACTTTCTTAGCGCCTGCATCGATGTGAGCCTGAGCCTTTGCCTTTGAGCAATAGAAGCCTGTGCACTCAAGAACTACGTCAACACCGATTTCACCCCAGGGGAGTTCAGCAGCGTTAGCCATAGCGTAGATTTTAAGAGTTTTGCCGTCAACTGTGATTGTGCCTGCTTCGTCATCAGCAGAAACAGTGTGAAGGTTTTCACCGATTGTTCCGCAATAACCGCCCTGAGCTGTGTCATACTTAAGAAGAGCAGCGAGCATTGAGGGCTTTGTGAGGTCGTTGATAGCAACAACATCGTAACCTTCTGCACCGAACATCTGACGGAATGCAAGACGACCGATACGACCGAAACCGTTAATAGCAACTTTAACTGACATTTTACATACCTCCGAAAAAGTT
>JAZQYU010000053.1:0-21700 GCA_045633685.1 Acutalibacteraceae bacterium | reverse complement strand
TTAACCTAATTGTTAAATGTATTATATCATCGATTATTTGTTTTGTCAACAAAAAATCGGCTTGGATCATTCCAAACCGACTGATTGATTATTTTCTTTTAAAAGCATTTCCAGAGTGCGGATAAATTTTTCATCCTGCTCAGGCGTTCTTTTTGATGGGCCTTTGAGCCTGCCCCCTGCCCTGCGGATTTTTTTGGACACAAAGCGTGAAAACAGCAGCTCATCAATATTTTTTTCGTTATATATAAGTCCGTTCTGATTCACAGGCACCGCCCCTCTCGCAAGACACATTGCCGCAAGTCCGTAATCCTGAGTGACGGCAATGTCGCCCTTTGTGAGCATATTCACAAGGCGGAAATCTGCACTGTCGGCACCCTTTTCCACCACAATGGTCTGCACCCCGCTTTTATCAAAAACGTGGGCGGTGTCGCAGATGATTACACATTCCACACTATATTTTTTGCAAAGAGCAACAGTTTCGTCCACGACGGGACATCCGTCAGCATCAATAAAAACCTTCATAAATTTCTCACTTATCGAAAATTTTTGTCTTTTTCAGCGCGGCGCACAAGGGAAGCCCCAGCGCAAAGCAGGCAAGCAACTGACCCAAGCCGACAGACACAGCCATTGCACCGAAAACAGGCCAGGTAAATCCGCCTGTGTTAAGGGCAGAAATCTCTGCACCGATAATCACCGCATTGAACAGCACAGGAAAAATCGCAGACAGAATCGGCACATTTTTGAAAGTAACGTTCCTCGTTGCCCGTGAGCAAAGTGCCGCAAGCAACGTTGCCGCAGAGCCGCAGATGATATCTGCCACTCCGTAAGGGCTTGAGATGTTGGCAAGAATGCACCCGATTGTGAGCCCAGGCACAGCCGCAGGAGTGAGCACCGGCAGAAGTGTCAGCGCTTCGGCAACTCTGAGCTGGGTGCCCGAAAAAGATATGGGCTTGAGAAAGTAGGTCAATGCAACGTACACCGCGGCAATAAAAGCCGCCTGCACAAGATAGACGGTTGATTTTTTCTTGTTCATTTTAATTCTCCTTAGTTTTATTTTAAGTCAGGATGGTTTCGAACTGACTATATTCAAAGAATACCACGAGATTTTATCACAAAGTTTTGATTTTTACAAGTCCGATTAACTTTTATTTGCATTTTTCATTAAAATGTGATATTATTCGACACGGGTGAGAAAGATGGACAAAAACTTAAAACTTGCAGAAAATCTCAAAAAGTTCCGTGCTCAGCTTGAGCTGACGCAGGGTGATGTTGCTAAACTGATAAACAAAGACCGTTCTTCCATTGCCAAATATGAAAGCGGAGCGGCTTATCCGCCTTTTGCAGTATTAAGGCGTCTTGCCAAGCTGTATGACGTGTCGATGGACGAGCTGTGCGGAAATGCGCCTGCGCCTGTTATTACACTCAGAAGTGATGACAAACCCGAGAAGGTATACAGCACCCTTATTTCGAAATTCGACAAGCAGGAACAGCTCACCATTCTTAAATTCAAGATGATGGACGATGAAAAAAAGCAGGACTTTATGCGAATACTCAGAGAGCTTATAGACGATTAAAAGCGATACGGTTTTGAGCCGTATCGCTTAATTTTTTGACTGAAAGCGAACAAACCGAACATAATCCAAAAAAACTTTTTTGAAAAATATTTTCAATTTATTGTGCTGTTCGGTATTGACAACCACTATATATTGTGGTATAAATAGATTAAAGATACAACAAGTTTGATATCAGTCCTTTATTCAGGACTGTGAGATAAAAAATAATCGAACATTTGTGTTGACAAATCAAAAAAGTCTGTTATAATGAAGTCACAAAGAACAAACGTTCGCAAATGTTCGGTAACAATTTCGAAAGAAAGAGGAGATATATTATGACAGGTACAATGTTATTTTTGACAATTTTTGAATTCGCAGCAGTAGTGCTTATTATTGTGGGACTTCTCAACGAGAAGAAGCTCATCGCTTTTGAAGACAGACTCGGCTCTGCTCTTGGCGCTTATATCGGCAAAAAGCTCAGAAGACATTATATTAAAAAGAAAGCCAAGGCAGGCAAGCATCTTCACGCTGTCCCCTCCCGCAAGGAAGGCATTCACACAAACGCAAGCATCAGAAACATTGCGTAAGGTGACAACTTAAATTCTGACCACTTCATTTTTAATCCCATAACCATACGATGAGCCCCGAAGCGTTTTGTGCACTTCGGGGCTCGTTGTTTTATTTTTTAATTTGCTTTAACATATCGCTCTTGAGATCCCAAAGCTTCTGTGAAAGGTCAACATAATAATTGTGGGGATTTTCAAAGCGGAGAACTTCATCCCAGAGGGTATCAATCTGCTCTTTGCAGTATGATTTGATTTTTTCGATGTGGGGGTATTCATAAACACACTTGCCCTTAACAAAAAGGGGCTGAAGAAGCTCGCGTGCGGTATAATTTTCAACCACCTTGCGCTTCCAAGTGAAGTCACGGTCAAACAATTCGTATGGCTGTGAATCGTCCACGGTTTCATCCTCACAGGTAATAAGGTCGGCAATAGCCTTGCCGGTTTCATTATCATAAAGTCTCCACAGCTTCTTTGCACCGGGAATGGTAACCTTGGCAACATTTTCGCTGACCTTGATTTTGGGAATGAACTCACCCTTGTCGTTTTCAACGGCGCACAGCTTATACACTCCGCCAAACACAGGGTTGGATGAAGCTGTAATCAGGCGCTCACCAACACCAAAGGAATCGATCTGAGCACCCTGCTGAATCATATCTCTTATAATGTATTCGTCAAGTGAGTTGGATGCGACAATTGCGCAATCGGGGAAGCCTGCTTCATCGAGCATTTTTCTTGCCTTGCGGCTGAGGTATGCAATGTCACCGCTGTCGATTCTGATTCCCTTGGGTCTGAAGCCGCGGGGAAGTACCTCACGCTTAAATGCCTCAATCGCGTTGGGTATACCTGATTTAAGTACGTTGTAGGTATCAACAAGCAATGTACAACTGTCGGGATATTCTCTTGCATATGCGCAGAAAGCGTCAAGCTCACTGTCAAAAAGCTGAACCCAGCTGTGAGCCATTGTGCCGAGAGCCTTGACGCCGAACTCTCTTTCGGAAATGGTGCAGGCTGTGCCTGAACAACCACCGATGTATGCAGCTCTTGCACCGTAGATTGCACCGTCATAGCCCTGGGAACGGCGCGAGCCGAATTCCATAACAGGTCTGCCCTGAGCGGCACGGACGATTCTGTTTGCCTTGGTGGCAACAAGGCTCTGATGGTTGATTGTGATGAGAATCATTGTTTCAATAAACTGAGCCTGAATGGCGGGACCTCTTACGGTTACAATAGGCTCATATGGAAAAATGGGAGTTCCTTCCGGCACACACCATATATCACAACAAAATTCAAAATTACGGAGATAATCAAGAAAATCCTCATCAAAGCCTTTTCCTGCAAGGTAGCTCAGGTCTTCATCGGTAAATTTCAGATTTTTCAGATAATCGGCAAGCTGTTCAACGCCGGCCATAACGGCAAAGCCGCCTTTATCGGGAACTTCTCTGAAAAACATATCAAACTGTGTTATTCTGTCACCCACTCCGTTTTTGAAATAACCGTTTGCCATTGTTATTTCATAAAAGTCGGTGAGCATTGTTAGATTGCGTTCTTTTAATTCGCTAGTCATTAGAATGCGCCTCCTGTTGCAATCTGCTGAATGGATTATATCACAACCTTTTATTTTTTTCAACATTGACATATGTATGATATTATTCAGGTGTATCAGCATAATATTTTATGCTTGTGAAAATAAACACACCCCCCCCCGCAAAAATGTACATTTTAACTAAATTTGTTCTTTTTTGTATTTTTTTTGTAAAAATGACTATTATTTTTGCTTTAAATGTGTTATTATAGCGTTGCAGATTTATAATTTCCATTAAGGAGGGATGAAATGAGAACCCGAAAACAGGAATTAGGCGACAAAAACATTATAGGTGCAAAGGTCGAATATCAGAGAAAATCTATCGGTATGAAGCAAAAGGATTTGCTCGCTCAGCTTCAGATCAGAGGCGTTGACCTTAACTCATCAGGTCTTTCAAAGCTTGAAGGTCAGCTCAGAGGCGTTGCCGATTTTGAACTCAAAGCTATTGCGGAAGTGCTTGGAGTTTCAGTTAACTGGCTACTTGACATAGAAAAATAAATATATACGGGCTCTTTCATCGTAAAAGAGTCCGTTTTTGTTTGATTATATTTGACATAAAAGTGCATATATTGTAAAATGTAAGCATTCCACCAAGTAAGGAGTTTTTATATATGGCAATTTTCAGACCGTTCAAGGCAATCAGACCTATTGCAGACAAAGCGCAGGACGTTGCCGCCCTCCCCTATGACGTTATGAACAGTGAAGAAGCAAAAGAAATGGTTGTGGGCAAGCCCTACTCATTCCTTCACGTTGACAAAGCTGAAATAGATTTTGATCCAATTCCCGAAAACATCTACACAGAAGCAGTTTACCTCAAAGCAAGAGAAAATCTTGACAAGCTGGTAACTGACGGTGTTTGCAGGCAGGATGAAAAGCCCTGCATATATATCTACCGACAGATTATGAACGGCAGAAGCCAGACCGGCCTCGTAGGTTGCACGGCTATTGACGATTATATCAACAACATCATCAAAAAGCACGAGCTGACCCGAGCCGACAAAGAGGCCGACAGAATCAACCACGTTGATTACTGCGATGCAAACACAGGCCCCATTTTTCTCACATACAGAGCTGATGATTTCATCAACTCAGCCGTTGAAAGCTGGAAGGAAAGCCACGCCCCTGTTTACGATTTTGTGACAGAAGACGGCATTGCAAACACAGTCTGGGTTGTGGATGATGCTGAACTTATTGCCGAAATTTCAAAGAAATTTGCCGCTACCGATTACCTTTATATTGCAGACGGTCATCACAGAGCCGCATCTGCCGTTAAGGTTGGTCTCAAGCGTCGCGAACAGAATCCTGATTTCACAGGTGAAGAAGAATTCAACTTCTTCCTTGCCGTTCTCTTCCCTGAGAATGAGCTTGAAATTATGGACTACAACCGTGTAATCAAAGATTTAAACGGTTACACAAGCAAAGAATTTATCAACAAAATTAAAGAAAGCTTCACTGTTGAAGCAGTTGGCAATGCTGCTTATAAACCCAAGACAAAGCACACCTTCGGAATGTTGCTTGACGGTGAGTGGTACAAGCTGAGCGCAAAGGAAGGCACATTTGACAACAACGACCCCGTTTCGCGCCTTGACGTGTCCATTCTTCAGAACAATCTTATCTCCCCCGTTCTGGGAATTGATGACCCGAGAACAGATAAGAGAATTGATTTCATCGGCGGAATCAGAGGTCTTGGTGAGCTTGAGCGCAGAGTGAACGCTGATATGAAGGTTGCGTTCTCAATGTATCCTACAACTCTTGACGACCTTATGGCAATTGCCGACGCAGATAAAATTATGCCGCCCAAGTCAACCTGGTTTGAGCCAAAGCTTTTAAGCGGCCTGTTTATTCATAAGCTTTCATAAGGAGAATTATTATGCCCAATATTGCAACAAAAGTAACAGTTGAAATCACACCCGAAAAAGAGGTTGTGTTAAAAGAAAGGCTCGGTCAGGCAATTTCACTTCTCAAAGGCAAAAGTGAAGCATGGCTTATGCTCAGCTTTGAGGATAATTGCCGCATCTGGTTCAAGGGTGACAACACACTCCCCTGCGCCTTTTGTGAGGTTCAGGTACTCGGCAAAATCAACCCTGCAGAAAGTGAAAAGCTTTCTGCCGAAATCTGCTCGATTTTTGAAGCAGAGCTTGGAATTCCTCAGGACAGAACCTATATCAAATACGAAGAGATTGAACAGTGGGGCTGGAACGGCGGTAATTTCTGAAAAAATTTGAAATAATATTGATTTTTTGCTTGATTTGATTTAAAATAGCAATGTCAGGGTGACGATAATAATCCGCACCTGCCCGAAAGCGCGTCTTTTCAGTGCTTTTCGGCGTTTCGGATTTGAATGGCGCCTGCCTGTCTGCACCCTCAACAGCCAAAAATTATCTGAAAATCCTCAGCTTTCGGGTCGAAGATTTTTTATCGTGAGGATTTTTGGCAGTTCAAGGCAAAAACGCAGCAAATCCTTTCGGATTTGCGAGTATTTTAACGAGGAAATGGCGGAAATCATCCGATAAAACACGGATCGGATTATTACCGTCACCCTAAATGCGCTAACAGTGGGAGAAGTAATTGTGCACCGCATATCAGAGAGGGAACGGAAGCTGAAAAGTTCCTTATGCAGGAGCAATGAAATGCACCCATGAGCACGCAGCGGGAACAGAGTATCGCTGTGCGGATTGCCCCGTTACAGGCATCGAGTTATAAATCGGAGTGGAACCGCGGATTAACCGCCTCCGTCGCTTTTTTTGCGGCAGAGGCGGATTTTTTATTTTAGGAGTTACTATGTTTGACAGATTGAAAGAGGATATAAATTGCGTGCGTGAACGCGACCCTGCCTGCCACTCGGCAATTGAGGTTATGCTTCTTTACCCCGGCTACAAGGCAATCCGAAACCACCGCAAGGCACATTGGTTTTTTAACCACAGAATGTTTTTCATAGCAAGGGCAATTTCACAACGCACTTCAAAGCGCACAGGTATTGAAATTCATCCCGGTGCACAAATCGGCAGAAGATTTTTTATTGACCACGGCACGGGAATTGTTATTGGTGAAACAACCGTTATCGGTGATGATGTTACTCTTTATCAGGGAGTTACTCTGGGCGGTACGGGTAAGGACACAGGCAAACGCCACCCCACATTGGGAAACAATGTGCTTGTGGGCGCAGGTGCCAAGGTGCTTGGCCCCCTCACGGTTGGTGACAACACCAACATTGCCGCAGGTGCCGTTGTGCTTGACAATATTCCCGAAAACTCAACTGCTGTGGGTGTTCCTGCAAGGGTTGTGCGCCGCAACGGAAAGAAGGTTCAGGATCTCGACCAGATCCATATCCCCGACCCCATTTCCCAGGAAATCTGCAAATTACAGCATCAGATAGATATTTTAAACAAGAAATTGGAGGAAAAATAAATGAAAGTTTTTAACACTCTCACAAGAAGCAAGGAAGAGCTTAAAACAATTGAAGAAAACAAAATCAAAATCTACGCTTGCGGCCCTACCGTTTACAACTTTATCCATATCGGTAACGCCCGCCCCCTTTGTGTGTTTGACGTTTTGAGAAGATATCTTGAATACAGAGGCTACGACGTTAAGTTTGTTCAGAATTTTACTGATATTGACGACAAAATCATCCGCCGTGCAAATGAAGAAGGCGTTTCTTATAAAGAGATTTCTGAAAAATATATTGAAGAATTCTGGACAGATACAAAGGGGCTTAATGTCCGCGAAGCAACAGTTCACCCCAAAGCAACCGAGAACATTGACGAAATTATCAACATCATCACCACTCTCATTGAAAAAGGCTATGCTTATGAAGCCGACGGTGACGTTTACTTCAGCCCCAAAAAGTTCAACGAATACGGCAAGCTTTCACATCAGCCTCTTGAAGACCTTGAAGCAGGTGCAAGAATTATGGTTGGCGAAGTAAAAAAAGAGCCTATGGACTTTGCTCTTTGGAAAAACGCAAAGCCCGGTGAGCCTTATTGGGAATCTCCCTGGGGCAACGGCAGACCAGGCTGGCACATTGAATGCTCTGCAATGAACCGTCGTTATCTCGGCAACACAATCGACATTCATTGCGGCGGTCAGGACCTTATCTTCCCCCACCACGAAAACGAAATTGCACAGAGTGAATGCTGCAACGGTGCTCCCTTTGCCAATTATTGGATGCACAACGGCTATATCACAGTTGACAATGTGAAGATGTCAAAATCTCTCAACAATTTCTTCACCGTACGCGATGTTGCAAATGCATACGGCTACGAGCCTATCCGCTATCTTCTTATTTCTTCTCATTATAGAAGCCCCATCAACTACAGCACAGATATCATTGAGCAGTGCAAGGCATCACTCAACCGCCTTTATACCTGCCGCGACAACCTTGACTTTGCTATGTCAAATGCTGCTGACGGAGAAGCAACAGCCGAAATCAAAGCAATGCTTGATGCACGTCAGGTTCAGTTTGTGGAAGCTATGGAGGATGACCTTAACACAGCCGACGCTCTTGCTGCAATTTTTGAGCTTGTAAGAGACATCAACACAAAGGTTATTGCAGACGGTGCAAACAAGGCTGACTGCGAAGCTGCCGCCAAGATATTTGACGAGCTTTGCGGCGTGCTTGGTCTTGTTTACAACAGAAAGACAGAAAGCCTTGACGACGAGGTTGAAGCCCTTATTGCTCAGCGCACACAGGCAAGAAAAGATAAAAACTGGGCTGAGGCTGACAGAATCCGTGACGAGCTCAAGGCTATGGGCATTGTGCTTGAAGACACCGCTCAGGGCGTTAAATGGCATAAGGAATAATATTAAAGGCTGTCTTATTGCAAGACAGCCTTTGTGATTGGAGCATTATTATGGCAATTCTTTGTTGGGATTTTGACGGTACAATTGCCCTTTCTCATCACCTGTGGAGCAACAGCGTAAGAAAGGCAATTGACCTTGTTGAGCCTGAGAATAAAATCAACTTTCTTGACATAAGAAAATGTATGGAAACAGGCTTTTCATGGCAAACACCCGAGGTTGATTATCCTGAATCAACCGGCAGCAAATGGTGGGTTTCAATGAACGGGCACTTTTACAAAAGCTATCTGAGCCTGGGTGTGGGTGAAGCTTCCGCTAAAAAGGCAAGTGAAAAAGTAAAAGAAATAATTATGAAAACAGAAAACTACATTCTTTTTGAAACTGCCGTTGAAACACTCACCAAAGCCAAAGATATTGGGCACACAAACATTATTCTTTCAAACAATTACCCCGAATTGGAGGATGTTATGAAAGAGCTGAAAATCCACCATTTGTTTGACTTTTTTGTGGTTTCCGCTTGCGTGGGCTATGAAAAGCCGCGGAATGAGTTTTTTGAAATTGCAAAGAAACACTACCCTGACGAAGAATTTTATATGATTGGTGACAGCGTAAGTGCCGACATCATCGGAGGAAAAAACGCAGGGCTGAAAACAATTCTTGTGCACAAAGGCTACAACAAAAATGCAGATTTCTGCGTTGACAAGCTGAGTGATATATTGAAAATCATATAAAAAAAGAGCCTCTTGCGAAGCTCTTAAAAGATATTCCATGGAAATCGGTCTGACGGTGGAAAAGCCGTGAAGCCGATTTCTTTTTTTGTGTACGGATGAACAAAGCTCAGCGAGTGAGACCACAGCGCAACAGAGCATTTGTTACACTTGCTTCCGTACTTTCCGTCACCAAGCAAAGGCAATTTGCGTGAAGCAAACTGCACCCTGATCTGATGAGTTCTGCCCGTGTGAAGCCTGACTTTAACTAAAGACAGCCCACCCTCTGCTTTGATAAGACTGTATTCAAGGCTCGCTTTTTTAACGCCCTTGCGCTCGCGATTCACAACAAAGGATTTGTTCTTGCGGGAATCCTTAAAAAGCAGATCCACAAGGGTGTCACCCGACTTTTCGGGCACACCCTGAAGCACGGCAAGATATTGCTTTTCAATTTCGTTTCTGCTCACAAGAGCCGAAAGCTTTGCTGCCGCCTGCGAGGTTTTGGCAAAAACCATAACTCCGCCCACAGCCGTATCAAGGCGGTGAACAGGATAAACCTCTCCTCTGCCGGCTGAGAGCAAATCAATCATATTTTCACCGTCACCTTTTTGTGAAAGCACACCAACGGGCTTAACGGCAAAAATCAGGTGCTCGTCTTCATAAAGAATTTCAATATCCATACTCATTAAAAGAATGTTGCAACTTTCTTTTCGGGCGGGTCAGCTTTTTTGATGCTTGTAACATTAAAAACAGGACCCTTGCCGGAATAGAGTTTGTTGAATTTGTAGCTGATTGTGGCGGTGATTTCTACCCAATCACCGGTATTGAGGGTTTCTGAAAGCGGATAAAGACACACAAAGCCGTAATAGCTTATGTCCTCCTCGCAACACATCATAATATGACGGCCGCCAACAAACATTCCGCTTGGGATCTTGCCGTTTTTAGAAATAATCGCCTTGAAATGAACAGTTTTGCCACGGTAATTTTTGATATTTTCTGTTAAATCGCGATAAAACCAGGCATAGTCCTTATCTTCAATTTCAATAACAGGAGCATCAATATCAAAAGGAAGCGGATCCTCGATATCGTCAAATTCAGCCTTACCGTCTGCATATTCATACACGATGTCACAGCGTCTCGTTACACCACGGACAACCTTATGAAACTCCATTTTGTCCATAGAGCTGTCAAATCGGTTGAAGGCAACAAGCTCGGTGGAATTGATTTTATCCACAACAAGGCTTCGCATATTTGCGTTATAGGTCATAAATGTGGCAGAATCAATAAACAGCATACTCTGATAGAGAGTCCACTCCTTGGGCACGGCGGCGGCAAAATCCTGAACAAGCCACATACCGTTGTATTCCACAACAACTCTCTCGGCGTTGTGTTTTTTCACAAGGGCTTCAAGGTTTGAGGGATTGAGCTCACTTTTGTCTTCTATTGTTTCAATAAAAACATTTTTGTGGGGCCATTTGGCAGAATCATATTCCTCCTCACCCTCTTCACAGAGAAGGAGCAAGGTTCTTTCACCTGAGTTGAAGCGTGTGTCACAAAGGGTATCCTGAATGAAGGTTGTTTTACCGCTTTCAAGAAAACCCAGGAACATATATACAGGAATTTCCATTTAATTCACCTCTTATAGTTTGAAGAGAACAGCCAATTCGTCTTCCTTGAGCTTTGAACCGATGACGCAAAGCTTGCCGATGATATCAGCGCCGCCCGTTCTCACATCAGGTTCACCGGGAACATAGTCAAAGTGAATCCACTCACCGTCAGAGCCCTCAACAATACCCTTGGCGCGAAGAACAATACCAAACCTTTCTTCATCACCCAAAGCGGTGAGAATTGCATTCATTTCATCAACTGAATATTTAACCGTAGTTTCCTTGCCCCAGCTGATGAAAACATCGTCGGCGTGGTGGTGATGATGACCGTGGTCGTGATCGTGACAGCCACAGGTGCAATGCTCATCGTGGTGATGATGCTCGTGGTGATGCTCGTGGCAACCACAATGCTCATCGTGGTGATGATGCTCGTGGTGATGCTCGTGGCAACCGCAATGCTCATCGTGATGGTGCTCGTGGTGATGATGTCCGCAAACAGGGCAAGACTCTTCTTTCAGCTCTTCTTCAAGAGATTTCACCTTGTTCTCCATAGCTATACGAAGCTGAGCGCCTGTGAGCTTATCCCAATCTGTGGTGACAATAACAGCCTCTTTGTTGTGCTCACGAAGAAGCTCAACGGCTTTTGCCACTCTTGCTTCACCTGCTTTGGCTGTGTGTGAAAGAATGATTGTCTGAGCGTGTTCAACCTGGTCGTTAAAAAATTCGCCGAAATTTTTCATATATATTTTGCACTTACCGGCATCAACAACGGTGGTGAATGAGTTGAGCTCAAGCTTTTCCGAGCCGATATCCTTAACCGCCTTAATAACATCGCTGAGCTTACCAACACCTGAAGGTTCAATGAGGATGCGCTCGGGAGCATAATCCTCCACAACCTTGGTCAGAGCCTTGCCGAAATCACCCACAAGACTGCAACAGATACAGCCTGAGTTCATTTCTGTGATTTCAACCCCGGCTTCCTCCAGAAACTTGCCGTCTACACCGATTTCACCGAATTCATTTTCAATGAGAACAAGCTTTTCACCGGGATAAGCCTCTTTGATGAGCTTTTTGATAAGTGTGGTTTTACCCGCACCGAGAAAGCCTGAAAAAATATCTACCTTTGCCATATAATCAGATCCTTTAAAATAATATCATACCTGTTAATTATAACACCTTTATCATTAAAAATAAACAATAATCGGGAAGAAATTTTGTAATGTTCAAAATAAAAATCTGTTGATTTATTGCTCGTTTCTTTATATAATGTATGTGTATAATTATCAGGAGGTAATTTTTATGAAAAAGTCATTTACAAAATTCATTTCACTTTTTCTGTGTTTAGCTCTTGTTTTTTCAATTGGTTGCACAGGCGTTTATGCTGCTGCAGACGTTGAAGAAGCTCCCGAGGTTGAAACAGAAGAAATTGAACAGTCACCCGTTGAAGGCATTATTGACGCTGTTGCTGACCCCGAGCTCTGGGCAGGAACAATTGCTCAGCTTGAAGGTATTTTCGGCGGCGTTGGTTCAGACCTCAGCTTTGCAGATAATGTGATGAAGGTTCTCTACAATGTGCTTAACATCGTTGTTGAAGAGCTGGTACAGGCTATCTGCTCAGTTTATCCCAACCCCAACAACTGGCAGGATCTTGCTGATTATGACAGTGACGAGGTCGGATTTATGGACGGCCGCGAAACATATCAGACATCTGCTGCCGCAGGCAACTACTGGAGCCTCGGTTATTCAAGCCGCAGCCTTGTTCCCGAAGATATTAACGACGGCGGATATTACATCGGCCGCGACCTTATGAACAAGGAAGCTCTCGGTGTTTATGACGATATGCGCATCCGCGTTGCTGTTATTGACGACAACAGCGGTGAAGGTGCAGTTGTTATCGGCGCAATCGACTGCCTTGGTGTTACTTCAACCGACGTAAGAAGCATCCGTAAAGGCGTTATGGCTTATTGCGAAAAGAACAACATTGACGTTGCAAGCATCAACATTATGGCAACTCACGGCCACTCTGCTCTCGACACTCAGGGCGTAAGTACCGAGTTTTTCTACAAGCTTCTTGCAAACGGCTTTGCAAATGCACTCGGCATTCTTGATGAGCTTCCCTTTATGGAGAAAGCAACAAGCTTCAAAAAATACTTTGTTGAGCAGTCTATCATCGCAGTTGAAGAAGCTTTTGAAGATGTTGAAAAAGGTGAGCTTTATTATTCAGCCATAGACTGCAGCAGCTTTGTTATGGACAAGCGTGACCTCATTGCTCCCGAGGATATTCCCAAAATCGCAAGTCTTTACTTTGTTCCCTCAAGCGGCAGTGAGCCCACATATATTGCAGACATCACCTGCCACGCAACATCATTCAGCGCAAGCAACAATCTTGTTGGTTCGGACTTCATCTACTACCTTGATGAATACATCAAAGAAGTAAACGGCGGCAATGTTGTTATGATTCCCGGTGCAGTCGGTCAGGTTTCAAGAGATATTGAAGTTGATGAAACAGGCCTTACTGAGTGGGAATCAAAGGGCGCAGGCGCTAAAATGCTTGGCAGAAAGTTCGGTGAAGTTATCGTAGGCGCTGACTATTCAGAAAAGCTTGCACCCGTGCTTAACGCAACCCACAGAGAAATTGTTATTCATCCCGAAAACAGCATTCTTGTTCTTGCTTGCGAGGTTAAGCTTGTTAACAACAAGGTGTTCGTTGACGAAGACGGCAATGCTATGATGCCCACAGAAATGGGTTATATTGAATTCGGCAACAGAGTTGGTCTTGCCCTCTTCCCCGCTGAGCTTTATCCCGAGGTTTTCTGGGGTCACGAAATCACAAATTACACTAACTGGGACGGCACAGAATGGCCTTATGAAAGCCTTGCAGATTCAGTTGAAGGCGTTGATGTTTATGCAGTGAGCCTTGCGAATGACGCTCTCGGCTACGTTCTCACCGACAACAACTTCGCATTTATGGGTCACATCATCGGCGAAGGCATTGCTGACGAAGTGCTTTCAGTAGGCAAGCATATGGGTTCATACCTCGTTAGCGAATACTACGCAATGATTGAAGAAATGAAATAAGATACACCAAACAGTTAAGGCACCGTCAAGCGGTGCCTTTTTTTATTTTAACGGAAGATTTTTGTTGTTATGGAGCTTTTTATATTTGGCGGTGATGAAGATATCGAGATAAATCCCATCTTCGGTGGATTGGTCAACCCTAAAGCTTCGTCCGTCGGCGGTGTGATACTTAACGGTTTGGGATGAAGATTTCTTTTCGAAGCTTACAATTTCATCGTAAGTAAATCGGTTTTCTTTGCCCCGGAAGGTTATTTCAATGATTTCATCATCGTTATATAAAACCTTCACATTTTTCCACGCGATAATCAATGAAACACCGAGCAGCGGGAACAGCGCCCAGATAACCGGCACCCAAACGGGAGCTTTAAGCACCAAAGAAACAACAAAAATTGCAACAGTGAAAAGAATTTCTATAACGCCCACAACCAACATATAGTCGGGCAGAGCAACAGATTTGTAGCTTTCGGGTTGTTTGCTGCTTGATTTGCCCAGCGGACTTTTCTGAAACAGCGACACTATCAACTGCACTAAATGACGAATTAACATATATATCCCCTTTCTTGTATCGTTGGGAATATTATATCATAGAAAGAAATTTTTTTGCAAACAAAAAGCTCCCTTGACGGGAGCTTTAATTGATTAGTTATTCTTTGCTTCTCTTTCAGCGTCAAGGATTGCTTTAACCTTGAGGGGAAGGCCGAAGAGGTTGATGAAGCCGGCTGAATCCTTCTGATCGTAAACATCGTCTTCATCAAATGTTGCGAATGCTTCGCTGTAAAGTGAATAGGGTGATGTAACACCTGCGTTCATAATGTTACCCTTGTAGAGCTTGAGCTTAACGTCACCTGTAACAGTTTCCTGAGTTTTGTCAACAAAAGCTGAAAGAGCTTCTCTCAAAGGAGTGAACCACTGACCGAAGTAAACAACCTCAGCGAACTTCTGAGCAACAAGTGCTTTGTAGTGATGTGTTTCTCTGTCAAGGCAGAGTGTTTCAAGAATGTCGTGAGCCTTGTAGAGAATTGAGCCTGCGGGATTTTCGTAAACACCTCTTGACTTCATACCAACAAGACGGTTTTCAACGATATCTGCAAGACCTACACCGTTCTTACCACCAATGTCGTTAAGAAGCTCGATCATTTCAACGCCGCCCATTTTCTTGCCGTCAACAGCTACGGGGATACCCTTTTCAAATGAAATTGTTACATAAGTGGGAACATCGGGAGCCTGCTCGGGTGAAACGCCCATTTCAAGGAAGCCGGGCTTGTTGTACTGAGGCTCATTTGCGGGATCTTCAAGGTCAAGACCCTCGTGTGAAAGATGCCAGAGGTTCTTATCTTTAGAATAGTTTGTTTCACGGTTAATTTTGAGAGGAATGTTTCTTGCCTCTGCGTATTCAATCTCTTCTTCGCGAGATTTGATGTCCCAGATTCTCCAGGGAGCAATGATCTGCATTTCGGGTGCGAAAGCCTTGATTGCAAGCTCAAAACGAACCTGGTCATTACCCTTACCTGTGCAGCCGTGGCAGATAGCGTCAGCGCCCTCAGCCTTTGCGATTTCTACGAGTCTCTTAGCGATGATGGGACGGGCAAATGCTGTGCCGAGGAGATATTCTTTTTCATAAACTGCACCTGCTTTGATTGAGGGAAAAACAAAGTCGTTAACGAAAACGTCTTTGAGGTCTTCAATGTAAAGCTTTGATGCGCCTGTTGCGATTGCCTTTTCTTCAAGGCCGTCAAGCTCTGTGCCCTGACCAACGTCACCGGAAACAGCAACAACCTCACAGTTGTTGTAATTTTCCTTAAGCCAAGGGATGATGATTGATGTATCAAGACCGCCTGAGTAGGCAAGAACTACTTTTTTAATTTCTTTCATTTTAATTTCCTCCAAATGTGTTATTTATGAATATGCATTGATTATACACCAATATACAGAAAAATCAAGTATATTTTGTATATTTATTCATTTATTTTTGAATTTCGGCTAATGTGCCAAATGTGGGTACAGATAGGATTGTTTTTTGTCAAACCTGCCAAAAGCCAACCTTTTTCATAACCTTGCGAAGTGTTTTGCGGGCTGTGTATGAAGCTCTTTCACTACCCATTTTTGCGCACTGCTCAAGATATGCCTTATCATTGATGAGATGATTGAACTCATCCTGAATAGGACGGAGGGATTCAACAACGCTCTCGGCAACTGCGGCTTTGAAGTCACCATAGCCTTTGCCGTCAAATTCTTTTTCGATAGCCTCATAATCAAGACCTGTGCAGGCTGAATAGATTGTCATAAGGTTGTTGATGCCGTCTTTACCGTCACCGTAATAAACCTTTGCTTCACTGTCGGTCACGGCAGACTTGAACTTTTTAACAATCATATCGGGGGTGTCAAGCATACCGATGCTTGCTTTGGGGTTGGTGTCGGACTTGGACATTTTCTTGGTGGGATCCTGAAGTGACATTACCTTTGCGCCAACCTTGCCGAAGAAGGGCTCGGGCACAACAAATGTGGGTGAATACACCTGATTGAAGCGGTCGGCAATGTTTCTTGCAAGCTCGAGGTGCTGCTTCTGGTCGGCACCGATAGGAACGAAATCTGCCTGATAAAGAAGAATGTCGGCAGCCATAAGCACGGGATAATCAAAAAGGCCAACATTGATGTTATCGGCATGCTTTTGTGATTTATCTTTGAACTGGGTCATTCTTGATGCTTCACCAAACTGAGTATAGCAGTTGAGAATCCAGCTAAGCTGTGAATGCTCGGGCACGTGGCTCTGAACAAAAACAACATTCTTTTCGGGGTCAAGACCCAAAGCAATGAGCAAAGCATACATTTCCATTGTCTGCTTGCGAAGCTTTGCAGGCTCCTGACGGACTGTGATTGCGTGAAGGTCAGCAACGGCATAATAGCAGTCATAATCCTCACTCATATATTTCCAGTTTTTAAGCGCACCCAGATAGTTACCGAGAGTGGGAACTGCGGTGGGCTGAATGCAGCTTAAAACAACTGACTTCTTTTCGTTTTCCATATTATTACCTCTTATTCATTTCGGCGGCAACCTCACCGAGAATTGTGAGACCCTTGTCCATAGCTTCCATAGTGGGGGTTGTGAAATTCAGGCGGATTGCGTTGAATTTGTCATAATCATTAACAACAAAAGCTGTGCCGGGCACAACAGCAACATTTTTGGCAATAGCCTTGTTGCAGAATTCAATCATATCAATATGCTCAGGCAAATCGCACCATACAAAGAGACCGCCTTCGGGACGGACATATTTAACAACATCACCCAATTCCTCATCAATTCTCTTGCAGAGGAAGTTGAGTCTTTCACGGTAGCAATCCTTGATTTTAGCAATGTGCTCGTCGATGTCGTAATTTGCCATCCATTTTTCAACAAGCATCTGGTTGAACATAGGTGTATGAACGTCACTTGTCTGCTTACCTACTGTCATTTTTGCAACAACGGGAGCAGGACCGAGAACATAACCAACACGGATGCCGGGAGCCATAACCTTTGAGAAGGTGCCGGCATAGATAACTCTGCCATCTTCGTCAAAGCTCTTGATTGAGGGAAGCTCCTCCCCTGCTACTCTTGTGTCACCGTAGGGGTTATCCTCAAGAATAATCTTGTTATATCTGCAGGCAAGGTCATACACGGCCTTACGCTTGGCAAGACTCATTGTTACACCTGAGGGATTCTGGAAATTTGGGATAACATAAATAAATTTTGCATTAGGTTCTTCTTTGAGGGCTCTTTCAAGCTGTTCAATGTTGATGCCGTCATCCTCAATGGAAACACCGCGGAGCTTGACATTGTAGGCGCGGAAGCAGTTGAGAGAGCCGATGAATGAAGGCGTTTCGGCAATTACAACATCGCCTTCGTTGCAAAGCACCTTGGTTGTCAAGTCCATAACCTGCTGTGCACCGCTTGTGATAATTACCGAATCGGTGTCTTTGCCGATTTTTTTGCTTGTGTGAAGCCAATCGGTAACGCGCTTGATTAACGCGGGATAGCCTTCGGTTACACCGTACTGCAAAGCCTCAATAGGATGATTTTCGAAAATATCCTGTGAAATTTCTTTAATCGCATCAATGGGGAATGAATCGGGCGCAGGGTTACCCGCGGCAAGAGCGATCATTCCGGGAACTGATGAAGCTTTGAGAATTTCACGGATTGCAGATGGCTGCAATGATGAAATTTTGTCTGAAAAAATGTAGTCCATAAACACTGCCTCACTATATAATTTAACTGATAAATTATACCACATAAATTTTAGATTGTAAATATTTGTTTTGTATGTTATTATATTTTTAGTATAAAACTCGGAGGAATTATAATGAGTTTGAATTTTGACGCTGTTATTTTTGACTTTGACGGCACCGTTGCCGACACGGGCAAGGGCATTTTCAACTGCATAAGATATGCCCTTGAAAAAAATAATCTCCCCATTCTCAGCGAAGAAAGCCTTCGCACCTTTGTGGGCCCCCCTCTTCACGACAGCTTTCACCGTGAATGCGGTGTTGACGACGAGATGAGCACAAAGCTCGTGGCAAGCTACCGAGAGAGATATTCTGTTAAAGGCATTTACGAATTTGACCTTTATGACGGGATTACGGATTTACTCAGGGATATTCAATCAGCAGGCGGACTGACAGGCATTGCAAGCTCAAAGCCGGAGCATTTTATAAACATCATTGTTGAAAACACAGGACTCATCGACCTTTTTAATGTCACTGCAGGGTCAGACCCCAAGTACATTGAATCGGACAAAACAGCCATAGTTAAAGCCTGCATAGCCAAAATGAACCTCCCCGAAAACGCAAGAGTGCTTATGGTGGGTGACAGACTTTATGACATTGTGGGCGCGCACAATGCGGGTATTCCATGCGCGGCTGTGCTGTTCGGCTACGGCAATCAAGAGGAGTTTGAGGAATACAAAGCAGATTACATTGCAAAAGACACAGAAGGGCTAAAAAAGATTATTTTTAATTGAAAATGATATTGACGGCAAGGGTGGTTTTGTGGTATAATCACCTTGCAATCAGGGCAATCATTACTGACGGATTCAGTGGGTTCACCACAAGGGAATGACTGCCGACTTTCAGCCGACCGTCTGGGCAGCATCTTGTGGGATGCTGCCCTTTTATATTTGTTTAAAATTTGTTTATATATAATCAAGGAGGTAATTTTATGGAACAGTGGAGAGGATTTAATCCCGGTAACTGGCAGGAAAACATTGATGTCAGAGACTTTATTCAGAAAAACTACACCCCCTACGAGGGTGATTACGGTTTCCTTTCGGATTCTACCGACAGAACAAAGAATTTGCTTAAAAAAGCCGAAGATCTGATGGCACTTGAAAGACAGTACGGCGGAGTGCTTGACATTGACACTCACACCGTTACTTCTCTTCTCAACTACAAGCCCGGCTATCTTGACAAAAAGAACGAGATTATCGTAGGCTTTCAGACAGACCGCCCTCTTAAAAGAGGTGTTAACCCCTTTGGCGGCATCCGTATGACACGCTCCGCCTGTGAGGCTTACGGCTACAGACTTTCTGACAAAATCGAGTCAGAATTCCATTACAGAACAACTCACAACGACGGTGTTTTCAGAGTTTACGGCAAAGAAACAAGAGCTGCACGCTCCTGCGGACTTATCACAGGTCTTCCCGACGCTTACGGTCGCGGCAGAATCATCGGTGACTACCGTCGCGTTGCCCTTTACGGTATAGACAAGCTCGTTGAGCAGAAGAAGATTGACAAAGACCGTATGAGTTCAAGTGAAAATATGATGGATGCAGACACAATCCGTCAGCTTGAAGAGCTTTATCAGCAGATCAATTTCCTTGACAGACTCAAGGGTATGGCAGAAATGTACGGCTTTGATATTTCACGCCCTGCAAACAACGCCAAAGAAGCTGTTCAGTGGCTTTATTTTGCATACCTCGGCGCTATCAAGGAGCAGAACGGTGCCGCAATGAGCCTTGGCAGAGTTGCAAGCTTCCTCGACATTTATTTTGAGCGCGACATCAAAGAGGGTGTTCTCACAGAAAGCGAAGCTCAGGAAATTATAGATGACTTCGTTCTTAAGCTCCGTATGGCAAGACACCTTCGCACACCCGAATATAACGAGCTTTTCGGTGGTGACCCCATGTGGATTACCGAAGCTCTCGGCGGTATGGGTGAAGACGGAAGAACACTTGTTACCAAAAACACTTTCCGCTTTATGCACACCCTTTACAACCTCAAGCCCTCTGCAGAGCCCAACCTCACAGTTCTCTGGTCAAACGACCTTCCCGAAAACTTCAAGAAATTCTGCGCAAAGGTATCCTGCGACACAGACGCAATCCAATATGAGAACGACGACATTATGCGTCCCATTTATGGTGATGACTATGCCATTGCCTGCTGTGTTTCCGCAATGAAGGTTGGCAAGCAGATGCAGTTCTTCGGTGCAAGAGCAAACCTTGCAAAGATGATGCTCATGGCACTCAACGGCGGTAAGGATGAAATCAAAAATGCTCAGGTGGGTCCTGTTCACGAGCAGTATCCTGACGAATATCTTGATTATGACAAGGTATGTGAATATCTTGATATTTACCGCCCCTGGCTTGCAAGAATGTATGCAAACACTATGAATCAGATTCACTATATGCACGACAAATATGCTTACGAAAAGACTCAGATGGCTCTTCACGACACCGACGTTCATCGCTTTATGGCTTTCGGTATCGCAGGTATGAGCGTGCTTGCCGACTCACTCAGCGCAATTAAATACGCAAAGGTGCGCTGCATCAAGGACCCGAACACAGGTCTTATCACCGACTTTGAAACTGTTGGTGAATTCCCCACATTCGGTAATGACGACGACAGAGTTGACTCAATCGCCTGCGAGCAGGTTGAAAAATTCTACGAAGAGCTCAAAAAGCAGAAGCTTTACAGAAACGCAGAAGCAACTCTTTCAATTCTCACAATCACCTCAAACGTGGTTTACGGCAAAAAAACCGGCTCAACACCTGACGGACGTAAAAAGGGTGAGCCCTTTGCACCCGGCGCAAATCCCATGCACGGCAGAGAAAAGAATGGCGCTCTTGCTTCACTCAACTCTGTTGCCAAGCTTTCTTATGATGTTTGCCGTGACGGTATTTCAAACACATTCTCAATTGTTCCTCAGGCACTTGGCAAAAATGAGGAAGAAAGAATCGACAACCTTGTTAACCTTCTTGACGGCTACTTCGGTCAGAACGCTCACCACCTCAATGTTAACGTGCTTAACCGTGAAGTTTTGATGGCAGCCTATGAGGAGCCTGAAAAATACCCCAACCTCACAATCCGCGTTTCAGGCTATGCTGTTAACTTTGTTAAGCTTTCAAGAGAGCAGCAGAGAGAGGTTATTTCAAGAACATTCCACGAGGCGATGTAAAATGTCAACCAAAGGCAAAATTCATTCTTTTCAGTCCATGGGTGCCGTTGACGGCCCCGGACTGAGATGCGTGGTGTTTACCCAAGGGTGCCCGCTGAGGTGTGCATATTGTCACAATCCCGACACCCACAGCTTTGATGGCGGTGAGGAATACACACCTGAAGAGATGTGCAAAAAAATCCTCCGTTTCAAAAGCTACATAAAAAACGGAGGCGTTACTGTTTCGGGCGGTGAACCGCTGATGCAGGCTCAGTTTGTGAAAGAGCTGTTTACCCTCCTTCGTGAAAACGAAATTCACACAGCGCTGGACACTTCGGGAATCGGCAGCATTGATGATGCAAAAGAGCTTCTCACCGTAACCGACCTTGTGTTGCTTGACATCAAGTT
>JAZQYU010000052.1:0-1648 GCA_045633685.1 Acutalibacteraceae bacterium | reverse complement strand
ATTGCGTTGATGTTACCCATTACGGTAAACCAACAGTCACCACTTTCGGCTCTGCCCATTACCCAGCTGAGCAGGTCACCACAGTAACCACCCTTGATTCCCCTTTCTATATCGCCCTCAACAAGGACATTAAGATTCAATTTTTCTGCTAATTCTTTAACTTTCATTATTTATCCTCTGTTCTGAATGGTTTTGGGATTACAGCACCTTCACGGTCCTTCATCTTGAAAATGCAGTCACCTATATCTGCTTTGCCGATTACCACATCCTCTGCAAAGCAATGGCAGGATGGTGAACCACACATACCACAATCAAGTCCCGGCAATGTGCTTTCGATTTCCTTGATTTCACTCATTTTCTGCATTGCCTCAAAGACATTATCTGCAAGCTTCCACGGAGAAGCCTGAAGCGGTTTTTCCCAATACATTTCCTTTGGAATTGAGTCATATTCAAGATGATTACAGGAAACAGGCATATATTTGCGAAGTCGCTGAAGTCGTGCCTTTGCTACAAATGGGTTTTCAACCGTCAAAGGTCCGCCGACACAACCGCCTGAGCAAGCGTTAAGCTCAATAAATTCAAGGTCGTTGAGCTTTTCATCCTCTAATTCCTCAAGAACCTTTATAACATTTTCAATACCGTCGGCCGCCAAATATCTGTCCTTTAAAAGTGCTGCTGACTCGCCACCTGATGAAGCCCAGCCAACACCTATAATGCCTGAATCACTTAATGGCTCAAGCTCCATAATTTTATCCATTTGCTGAACAAGCACGGGGTAAATATCCTTAATTGCAAGGACACCGTTTATATATGATTTTCCGTTACAGATAGGCTGTTTGATTGAGGAAATTTTTGCAGTGCACGGTGTGATGAAAAACACTCCGATTTCCTCATCAGAAAGTCCTGTTTCTTCCTTTGCTTTGATTCGTGCAAGTCGTGCAGCCTCTTCCATAGGAGCATTCAAGTCGAGAACATTTTCAATAAGATTTGGGAAACGGACTCTGATAAGACGGACAACAGCAGGACAAGCTGATGAAATCAAAGGTTTTTTTGTCTTGCTCATTGAGAGAATAAGTCGTGTTGCCTCACTTACAAGCTCAGCACCCTTTGAAACCTCAAAAACATCATCAAAGCCAAGCCTTTTAAGCCCTGTCAACACATAATCTGTGTCATCAAGGTTGTTGAACTGACCGTAAAGTGACGGTGCAGGCACTGCTATTCTATGTTTATAATCAAGAATTTCATTAAGAGAATATTTCTCGGCATATTTTGCGTGATGCGGACAAATTCTTATACATTCACCACAGTCAACGCAACGCTCAGAGAGAATATACGCTTTTCCGTCACGGACTCTGATGGCATTTGTAGGGCAACGCTTAAGACAAGAGACACAGCCCTTACATTTTTCTGCATCAAGTCGCACAGAATGGAAATAAGTTTCGTTCATTGTTATTACTCCAATCAATTTGGAAGTATCCACGGCGGGGGTGCGGGTCTCCGGTGGAGACCTCTGCGAAGCAGAAGCACCGACCGAACCGACAGGTGAGAATTAGGTGGATTTGCCGCAAGGCAAAGACGGAGGGAGAGATAGGTTTAATGACAACTAAATCTCTCCCCCAGTCATTTTTGCAAGCAAAAACGACAGCCC
>JAZQYU010000051.1:0-7001 GCA_045633685.1 Acutalibacteraceae bacterium | reverse complement strand
CACGAAAGAGCAAAAATGCGCCTTGACGGTTGGTTTATTGCAAAAGAAAAAGAGCTTGAGATTTATGACAGCTACGAGGGTATGGACGAAGAAATCAAAAAAGCCACCATCCTCAAGGAAATCATCAAGGATATTCCCCTTTATCTTGACGAAAATCAGATTTTTGCCGGTACACAGGACGATGCCTTTGCAAGAAGCTATGCGCTGATTAACCCCTCATTCAAGGTTGAGGAATTCTGCGGATACTGTGACCCTGCTGCAGTTTTTGGTGACATTGAGCCTAATGAGGAATTCACCGCCGAAAGAATTGCCGCAGCAAGAGCTAAGTTTGAAAAAACTGAATACGCCACAAAGCTGAGTAATGTTTATGCCGGCTGTGAAGACTACACCAAAGAGGTTATCTTCTTTGTGGAGCAGGTTACCGGCCATCTTATTGCTGACTTCCGTTATGCCCTGCGTCACGGTGTGAGACAGATGATTGAAGAAATGAAGGGTAAGGAGGGCGACGGCTACAAGGCATTCACAATTGCCCTTGAAGCTGTAATCGACCTTGCTCACAGATATTCCGCAATGGCTCAGGATATGGCAGAAAAATCCGAGGGCGACACAAAAAACCAGTTTGAGCTTATGGCAAAAACTCTTAAAAAGGTGCCCGAATATCCTGCCGAAAATATGTATGAAGCCATTCAGAGCTTTATCCTTCTGTGGCAGGTTATGTGCCTTGAGCAGACCCCCAACCCCTTTGCATTTTCTGTTGGTAATGCTGACAGAATCTTTGAGCCATACAGAAATGACCTTGGCCGCGACGAGGTTGCCGCACTTCTTAAACATTTGCTTGTATTTTATAACGTTGCAGACAGAAGCTGGGCAATTTCACAGAATCTTATTGTCAGCGGACGAGACCTCGATGGCAACGACCTGACAAACGACACAACATACGCACTTCTTGACGCGTATTACGATATGAATCTTCCACAGCCGATTCTCTCTGTTAAGCTTCACAAAAACACTCCTGAAAAGCTTTATGAAGAAATGGGCAGATTCTTCTTCACCCCCGGTGTGCTTACTCCATCACTTTTTAACGATGACGCATTGTTTGAAACACTTAAAGAAAACGGCACAGATGAAAATGACCTTTGCGATATTTCAATTGCAGGCTGTCAGGAGCCGTTGATTATGGGCAAGGATAACGGCAACACCACCAACAGCTGGCTCAACCTGCCCAAAATTCTTGAAATGACACTTACAGGCGGTATTTCAACAGTAACAGGTGAAAAGCTTGTTGATATGAAAAAGGCCGACCTTAAGAATATCAGAGAAGAGTTTTATAAAAATGTTCAGTTCTTCTGCGATGAAATGGCAAAGGCTGCCAACGGCGCATCAGTTGCCCTTTCAACACAGAGAGTGCCCTTCCTCTCCTGCCTTATGGGCGGCAAGGATAATGGCATTGATGCCCGTGATATCAACCGTCAGGGCACCAAATACAACGGTAGCGGATGTCTTATCCACGGCACAACAGTTATTGCCGACAGCTTCAGCGCAATTGACAAATTGCTTACGGAGCGTCCTGAGGATGCAGACAAGCTCGTTGACGCCCTTATGAAAAACTTTGAGGGATATGAGGAGCTCAGAGAATTCCTCCTCGGTGCGGATAAATTCGGCAACAATATTGAAAAGGTTGACAATGAAGCCGCTGAGGTCGCATCAAAGGTTGCTGACATTGTTGCAGGTGAAAAGAATTATCTTGGCAATTCCTTCCGCCCCGACTTCTCCAGCCCCTCAACACACCTTCTCTATGGCTATTGGGTTGGTGCAACTCCTGACGGCAGAAGCTCAAGAGATATGCTTGGCTACGGTGTTGACCCTCTTTACGGCAGTGCAGAAAATGGTCTTGGCTTCCGTATGCTTTCGAATATGAAGCTCCCCTTCAACAAGATGAACGGCGGCTATGCCTCACACCTTGGTGTTGACCCCAAATATTTCACTTCCGAAAGCTATGAGGGTAAGGGTGTTGAGTTCAGAGATAAGATTATAGCTCCTCTTTTCTTCAATCCTCTTAACGAGGGTGTTGCTCCCTTCTATCTCTATGTTAACGTTACAACTGCTGAAATTCTCAGAAAGGTTCTTGCAAACCCGCAGAAATATGCTCCCGGCGGAGTTTATATCATGAGAATTCACGGCACATTTGTTAACTTCCTTGACCTTTCGCCTGCAATTCAGCAGGATATTATCACAAGACTTGACCCAGCTTCAACAAAGTTATAAGGTAAATTTTTATGAAAAGTATTGGTATTGATATCGGCACAACAAGTATCTGCGGAATTTCGGCAGACTGCCAAAGCGGTGAAATTCTGAAATCCGTGACTCTTTCCAACGATTCTTTTATTGAAACAGACAAAGCCTTTGAAAGAATTCAGGACAGCTCAAAAATTCTTTCAAAGGTGTTCACCCTTGTGGAAGAGCTCGTTGACGAGGATACGGTTTCTATCGGATTTTCAAATCAGATGCACGGCATACTGTATGCCGACAAAGACGGCAACGCTCTTTCCCCTCTTTATATCTGGCAGGATGCGAGAGGAAATGAAATTTACAAGGACGGCAAAACATATGCCGAAACAATCGGAGGTTTTGCAGGCTACGGACTTGTGACTGATTTTTATAACAGAGTGAACAAGCTTGTGCCTGAAAACACAGCTTACTGTATGAGCATAGGTGATTTTGCAACAATGCACCTTTGCGAAAAAACTGCCCCACTTATGCACATCACAAACGGTGCAGCATTCGGCTGCTTTGACATTAAAGAAAGCCGCTTCACCGTGGATTTGCCGTATCTTCCACCGATCACCAAGGATTTCGCAGTGGTGGGTGAATACAACGGTATTCCCGTAACGGTTTCTGTGGGGGATAATCAGGCAAGCTTCATCGGCTCCGTTAAAGACAATGACACCGCGCTCATCAACGTGGGCACAGGCTCACAGATTTCTGTTATCTGCGACTCTGCCGATGTCGGCGAAGGCCTTGAAGCAAGACCCTTTGACGGAGAAAAATATCTTGCCGCCGGCTGTGCCCTTTGCGGAGGAAGAGCCTTTGCAATGGTTGAAAGATTTCTGGCACGCGCCGTTGAAATTGCAACAGGAGAAAAGCCTGAAAGCCTTTACACCCGGATATATAAAATTCTTGAAAGCAAAAAAGAAACTTCAATGAAAGCCGACAGCCGTTTTTGCGGCACAAGGCTTGACCCTGCGATAACCGGTTCATATTATGGCATAACCGAAAACAACTTTACTCCCGATGATATGCTCCTTTCCACCCTTTATGCTATGACAGATGAGCTTTACGGTATGTATGCATCTTCGGGCAAAAAGTGTGTTTCACTTGTGTGCTCAGGCAACGGAATCAGAAAAAATGCCGCTTTGAGAGAAATCACATCAAAAACCTTCGGTTGCGAGGTTCAGGTGCCTTTTTATAAAGAAGAGGCGGCATACGGTGCGGCTCTGTCGTCAATGGCAGGCGCAGGGATAAAAACACTTGATGAAGCTCGTCAGCTTATCAGATATTAAGGAGAATAAAAGATGTTTTATAACAAACCTATCTTTTTCGAAAAAAACAGAGTTTTCAGAGTTTATAAGGGTGGCAAGCTATTTGCCGATTTCTTTTCTGACGACTCAACAGACGGCAACTACCCCGAGGAATGGGTTGTTTCTGCCGTTCACGCTCTTAACGAGGGAAGCACAGATGAATACGAAGGTATTTCTAAAATTCAGGGAACCGACCTTTATCTCAGCGACGCATTGAAAGAGTATAAGCAGGAGCTTATCGGTGACAAAGAGGATATCGGCATCCTCACCAAAATCCTCGACAGTGCAATCAGACTCCCCGTTCAGGCTCATCCTGACAAGGCATTTTCAAAGCTTCATTTCAACTCATCCTACGGCAAGGAAGAAAGCTGGGTTATTCTTGCAACAAGACCTGATGCAAAGATTTTTTACGGCTTCAAAAAGGGCGTAACTCTTGAAGAGTTTGAAAAAGCAATTGAAGAAAGTGAAACAAGCACCACCGCCATGGAGGATTTGCTTGAATCCTTCCCTGTTAAAGCAGGTGATGTAATTTACATCCCCGCAAAGATGGTACACGCTATCGGTGCAGGATGTCTTCTTCTTGAGGTTCAGGAGCCCACGGATTTCACTATTCAGCCTGAGCGCTGGTGCGGTGATTACAGACTTTCAGACAACGAGATGTATCTCGGACTTGATAAAGAAACCGCTCTTCAATGCTTCGATATGGAAAAGACATTCCCCGCTCCCCTCACTCCCGTTAGTGTGAGCGAAGGCGACGGAGTCCGATACGAATCTCTTATTGATGAAAGAATGACAACCAGCTTTAATGTTCGTACAATTACTCTTTTAGGCGGAGAATTTAACCTTGATAAGGGCGTTACAATTTACGTTGTGACCGAGGGTAAAGGTAAAATCACTGCTGACGGATATAAAAAAGAAATCAAGCAGGGTGACTATTTCTTTGTGCCCGTTTCGGCAGAGGGCAGATTCTCTGTTAAGGGTAATATGAAATTAGTTGAATGCTACAGATAAGGAGTAGAAATTATGCCAACCCTAAATCCACGCGTACTAGAAAATCAGATTAAACAGATTCAGCCTTATATCACAACTGACACCCTCGTTATTGACGAATGGGTTACATACACCGGCGTGCACGAAAGCCCCAACAACATCGTGCTTGACGATGCACCCAAATCAACCATGCGCCTTGGTGACCGTTGGAAGGTAAGCTACCACGACACAAGATATTTTGAAGCAAGTATTGTTGTGCCTGAAAATTTTGCCGGTAAAAAGGTTTATCTTGATATTGACTTCGGCGGTGAAAGCCTTGTCAGAATCAACGGTGAAATCGTTGGTGCTGTCAGTTCAAGAGCAAATTCCGGTTGGGTAGGCCGCAGCGAAATTCTGTTTAAAGAGCCTCTCAAGGCAGGAGAAAAGCTTGACATTCAGATTGAAGGAACAGTTGACACTGCCGCTTTCTGCGCTTTCAATGTGTATGAGGGCAAGGAATTTATGGAATATCAGATGGTTAAATCTCAGCTTATTGCGGTTGACGAAGCAACAGAAAGCTATTGGTTTGACATCACCACAGCCCATCAGGCATATTTCTATTGCGACGATGAATATATCAAGCCCCGCCTTTTTATGGCAATTGACGAATCAGTTCATCAGCTTGATTTTGACCTTGGCGGTGACGCTTTCAGAAAGAGTGTGCCTGATGCTATTGCAAAGCTGTGGGAATTGATAGACAAAATTGAATACTCCACTCCCGGTGAAGTGCTTATGGGCGGCCACAGCCACCTTGACGTTGCATGGCTGTGGACAGTGAGAGAAATTACAAGAAAAACAGCAAGAACCTTTGCAAACAATATTGCTCTTATGGATAATTATCCTGACTTCAAATTCACACAGAGTCAGGCTGTGCTTTATGACTTTATGAAAAAGCACTATCCTGACATTTATGAGCGCGTAAAAGAAAAAATCAAAAACGGTCAGTGGGAAATCGTGGGCAATGCCTGGGTTGAGGCAGACACAAACATCGCAAGCGGTGAGGCTCTTATCCGCCAGCTTCTTTACGGCAGAGAGTTTTTCAAAACCGAGTTCGGTGTTGACTCCGACACATACTGGCTCCCCGACTGCTTCGGCTTCACATGGGCACTTCCCCAGATCATCAAGCGTTCGGGAATGAAATATTTCCTCACCTCAAAATTGCAGTATAACGACACCAACGAGTTCCCCATGAGCGTTTTCCGTTGGAAGGCTCACAGCGGTGACGAGGTTGTGGCATATATGCAGAAGGTACATTATCAGGGCGACTATGACCCCGATTATGTTCGCAGAACAAGAAGCACCAACCGTCAGAACAACATTGTGGACACATCCTTCGGTATGTTCGGCTACGGTGACGGCGGCGGCGGATGTACCTATCAGATGATTGAACAGGGCAAGAGAATTGAAAAGCTCCCCGGCCTTCCGAAGTCACGCAACGCTCACGTTTCTGACTTCTTCCGTGAGGTTGACAAGGTTGCCGATAAGCTCCCCGTGTGGGACGGTGAGATGTACTACGAAAATCACCGCGGCACCTTCACAAGCCAGGCTTTTGTTAAAAAGAACAACCGTCAGGGTGAATATCTGATGCGTGATGTTGAGCTTCTGACTGTGCTTGCAGGCGAAGATTATCCCAAAGAAAAAATCGAAGAAATATGGAAGCTTCTTTTGACAAATCAGTTCCACGACATTCTCCCCGGCACTTCAATTCACGAGGTGTTCGAGGTCTGCCGTGAGGAATATGCGCTTATGCACAAAGAGGGCAACGCTCTCATCAGCAAGGCAAAGGAAACACTTGAGAGTAAAATCAACCCTGCCAAGGATTCAATCATTGTGTGGAACACCCTCACCTGGGCAGCCGACGGCATGGTCAAAGCTGAAATTCCATTCAAGGCAAGCGGTGTTTGTGACAAAAACGGCAACGCTCTCCCCTGCCGTGTAACCGAAGAAAACGGCAGCTTCGTGATTGAGTTCATTGCAAAGGCTGTTCCCGCCCTCGGCTACGGAATTTATACCCTCACCGAGGAAAAGGCTGAGTTTGACAGCGTTCAGGCTTCAACCGACTGCCTTGAAAACGAATATCTCAGAGTTGAAATTGACAAAAACGGTCTTCTTGATAAGGTTATTGACAAAGAAACAGGCCGCCAGATTCTCACAGGCAAGGGTAACCTGCTTGCAATTTCAATGGATAAGCCCATTGTTGAAAGCGCATGGAACCTTGAATTTGACTATCAGATGAAGCAATGGGAGCTTCTTGATGCAGAAAGCATCGAAGTTGTTGAAGCAAATGAGCTTCGCGGTGTTGTGAGAATTGTGAGAAAATTCAACAAATCCACAATCACTCAGGATCTTATTCTTGAAAAAGGCAAGAAAACAAGTCGGAGGCCAAGCGGTCTT
>JAZQYU010000050.1:0-28284 GCA_045633685.1 Acutalibacteraceae bacterium | reverse complement strand
TGCAGCCTTGAATGCTGCATCAATTTCGTCAAAGGAGTGACCGTAAATTTCGATAACATTCCAACCGAAAGCACGGAACTTTTCGGGAATGGGATAAGGTGAGTTAACCTCTGCTACAGAGCCGTCAATCTGAAGATTGTTGTTATCCACAACTGCAACAAGATTGTCAAGACCCTTGGCTGAGGCGAACATTGCTGCCTCCCAGACCTGACCTTCCTGAATTTCACCGTCACCGAGAACTGTGAAAACCCTGTTGGCTTTTTCCTGAAGCTTTGCGCCAAGAGCCATACCCACCGCTGTGGAGATACCCTGGCCGAGAGAGCCGGTGCTCATATCGATGCCGGGTGTGAGCTTCATGCTGGGATGACCCTGAAGCATTGAACCGGGCTTGCGAAGAGTTTTGAGCTCGTCAACAGGGAAAAATCCTCTGTGAGCAAGCACTGCGTAAAGTGCGGGTGCGGTGTGACCCTTTGAGAGAACAAAACGGTCTCTGTCTTCCCATTTGGGATTTTTGGGGTCAATATTCATATGCTCAAAATAAAGGTAAGTAAGAATGTCGGCAACAGAGAGTGAACCGCCGGGATGACCCGACTTTGCGTTGTAAACGCCCTCAATAATACCCATTCGTACTTTGCACGCTTTGATCTGCAACTGTTTTTTAATGTTAGCGTCCAAAATAACACCTCCGATTAGTTTGCTGATTTTTTGAGGGAAGCAACAAATGACGTGAAATATTCAGGCAATTCTGCTTCCAACTCAATATATCTTCCGTCACGCGGGTGATCAAATCCGATCATTCCTGCGTGAAGGCATTGTCCGTTTAGTTTTGTTACTCCGTTTTTAGGGCCGTAAACAGGGTCACCTGCCACGGGATGGCCGATGTGAGCCATATGAACTCTGATCTGGTGAGTTCTGCCTGTTTCAAGAGTAACTCTGAGCAAGGTGAAGCTCCCGAATCGTTCGAGCACTTCGTATCTGCTCAGGGCGTTACGGGAATTCTTGTCGGTAACGCACATCTTTTTTCTGTCCTTGGGGCTTCTGCCGATGGGGGCGTCAACAATGCCCTCATCATTTTTGATGTTGCCGTGCACAACGGTCATATACCTTCTTGTGAAGGAATGCTCCTTGATCTGTGCGGCAAGCTTTTCGTGAGCAAAGTCATTTTTTGCCACAATAAGAAGTCCGCTGGTGTCTTTATCAATGCGGTGCACAATTCCGGGGCGGATAACTCCGTTGATGCCCGAAAGCCTGCCGTCGCAATGATAGAGCAAAGCGTTGACCAGGGTGCCGTCGTAATTGCCGGGGGCAGGGTGAACAACCATACCACGGGGCTTGTTGACAACCAGAAGGTCATCGTCCTCATAAACAATATCAATGGTGATATTCTGAGCTTCAATGTTAAGCTCCTTTAATTCCGGGGGAGTAAAAACCACAACGTCACCTGCGACGAGCTTGTAGCTTTTGCCCACAGGCCTGCCGTTGACAAGAACAGCCTTGTCTTCAATAACAGACTGGATATGTGAGCGCGTAAAGCCTTCTGCCGCGAGGCTGAGCGCCTTGTCAATTCTCATGCCGATGAATTCATCTTCAGCGGTGAAAATCAGTTCATCCAACATTATCACCCTTGATTTTTTTAACTTTGTAGTCTTTATAAATATCAAAAAGCAGATAACCTATGAGCATAAATGCTCCGCAGGTAACAAGAATATCGGCAAAGTTGAAAACAGGGAAATCAATGAATTCCACACAGATAAAGTCCACAACGTAGCCGCGCATTATTCTGTCAATCAGGTTACCTAATCCGCCTGAGATAATCATAACAGAGGTAACAAGCAAAAACTTGTTGTTGATTTTTTTGATTATTATTGCAACTATTCCGCAGAATATGATTATACCTGTGATAATTGACAATAACACCGTGTTATCAGAAAATGAGCCGAATGCCGCACCGGTGTTCTGAACATACTCCCAATGAAGAAATCCGTCAACAAAAGGGATTTCTTCAACGGGACGCAAATCTCTTTCAATAAAAAATTTGATAATCTGGTCAACAACGGTCAGCACGGCTATGGATAAAAGACTGATTATGACTGCCATTATCTCTTGAAGAAGCCCTTGAGCTTTGAGCCGAAGCCGCCGTCTTCATCGTCGTCATCGTCTTCGTCATCATCGTAATATTCGTCGTCATCTTCATCATCGTCATAATATTCATCCTCATCATCGTCATCGGCAACACCGAATCTGATTGAGTTGAGGTCGAATTTAATGCCGTCGTCAGCATCGTAACCGTCATCGATATCTTCGGTTTCTGCTTCTTCCTCGTCTTCTTCATAATATTCATCATCTTCGTCGATATATGAATATTTTGAAGCGGGAGCTTCTTCAACCTCAGCAAAAGAGGGAACATTGAGACCCATTCTTTCGAGCATTTCATCTGTGAGGTCTTCTTCCTCTGCAGGCTCTTCAATTGCTTCAACAATGTCAATAACTTCTTCTGCAATGGGCTCTTCAACAGCCTGAGTGATAACGGGATTGTCGTCAACCTCCACTGAGGCAATCATAACAGGCTCGTTTTCAACGGGGGGAGCAATAACGGGAACCTCTTCAACAACGGGCTCTTCAACCTCGGGTGCAACAGCCACTGCGGGTTCTTCAACGGGAGCTTCTGCAACAGGCTCCTCAACGGGAAGCTCAACTTCAATTTCGGGGATTTTTGAAATGAGCTCGATATGTTCTTTATAAAGGTCAAGAAGCTGCTTTTTGAAAGCGTCTGCTTCTTTTTCAACAAGACCGAGAGCGGCCTGGGTTTTAATCATTCTGTCTCTTGCAACAACAGCCTGTTCTTTTGCTTCGGCAGTTGCATCTTCAATAAGACGCTTTGATGTGGCATCAGCCTCAATGAGGGTTGCCTGAGCCTTTGCCTGAGCAGCTTCAACAACAGCCTGAGCTTTTGCGGTGGCTTCGGCTTCAATTTTCTTTGCGTTTGCAACTGCTTCTGCAAGCTGAGCCTCTGCCTTTTCGTTGGTTTCTCTCATAATCTGGTCAGCCATACGCTGAGCTGTGAGCAATGCGGCGCGGATGTTATCCTCGTCGTTTCTGTATTCTTCAACTCTTTCTGCAAGAAGGCTGATTTTTTTAACAAGCTCACCATTCTCTTTGAACATCTGCTCATAAGAATCGGCAACAATATCAAAAAAGTCATCAACAGACTGTGCTCTGTAAGCATTTTTGCCTGAAGCTTCAAAATGATGATTCTTAATTTTTGATGGTGTTAACATCACATAACCTCCTGTAAGACCGAAGTCTTATCTTTTTAAATTTGATTAGAATAAGCCGTTGGTTGCGGAATTAACAACTTCGTCAAGAAGCTCGCCTGAAAGGGGAACATTGTTGGGGGTGATGATATAAGCTCTGCCCGCAACGCGCTGAATTGTGGCATTGTTGGCATAAGCAACACCTGAAAGGAAGTCGATAACTCTGACTGCCTCTTCTGTGGGGCAGGTTTCAAGGTTGAGGATAGCAATTCTCTTTTCGTTAAGAACATCGGCAACGGGGCCTACATCTGCAAAAGAATCAACCTTTTTGAAAACAACGTGAGCCTTTGAACCGCCTGCTGTGGGGGCAGAGGTAGCTTTGAAATCAACCACATTGTCTGTGCTTGATTCATACTGTCTTGCTTTGGGAGAAGTAAATCTCTTGCGGGGAGCAAAATCCTCTTCTTCCTCTTCCTGAACATCTACATCGTCGAGGTACTCTTCCTCAGACATAGAAAGTGACTTTTTAAGTGACTCTAAAAATCCCATAACATAATCCTCCGTTATCTGTAATTTCTTGCCCCGAACAAGGCGGAGCCTATTCTGACCATGGTGGAGCCGCAGGCGATTGCGTCACAATAATCGCCGGACATCCCCATAGATAAAATATCCATACTAACATTATGTATTTTTTTTGCGCCAATGTCAAGGAACAGACGGTGCATATTTTCAAAAAATACACAATTTTTTGCGCTGTCGTCGCAAATAGGGGGTATTGCCATCAATCCTCTGACTCTGATTCCTTCGATTTCGGCAATTTCATAAACTGTTTCACCGATGCTTTCGGGGGTAAAACCGAATTTGCTTTCTTCACCGCCGATGTTGATCTCAAGCATAATATCGGTGGTGATATCCGCTTTGAGTGAGGCTTTGCCGATTTCCTTTGCGAGCTTCACACTGTCAACTCCGTCAATGAAATCAACATTGCCCACAATCTGCTTAACCTTGTTTGTCTGCAAGTGGCCGATAAGGTGCTTTTCAACACCTGCGAGGTTAAGCTCATCGCGTTTTGACATAAATTCCTGCACACGATTTTCTCCGATCAAATCCAGACCGAGGGAAAGAGCGTGATTGATGTAAACCGGCTCAACCGTTTTGGTAACAGCCATAAATCTGACCTCTGAAGGGTCGCGGCCGCATCTGACGGCGGCTTCGGAAATTCCGTGAGAAAGCTCCTTATAATTTTCTTCAATGTCAGAAAATCTTTTGTCAAAGAATGACTTTTCCATCGTATATATCCCTCCCTTTGATAATAACATCGTCATAAAGCGTCAGTCCGCGGCCTCCTGTTCTGGAGGCGCTGACTATAACAAATTCTTCCTGGGAATATAGTATTTCCACTTCAATGAAGGATATGATTTTTCCTCTGAGAACATAGACACCGCTGTGATTTTCTTCGTTGAAGCGGATTGCCTTTGAAGGGATTTTGTATCCGCTGTAGGATTGTTCAACAATCTGCACATTTTCAATTCTCATATTTGCAAGGGTTTCATTCATCAGGGTGGAGCTGAGAATAACCTTGAGCTTACCATTGACAGCTTCTGCGGATTCTACCTTCATATGAACATTTTCAAGACCCTCATCGGGGAAGTTCACAACAATGCTTTTGCCAACAGGGAAGCTCTTTGTGTGCTTGGTGTCAACTACACCGGCAAGATACCACTCATAGCTGTTCACAAGCTTGCCCGAAGCGGAAGCGGGTTGGGAAGCCTCAGCTTCAACAGCCTTTTCAATCTGTTCAACGGTGAGCTTGTCTGCTTCGTTGTAGTTAAGGGTGGTTTCGTAGCCGTCAAGGTTGTTTATATAGTAGCCTGATGCAGGAGCTTCAATTTCGGTGTATTTCACATTTTTGCTTTCGAGGGCAGCAATTTCGTTTTTCAGTGAGGCAATTGCTTCACTCAGGTCGATAGAGCCTTCGGACATAATCTGCCTTGTTGCACTTTTGTTGTTGAATTCTTTAACACTTTTGGTAACGGCAGAAAAATTGTTAGAAAAAATCTTATCAAGAAGATCACTGTAAGCTGTCTGAATTTCATCGTTGAGCTTTTCGGAGCTTAATTCGTTGACTCCGTTCTGATTGTTGAGGGTAATCAGTCGGTTATATTCCTCTTTTGCGGCTTTGAGCCGTGTGTAAACTGCGGCATCATCGTTGTTGGCGCAGGAAATTGCAATACAGTCCCCTTTGGCAACACGGGTACCGTCAACGGCAAGTGAAATTGAGGTGCCGCCTGAGGATGAATTGATAGCAGTTTCGTCACGAAGAACAAAGCCCTTGAAATCAAAGGTTTGCTCTATGGAGGCTTCTTCTGTAAGTCTTTCTGTGGTAACAGGGGAATAAGTGTAAGCAAATGCGTTGTAGGTCATATATGCCATAACCATAACGCTGAGAATCACAGCGACAACCTTTGTCCATGGTTGGTTTTTGTTCAAGCTTATTCCTCCTTCAAAAAATTTTCTATTATATCGAAAGCCGCCTTACATAAAGCGTCGGGGCTTTCGTATTCATCAATGTATAAGTGAGTTGCATTTTCTTTTCGTCTGAACCAGGTGAGCTGACGCTTTGCATATCGTCGGGTGCCTTGCTTAAGGGAGTCAAGCGCTTCCTGTAAGGTTTTTTCACCGCTGAAATATGGGTCAAGCTCCTTGTAGCCAATGGCCTGAGCGGAGGTTACCCCCTTGCTTTGCAAAAACTGTCGTGCTTCTTCCACAAGACCGTCAGCCGCCATTTTGTCAACGCGGGAGTTGATTCGGTTATATAAAATATCCCTGTCGTGAGCGTCAAGACAAAGGTAACAGGCACGGTAGGGGCTTTCGTTAAGTCGCGAACGGCGGTTTTGCTCTGTTACGGTGATGCCTGATGTGTGCCACAGCTCCAGAGCTCTGACAATTCTTTTGGTGTTGATTTCTTTAAGACCTGCCACATATTCGGGGTCAATAGCCTTCAGCTCTTCAATAAGAGCGTCAATGCCCTCACTTTCGGCTCTTGCCATAAGCGTTGCCCGGAGCTCAAGGTCAACCTCGGAATCAGCAAGCTCAATGTTTTCAACTAGGTTGTCAATATAAAGACCTGTTCCGCCAACGATGACAGGAAGTTTACCTCTTGAAACGATATCTTTGATTTTTTCTTCTGCAAGGGTTTTGAACTGCGCCACAGAAAATCGTTCGGCAGGGTCAATTATATCAATCAGGTGGTGGGGAATGCCGTCGGTTTCTTCTTTGGTGGGCTTTGCGGTGGCGATATCCATACCCTTATAAATCTGCATAGAGTCTGCCGAAATAACCTCACCGCCGAATTTTTCGCACACGGCAATTCCAAGACTTGTCTTGCCCGAAGCGGTTGGCCCGGCAACAACGATAACGGGTATTTTTTTCATTTTGCCGAACCTCCTTGGGCTATATTCTGCCAAAATTCTTTTCAAGCTCTTTTCTGCTCATTTCAATCATAACAGGCCTGCCGTGAGGGCAGTATCTTATGTCGGGCATTGAAAGAAGCTGTTCCACAAACTTCTGCTGTTCATAGGCGGTGGTTTTGTCTCCTGCCTTAACAGCAGCTCTGCAGGCTGTGGAATGATAAATCCAGTCAAGCTTTTCGGGAATCATATCTTTTTTGTTGTCTGCAAGGTAGCCTGCAAGCTCAATCACCACAGGCTCAATGTCACCGCTTTCAATGTAAGTGGGGCACTCGGTTACAATAACCATACCCTGACCAAAATCCTCCACGCAGTAACCTGCTTGTGAGAGGATGTCGGTGTTGTCAAGCAAGGCGTTGTATTCTTCCTTGCTCAATGTTACGGTAACAGGGGAAAGGAGCATCTGGCTTTCAATGCCGTTCTGCTCTTTTTTCAGAGAATCAAAAATCATTCTTTCGTGGGCTGCATGCTTGTCTATAACCAGCATTTTGTCGCCCTGCTCAACGAGAATATATGTCTTAAAGGCTTCACCGATTACCCTGAAAGGCTCAACGATAACAATCGGGTCGGGCTCCTTCTCTTCCGCTGGGGGAGTCAGGGGTTCGGTAACAAGCGTTTCTTTTTCTTCAATGGGGGTTTCTTCAATCACGGGAAGGGCTACGGTTTCTTCCGCAATCTTAACCGTGCTGATTGTGGGGTTGTTGAGAAGCAAGTCGTCGTCAGATTGGACAATTTTGTTGTTCTTTTCTCCGCTTTCAACTCTTAAAACAGTTTTGACAGGCTCCGGAATAACGGTTGTTTTTGGGACAGCCGCTACAACAGGTTCAACAGCCTTTACCGGCTCGGGCTTTCTGGCAGGCTCAGGTTTTGTGTCGAGGCGGATAAAAGTCTGCTCCGCCTTAGGCGGCTGAGGCATTTGTTGCTGAACAACTTTCATCTGCGCTTTCTTTTCGAAGCTCATCTGAGGTCTTGTATCACCGCTTTCAAGAGCAAGCTTGGCACAATAATAAACTGCGTCAAAAATCTTTTTTTCATCGGCAAAACGAACCTCTGTTTTGGCAGGGTGGACGTTAACGTCCACTGCCATTGGCGGAATGGTGAGGTTGAGCACGCAGGCGGGGAATTTGCCAACCATAATGGCGTTTTTATATGCCTGCTCCAACGCTGACATAGCCGTTCTCGTTTTGATAAGTCTTCCGTTGAGGAAGAAAAACTGCATTGTTCTGTTGGCTCTTGCGTGAACGGGCTTGGAAATGAAGCCGTCAACGCTGATGCCGTTCAATTCGTATTGGCAGGGTATCAGACCCTGAGAAAATTCCTTGCCGAAAATGGCATGGATTGCGCTTTGGATTTTGCCGTCACCGGGGGTAGAAAGAACCTCCTTGCCCTCACGGATAAAGCGGATGCACACTTCAGGGTGGGAAAGAGCAATTCTGTCCACAACTCCTGCAACGGCATTGGCTTCGGTGACGTCTTTTTTGAGAAATTTCATTCTTGCGGGAGTGTTGAAAAACAAATCTCTCACAACAATGGTTGTTCCCTTGGGACAGCCTGCGTCGTCAAGCAAAACCTCCTGAGAGCCTTCTATGCAATAGCGCGTGCCGATTTCTTCGTTTTCGGCGCGTGTGAGCATCTCTACCCTTGCAACGGCGGCAACAGAAGCAAGAGCTTCACCGCGGAAGCCGAGGGTGAGAATAGAATCGAGGTCGTCAGCAGAAGAAATTTTGCTGGTGGCATGGCTGATAAATGCCTTTTTGATGTTGCTGCGGTCAATTCCGCAACCGTTGTCTGTGATTCTGATGTAGGTGATACCGCCCCTGCGGATTTCAACGGTGATGAGTGTTGCGCCTGCGTCAATGGAGTTTTCCATAAGCTCTTTCACAACAGATGCGGGTCTTTCAACCACTTCACCTGCGGCAATAAGCTCGGCAACGTGTTGGCTGAGTATGTTGATTTCGGGCACGGTGTTCACCTCCTGAATTTATATTTCTTTGGATTTTTTAACTATATCGTAAAGCTTCTGCATTGCTTCAATGGGTGTCAGGGTGTTGACGTCGATTTTTTTGATTTCTTCAATCAGCTCTGAGCCGACCTCGTTTGAAAACGACATCTGGAACATATCCTCATCCTGAGCGGGGGCGGAGGGTGTGTCACTCATATGAACAACAACGCCTGTCTCTTCAAGCTCTTTGAGAATTGCTCTTGCTCTTGTGACCACATTGTTGGGTACACCTGCAAGCTTGGCAACCTCAATGCCGTAGCTTCCGTCGGCACCACCGGGGATAATTCTTCTTAAAAATGTGATATCGTCACCGCGTTTTTTAACAGCAATGTTATAATTGCGCACACCGTCAAGCTTGGTTTCAAGCTCGGTAAGCTCGTGGTAGTGGGTTGCAAAGAGTGTTTTGGCACCAAGGCGTTTTTTGTCGGCGGTGTGTTCGAGCACGGCTCTTGCAATGCTCATTCCGTCAAAGGTTGAAGTACCTCTGCCGATTTCATCAAAGATGAGAAGGCTTCTGGATGTGGCATTTTTGAGAATGTTTGCAACCTCACTCATTTCAACCATAAATGTTGACTGACCTGAAGCAAGGTCATCGGAAGCGCCTACGCGGGTGAAAATGCTGTCAACAATGCCGATTTCGGCACTGCCTGCGGGCACAAAGCAACCGCATTGAGCCATAAGCACAATCAGCGCAACCTGGCGCATATATGTGGATTTACCTGCCATGTTGGGGCCTGTGATGATTGCACAGCGGTTTGAGTCGCAGTCAAGAACTGTGTCGTTTGGTACAAAGGGTGAATCCTTGAGCATTTTTTCAACAACGGGATGTCTTCCGTCCTTGATGCTGATAACAGGCTTTTCTGTGATAATGGGGCAGATATAATTGTTTTTGACCGAGACTGTTGCAAAGGAGCAAAGAACATCAAGACTTGCGAGGGCAGAGGCTGTTTTCTGAATTCTGAAAAACTCATCGGCAACCTTTTTGCGAATTACCGTGAAAATTTCATATTCAAGCTTAACAATTCTTTCCTGCGCACCGAGAACCTTGGATTCAAGGTCTTTGAGCTCGCTTGTGATGTAACGCTCGCAGTTTGCGAGGGTCTGTTTTCTGATGTATTCTTCGGGAACGAGCTCCTTGAAGGAGTTGGGAACTTCAATATAATAACCGAAAACACGGTTGTAGCCTATTTTAAGCTTTTTGATGCCTGTTCTTTCCTGCTCATCGGTCTGCACCTTTGCGATGTAGCCCTTGCCGTTGACAACGATGTCACGCAATGAGTCAAGCTCAGCATTGAAACCGTCTTTGATCATTCCGCCTTCGCGCACGGTAAAGGGCGGGTCCTCACAGATTGAGTTTTCAATAAGTGAAAGCACGTCATCAAGCAGGTCAATGTCACCCTGAATGTCACCGAGAAGTGCACTGCTGAAGGAAGAAAGAATATTTTTGATTTCGGGCAGCATTTTAACTGTTACTGCAAGGGAACGAAGCTCCTTGGCGTTGGCAGTTTCATAAACAATTCGCGCCATAAGTCGTTCCATATCGTTAATGGAAGAAAGGGCTGTGATAATTCCGTCAAGCTCCACGGGGCTTTCGCAAAGCTCACCCACCGCGTTGAGACGGCGTGTGATTTTGGCAGCGGAAATAAGAGGCTGCTCAAGCCATGCGCGGATAAGACGCTTGCCCATGGCGGTTTTGGTTTTATCAAGCACCCAGAGAAGTGTGCCTCTTTTTTCGCGGTTACGCATGGTTTCGGTCAGCTCGAGATTTCTTCTTGAGCTGATGTCAATTTTCATAAACTGCGCATCGGAATAAAAATCGACGCTGCGGATATTGTCCACCCCTGATTTCTGTACCTGATGAAGATAACCCAGGGCGGTGCCGAGAGCAATAACACATTCTTCACCCGAAATGCCCATATCCTCAATACTTTCTTTTTTGAAGTGAGAAAGAACTGTTGCAAGATTGTTGGTGTAATCAAGAGCGGATTCATCAATTCCGTCTGCCATACAACCAAGACGGTTTTTGATGAAATCTTTGATTTTTGCACTTGAAAGGAGTTGAGGGTTATATAAAATTTCAGACGGCATAAACTTGCCGAGCTCATTGATGATTTTGGAATCAATGTCCTTATCCTCAAGCTGAGTGAGGCTGACGGCGCCTGTTGAAACATCGGCAAAGCAGATACCTGCCTTTTTGCCGTTGAGAATGATGCTGGCAAGGTAGTTGTTTTTGCCCTCGTCAAGCATATTGCTTTCAATAACCGTGCCGGGAGTGAGCACCCTCACAACCTCGCGCCTTACGATACCCTTTGCCTGAGACGGATCCTCCATCTGTTCGCAAATGGCAACCTTATATCCCTTGGCAACAAGGCGGGCAATATATGAATCAACGCTGTGGAAGGGAACACCGCACATAGGGGCGCGCTCCTCCTGACCGCAGTCGCGGCCTGTCAGAACAAGCTCCAGCTCGCGGGATACAACCTTGGCGTCTTCAAAAAACATTTCATAAAAGTCACCCAGACGATACATAAGAATGGTGTCGGGATAATCTTTTTTTGTTTCAAGATATTGCCTCATCATGGGCGTCATTTCTGCCATCTTTTTCACAATCCTTGTTCAGTAAACTTAAAATTCCGGGGCGGTATTATTCACCGCAGTTGCTGCTGCAGGATGAGCAGTTGCCTGAGCAACCCTGCTCCTGATATTCGCAGGTTTTGGGGTCTTCACCCTGAGCGCAGAGAGTGAGAATGCCTGTGATTCTCTTCATAAGTGCGTCAAGACCGTTTTTGGCAACTTCAAAAGCCATCATATTGGGGTTTGCCATAACCTGACGGTAAACCTCTGTGAATTCCTTGTCATAAGCGGCAAGCTTTTCTTCATTTGCATCTTCTTTCATGGCTTCGTGCTGATATGACATATGGATGAGCTGGATTTTGCTCATAAGCTCGTTGAGAGTGTCGTCCTGTTCGTTCACTTTTCTTGCGTTGTGAAATGCTTCGTAAGCGGGGTCAGCCTGAATAGCTGCGCCCAATTCTCTTGTAAGTTCGATAATATCCATTGTTATTTCTCCTTTATTTTAAATAATTTATTCAACTAATTCTCCGCGGACAATCCACGTCAGCGGTTCTGTTACCGTTACATCACAGAATTCACCGATTATTCTTCCTTCGACGGTGTCGGGGAATTCAATCATAACATTTCCGCCTGTTCTGCCGTTGAGCACTCCTTCACGGGCATAGCCTTCGCAAAGCACACGGTAGGTTTTGCCCTTCATCATTGCGGTGCGTCTGCCTGCAATGCTTTCCTGAAGATCGCAAAGCTCCTTGAACCATCTGCCTTTTTCTTCTCGCGAAACGGGGTCGGGCATTTTTTCTGCCTTGGTGCCTTTTCGGGGTGAAAAAATAAATGTGTAGAGCGATGTGAAGTTCACATATTCAAGCAAAGACAATGTATCTCTGAATTCTTCGTAGGTTTCACCGGGAAAGCCCACAATTATATCACTTGTGAGAGAAATGTCGGGCATAACCTTTTTGGCGTAGTCTGCAAGCTCCATATATTTTTCTCTTGTGTAGCCGCGGTTCATTTCTTTGAGCACACGGTTGTTTCCACTTTGGAAGGGGAGATGAAAATGCCTTGCAACTTTTTCGCATCTTGCCATTGTGTCAAGAAGCTCTTTGGTGCAGTCCTTGGGGTGGGATGTCATAAATCGGATGATAAAGTCACCGGGCAGGGCATTGATCATTTCAAGAAGCTTTGCAAAGTTGATGTCAATTTCAAGACTTTTGCCGTATGAGTTAACATTCTGACCAAGCAGGGTGATATCCTTGCAGCCGTTGGCAATAAGCTCCTTGGCTTCTTTGATGATTTCTTCGGGGTGGCGGCTTCTCTCTCTGCCTCTTACATAAGGAACAACACAGTATGAGCAGAAGTTGTTGCAGCCGTACATAATGGGGAGCCAGCCCTTGATGTTGCCGTCACGGTGAACGGGCAGGTTTTCGGCAATTACTCCGTCGCAATTCTCGGAAGAAAAAACTCTTTTGCCCGAGCGCAGAACCTTATACAAAAGCTCGGGGATTGTGTGGATAACGTGGGTGCCGAAAACAAGGTTGACAAAAGGATAGCTCTTTTTGATTCTTTCGCACACATGCTCCTGCTGCATCATACAGCCGCAAAGGGCAATGATGAGGTCGGGGTTTTTCTTTTTGATATTTTTAAGCGCACCGACGTTGCCGTAAATACGGTCTTCCGCGTGCTCGCGGATAGCACAGGTGTTATATAAAACAAGGTCGGCTTCGTTAACGTCATCGGTGAAGCCGTATCCCATTGATTCAAGCAGACCCTTGATTCTTTCACCGTCGGACACATTGCCCTGACAACCATAGGTGTGAACCATTGCAAGGGGTGTTTTTTCACCGAATCTTGCCGAAATAATTTCTTTGGCAAGGCGTGCAAATTCCTTTTGCCTGGTGAGCTCCTCCTCAGGAACAAGGTAGTTCTTTTTTGAGTTATTTTCGCTCAAAAGCGACACCTCTCTTTTTAAACATTACAACTAAAATATTATACATTATTATTATAAATTTTGCAACAGTAAAAGCTGTAAATTTTGCTGTTTTTTAAAAGTATCTTAATGGCAGATTATGAATAAAATTTCAAGTGTATTTTGCTTTTTCAAGCAAAAAATATTTACAGAAAAAATAAATTCGGAGAGTGATTTTTTGGCTTTGATACAGTTACCTGAATATATTTACACGGGAATGGATGCCATCGGCCGTATTTTTGACAGCAATTACAAAAGCATACTTGTGATAACTGATAACGACACGCAAAAAGCTTCGTCTGTACTGCCTGCCCTTATGCAAAAAGCACACAAGCATTCGGTGGGGGCTGAGCTTGTTGCTTGCGACAATCCCGACCGCCTTTTTTCTGTCATACAGGAAAAGCTGATTGACGCAACTCCCCAGCTGATTGTTGCTTTGGGTGACGGCAAAATCTCGGATTGTGCAATGGCTGTTTCTTCAATGACCGGTATTCCTTATTGCACCGTGCCGCAGGTTGCTCCCACCGCTCTGTGGGAAAGTGACAACATTGAAGCTCATCTGAGTCGGAGAGTACCGTCGATGTGCATTCTTGACCCGGATATGATTGTCGGAACCCATTCTTCAAAAATTGCTTATGAAGGGCTGGCTATGCTTACTATTTGTGCCGAAAGTTTTATCTTTGCTGAACACAGATATATAAAAGCAATGGCTCAAACGGCATTCTGTCAGATTTATGAAAATCTGTTTGATGCTTTCAGAGGTGAAATTTCTGCCAGAGAAAACATTCTGGAGGGAATGTATTGGGCGCATATTTCATTTGTGAACAGCCACAGCTTTTCATGGGAATCATCCTGCTACCGTCTTTGTGATTTTTTCGCAAGCTTCGGGGTTGATGGGTTGAGTCTGCTGGCAGTTTCCTGCGTGCAGATTATAAAAAATGCTTATCAAAAAAATGAGGTTGCTTTGCAGCAGCTTGCAAGGAATCTGAACCTTACACCGCAGACAGAGCTTTCGGGCTTGCTTCTTGTTGAAAAAATCCGTCAGCTCAGGGCTCGGATGTCGGTGCCCTCCTGCATTAAAAACATCGGAGTCGACGAAGATAAGTTTCTGTTTCTTTTTGATGACCTCGGAGAAGAGGATAAACGACTGTTTTTTGACTGCTATTATTCGGATTATCTTAATTGCAGATTGGAGGAACAAGTTTATCGCGGCAGTTGACATATTGTGCCTTATGATGATATAATTATGGGGTAAAATGAGTTAAGGGGCGATTTTATGAAATTTCCTGTAAAAATATTGTCAGTGTTTCTGGCGCTTGCGATGATGTTTTCGGTGTGCTCGGGCTTTTCTGCTGTTGCGGCGCCAAAAATTTCATCAATAAAGGTGGTCAGCGTTCCGGATCAGACTAAGTTTTATCGCGGAGTTGACTGGGACTACGGCAGATGGGATCAGCCTGATGATAATGGCCCTTGGGTATGGGTATCTGGCTCTGCAATCAGTTTTTTAAGAAATCCCGGCAGTGGCTATTATCACGAGGTTGGTATGATAAATGCTGCAGGTCTTGTGATTGAGGTTAAGTATTCCGACGGAAGCAAAAAGCAGATAACCTACAAAGAAACCAAAAAGAGTGACGGCACTTATAGCCAGAATATCATCATTTCGCCTGAAAAGGGAGCATATAAAGTTGGCAAAATGAAGGTTGAAGTGTGGCTGCTTGAGGATTACCGTTACTACGATACCTATGAAATAGAGCTTGTTGACAGACAGAGAGGCGACGTTAACGGCGACTACAAGATAAATTCGCAGGATGCTTTGCTTGTGCTTCAACATTCTGTTTCCCTCAGAAGTCTTACCGCAGACCAGAAACAGTTCGCAGATATGAACAATGATAAAAAATACAACAGCAGTGATGCCTTGGCAATTCTTCAGAAGGCTGTTGGTAAATAAAACAATTATCCACCCGATGCCGTTTGGTGTCGGGTGGATTTTTTGCGCAAAAAAGAGAGCCGTTTTCACGACTCTCTTAAAATCAGAGGATATAAATTGTAACGCTTCTGCGGCCAAACTGTGTGCACATTGAATCACTGGGCATATAAAGGTCGCAAAGTGTTGCACGCTTGCCGGTCCATTTAACGAATCCGCCGGTGTCCTCAGCGAAGCAATAACCATAAACATATTTGCCGTCGTTTGAAACGATCCACATAGCTGTATGATAGGGGATCTGCTTGGGGTTAACGGCAACATATCCGGGCTTAACAGCCTTGCCGGTGGCAGTTCTTGTTCCGCAATGGTAAGCTGAAGCTGTGCCCACAATCTTTTTCTTGTATGATGTGGGAATATTTTTGTCTGTGAGTTCAAGTGAAGAGGGGGGAGTGAAAACAGAAATGGTTTTAACTCCGTTAGCAAGCTTAACACCGCCTGTTGAAACAGCGGCAGATGCTGCCTTTTTTGTGCCCACGAGCTTAATCTGCTCAACAGGCTCTTTTGTAACAACTGTGTTAACGAGGGATGATTCGGCAAGCTCACCGTCGATATATTTATCTTCATAAGTGAGAACCTTTTCTCCGTTTACACCTTTTTGCTTGATTTTAGACTGACCTTTGTTGAGGGTGTTGGTTTTTTCTGTTTTTTCTGTGAACTTGATTTCCTGAGTTTCTTCACGCTTAACATATTCAACTCTGGTGATTTTGATTGAGCAGTTACTTGTGAGAACCTCATCAAGAGGACGGGAAACAATGTCGTCGTCATCGGCTGTGATAACAGCAATGTCGAGCGCGTCGGCAACTGTGCCCTCTGTCATATGAACGGTGGCAATGTCACCGTCAACTGAAATCATAACGGAAAAAGCTCTGTTGATTGTGATAACGAGACCGTCTGAAACGTAGTCGGTCAATTCGCAACCGCTTACTGTGTCATATGGGCTCATTTCGAGGCCTGCCTGAGCAATAGCGTCAACAACTGTGCCGTGAGCCTCTAATTTGTATTCATTTTTGCCGTCAACCACTGTAACGCTGCAAACTGAATTAACGCTGATAACGCCGCGGCTTTCAAGCTCGCTGTCGTCAATGTGGCTGTCCTTGTCAATTTCAAGTCCGCTCTGAATGAGGATGTCACCTGTGTTGGTGCGGTGGGTTGTAACCTCATACTCGATACCGTCAAGAATAACCTTAATGGTGTTGGCACCTGAAACTGTAGTCAACAGGCTTGCCATACAAAGCACAAGGCAGATAACAGTTGTGCTGATTCTGATTCGTGCATCATATATGCGCTTGCCTATGTTTTTGATTTTGTCAGACATTTTTAAAATAACTCCTTTTCTGCGGCTTAGCCGTGCAGGTGGTATATTTGTGGAATGTGCTAAGGGTGACCGATGTCACCATAATTGCAGTTTTGCCCGCAACGTGGGTTATTATAGTGAAGTTATCACGAAGTGTCAAATAAAAATGAAATTGTTTTTTGTTTATATTGCACAAAACAATGCCTGAAAAAATTGACTTTAAAAGTCCTTACACGTAAAAACAGGGATTTTTATTGCGATTTTGGAATAAAATTTTGTGAAAAACTGAAAAAGTTACAAAAGGTTACAAAATTGCATCAAATTTAAGAAAAATTACAGATTTTTGTAACTTTTAATTCTGAATAAGAAAATATTATTACAATTTATTATAAAATAGCCGTTGAAGTAATTTGCGGATTATGGTAAAATACTTTATTGTAATACTTCTTTGAGGTGATTTTTTGGCAGTACCAAAGCAAAACATAAGAAACTTTTCAATTATAGCTCATATAGACCACGGCAAATCTACTCTTGCAGACAGAATGCTTGAGCAGACACAGTCTGTTGCGCTCAGAGATATGACTGCTCAGCTTCTTGATAATATGGATCTTGAGCGCGAGAGGGGAATCACAATCAAAGCCCACGCCGTTAAGCTGGATTACAAAGCAAAAGACGGTCAGGATTATGTGCTCAATCTCATTGATACCCCCGGTCATGTTGACTTCAACTATGAGGTGTCACGTTCTCTTGCTGCTTGTGAGGGTGCGGTGCTTATTATTGACGCTTCTCAGGGCATTGAGGCTCAGACCCTTGCCAACACATATCTTGCTCTTGACCACGATTTGGAAATTGTGCCTGTCATCAACAAAATCGACCTTCCTGCTGCTGACCCTGAGGGTGTTGCAAGGCAGGTTGAAGATGTTATCGGTCTTGATTGTGAGCTTGCTCCCCGGGTTTCGGCAAAAACAGGTCTCAATGTTGACCAGGTGCTTGAACGAATTGTTCAGGATGTGCCAGCTCCCAAGGAGGCAGACGATACCAAGCCTCTCCGTGCGTTGATTTTTGACTCTGTTTATGACCCGTACAAGGGCGTTATTGTTTATGTCCGCATTATGGACGGTAAAATTAAAGCAGGCGACACAATGAGAATGATGGCAACAGGTGCTGAATTCACCGTTGTTGAGGTTGGTTATATGCGCGCCACTTCAATGGAACCGGCAAAGGAGCTGACTGCAGGTGAGGTTGGCTACATCACCGCTTCAATCAAAACTGTTGGCGATGCTCAGGTTGGTGATACGGTAACAACTGCGCAGAATCCTGCAACTGAGCCTCTTCCCGGTTACCGAAAGGTTAACCCGATGGTTTTCTGTGGCGTTTATCCTGCAGACGGTGCCGATTATGAAAATCTTCGCGATGCTCTTGAAAAGCTCCGCCTTAACGATGCTTCACTTTCTTATGAGCCCGAAACATCAGGCGCCCTCGGCTTTGGTTTCCGTTGCGGATTTCTGGGTCTTCTTCACCTTGAAATTATTCAGGAACGCCTTGAAAGAGAATATAATCTGGATTTGGTAACAACAATTCCCAGCGTTGTTTATAAAATTCATCTCAATGACGGCTCTGTGATTGAGATTGATAACCCCACTCACTATCCGGACCCTGCCAATATTGCTTATAGTGAAGAACCGTTGGTAGATGCCCACATTTATTCTCCTCAGGAATATGTAGGTGCAATTATGGATTTGTGTCAGGACAGACGCGGTGTGTTCAAAAATATGGACTACATCACACCTGAGAGGGTTGATATTCATTATCTTCTTCCTCTTAATGAGATAATTTACGATTTCTTTGATGTTCTCAAATCAAGAACAAAGGGCTATGCTTCCTTTGACTATGAAATTGCAGATTATCAGCGCTCAGACCTTGTTAAGCTTGATGTACTTCTCAACGGTGATTCAGTTGATGCTCTTTCCTTTATAATACATTCAGAAAAAGCATACGCAAAAGCACGAAAAATTGCAGAAAAGCTCAAGGAGCATATTCCGCGTCAGATGTTTGAAATTCCCATTCAGATTGCTATCGGAGGCAAGGTTATTGCACGTGAAACTGTCAAGGCAATGAGAAAAGACGTTCTTGCGAAGTGCTACGGCGGTGACATCACACGTAAGAAAAAATTGCTCGAAAAGCAAAAAGAAGGTAAAAAACGTATGCGTCATTTCGGAACTGTTGAGGTTCCTCAGGATGCTTTTATGGCAGTGCTCAAACTTGATGAGTAAAATTTGTGCAACTTTTTCAAAAAAATGGTTGAAAAAGTATAATAAACTATGATACAATGCTGTTATATAATCTTTAAGGAGGTATTTGATGGCTAAGGAAGCAACACAGACTAAGGCTCCCGAAGAGAAAGCCAACCGACAATTGCCCAAGTCAAGACGATATGTCGGAAGCCGTGAAACCACAGCTTACATTCTCTTCGATATCTCTCAGTCTTTAAACCTCGGCTCTAAAGATGCTTATTTCGTTACCGACGTTCTTGTTGTTGCCCTCAAATGGCAGACAATCATCAACAGTATCGCAAGCGTATGGGACATTGTGAATGACTTTTTCCTTGCTGCATTGGTTGACAGAACAAACACCCGTTTCGGTAAGTTTAAGCCTTATCTCATTATGTATGCAGGTCCCGGCGCCGCATTGAGCATTTTCTATTGGGCAATGCCTGCGATTTTCCCTGGGGCGGCTGCGACGTATATGCCGAAGATAATAGCGTTCCTGCTATTTAAAATCATAAGTGACCTGGGAGGCACGGTTTATAACATTGCCAAAACAGGTATTCTTGCCACCATCACACCCGACACGGTGGACAGAACAAGACTCATCAACCAGACTAACCTTATCTCCAGCTTGGTAGAAAATCTTCCCAAGCAGGCAGTTACAATTTTCATCGACCTTGTTAACAACGGCGTTATGAAAATTCAGATGTCAACCCTTTTCGTTGTAATGGGTGTTGCCACCGCTGCTGCTTCAAGTGCTCTTTCATTCTATTTCTCACTTGTATGTAAGGAAAGAGTTCTTCAGTCTGTTGAAAAGCCCAACTACAAGCAGGCTTTCACCTCACTTTTCCGTTCAAGACCGTTGATGCTGCTTGCTCTTTCAGATATGCTTGCTAACTTCGGCAGTGTAAGCACAAGCACATCACTTTATTACATCAACGTTCTCAATTTCAGCTCCGCTGAATTGGTTGTTGGTATTCCCGGTATGTTCGTTACATATGCCAGCTACACCTATGTTACAAAGCTCAGAGAGCATTTCTCAACCAAGGCTTTGTGGATTTTCGGTGACCATTTCGGAAACATCCTTTTGCTTCTTGTTTTCGGCTTCGGCTCAATCAACAAGAACTACTCAAAGACATGGACAATGCTTATTGCATTTATGATCCGTGAAACAGTTTGGAATGGTGTTTACGCTTTGCGTAAGGTTATTCCCACCGAAATTGGTAACGAAGTTATTGACTATGGTGAATGGAAATACGGCTATCGTACAGAAGGTACCACAGGTCTTGTTAAAGACCTTGCAAGTAAAATCGTCGGTTCAATCGGCGGTGTTCTCAGCACTGCATTGCTTCAGGCTATCGGCTACCGTCAGGGTCTTAAACCCGGTCAGCAGACAGCAAGAACCGAGTATCTGTTGTTCCTGACAACAACTCTTGTTCCTGCAGTGGGCGGTCTTCTTGGTATGATTCCCAAGTTCTTCTACAACATTGATGACAAAACCAGAAAGAGAATGTACGCAGAGCTTGCAGAAAGAAGAAGTGCAACAGCACAGACTCTTACAAACGAAGCAGATAACAAAGTTCTCGACTGATATTTTCAGGCAGGTGCATTTGCATCTGCCTGCTTTTTTTGGAGGTGACGGTGTGAATAAAATCGGATTATATATCCATATTCCGTTCTGCAAAAGTAAATGTCCTTACTGTGATTTTTATTCTTTGAAAAAAGGGGAGTATGATTGCGAAAAATATATTTCCTCGGTGAAAGACTCTTTGAGGGTCTGGGCACAGAAAACCGATAAAAAAGCCGACACCCTTTATTTCGGCGGCGGCACTCCGTCACTTCTTGGCGGAGAGAAAATAAGTGAATTGGTAAGAGTATCACAAGAGCTTTTTGCCTGCGACGGAGAAATCACCGTTGAGTGTAATCCCTCTTGCGTTGAAGATGATTTTTTCAAAAAAATTGCTTCTGCCGGTGTCAACAGAATTTCTCTCGGTATGCAGTCTGCCGTTGATGATGAAAGAAAACATCTTGGCAGAATTGCTGATGTAAGAGCGGTTGAAAGGGCAATCTGCCTTGCAAAAGTTGCAGGCATAAATAACATATCTCTTGATGTGATGATCGGCATTCCTCATCAGACCGAAAAAAGTCTGAAGGAAACCTTGCGCTTCTGCGTTGATTCGGACGTGGAGCACATCAGCGCGTATATGCTGAAAATTGAAGAGGGGACATGGTTTCACAAAAATGCCCACAAGCTTGAGTTGCCTGATGATGATTACACGGCAGACCTTTATCTCGGAATGGTGGATTTTCTCGGAAGCAACGGGTTTGAACAGTATGAGGTTTCGAATTTTGCAAAGCCCGGCTATGAAAGCCGCCATAATCTCAAGTATTGGAATTGTGAAGAATACCTTGGTGTCGGCCCGTCAGCCCATTCGTTCCTTGACGGAAAAAGATTTTTCTATCCCCGTGACATCAGCCTTTTTGAAAACGGAGGGGAGCCTGTTTCAGACGGTGACGGCGGTGATCTTGAAGAATATATTATGCTGCGGTTAAGACTTGCCGAAGGGCTGGTTTTTGATAAATGCGAAAAAAGATTTTCTGATTTTTCAAAAGAAAAATATCTCTTGAAAGCGTTGCCGCTGGAAAAGGCCGGTTTCGTTGAAACAGATGAAAACCGCTTGCGCCTCACAACCCGAGGCTTTCTGCTTTCTAACAGCGTGATTGAAAAAATAATTTTTTAATTTTTCTTTTGAAAACTTGACATTTCACTATATTATTGTTATTATGATAATTGATAAGGGTGCCTTTTGCGGCACACGAAAGGAGATTGTTTGAAATGAAAAAGTTATTTGCAACTCTTGCAGCAGTTCTTCTTATCGGAGCAACAACTCTCGGCGCAAGCGCATTGAAGAGCCCTTCAGCAAAGCCTGTTGAACCCGGTGACGACTCAGCAGTATCTCCCGACACAGGTTATTCTGTAATGGCAGAGGTTGGCGCAATCGCAGCTGTTGTTTCTTGCTCAGCAGCAGGTATTGTTCTTTCAAAGAAGATTAAATAATTTCTTAATTGACCGATGAAAAAGCTCTGTCTTAACGGAGCTTTTTTGTTTTGATAGGGGTGACTTTATGGGTTACGAAGAATCACGCGAAAAAAAGAAAAAGGTTCTTATAGTTATTCTTGTTATAATGTTGTTTATGGTCTGCGCAACAGGTGTTGTTTACCTTGTGTGGAACTGGTATAACAACTATATGGCTCAGAGCATTTATGACGGACTTTCTCAGCAGTATGTTTCACAGGTTGAAGAAGAGGAGGAAGACACTCCTCAGCTTGCCGATAATCCCATTGATTTTGAAGCACTTAAAAAAATCAACAGCGATGTTTATGCCTGGATTCAGATGCCCGGCACCGTTATTGATTATCCCATTCTTCAGAATGAGCAGGATGACTATTACCTGCGACGTTCAATTTACAAAAAATATCTTCTGGCGGGCTGCATTTTTTCGAACGACTGCAACGCCAAGGATTTTTCAGATCCCGTAACGTTGGTTTACGGTCACAATATGCGTGATGACTCGATGTTTTATATGCTTCACAATTTTGAAGACAAAGAGTTTTTTGACAAGAATGAGTATTTTTATATCTACACTCCCGGTCATAAATTCACCTACAGAATTGTTTCTGCATTGAAATACGATAACCGACGAATCACCACCGTGTATGACTTCACGCAGGAAAGTGAAATCCTGTCATACCAATACAGCATTATGAACCCCAAGTTCGAATTGTTTAACGCAAGAGAGGATATTTCTCTTGACAAAGATAGCAAAATTGTAACCCTTAGTACCTGCTTTGCCAACCAGCCGCAATACAGATACCTGGTAAACGGAGTGTTAATTTCAGATGAGCTCACAAAATAATTCACATCACCACAGCGGGCACCATTCTCACGGCTCGGGAAGTCATCATCACCATCATCATCATTCTTCCCACCACCATCACCACAGCTCGTCACATCATTCAGGCGGTCATTCTTCTCACCGTCACCACCGTTCCTCCCACGGCTCGGGTCATAGCGATTATTATTACAGCGATAGCCCCACATCCTCTATGAACAGTGAAAAAGCACAGCAGAAGATAAAAAATCTCAGCGAAAAATTTGATGAAATTTCATCTGCACCTGCGGAAAACACATCTCGCAGGCATTCGCACCATTCATCGCCTCCACCCAAGAAAAAGAAAAAGTCCGCCGGCAGGATTATTCTCGGCGCAATTATTTTTATTCTCCTTCTTGGTCTTGTTGCGGTGGGAACATTGTTTTTTATGATAAATTCAGGTAAAAACAATTTGCTTGATTATGAAGACACCGTTGTTGAATCGGTTGAAGAGGCAGAGGTTGAAGACGACGGTAAAACTGTCAGATACAACGGCAAAATCTACCGCCTTAACGAAAACATACTGTCAGTTGCATGTATGGGTGTTGATACAAAAAACATCAACCAGAACGACACAATCGGCACAGCCGGTCAGGCGGATACATTGGTTATTATTGCTTATGACACCAAAACAGGCAAAACAAAGCTGCTTTCAATCCCTCGTGATACTATCGGTGAAGTGGATATTTACGACACCAAGGGCTCTTTTGTTAGGGTAGAAGAAACCCAGGTCTGCCTTGCTTACGCTTATGGTGACGGCGGCAAAACAAGCTGTGAAAACGTTGTTGCCAGCCTGCAGAAGCTGATGTTCGGCATCCCCATCCGCTCTTATGCCGCCCTTGACCTTAAAGGCATTGCTCCGCTTAACGATGCGGTGGGCGGTGTTACTGTAACGCCAAACGAAAGCTTCGGTAACTTCAAAGCCGGCAAAACAGTCAAGCTCCGCGGAGATATGGCAATGGATTTTGTCCGTTACCGTGACCATAAGGATGTCAGCGGTAACCTTGACCGAATGGGTCGTCAGACTCAGTATATCAAAGGCTTTGCAAAAGCGGGTGTTGAAAAAATCGGCACAGACGTTTCTGCAATCACAAAGATTTATAACACCGCAATGAATTATGCCTACACAAATGTCAGCCTCAGCGATGTTTCGTACCTTGCTGTTGAATTTGTAACAAAGTCAAACGGTCAGTTTGAAACATTTTCAACTCCCGGTAAAATGGTTGCAGGTGAAGACAAGCATTCGGAATATTACATTGACGAAACCGCATTTTACGAAACTATTTTGTCAATCTATTATAACGAAGTGGGCACATATTAAAAAAATTAAGCAGTATCGGGTTCCGATACTGCTTTTGCTTGTTATCCGTTATATGCTTTTTTAACTGCTTTTGCAAGCTGGTCGGGGCAGGATGTGCTTTTGAATCCGCAGGTGATGCCTGCAAGCCTTTGCTGAACTTCTTCAACGCTCATACCTTCCACCAAGGCAGAAATGCCTTTAAGGTTGCCGTTGCAGCCGCCGTGGAATTTAACGTTTTTAACAATGTTTCCGTCAAGCTCAAATTCAATCTGTGATGAGCAGGTGCCCTGAGTTTTGTAAGTGAATGACACGGTAAAACCTCCTGATAAAATAGTCTATAATTATTATAAACTATCTGTCAAGAGGTCAACTCAGGATATAAAGAAGTGCCAGAATAAGCATTTTGTCGGCTCCGTCCTGAGACAGAAGAATAACCATTGCAAGAATGAGAATCATATCCCCGTCTTTAAACAGTCCGCTAAGGGAGCCTAAAATTGAGCTCAGCGGATTTTGCGCTCTGTTAATTTCACTTGTTATCATTGCTGTCACCATTCGGGTTAAGTAAATTCAGCATCGGCAGAATATCAAGGATTTTAAGCATCTGCATAGCTTCGTCTGCCTTCTTTTGCCGCTTGGCGCTGAGGTTTGGCTTCAACGCTTCAATCAGTCTGCAACGCTCGCTGCCGCCTGAATTCATTGCCCCCATTATGTTCGAAATCTTCATCAGCATTTCGGGTGATATTCCTCCAAACAGGTCGGGGGCAGGCTGACTGTTTGGCTTTTCGTCACCGCCGAAAACAGACTCAGCTATGCTTTTGAGCGAATTTATATCGTCGGGTGAGAGGGAAGAAAGAATATCGTTCAAGGAGTCCATTACTGTTTGCCTTTCAGTTTGTTTAAAAGTTGTTGCGCTTGGGGTGAAGAAAGAATCGACTGCAGTTTTTCTTTGTCTGCCATAATTTCTTTGATTTTTCCGCTTTGCTCAGGGTTCATTGATGAGAGCATATTCATTGCCATTTTCTTTTTTTCTTCGGGTGATTTTGCACCGAGGGCTTCAATGATTTTGTCTGCGTTTTTGTCCATTTACAATTCACCTCCGCAGTGGTATAATAATTTATATTGCAAAACAGAGGGTGGTATGAATGCGAATATTGGTGATTTCTGATTCTCACGGAGACCCGATTAAGCTCAGACGGGCGATTGACCAACAGCCAACGGCAGAAATGATGTTTTTTCTCGGTGACGGTGAGCACGACCTTGATTATGCAGGGGTAATGCTGCCGACTGTTAAGGTGAGAGGAAATTGCGATTGGGGCAGCGTTTTGCCTGCCTTTTCTGTTGATAAAATTCACGGCAAGGTGATTTATTCCACTCATGGTCACGGTGAATATGTGAAGCACGGAATATCCTTGCTGATTTCTGCGGCAAAAGAGCGCGGTGCTCACATTGCATTATATGGTCACACACATAATCCTGTTACAGAATATATCGACGGAGTGTGGTACATCAACCCAGGAAGCCTGCGCGACGGCAACTATGCCGTGGTTGACATAACTGACTCGGGAATAATGCCGATTCTGATGAAGGTAAGATGAATAATCCCCTGCGACGGTGCATAGATTGTTATATAATCTCACCGTTGCGGGGGCGTTTTTATGTTTGTGCTTTCTCTCAGAACAAATAAAAAAAGATTGATTTTTATTCTTGTGGGCATTGTTGCGGTCTTGGCTTTGCTGTATTTTGTTGTCAACCGAGAGGCTCCCGCTGTCAACGACGGTGCAATCAGCCTTAAGGCATCAACTCAGCAGGAGAGACTTGCCTTTCTTTCGCAGTTCGGGTGGGAGATTGAAGAAGACCCGGTTAAGGTGGAAGAGGTGATTATCCCCGCCGAATTCAACGAGGTGTATGAAAAATATAATCAGCTTCAGCTTGAGCAGAATTTTGATTTAACAAAATATGCAGGAAGAACAGCAAAACAATGGACATATAAAATCAAAAATTATCCCGGATACGGGGCGGATTGTGATTTCATCTATGCCAACATTCTTGTGTGCGAGGGTGCGGTAATCGGCGGTGATGTGAGCAGTCAGGAACAGAACGGATTTATGCGCGGATTTGATTTTCCTGAGCAGGGTGAACAGCTTGTTGAATAAAACCCGAAAAATTGCCAACCATTATTTCGGGACGGTGATTTTATGAAATTTTCGCAAATTAAAATTCTCACCAAGGGTGTGCTCAACGGCAACGTTGCAAAGTCAGTTTCTTTTTTGCTTCTGAGCTTTTTCACAGTTATTGTTTTTACGGCAATACCTTTTGCGGTTAATATATATGTTTCAAATCAGGCAATGAGCATTTCAATTGTGGCTGCATCAATGGTGGCTTTTGTTTTTGTGCGTTGCGGATTCGGTGCGGGCGGCAACGCGTGGTTCAGCCTTTATAAAAGAAAAAACAGAGCAGGCAGAGCCATATTCTGGTTTGCACCAAAAAACAATTTCAGAGCCTTAAGGCTTTATTCGGCATTGTTTTTTGTGAAGCTTTTCTGGACAATCCTTATGCTTTTGCCGGGTGTGACGGTGGTATTTTCTTTTTGTTATCTCGCTTATGATGTGGGAATCGAATTCAATCTTTTTCTTTGCGGAATCGCAGGCGGCGGAATGTTGATAGCTACAGGTCTGATTTTCAGGTTTTTAATTGTGCAGAAATATTTTCTTGCCAAAACCATTCTTGCCAAAAATCCGGGAGTGTCAACTATTGATGCAATCCGCCAAAGCTGTGAAAAAATGAACGGCAAGCTGAAAAAGACGGCGTTTTTTAAGCTCAGCTTCACTCCGTGGATTGCGTCGTGCGTGGCGATTCTGCCGATACTGTATGTCTGGCCATACTACCGCCAGAGTTGCGCCCTTTTTGCAGAGGAAATAAAGAAATAATAATCCCGCAGACTGCTTCGGCAGTCTGTTTTTGTTTAAATGGTATTGCTTTTGTTCTAGGTTTGGAATATAATATTTTCAGAGGTGGTTTAATGTTAGATTATATGACCGCTAATGAAGCGGCTCAAAAATGGAATATATCTCACCGTAGAGTCATAACTCTTTGCAGAGAAAACAGAATTGAAAATGTTGCTATGATAGGCAATATGTGGGTGATACCAAGTGATGCTGAAAAGCCTATTGATGCAAGAAGTACAAGATACAACCAAAACGAAGAAAAAACAGTTAAGCCTTTTTTGAAATGGGCAGGCGGCAAAGGTCAGCTTCTCAAAGAAATAGAAGGCTACTATCCGTTTGATAGTGGTAAAATTACAAAATATGCTGAACCATTCGTTGGCGGTGGTGCAGTGTTGTTTGATATTTTAAGTAAATATGATTTAGAGCAGATTTACATTAGTGATATAAATGCTGAACTTATTAACACATATCGTATTATTCGTGATGATATTGATGCTTTGATTGAAATGCTTTATGGTATGAAGAATGAATTTATACCGTTAGATACCGATGCACGAAAAGAATACTATATGAAAAAAAGAGAGCGTTTCAATGATTTGAAAGTTAACGGAAACGAAAACATCAATATTGAAAAAGCTGCATTGATGATATTCTTGAATAAGACATGTTTTAATGGGCTGTTCAGAGTTAACAAAAAAGGTTTGTTTAATGTACCTATGGGGTCTTATAAGAATCCTATGATATGTGATGAAGCAAATCTTCGAGCAGTATCAGAGAAATTACAGAAGGTTACTATCGTATGCGGTGATTATAGAGAATCGGCTGATTTCATTGATGAAAATACATTCGTTTATTTTGACCCTCCATACAGACCAATTACTGATACAGCAAGCTTTACAGCTTATACTGAAAACTTATTCAATGATGAAGAACAAATTGAACTTGCTCGATTTGTAGATGAAATGCATAAAAAGGGTGCTAAGGTTGTAATCAGTAATTCAGATCCTAAAAACTCAAATACAGAAGATGATTTCTTTGATAATATCTATTCGGCACATAATATTAAAAGAGTTGAAGCAACAAGAATGATTAACTGTAATAGTGAAGCAAGAGGAAAAATTAAAGAGTTGCTTATTTCTAATTTTTAAGGAGAAATTTTATGAATAGAGATTTTAATACATGGTTATCAGGGTTCCGTGATAGTATTGCTGATTATGGCTACTACATAGATTTTGAAAAGGTTCACAGAAATGTTGATAGTGTAAAGATTGAATTAAATATTTTGAATTCTCTTATCGG
>JAZQYU010000049.1:0-50923 GCA_045633685.1 Acutalibacteraceae bacterium | reverse complement strand
CATCTCCTTCTTGCTCGTCAGGTTGGCGTTCCCTACATCATCGTATTCATGAACAAGGTTGACCAGGTTGACGACGAAGAGCTTCTCGAACTCGTTGAAATGGAAATCCGTGAGACTCTTGACGAGTATGAATTCCCCGGCGATGATACTCCCATCATCAAGGGTTCAGCTCTTAAGGCTCTTGAAGCAGCTTCAGCTGATGATCCCGCTTGCGCTTGCATCTGGGAACTCATGGACGCTGTTGACAGCTACATCCCCACACCCGATCGTAAGGCAGACCTTCCCTTCCTTATGCCCGTTGAAGACGTATTCACAATCACAGGTCGTGGTACTGTTGCAACTGGTAGAGTTGAACGTGGTCAGCTCAAGACTGGTGAAGAAATCGAAATCGTTGGTCTTACAGAAGAAAAGAGAAAGACAGTATGTACTGGTATCGAAATGTTCCGTAAGCTCCTCGACTATGCAGAAGCAGGCGACAACATTGGTGCTCTTCTTCGTGGTATCCAGCGTTCAGAAATCGAACGTGGTCAGGTTCTTTGCAAGCCCGGCTCAATCAACCCCCACACAAAGTTCTCAGGTCAGGTTTACGTTTTGAGCAAGGATGAAGGCGGTCGTCATACTCCTTTCTTCAACAACTACCGTCCTCAGTTCTACTTCCGTACAACTGACGTTACAGGCGTTATTTCTCTTCCCGAAGGAACAGAAATGTGCATGCCCGGTGACAACGTTGTTATGAACGTTGAACTTATCACTCCTATCGCAATCGAAGAAGGTCTTCGTTTCGCTATCCGTGAAGGCGGCCGTACAGTTGGTTCAGGCGTTGTTACAGCTATCAACGAATAATTAACAGTACAAACTTTATAAAATCAGCAGCAATTCGCAAGAGTTGCTGCTTTTTTTCTTTGTTTCATTTGACAAACGAAACTCCTTGTTATATAATATCTAAAACAAGTTTAAGGAGATGTTTAAAATGGCTAAAGCTTCAGGTTTTATGGCTGAATTCAAAAAATTTATTATGCGCGGTAATGTTATTGACCTTGCAGTCGGCGTTATTGTTGGCGGTGCTTTTCAGGCAATCGTCAAATCTCTTGTTGATGATATTGTAATGCCCGTTATCGGTCTTATCACAAACGGCATTGACTTTGCAACAAAGTTCGTTGCTCTCGACGGCGGCGAATATGCTTCTCTTGAAGAGGCTCAGGCAGCAGGTGCCGCAGTTCTTACCTACGGTAACTTCATCAGCGCTGTAATCAACTTCTTCATTATGGCTTTTGTTATTTTCTGCCTTGTTAAAGCTATCAATACTATCAGCGAAAAAACAAGCAAAAAAGAAGAGGAAGCTCCCGAAGAGCCCACAACAAAAACTTGCCCCTATTGTCAGTCCGAAATCAGCATCAAGGCAACAAAGTGCCCCTGCTGTACTTCTGATTTAGCAGAATAATTCGTGGAGTTTTGTATATGAACGGAGAAATAACCTTTAGAAAAGCTGCGTTTGGCGGTTTTAACCGTGAAGATGTTATGGAATACATCAGCAGTGTTGCCACCACCAACAATGAGCAGCAAAAGCTTCGCGTTGCGTTGAGAGAGGCTGAAGCCAGAATTGAAACTCTTGAAGCTGAACTTGAAGCAAAGGACAATGACCTTGTCCAGGCTCAGGATAACAGTGAAGAGCAGGCAAAGCTCAACGATGCTTTAAAAGAATCCGAATCAACTGTTGAAAAGCTCAGAGCAGAGCTTGATGCCAAAAATTCACAGCTTGCTCAGGCAGAGGCTGAGATCATATCTCTCAGGGCAAAGCTGGGGGAGTCTGATGAATTGAAGCAGAAGCTTCAGCAGTATGAAAACAAGGCTTCAGATTTTGATAACACAGCCGACAAGCTTATGCGCGAGTCAATGGCTTATGCTGAAAGATATGTTGAAAGTGCCAACCTTATGGCAAGTAACATCCGCAAAGAAACCCTCACCAAGGTAAAGGATGCTGACACCAAGGTTGATGAAATGCTCACCAAGGCTGCCGCATTTTCAAAAGAATGCGAAAATCTTGAAGCAATGCTCAGTTCTTTCAAAACACAGTTGGCTGAAATCCAGAAAAACTTTGCAGAATAAAATTAAGGACTGTTTCTTCTGAAACAGTCCTTTTGCTATTTATTAAGTTCGTCAAGCAGTGAAGCGTCAAGTCGGCTCACGCTGAGCTCCTTCCAGGATTTATAAGCTTTTTTGAGAAGCTGAGGTGAGTCGGTTTCAATGGCGTATGCACCATAGCTCATCGTCAGATACATCTCAACCTCTTTCTCAACCTCTGAAATGATATATGGCACACCCTTTTTTGAAAGTGCTTCTATCAGCTCGGGTGAAGCGTCTTTGGCTTTAATCACGATTCCGCCAAGGTGATAATCGCTCATAAGCTGATCAACAGCTTCAACATCCTTGTCGGTGTTTCCGTCGGGCACAAAGTCAAAATATACCTTAACAGGTGTATCTGCTCCTGAAATCAACGAGTATCGTTTGCTGTCGATGCCGGAAATCATAACACGCTTGGCTACCCCGGATTCGTTCACAAGGCGGTTGAATTCACTAAGTGAGCTTAACTGCCGTAAACGGAAGTTGATGTTCAGCTTGCTGTATTTTTCAGAACATATCAGTTCAAAAACGTCTTCAGCCTTCAGGGTGCTTTCGTTTATGTTGGTGTAATCATCTGCAATAACCGGTGTGCCGTCGGTTCTGAAACATAAATCAACCGTAACGGTGTCTGCGCCAAGCCGGGCAGCTTCTTTGATGCCTGCGAGTGAATGCTCAATGCCGTCAATTTCTGCACAGTCGGTTATAACGTTGAGGGGAGCATACAGTTCAAGATTGTTCTGCGTGTATTGCTCTATAAGCTTGTTATTGTGCAAGCTGCTCACAGCGGGAATTCCCACCGCCAAAGCAACCATCACCGCGCATACAACTGAAATCGCAACAACCGGACCTTTTGGTTTTTTCAACTTATGACCTCCTGCCGGCAGCCTTTGTTATTTCAACAAGCTGAGGCATTTTCGCTTCAACGTCTTTGATAAGCTTAATCTGTGCTCTTGTTCTTGCAAGGTTATGCTTGTCAAAGCTTGTCTTGAAATAAACATCGCCGTCAAGGTAGTCGGTAAGGAAACGCATTGCAACCTCCTGAGTAAGAAGAATCACAGAGAAGGGGAGAAGGTCGATTTCCTTTTGCAGAAGCTTGCCGTCGGTTCCGTCAAGGAATCCCTTTACATAAGCTTCAAAAGCGTCAACATTGAGCCCGATGGTTGATTCATCGTCCTCTGCGCCGAAGGTGGCACTTGTTCTGATTCCGTCACCAAAGTCATAAAGTGATGAGCCGGGCATAATTGTGTCAAGGTCAATAACGCAAATTGCCTTTTTTGAGTCACCGTCAAAAAGAACGTTGTTGATTTTGGTGTCGTTGTGTGTAACTCTTACGGGAATTTCACCCTTTTCGAGCAAATCTGTTACAACAGAGGTGTTATCCTTGCGGTCAATGAAAAACTGAATTTCCTCTTTAACCTCGTCAACTCTGCCTGCCTTGTTTTCTTCAATAGCTTTGAGAAGATTGTTGTAGCGGGAGGGAGTATGGTGGAAATTGGGGATTGTTTCAAAAAGCTCATTTCCCGGGAAATCACCGAGAAGATACTGGAAATTGCCGAAAGCTCTTGCTGCTTCATAAATTTCATCAAGTGAGCAGCCGGAAGAAATGGTGTAGCTGTTGTCAAGGTAAACGTAGCTTCTCCAGCATTCACCGTTTTCGTCAATGTAGAATGGCTTTCCGTCAACGGTTTTCAAAAATCTCAATGTCTGTCTGTCGGCATTTTCACCTTCAGATTCAAGAGATTTTTTCAGATACTCTGTAACGGAAATAATGTTATCCATAAGGTTGTCGGGGTTTTTGAACACATTAGTGTTGATTTTCTGAACAACATATTTGTTTTTACCGAAGTCAGCAACGAGGGTGGTGTTAATAAGACCTTCATTGATAGGCTGAACTTCTTTGAACTCTCCCTCAAAAGGGAATCGGGATAATATGGTTGAAATATCAAACTCCATAAAATTACCTCAAAAATATTTTTCTTCAGCAGCAATCCGAAAAAGAAATTTCAGACAAACTGCACCTCAACAATTATACAATTCATTTTACAATATGTCAATGCAATTACAAGGCATTTTATGGTAAATGTTATATTTCTTTTTAAGTATTGAAAAACGAAAACCTTTGTGATATAATCTTTTCGTATTTAATCGCGAAAGGACGGTACATGTTATATGAATAATACAGGCATATCCGCCAGAAGAATAACAGCACTCTTGTGTGTATTGGTTTTTGTTTTGAGTTTAGCTCTCACAGGCTGTCAGATTGGCTCAACGGATGAAGGTAAAACCACCACAACCGAGCCCACTGCAAGTCAGGCTCTTGAGTATGTTGACCCCAATCAGGGCGTTGTTTGCCCCAAGTGCGGCTCATCCAACACCGATGATGCCTGGCGCGAGGGTGAAGAATATGATGAGCACTTCATCTGCTACGACTGTGAGTATGAATGGTATATTCTCAACGGCGTTGCTTATGAAATCAAAGACAACGGCCAGAGTGCAACAATCCCCAACTATACATACAGACCCAACAGCAACTCAGGTTCTTCGGGCAACAAGGGTAACAACAAAACCACAACCACAACCAAGCCCACTACCACAGCTTCAACAACAAAAGGTGAAGATACCTTTATGTTTGACGGTAAGGAATACACCTATGAGCAGTTCTGGAAAGAAATTGTTTTAACAGGCAAAATCCTCAACTACCTCAACTTCTATATTGACGAAGAGGGTAACATCACCACAGAAGGTGACAAGGGTGTTCTCGGCTTTGCATACAGCACAAAAGACAAGTGCTTCTACGCTTCAGGCAACGCATGGCAGAGAGATTACGGCTACAATGAGCTTTATGACAAAACATCACAGCTTATTGCTATCAGCTACGACACAATCAATGTTTACTTCCCCTATAAAAACAAGGAATGGATGGTTCAGTTCTGGAAGGGTCAGTACGGTATGGTTCTTCTCGGTGCTGAAATCGGTGTATACAACCGTTCATTAAAGGCTTCTGCAAGTGACTCAGGTGTTGTTAACCACTACAACGCAGTCAGCGACGGTGAAAGACTTCCCATCAGCCTCACTCTTTATCAGAACGATAAAATTCTCTTCTCAAGATCTCAGCAGCCCAGCTGGTGGCAGACAGGTTTCGTGTTCGGTCAGCTTGGTGTAACAGGCGGTGTTCTTGTTGGTTCAAAATACACTGATGACCTTAAGGTTACAACTGCAATCACACTCAAGGATGAAGAGATGACAAACGCATTTGTTACAGGTCTTAAGGCTGTTTCAAGAATTTACAACAACGTTGACGCTATGAATGCCAACAACACAAGCGCAGGCTACCGTTCATTCTCCTTCAGAGAGGGCGACGGTGTTACTCCGGGCACATATTCAGTAAGCGGCAACACAGTTAAGCTTGCATGGAAATAAGAGGTATCTCTATGAAAAGAATAATTGCAATTCTTCTTGCTTTGGTTATGCTCTTTTCTCTTGCGGCTTGCTCATCAACTCCGGGCTATACACCCGAGCAGGTTGATGAAATGGTTGAAACCGGTGAAATGGGAACAATCCAGGCTTTCTACAGTGTAAGAAATTCTGCCGACGGAAAAGGTGACTTTTACGTTCAGTTCAATTCAGCGCTTGAATCTGTTTTTGATTTCTATTCCGATAACGGCACCCTCGTTGAATTTGACGGTAAGGTTGCTGTTTATGATAAAGACGGCAAAGAAGTTCCCAGAAGTGAGATTGCGTATGGTCAGCCTCTGATTATTGCCTTCAACGGTGAAGCAGAAGATACAGACCCGCCAACAATCAAAGCTTATAAAATTACATTTGCATAAAGTTAAGGCACTCTCGCGTGAGAGTGCCTTTTGTTTATTTTGTAACTGATTCAATTGTTATAGGGCTTGATGACGAAACAATAAATCCGCAGGTGAAGGTTCCGCCGGGGAGAAGTCGTCCTTCGTTTTTGGTGGTTACTGTAATAACGCCTGATTCATTCTTTGCCGAGCAATCCCAATTCTTTTCAACATTCACTCCGTCGCTGAGGTTAACCTTTGCGGAAGTGTTATATATTGTTTTCTGTGAATTGTTTTTCACGGTAAAATCAATCTGTTGCATATATTTGCCGTCGGCCGTCTGCCAGGAATTTCCGATTCTTGCGATGTAATACGCTCCGCTTTCAGCGGTTAAAAATGCGGCATTCTCACCCTTGCCCGAGCTTACAAAGTCTGAGTTGATTTCGGGCTCCTGCTCCTGAGATGGTTCAGTGCTGCTTGGCTCCTCAGGGTCAGATGTAGGCTCGGTAGAAGGCTCCTCCTGAGTGGACGCCTCGGTGCTTTGAGATGTGGTTTCTTCATCTTCAATTGAATTGACACCGATATGCTGCATTAAGAGCATAGTGTCTTTTGAATTGATTTCACCGTTGCCGTCAACATCGGCAGCCTTTGTCTGTTCCTCATTTAGCTTGAGCTTCCCCGTAAAATGCTGTGACAAAAGGTCGGCGTCTGCGGTGTCAACCTTACCGTCAAGGTTGATATCGCCGGGGGCAGGTGCTTTCCGGGTCGAAAACGACATTCCGCTTGTAAACAAACACACAATAACTATAATTGCAGATATGATTGTTATTGATATAAGGTAGAGTATGAAGGGTTGCCGTGAACCCGGCTCAAATTTCAGAATAGGCTTTGGATTGTCTTTTTCCATACAATACCTCCTTTCACACCATAGTATTATACCAAACAATGGGTGGTAATTGCAATAGTTGGCTTAAATTTGTTATTTTGACGAAAAAGTTAATAGAATTTTTTAAGAATTTTAATTATTTTTATGTAAAATGCTTGAAAATGATATTTTCTGGTGCTATAATGAGTCTATCGTCGGGTTTCCGACGTAGGTAAAGCCGCTTCACCGCGGCGAAGGAGGAAACATCATTGAAAACTTATAATGCTAATGACATCCGCAATATCGTAATCGCAGGACATGGTTCAAGAGGTAAAACAACTCTTGCTGAGGCTATGCTTTATTGGGCAGGTCTTACAGACCGTATGGGCAGAGTTGCCGACGGTAACACAGTTCTCGACTTTGACGCAGAAGAAAAGCGTCGCAAAACTTCAGTTTCAAGTGCAGTTGCTCCCATCGAGTGGAAGGATTGCAAAATCAATATAATCGACACTCCCGGTCTTTTCGACTTCGCAGGCGGTATGAGCGAAGGTATCCGTGCCGCTGAATGTGCACTTATTGTTACCTCTGCCGGCTCAGGCTATGACGTAGGCGCAGAAAAGGCTTACAAAGCCGCCAAGAAGAGGGGCATCGCAAGAATGTTTGCCGTTACACGCTGTGACGGTGAAAATGCCGACTTCTACAAAACCTTTGAGGCAATCAAAGAAGAGCACAAGAGCTCTGTTTGCCCCGTTGTTGTTCCTTATGTTGTTGACGGTAAGGTTAAGAGCTATGTTAACCTTGCTGCAAGAAAAGCTTATGAATATAAAGACGGCAAACCCACAGAGGTTCCTATGCCTGATGATGCAAAAATCACAGAGATGCTCGATATCCTCACAGAAACAGTTGCCACCTCTGACGAGGATCTGATGGATAAATTCTTTGAGGGCGAAACCTTCACCCGCAAAGAAATTGCAGGCGCTCTTAACAAGGGTGTTAGCGAAGGTAATGTTTATCCCGTTTATGCTTGCGCAGGCTACACAGGTGACGCTGTTGATATGCTTCTTGATGAAATTGCATTCTCAGCTCCCATCGCAGGTGAAAAAGCAGGTGAGGGTGATGTTGAATGTGACGAAAACGGATCTCTTGCAGCAATCTGCTTCAAGACCGTTGCCGACCCCTTCGTTGGTAAAATGTCATTTATGAAGGTAGTAAGAGGCAAGATTAAGCCCGACGCTTCAGCTTATAATGTCCGCACAGGCGAAACCGAAAGAATGGGTAAAATCATCACAGTTCGCGGCGGCAAGCAGGAAGATGCAGCATGCATCCCCGCCGGTGACATCGGTGTTGTAACAAAGCTTTCAGGCTTCAAGACCGGTGACACAATGTGTGACCCCAAAAATGTTGTTGAGCTTGACGGTGTTGACTTTGCTACGCCCAACCTTGCTATGGCAGTTAAGGTTCGCAAAAAGGGCGAGGAAGAAAAGGTTGTTGCAGGTATTCATCGTCTTGTTGAAGAAGATCCCACAATCAAGTTTGAAATCAATAAAGAAACCCGCGAACAGGTTCTCTATGGTATGGGCGAACAGCATCTTGATATCATCGCTTCCAAGCTTAAAGCAAAGTTTGGCGTTGAGGTTGATCTGACAGTTCCCAGAGTTGCTTACAGAGAAGCTATCCGTAAAACAGTTCAGGTTCAGGGTCGCCATAAGAAGCAGTCAGGCGGTCACGGTCAGTTCGGTGATGTTTGGATTCGTTTTGAACCCCATGACGGTGACGACCTTATCTTTGAATCAGAAGTTGTCGGCGGCTCAGTTCCCAAGAACTTCTTCCCCGCAGTTGAAAAGGGTCTTCGTGATTGTATGAAGAAAGGCGTTATGGCAGGCTATCCCATGGTTGGTCTCAAGGCCGTTCTTTATGATGGCTCTTATCATCCCGTTGACTCTTCCGAAATGGCATTCAAAACTGCCGCTTCATTGGCATTCAAGAGCGGTATTCCTCAGGCAAGCCCCGTTATTCTTGAACCCGTAGGCACTCTTAAGGCATATATGCCCGAAGATCATCTCGGTGATATTATGGGTGACGTTACAAAGCGCCGCGGCCGTGTTCTCGGTATGGGTCCTGCAGAAGAACGCAAAATGCAGGAGCTCGTTGCTGAAGTTCCCATGGCAGAAATGGGCGACTTCGCCACAGTTCTCCGTTCCGTAACAGCAGGCAGAGGCTACTACTTCCTTGAATTTGCAAGATACGAGGATGCACCTGCTCCCGTTGCAGAAAAAGTTATTGCAGAAGCAAAGGTTGACGAAGAAGACTAATACATATATAATAAAGCGGTGTCGGAAACGGCACCGCTTTATTGTGAAATGGGGGATAAATACGGAACTTTCAATTATCAATCAAAGCAAATCAAATTTGACTGTAGAAATAAACGGACAAGCGACAAATCTGACTCCAAAGCAAGAAGTGAAAGTTAATGTTTCAGATGATACAGACTCAATAAAGATTTTTGAAATCAAACAAAGCTTTTGGAATGTTATTGTCAATTTTGTTGTCGGTGCTGTCCTTGGTTTATTTGACCTGTCGGACGAGGCTTTGTCAATGCGAAAGAGTATTAAGCTCTCCACAAAATTCAAGCTTTCTGACTCGATTACAGATAATAAAATAATTATTGGAAATTCCTATCTTGATTTTGTGTCCTGTTCAATGATTTTAAACGAAAAAACAATCGATGGGGAACTTGAATTATCACAAGCAGAGCTTAATTCAAAAATCAAGGAGTATTATATTAATCTGATTTCACCGCTTTTTCTGCCTGAAATTATTTTAATTTTGCTTGCTATTATATCAGCGGTGAAAGGTATATGGATTGTAGCAAGTGCTATGTTATTGGTGCAAGTTTTTATATTTGCTATATATAAAAAGCACCTCGCTTCAAACAAAAAGACAAAGGAATACTTAAAAAGCAAAGTTAAGTCATAATTTGACTTTATTATTGTAAGAGTGTATAATCCATTCTCGGTGAAAGAAATGAAGCTTGTTTATCCGCATTATTATAAAAATTTCAAATGCATTGCATCTGCGTGTGAAGATACCTGCTGTGCAGGCTGGGAGATTGTTGTTGACCCTGAAAAGGCAGAGTATTACAATTCTGTCCAAGGTGAAATCGGTGACAGACTCCGCCACGAAATGAAGAAAGATGCAGATGGTGATATCATCTTTTCGCTGAATAGCGGCAGATGCCCGTTTCTCAACAGCTGCAACCTTTGCGACATTTATTCTGCTTTGGGTGAAGCTGCTCTGTGCTACACCTGCACAATGTTTCCTCGCTTTGTGGAGGATTACGGCGGAACCTGTGAAACAGGCTTAGGTCTTGCTTGCCCCGAAGCCGCAAGGCTGATTGTGAATGACACCGGGGAAAGGGAGCTGCTTTGTGAATTTAACTCAGACCTGCCGTTGCCCAATGACATTAACCCTGAAAGATATTTTGAACTGCTTTCATTGAGAAAAAAGATTTTTGCTGTTATCGATGACAACTCTCTTACTTTTGAAAACCGCTTGCTGAAAATTCTTGAATTGGCAGGGGAGAACAATCCTGCTTTACCCACAACAGAAGAATGTGTCAACAAACTCAGAAAGCTTGATATTCTCACTCAACGCTGGAAAGAATTGATTTCCGCAATCCCCGAAGAAAAAGAATTTTCACACAATGTGCACCAATTGCAGAACATCGCGTGGTATTATATCTACCGCTATTTCCTCAGAAGTGTTTTTGATTCTGATATTCTTTCAAAGGTGCGTCTTTGTGTGCTTGCATGTGTTGTAATCAACGTTTATTCCGATGAAGAAACAATTGCCGATGTTGCTCATCTTTTTTCAAAAGAGGTTGAGTATTCGGCTGATAACATAAAAACTATATTTAAGGAACTGAAAAAATGAAACTGATTGAAAACATAAGCTACGGTGATGATGAAGCACAAATCCTCGACTTCTATCTGCCTGAAAACAATGAAAATTACGACATTGTTCTCATCTCACTTCACGGCGGAAGCTGGTCGATGGGTGACAAATCCGAATATTCCCGCGAAACTGAGGAATTTGCAAAGCGACTGAATGTGCCTGCAGTCAATATGAACTACCGTATGACCCCCGCACTTCTTCCCGAAATGATGGAGGACGTGGAGCTTGCAATGAATTTTATCGTTGAATATGCAAAGCAGTTCGGTTGCAATTTCAACCGATGTATCCTCCGCGGATTTTCGGCAGGCGCTCACATTGTGATGAGCTACGCTTACCAAAAACTTTCTGCAATCCCGCTTCCCGTAACCTTTGTAATAGGGGAGTCAGCACCCTCAGACCTTTCAACCCCCTTGGCGGGTCCCGCTCAGGGATTTATTCTCCGTGGTCTTTCAAATATTCTCGGCCACAGAATCACCCGCAACAACTGGGCTGAAAACGTTGAAGAAATGAAAACCCTTTCACCAAGATATCACATCACGTCCCAAACACCGCCAACCCTTCTGCTTCACGGAACAATGGATTATATGGTGGGCTACACAATCGCGCAGGATATGCTTTCTGCTCTCAAAGCCAACAACATTCCCTGCGAGCTTGTTACCTTCAACGAGCTTGAGCATCAGCTTCACGGTTGCACAGAGGAAATGGTTGAGGAATATTTTGGCAAAGTGAACAGTTTTTTCTCTGAATTTTCTAAAATATAAAATATTGACCCGAACCGCTGATTACAATATAATTATATTGACATTTAAAAAGGAGTGTTTTCTATGGATAAGTATTTAATCATAAATGCAGATGACTTTGGTATGTGTCACTCTGCCAACCTTGCTGTTGCCGATTTGTTCAAATCAGGCGGCATCACATCTGCCACAATTATGGCTCCCTGCGCTTGGGCTTATGAAGCTGTTAATTTTGCAAAGGCTAACCCCGAGTTTGCAGTGGGTGTTCATCTCACCACCACAAGTGAATGGGGTCAGTATCGTTGGCGTCCTCTCACAGGTGGCAAGAGCCTGCTCGACAGCGAGGGCTTTATGCACCACGAAAGCGATGAATTCGAAAAAGCAGCCGACCTTGAAGAAACTGCAGCAGAAATCACCGCTCAGGTTGAACACCTTAAAAACCTCGGCCTCAATCCCTCTCATCTTGATAACCACATGGGCTCACTTTACGGCATTGAAACCGGTAGGGTAGAGATGGCAAAGCTTGCTATCGAAACAGCCGCTAAATACGGTCTTCCTTTCCGCTTCCCAATGCAGTTCACCGAAGCTCAGTTCAGCAACGATATGCTTGCTATCCATATCGACAAAGAAATGGTTCAGCAGTTTATCGGCGGCTTTGCTCAGATGGGACAGGCTCTCGGCGTTGCAATGCCTGATTTCCTTCTCCCCGGTGACTGGGCAGGCCCCCAGCGTGAAAGCTATGAAAACTACCGCGAATATATCTATGAGCTTTATCGCACATTTGAACCCGGTGTAACCGAAACCTACATTCACCCCGCCTACGAAACAGAAGAGCTCAAGGGCATCGCAGGCGCCTGGGAAAGAAGAGTATGGGAATACAAACTCTTCTCCGATCCTATGACAAAGCAGCACATTGATTCACTCGGCATCAAGCTTATCAATTACCGTGACCTTGCCGAAATGAGAAAGTAATTTTACATCAGAAAAACAACTAAAATCCTCACTTTTGAAGTGGGGATTTTTTATTTAAAATTTGTTAAAAAAATGTGCTTTTTCTCTTGCATTTTTGCATATAAGGGTATATAATTATTACAACTATAATTGGAGTTTTATAGGTATAGGAGGAATGATTTTTAATGAAAACATTCGTAAAAATCCTCTCGATGTTCATAGCGGTTGTTATGCTCGTCGGCGTTGGTGTTGTAGGCCTCACTGCATATGCAGAGCCTTCCGACGTTATGGGCAACTACAACTTCACAGTTGTAGATAACCCTTATGAGAACATCCAGTGGAACAATGGTACGCTTCACGCGTTCAAGTCTTCGACTCACGCGCATACTGTACGAAGCGACGCAGATATTGAGCTTAATGACACTATCTGGGAACATTATATGAAAGGCTACGAGGTTCTTTGCCTTACCGACCACGGTACCGTTAACGGTGTTGACATCAATGATGAAAAAAGTGGTCATAACACAGGCGCCCGTTATGAAAACGGTTGGTCCTGCGGTTGGACAGAGAATCAGGATAGGTGCACCCTTTATGCCTACCAGTCTTTCGTTCACGGTAATATTGATGAAATTACAGAATCAGATTACTATGACATTATCAAGGGTGTAAGCCGTGACGGCAGACCTCAGGCTCTTGTTGATGCAGGCAGAGGTATGTTCAACCTCCCCTTGGGTAACGAGGTTAACGCTACATCCTCAAACAAGTGTCACGTTAACACATACAATGTTTCTCATGCTCATGGTGCAAGCAAAGGTGCAACATGGCCAAGAGAAACTGTTCAGCAGTCTTATGACAACAAGGCTTTCTCTCGTATCAACCACGTTGGTGAATGGACCGACGGTAACGGAAACCCCGGTGTTTACGATGAAAGCTGGGTGCAGGACTTTGTAAGCATTTTCAATGACTATTGCCCCAACAGAACTACATACACAGAATCTGATGATACTTGGAACACAACCAATGTTACAGGTCAGAGAGTCAAGAGAGGCGTTATCGGCATCGAGCTTGTTAACACCTCCGATAACCGTACCCGTAACGACCGTTTCTATGTTTATGACGCAAGCCTTAAGATTCTTGCTCCTCAGGGTATCAATATGTACGGCTTCTGTGAAGACGACTCCCATGAAGAGTCTGACGTTAACAAGAACGCACAGTATTTCCTTGTTAACGACGGTACTGCATGGTCAGAGGAAGACAAGGCATACTATGGTCAGCATTACGGTCAGAGAAACGGCCTTGACCCCTGGGTTGGCTACACAGGTGACATCACCAGAAGTATGACCAATGGTGAATTCTACGCAAGTTCTGTAAACTCCAAAAACTCCTACGAGCTTGGTGACGGTTTCGTTGCTTCAGGCGAATATCCCGCACTCAAATATTTCAACATAGATGAAGCTTCTAACCAGGTTACTATCAAAATTACGAACTCATCAAAAGTGCGTCTTGTTGCTGATGGTACCATCATTGCAACCAAAACCCTTTCCGAAAGCACCAATGAAACAACTGTTACATTCGACCTTAACTCCTATGAAAACTATATCAACAGCTATATCCGTATCTATATGACAGGTAAGGGCGGTATTTCATACCTTCAGCCCATCCTCCTTTCAAAGAGTGAAAACAAGCAGTCCTATGTTCAGTTTATTCTTCCTTCAGCCGATACAACTCTTTCTGTTTATGATTCAAATGGTGCTCTTGTTAACACTGAGTACGCAAACAACATTTTCGTTCTTTCTGCAGGTACCTACAAATACGTTGCAGAGCGTAAGGGTTACTACACCAAGGAAGAAAACTTCACAGTAACTCAGGCAGAAATTGACGCAGGAACACAGAAGACTATTACCGTCGAGCTTGAAAAAGACGACAGAGTAAGTCAGCTTTACTTCTATGTTCCCGAAACGATTTATCTCAACCCTTCAGACAATAAGACATTCAAGTATTATATTGACAGAGAAAATACAGATGTAGGTGCATTGATTACCTCTGCGACCAAAACAACAGGTAATGTATATTTCCACCGTCAGGGTGCAACAGATGTTACCATTTCTGCAACATATCAGGAAGGTGCAGCAAGTCTCTCTTCATATGCACTCGGTGTGTCCAGCTCTAAGGGTGACAAAATCTCAACGGAGATAACCTCCGGCGCTCTTTCACAGAAGATTTCAGGAAGTGACTATGTTCTCATTTGCTGGAAGGCAGAATATACTTTTGAAGGTAAGCAGTACACAGCATTCACATATTCTTATGTATATCCTGCTCCCGACCCCACAACCCAAACCCTCGCAGCCGGTGGTTGGGGTGAAACTAAAAATACTACTTTTGAATGGATGCATTCAACAATGTGGGCAACCTCATCAGTTTTTGCCTACGGCTTCCACAAGGTAGAAACAACTGCCACGCAGGGTTATCAGTTTGCTCCTTATTATTACACAGGAACAACCCCGGACTCACAGCAGCCCAAAATTTCTGGTACAGGTTATACATGGTCTCAGGACGTTTCCGATGGTTCAGGTAGTGGTGATGTAGATGTTACCAGTGGTACAGGTACCATTTATGCTGATGTCAGCCGTAATATAAACGGCTTTGAAGATATTCCTCTCTTCACCTTCGGTATGGACATCAACGCTGCTCATGAATGTGACGGAGGAGGAGGTTCAATCACCTTCAGCATGACAGGTGGCGGTTCCACATATTCATTCCTGAACATAAGCAGCATCAATCTTACAACTTATCATGCTAAACGTGTTTATCACCGCGATAACGCAGTTGACAATAATTACACCATTGCTTTCCCCGATGAAGACACAGTTAACTATACTCTGACAGGTTACGCATACGGCGAAAAGTCAGGTAGATATGAAAAAATCAATGCAAAAATCAACATTCAGGTTATTCAGGCTGACAAGGAAGAGCTTCGCCGAGTTTACAACGAAGCTATTGCAAACTGCTATCAGCAGGACTGGTTTGAATCAACTGAAGAATATAATGCTTACAGAGACACAATGATTGCTGCAGCAAAGGTTCTCGGTAACCCCGCAGCAACTCCTGATGAAATTGATGAAGCAACCAACAACCTTGCAGGAACAAGTGTTCAGCTCAAAAGCGGTAGAGCACAGGTTAAGCATTATTGGATTTATAACAACCAGACAGGCGAGCTTCAGGTTGAAGCACCTTACACTTACACAATCAGTGATGTTCTTGTTGCCAACGCAACAGAAATTCCCGGCTTCACTTATGCAAAGCAGTATGATCGTATTGTAGACGGCAATGTTATTGTAAAAGGTACCACAGAGTTTGAAACTGTTGTATCTGCTGAAGAAAACTACACTTGGATTTTCTATTACAGACCCAATACCTACGCTGTTTCTTATTACACAGGTGTAGACGGCTTCAACGCAACCGGAGCAAGTGTGTTGGCGGTTTATAATCAGGATTATAAAATCACAACGGCTTCTCCTGTTCGTCCCGGCTATGTTTTCAAGGGCTGGTATCTTGATATTGACCCCACATACACAGTTTATGCTTCAGGCGACACGATGCGCTACAGCTATATGGATAACGGACAGTTTGTCGCCAAGTGGGAGCCTCTCACTTACTCCGTAAGCTACGACCTCAATGGCGGTGCGTTCCCGGACGGAAAGACCCCCCCGGAAGAAGAACTCAGCGTTGTTTATGACAGTACATACACAATCACAACCTTAGTTCCCGAAAGAGAAGGCTACAACTTCGTTGGTTGGAAGGTAAACGGCGGTGAAATTCACACTTCAGGTAGCCAGTTCCCCTGGGACTTCGCGGCAAACGGTACCCTTGAAGCTCAGTGGTCAAACATTGCTTATAATGTTACTCTTAACCCCAACGCTGATGATGCAACAGTAGATCAGTCATCTGTTGCGGTTTACTACGATATGGCTTACGGCTCACTTCCCGCAGCTCATCGTACAGGCTATACCTATGAGTGGTATGCAAACCCGCAGTTCCCCGAAAATGCTCTTGTAACAGCAGAAACAATTGTTAAAATTCCTGCTGACCACGAGCTCTGGGCAAAGTGGACTCCCATTAACTACTCCATTTCATATAACCTTGACGGTGGCGCTGTAGCGGGTAATAATCCCACAACCTACAATGTTGAATCTGACCCGATTACGCTTACTAACCCCACCAAAACAGGTTATGAGTTTGTTGGTTGGTTGGGCACAGACCTCAGCAACACATCCTACACCAAGGATGTAACTATCCCCACAGGCTCAACAGGTAACAGAGAGTATAAAGCAAACTGGAAAGCAGTTGTTTATACAATCGACTATGACCTCAACTATGATGCGGGCACAGCAAGTGTACCCACCATTACAAACAACCCCACAAGCTACACAATCAATGATGATGTTACTATTTTGCCTCCCACAAGAGCAGGTTATGAATTCGCAGGCTGGAGCGGTGACGGATACGCTAACGTCAACACAATCACCATCCCTGCAGGCACACTTGCCAAAAACCTTTCTTTGAAAGCAGAATGGCACATTATCAACTACACAATCACTTATGACACAAAGAGCGGTGCATTTGCCGCAGGCGCAAGTCACCCCTCAACCTACACAATTGAAACAGGCTTCACCGTAAGTGACCCCGTTAAAGACGGCTACGATTTCCAGGGCTGGCAGAGCTATGCTTTCGACGGCGTTGTAAAGAATCTTACCCGTCCCGCAGGAACTTATGGTAACTTCGAGCTCGCTGCAGTTTGGAGTGGTACAGAAGGTGAAATCATCTACAACCTCAACGGCGGTAAGGTTGTTGGTAAAAACCCCGCAACTTATCAGACAGGTGACAGCTTCACTATTACCAATCCCACAAGAGCAGGTTACACCTTCGTTGGCTGGAATAAATACATTGTTAACGAAAACAAGACTGAAACAGGCACTGACATAGGTGTTAACCCCACAGATAGCGGTACAATTATTTTCACCGCAATGTGGAGCGCAACAAATTATGAAATCTCTTATGACCTCGATGGCGGTCGATATGAGAACAGAAATTCCGGCAACCCCGCAAACTATTCTGCAGAAATAGAAACCTTCACTCTTATCAACCCTGTTAAGGAAGGCTATATCTTTGCAGGCTGGACAGGTACAGGAATTTCAGGCACATCAAAGAGTGTAACTGTTCAGAAGGGTTCAACAGGCGATCGTGCATATAAAGCAACATGGAACTTTGCTACCTACACAATCACTTATGATTATGCTGGCGGTGCATCAGATGCCTCTCACATCCTTTCTTACACAATGAACACCGAAACTCACACAATCAACCCACCCGTGAGAGCAGGTTATTCATTCGCAGGCTGGACTCAGACAATCCACAACTTCACCTGGAAACCCGGTGAGCTTAACGAAAGCGGAGATTACAATGCTTGTAACCTTCATTACCTTTCAAGCCCGATTCTTGTAAGAACAGGCCATACTTACACAATCAACTCAAACGGTTATCCTGAGTTCATCGATGCTTATTTCTTCGATGAAAACAGAAACTTCGTAACCAAGGTTGATGTTGAAACAGCAGAAACTCTTTCACTTCCTTCAAACGGACTCACAGGTGACAGATATTTTGTTTACTTCGTTGTTTCCGATGTGTTTACCGATGCTGCTTTGCGTGAATCAATCAGCATTTCCGTTGTTAATGACGAGTACAAGATTGACGAAACAGGCAAACAGCATACAGTTGTTATCCCCAAGGGCAGCACAGGTAATATGAAGCTTGTTGCAAGCTGGAATGTTGAAACATATAACCTCACATATGACCTTGACGGCGGTTATTACAAAAAGTATGATGATGACGGAAAACTTGTAACAGGCTATAACCCCAACCCCTCAACATTTACTGTTGACAGCGGTGAAATCCTTATTCAGAACCCTGTTAAAGACGGTTACACTTTCCTCGCATGGGAGTGCGACGGTGTAAAATACCCCACAGTTATCATCAAGCAGGGCTCAAGTGGCTCACGTCACTATAAGGCTCTCTGGGCTGAGACAATGTATTCAATCAAATACGATCTCGGCGGTGGTGTGGTTGCTGAAAACAACCGTGAAAACTATTACCACTCAACAGAAACCTTCACCCTTAACAATCCCACAAGAGAAGGTTACTCCTTCGGCGGTTGGACGGGAACAGGCATCAACGGTGTATCCTTCGATGTTACAATTCCCAAGGGCTCAACAGGTAACAGAGAATATACCGCAACATGGACCCCCAACACATATAACATCTCCTACACTCTGAACGGTGGTGTTAATGCATCATCCAACCCCAATACTTATACCTACGAAACAGAAACATTTACCCTTGCACAGCCCACCAAAGCAGGTGCTGCTTTCGCTGGCTGGACGGGTACAGACCTTGAAAGCGCAACAGCAACTGTTACTATTCATAAGGGCTCGTCCGGTAACAGAGCATATGAAGCTACATGGGTTGTTTCTAACTACAACATTTCATACAACCTTGCAGGTGGTATAAACAGCGAAAAGAACCCCTTGGTTTACACAGTTGACACTGAAACCTTCACTCTTGAACGTCCCACAAGAACGGGTTACACCTTCTCAGGATGGACAGGAACTGACCTTGATCAGGTAACCGAGTATGTTACAATTTCCAAGGGTTCAACAGGCAACAGAATCTACACAGCCGTATGGACTCCTGTTGTTTACTCAATTAACTATATCCTTGGTTCAGGTGCTCAGGTTGGTGTTGCCAACCCCACAACCTACACAATTGAAACTTCAACATTCACCCTCAACAACCCTGTCAGATCAGGTTATATTTTCCAGGGCTGGGTAGGAACAAATGTTGAAACACCCACACAGACTGTTACAGTTTATAAGGGCTCAATCGGTAGTAGGTCTTATGAAGCAAAATGGGATCTTGATGAGTATCATATTACTTATGTTCTCAATGGTGGTACAGCAGAGGGCAACCCCGAAAAGTACACTATCAACTCACCCACATTCACTCTTAATGCTCCCACAAGAACAGGCTATGAATTTGTAGCTTGGTCAGGCACAGGCATTACAGGTTCAGGTTTTGCAACTGAAGTTACAATCCCCACAGGATCTTCAGGCAACAGAACCTACACCGCTAACTGGAAGGTTATAGAATATGCAATTTCTTATGACCTTGACGGTGGTACAGAAACAATCAAGAACCCTGTTAAATACACATTTAACACAGCAAACATCACACTTCACAACCCTGAAAAGCCCGGTTACATTTTCTTGGGCTGGTTGGATCTCCAGATCCAGGATCCCAAACCTGTAGAAACCCTTGTTATTCCTTCAAACTCAACAGGTGATAGGTATTATAAGGCTGCTTGGGAAAAGGGTGTTTACAACCTCACCTTCAACCTTGACGGCGGTAGCTGGACTGATTTTGATCCTCCCGCAACTTATGAATATGAAGATGATATTACTGTACCGAATCCGGTAAGAGAAGGCTTCACATTTGTTGGTTGGTCAGGAGATGGAATCAGCGGCACAGCAACCGATATTGTAATTCCTTACGGCTCATCAGGTGACAGAACTTACACTGCTCACTGGTCCGAAAGTGAAAACGTAATCACTTACAATGGTCTCACAGAAAGTGAATTGATAGCTTCAGGTAACCCCACAAGCTACACAACCGATTCAGGATATCTTTCACTTAATGCTCCCAAGAGAAACGGTTACCGTTTTGATGGTTGGACCGGCAGCAACGGCACAGAGCCTGAACAGGATGTTGAAATCAACACTTCAATCGGCGGTGCTCTTGAATTCACAGCAAACTGGACCGTAACAAAATACAGAATCAGCTATGTTCTCAACGGTGGTACTGCTACCAATAACACAACCTACACTGTTGAAGATCAGTTTACCCTTAACACTCCCGTCAGAACAGGTTATACCTTTGAGGGCTGGAAGGGTACAGGTATTGATGGCGTTCAGCCTTCAGTAACAATCTACAAGGGCTCAACAGGCGTAAGATCTTACACCGCAGTATGGAAAGAAACTGCCTACGAAATTTCTTACGATTACGGTAATGGCTCAGTTGACGTTGCAAACCCGACAGAATATTATTACACAACACCGACATTTGTTCTCAATAATCCCACTCGTGCAGGTTACACCTTCATCGGTTGGACAGGAACAGATATTGATGATATGGTAATGAACGTTTTGGTTGAAAAGGGTTCAACAGGCAACAGAACCTACACAGCCCACTACACAATCAATTCTTTCACAATCAGATACCTCGGCGTTGAGGGTGCAAACTTTGCAGGTGCTCCCACAACTTACACACCTGACGATGTTGTCACAATCCCCAATCCGTCAAAGGTTGGTTATGTCTTTGAAGGTTGGTCAGGTCCCGGCTTCAGCGGCAACAAAAAAGATGTTGTTATTGAAAAGGGTTCAGAGGGCAACAGAGTATACACCGCTGTATGGATACCCGTTGAGTACGCAATCACTTACGAGCTCAACTCAGGTCGTGTATCAGGTGTTAACCCCTCATCCTACAATATCGAATCAGCCGATATTTCACTTCTTACCCCCGGTCGTGCAGGCTTCACCTTCAAGGGCTGGACTAAGACTTTGAAAGACTTCACCTGGAACGAGGGCACAATTGATGCAACAGGCGCTTATGTAAGCGGAAGCGGATATTATTCAGACCTTGTATCTCTTACAAAGGGTGAAACCTACACATTTGCTGACGATGTTTCAATTGCAGTTTATAAGCTTGACGGCACTTTCGTAGCTTTGGCAACAGGCTCATACACAGCAGCAGAGGATTGCTATTGTGCAGTTGTTGTAACAAGCGGAACCGCTCTCGCTGATGTTACATTAACAGCAACAGGTGTTATGGAAGTTAACATTCCTCGCGGCAGTATGGGTAACATTCACCTTGAAGCCATCTGGGGTGCACAGACCTACACAATCACCTATAACCTCAACGGTGGCGCACTTGCTCAGGGTGTAACAAACCTCACAGAATACACTGCTGAGACACCTGCCTTCAAGCTCAACAATCCCACTAAGACCGGCTATACATTCAACGGCTGGACAGGAACAGACCTTTCAAATGCAACAACTGATGTAACAGTTGCTGCAGGCTCAACAGGTAACAGAAACTACACTGCAAATTGGAGAGTTGAAAAGTATTACCTTTCACTTGAACTTAGCGGTGGTACTTGGGGCACAGCAACAGTTCCTGAATATTACACAATTGATACACCTTCCTTCTCCTTGCCCGTACCCGTAAGAATAGGCTATACATTCACAGGCTGGCTTGATAAAAACGGTGTACTCTGGAAGACTGTAACAATCAGCAAGGGATCAACAGGTGCTATGAGCTTCACAGCTCAGTGGGAAGAGAATACTGAAGGAACCCACAAGTTCTATTACTACGGCTTCAACAATCAGCTCCTTGGCGTAGTTGAAGCAAAGATCGGTGCAGAGCCTGCAATTGTTTCACCCCAGCAGGTTATCGGTTATAAGTTCAATGGCTGGTCAGTAGATCTTACGAATACAGAAGTTCTCAACAGCCCTGACGATGTCCATGTTTATTCAAAATACACAATCGGCACCGATGTATATAGCATCACTGTTTGGGTTGACGGTAGCTCAAAGACAACAAGCTACTCACAGTATGCAACGGTTAAAGTAACAGCTGCCGCAACATCATCAGACGGCAAAGCCTTCAGTCATTGGGCTGTTGCAGATGAAAACGGTAACGCTACAGGCACTGTCGTAAGCTACTATCAGTCATTCAGCTTCAAGGCTCACGCCGATACAAATCTTGTTGCAGTTTACGGTGCAACCGAGTCAGTTGATAAGGTTACAACCCGTGTTACCAAGGCTGAATACAACGAAGAGCATAACTGGATTTCATTCTACGCTGAAAGAAGCGTTGACTCACAGTTCACAATTCTTCAGCACGGTATTATGTTCACAAATGATCAGACAGTTGCAGGCGATAATTCAGCTTTCGTTCTCGGCGGAAACAAGGTTTATGCTTCAACAGCAAGCAGCACAAGCCGTTCAGGTGTTTACACACTTTCAATCGGCGGCTTGAAATCAGGTGACAACACACCTTATGCAGGTTGCGAAACTCTCTATGCACGCTCATACATCAGATATGTTGATGCAAACGGCAACGTTAAAACAATTTACAGTGACGTTGTATCATTCGCAAACGCTGCAAGAAATATCAGTCTGTAAAAGGAGGACAATATGGAATACATTAAACCCGAAATTTCTTTCAAAAAATTCTATACTGAATCCTTCCTTGCAGACGAAGATGTTTTAAGCGGAACATCTGACAGTGAAGGCGACCTTGAACATGACTTCACCGGCAACGGAAATGACTTCTGGGGATTTGATTCCTCCAGCGGTAATGATGGTTGGTTCAACCTTTAATTTCTAATTACAAGCGGCAGCCTTGTTAACTCAGGGCTGCCGTCATCATAAGAAAGGGGATTTGTATGGAAGAACAACAGCGCACGGAATTACGCAATATGGTCAGCATTTTTATCGGACTTATGTTTGTAAGAGTGTATGAATATTTTTTGAGTGACTTCGGTCGCCCCACGCTTTCTTTCATTTCTTATGCGGCAGGCATTCTGCTTATTTTGCTTTTCAATCGTAAGCATTGCTGGTCACTCAGCGATTTCGGTATTCAGGGTGTAATCAATCACTCCTTCTGGGAGGTTATTCTTCCGGCTCTCATCTGGTTGGGTTCATTGGCAGTTATCATTGTTCCTGAATATCTTATCTGTACCCTTGGTGGGGCAGAGGAATCATATTTTGATCTGATTTGCTTCAATCAGCATGTAGATCTGATTCTTTCAAAGTCAGACAATACCATTCTTGTCACCTGGACACTTATGGGAGCACTTATCTGTGCTTTCAGAGCTTTGTTCCTTGAGGTTTTCTTCAGAGGCTTTGCATTCGGTGTTCTTCGCAAAAAGACAGGCTTTTATGTCTGCAATGCAGTTCAGGCTTTGTTCTACACAATGTTTTTCTTCGTAGGACCCGTAAGGTCCTTGCTGCTTAGTGAAGATAAGGGCAAAACCGTTGTTCTGTTTTTGCTTTTCTTTGTGGCTCAGTTCCTTTTTGCATTCCGTCAGGGTTATCTCCGACTGGTTTGCGGAACTATCTGGCCTTGCGTTCTCACAACATTCCTGTTCAACTTCTTTACCTATAACATTGTTATTGTAGGTCTTGGCGGAACAGAATTTGTTAACCACGCAGACTATATCCGCTGGATTCTTGTTCAGGGAATCTGCCTTTTGGGAACTCTTGCCTATTGCAAAAAAATGAAAAAGAAATTCCCTCCACCCAAGCCAAATCAGGCTGAGTTGGAGGAAATGAAGGCTCTTGAACAGTTGGCTGCTCAGGAGGATGAATAAAAAATTAAGCGGTGAGTTTTTACACTCACCGCTTTTCTTATGTGTTTATCAGATTTCGGGGATAACAACTTCGATTTCTTTGCCAAGTGCTGATGACTTAACAATGTGGTCGATAATTGCCTGATTGTAAAGAATCTCTTTTGAAGGAACAGGAGCTTCGCCACCCTCTGCAATAGCATCGAGGAAGGAACGAACCTTCTTGTAGAAAAGACCCTTATCGTTCTCAGGAGCTTCAATTTCGGGGATGATTGTTTCAACTCTTTCACCGGCAACATCGTGATAAATTGTCATTGGGCCGCCTGTTGAACCGTTCCAGCATTCTGTTGAAGGAATACGGAGAGCACCCTTTGTACCAAAGATGATTGTATCACCGGGAGTGTCTGCATGCATTGCCCATGCAATACGGAAGTCAAGGATGATGCCGCCTTCAAGACGAACAAATGCTGCAGCGAAGTCTTCAACATTGAATCTTGCAGCGTCAGCAGGGTTGTTATACATGGGATTGGGACCGAAGAATGCTGATGTATAACCGCTTACTGTAAGGGGCTTGGGATAGCCAACAGCGTTGAGCACCATATCAAGTGAGTAACAACCGATGTCACCCATAGCGCCGATACCTGCAGTTTTTTCTTCAATGAATGTGCTGTTGGGGATACCGCGTCTGCGGCCGCCGCCTGTCTGAATGTAGTAGATGTCACCAAGCTCACCTGACTGAACAATCTTTTTGATCATCTTCATATTTTCGTCGCCACGGGGCTGGAAGCCGATTGAAAGAAGCTTGCCGCTCTTCTTTTCAGCTCTCATAATTTCAACAGCTTCTTCTGTGGTAACACACATAGGCTTTTCAAGAAGAACGTTAACACCCTTGTTAAGAGCATAAATTGTGCATTCTGCGTGAGTTTTGTTGTAGGTACAAACGCTGACTGCGTCAAGCTCTTCGTTGTCAAGCATTTCCTTGTGGCTGGGGTAGAAGTTAACGCCTGTAACGCCATATCTCTCCATAAACTTCTCAGCTCTGCCGGGGATAAGGTCGGCAGCGGCAACGATTTCGCAATCGTCCATCTGAAGGTAGCTTTCAATGTGGGCTTCAGCAATCCAACCTGTGCCGATAATACCGATTCTGAATTTTTTATCGCTTACTTTCTTTTCTTCTTCAACAGTTTGTGTAAACTGATTAAGTACTGCGTCTGACATTTTATATTCCTCCGATTATTTGTTGATTGTTTTAATATAGTCAATGCTCATCTTGATGCTTTCAAGAGGAGTCTTGCCCATTGAGGGGCTGTCCTGCTCAACAACAACCCAGCCTGTGCCTGCTTTTTTGCAAGCTTCAAGAATAGCGGGGAAGTCCTGAACACCGTAGCCTACGGGTCTGAACGCAAAATCTTCGCCTTCATCCTCGTCTGCCTGTGCACCGTCATCAATACCGATGAGTGCATACATTTTTTCGGGCTTATCTTTTCCGCTCATAACAAAGTCCTTGAGGTGAACAACGGGAGCTCTGCCTGAATATTTAACCACATAATCTGCGGGGTTTTCACCGCCAACATTTACCCAGCAGGTGTCAAGCTCTGACTGAAGCTCATCTGCAGAAAGTGAAGAATAAAGAAGGTCAAGACCATATACACCGTCAACCTTTTTAAACTCGAAGTCGTGGTTATGATAAAGCATTGTGATGCCGTATTTTTTAGCAATGCCGGCAAATTTGCGGATGCCTTCAACTGTGTCTTCAAAAAGCTCAGCACCGGGGCGGCGTTCTTCAACAGCATAGGGGATAGCTATGTATTTAACACCGATGGTTGCATAGTCACCGATAACCTTTTCGGGGTCGGCGGCAAGCTCTTCAAAGCTTACGTGTGCAGAAACGGGAACAAGGCCGTTCTCTTCGCAGATAGCCTTAACTTTTTCGGGTGCGTTGCCGAATGTGCCTGCAAATTCAACACCGTCATAGCCCATTTCCTTAACTTTTTTGATTGTGCCTTCAAAGTCTTCAGCCATATTGTCTCTTACTGAATATAACTGAACAGCAACAGGAAAACTCATTTTAATAACCTCCAATAGGGAATTGGTATATAACCTTTTTAATTTTATCACTTTAAAAAGCTAAATTCAATAGTTTTTTGTGAAATAATGATACTTTTTTTGTTGTATACGCGAAAAAATTATGATATAATTATAGAAAGTTACCAAAGGAGAAAATATATGCAGGAAATTTCAGCTTTATCTTATAAAATATCCACACCCTCAGAAAATCCTCTTGAATGGCAGATGCAGGCGCAGATTATGGCAGAAACCGTTCTGGATACCCTTCCTGACTGTGTGGGAATTCAGCAGGCGGGGGAAGGTCTTGCCGCTTTTGCTCAGGCTCATATCGGTGAGCTCTATTCATATGCTGAGGGTAATGTTCACAATCCTATTTTCTATAATCATTTTGAGCTTACCTTACTTGAAAGCGGAAGCTTCTGGTATTCCGAAACTCCCGAAAAGCTTTCAAAATTTGAAACAGCAACCAACTATTCCTCCTGCTCCTGGGCGGCTTTTGAACGCAAGGAATGCGGCACACGCTTTATGATGCTCAATACCGCTTTTGATAAAAATCCTCTCGTTAAGGCACAGAGCATCCCGATGCTTATGAATGTTGCCTCCAAGTATTATGTTCCCGTTGTCTGCACAGGTGAGTTCAATATGCTCAAGGGTGCTGTCAATTATCGCACACTTACTGCGGGGGTGCTCAGGGATGTGAGTGTCATTGCCGAAAAAACTCAACCCACACCCCAGGCTTTTGAAAAAATTATTCCTGAGGTTGTCTACAACTATGTTCCGGAATTTCCCAAGTTCAATATGTGCGGAAATATCCTTTCCAACTACCTTGTGGAGCCTCTTGAATACAGCCATTGCTATCAGGGTATGCTCTATGGTGAAGAACAGCCAAACGGTGTTCTTGCAAGACTGAATCTGTTAAGAAGATAAATTAAAGCGAAGAGATTGCATTGATCTCTTCGCTTTGTTGCTTATTTAAGGCTCATTGAAATGTCATAGAGGAATTTAACCAGGGGAGTGAGGTTAATATAAAAGCCTGTGGGCTTTTCAAAAAGTGAGCTGTCAACTCCTGAGGAAATGCCCTCAATGAATGTGGGAAGAATGTCCTTTATGTCAACGGTAACAATAGAATTGTCATTGTCGAGGTCAAGGAATCTGAATCCTACAAGCAAATCACCGTCGTAGTAAAATTCAGAAACACCTCCGAAACGCTCAACATAAACGTCACCGTAGCCCTTAACGTTTCTCATTTCTGCAGAAGTGAGGGGAAGTGATTCGAATGTTTTGCTTGAGAGATAGCTCAGAAGCACATCAAGACCTGTTGCGATAAGCTTGAAGTCAAAGGTTTTGATGTCCATAAATTCGTTGAGGTCAACGTAGCAACGAAGTCCGGGCGCGTACACAAGATTTTCTTCGCCGAAAATCGCTCTTGCCTTGATTCCGGCTACCTTTGCGGTTGCGGCAAATTTGAGGTCTGAAAGAATGTTGTCGGTATCCTTGATTTTAAACATAATATTAAAATCAGTGATTTTAACAAAATCATTTGCAACAATGCTGTCGCTGACCTTGATGTTGATTGTCTGTGTTTCTTCAATCTGTTTAATCAGAGCTTCTGTTTTTGTGGTTGCTTCTTCGGCAGAAATGTTCATTGTGAATGGGGCTGCCAGAAGCAACACGGTTAAAATAATGCTGATAATTTTTTTCATTTTTTACACCACCTATGTCTGTTATTTTACCACTTAAAGGCTCTCGGGTCAACAGACGAAAAGCAAAAAATGTCGAAAAAAGGGAACGACAACCGCCGTTCCCTTTGCAATATTCTTGTCAGGAATTAAAGAGCCTCAACAATAGCCTTTGTGTCTCTTGCAATCATAAGCTCTTCGTCTGTGCAGACAACATAAACCTTAACTGCTGAGTCAGGTGTTGAAATTTCGCCTTCCTTGCCCCTCTTGAGCTCATCGTTAACATCGTAGTTAATCTTAACGCCCATAAATGCAAGCTTGTCACAAACACGGTCTCTGTACTGGGGATTGTTCTCACCGATACCGCCTGTGAATACGATAGCGTCAAGACCGCCCATAGCAGCAGCATAACCGCCGATGTATTTTGTGAGCTGGTGGCAGAGCATTGATTCAACAAGCTTGGCTTTTTCGTCGCCCTCTTTTGCTCTTGCTTCAATTTCTCTGTTGTCACTTGTGCCGCAAACACCGAGCATACCGGACTTTTTGTTCATAACTGTGTCCATCTGGTCAGCGGTGAGACCTTCTTTTTTCATGATAATGGGAACAATAGCAGGGTCAATTGAACCGCAGCGAGTGCCCATCATGATGCCTTCAAGGGGAGTAACGCCCATTGTTGTGTCATAACACTTGCCGTCAACAACAGCGGTGATTGAAGAACCGTTGCCGAGGTGGCAGGTAACAACCTTGCTGTGCTCGGGGTTGCCGAGAAGTTCAGTTGCCTTGGCACTTACAAAACGGTGTGATGTACCGTGGAAGCCGTAACGGCGGATGCCGTAGTTTTCATAATATTCGTAGGGGAGAGCATACATATATGCATAGTCAGGCATTGTCTGGTGGAAGCCTGTGTCAAAAACCGCAACCTGAGGAACATCCTTCATAATTGCCTGGCAAGCCTTGATGCCTGTAAGGTTTGCAGGGTTGTGAAGGGGACCCCATTCGAAGCAAGCCTCGATAGCCTTTTCAACATCTTCGTTAACAAGCACTGAGGTGCTGAAATACTCAGCGCCGTGAACAACACGGTGACCTACTGCGTCAATTTCATCCATTGATGCGATTACGCCGTTTTCTGCGCTTGTGAGGGCGTTGATAACAATCTGAATAGCTGAAGCGTGGTCGGGCATTTCACAGGGAAGGCTTTTGATGTTTTTGCTTTCATCAGCGGGAACCTTGTGTGTGAATGTGCTCTTAAGACCAATCTGCTCGCAGTTACCTTTTGCAAGTACGGTTTCGTTCTCCATATCAATAAGCTGATATTTAAGAGAAGAGCTACCTGCGTTGATAACGAGAATTTTCATTGCAATTCCTCCTAAAAAATAATCAATTTTGACTTGTATATTGTCTCTAACTGTTATATTATATATGTATGAAATGCATTTTTCAATAGGTTTTTGAACTTTTTGGAGGTAAAAATGAAAATAGCTGGAATTGTTGCAGAATATAACCCTTTTCACAACGGACATAAATATCATATAGAAAAAACCAAAGAAACAACAGGTGCCGATGCCGTTGTTGCCGTTATGAGCGGCAACTTCGTTCAGCGCGGTGAAACTGCCATCCTTTCAAAGTGGGCAAGAGCCAAGGCGGCTCTTGAAAATGGTGTTGATCTTGTGGTGGAGCTTCCGACCTTGTGGAGCATTGCAAGGGCACAGAGCTTTGCTCAGGGTGCCGTAGGTGTGCTCAAGGGTCTGGGTTGTGTTGACGCGATCAGCTTCGGCAGTGAATGCGGTGACATTGAAAAGCTCACCGAAACAGCAGAGGCTATCAGTGACCCCTTTGTAATTGAAAGAATGAAGAAAAATCTCGAAATAGGTATGAGCTATGCAGGGGCAAGAGCAGAGGCTGTGAGAACTTATCACGGTGACGATTTCTTTTCAATTCTCAATGAACCTAATAATACTCTCGGCATTGAATATATCATTGCCAACAACGAATCTGAACCGAGAGCCGAAATGGTTACTGTTGCCCGAAAAGGTGTTGCTCACGACAGCATTATGAGAAGTGAAAACTTCGCAAGTGCATCCGATATCCGCAATATGATGCTTGAGGGTGACTCCTGGTACAGATATGTTCCCCAGAATATGGTTGATATATACAATCAGGAGGTCGAGGCTCAGACCGGCCCCACACCTTATTCAAAGCTCGAATTCAGTATTCTTTGCTGTATGCGACAGCTCAGGGTAGAGGATATTGCCGAATCTCCCGATGTGAGTGAAGGCATCGAAAACCGAATACACGACGCGGCACTCAAGGCCAAAAGCCTTGAAGAGCTTTTCTCTCTTGCCAAAACAAGACGCTATTCCCACGCAAGAATCAGAAGAATTGTTCTTGCTTCCTTCCTCGGCTTCACCAAGGAGCAGAGTGAGGGTCTTCCCCCTTATATCAAGGTTCTTGCAATGAATGAAAAGGGCAAGGAAATCCTCAGGAAAGCCAAAGAAACCGCCACACTTCCCATTATCACCAAGGCTTCCGACGTGGACGAGCTTGACGAAAGAGCAAAGGAAGTTTATTCCCTTGAAGGAATGTGCACCGATGTTTATTCATTGGCAACACCTGTAATCCTCCCCTGCGGAAGAGAGCAGACAACACCTGTTATTGTTGAAGAATAATTAAATACGGTTACTGCCACCGGGTAGTGAATGTAAGCAAAGCATTCGTTAGTGTATCATTAGGTCTCAGAAGATACACAGCGGATGCTTTTTTGGAGGTAAAATTATGTTAAAATATTTTTCAAAAAAAGATATAGCCCTTTGGGTTTCATCAATGCTGATTATACTCGTGTCCTTTCTGGCTTTTGACAGGTCAAGCTGTCTCACTCTTATTGCCTCACTCATCGGTGTAACATCCTTGATTTTTCTTGCAAAAGGGAACCCTGTGGGCAATGTTCTGATGATAATTTTCAGCACAATTTACGGATATATATCGTTTTCATTCGCCTATTACGGTGAGGTCGCAACTTATGTGGGAATGACTCTTCCTATGGCGGTGTTTTCTCTTGTATCTTGGCTCAGAAATCCGTTCAAGGGCAAAAAATCCGAGGTGGAGGTAAACTCAATTTCCAAAAAGGAAGTGGTATTTATGCTCTTCCTGACGGCTGCGGTGAGTATCTTGTTTTACTTTGTTCTTGAATTTTTCGGCACAGCAAATCTGCTGCCCAGCACAATTTCTGTTTCAACAAGCTTTGCTGCGGCATATCTTACATTCAGACGCAGCCCTTACTACGCTCTTGTTTATGCTCTTAATGACCTTGTGCTCATAGCTTTGTGGATTATGGCAACATTTGAAGACATCAGCTATCTTTCGGTTATTATCTGCTTTGCCGTGTTCTTTGTCAACGATATTTACGGCTTTATAAATTGGCAGAAAATGAAAAAACGGCAAAACTATTGTCAATAAAACAAATTAGTGGTACAATCAACTTGTACCACTTTTCGTTTTGGAGGTAATTTTATGAGCAGAGAACTCCCGCGCACTTATGTTCCTTTTAAGGATTGGACAGAAAAATCAAAGCAGACCGAATACACCGAAGAAACACCCTTGCTTGCACCTGACGGCACACTTCTTGCCAAAGGCTGGGCAAGAAAAAATGTGTTCACCTATAACCGCGATTATGTCAGAACAGGCATAATGAGCCGCAAGGAATGGGATTTTTATAACATCTGCGACGGTGAATTTCAGATTCTCGTCAGCTTTGCCAACATCAATATGGGCGGCTATGTGGGTGCAAAGCTCGTTAACCTCAAAACAGGGGAGGTAGTGGTGGACTCCATTGCCTATTTCCTTGGTGCCAACAAGCACGTACCCCCCGCAAAGGGCGATGTTCCCAACCGCTATAAAGATAAAATCGGCAAAACCGAATTCGATTTTAATACGAAAGAAACCGAGCGCACCTTGTGGTATAAAGGCTCATACAAGGGTAAGCCTGTTGAGGTAAGTGTTCAGATGGATATTCCTGAAGGCCTTGAAAACATCACCACAGTTTTTCCTTTTGATGAAGATCCAACCAAATATTTTATGACCACCAAGCAGATGTGTATGCCTTGCGAGGGTAAGTTTGTCTGGGGTGATTATACCTATGAATTTTCAAAGCCCGCAGGCTTCTGCACAATGGACTGGGGGCGTGTAAACACCGTTCACAAAATGGTTTGGTACTGGGGCAGCGGCAATCAATACATCACCGATGAAAACGGCAAAGAGCATCTTTTCGGCTTTGAAATCACCTGGGCAATCGGCAACGAAAGCCACGCCACCGAGACTTGCATTTTCTACGACGGCAAGGTACACAAAATCGGAGCAGTTGATGTTGAAAAATTCCCCAAAGACAGATTTATGGAGGAGTGGAAGTTTATTTCCGAGGACGGCCGATTCAATATGACAATGACTCCCACGCTTGATAACCATTCGGATGTTGATTTTAAAATCGGCAGAATGAACTGTCACCAGATTTTCGGCAACTGGCACGGTGACGTAACCCTTGATGACGGCACAAAGCTTGAAATCAAAGACCTCTTCACCTTCTGTGAATATGTTGAAAACCGCTGGTAAAACGGAGTAACAAAATGAAAATTCCATATATTTACGGAGATTGGAAAGTCCTTTTTAAACCGCAGAAAAACGGTAATTATGTTAATGACCACACCATAGTAAAAGGTTCTGACGGCAAGTGGCATTTATACGGTATAACAAGTATGAACGGTCATTCCTATGAAGAGCGGTATTTTGTTCACGGTAAAGGCAAGAGCTTCAGTACTCCTTTCGAAGAAGCAGGACGCGTAATTGATACGGGCACTCTTGCCTGGTCTCCTTGCGTAATTAAAAAGGACGAAAATTATTATATGTTTTACGGTCCGTCGCCGACTTCTCTTGCCGTTTCTTTTGATATGAACGAGTGGTTCGGTCACAAGGTAGTGTTGAACAATGAACCGCTTATGGCTGCGCACAGAGACCATTTTGTGTTGAAAACTGATGATAACCGATATCTGATGTATGTTTCGGGAATTCATAATAAAAAGGGTGCAATTTCATGCTTCTCTTCCGAGGATTTATTGGTGTGGGATTTTGAAGGCTTTGCTCTCACTTCCGGTGTTGATGCTCCGTTAAATCCCGGCTGGGGTGCAATGGAATCACCTTATGTTGTTGAAAAAGACGGTTTGTATTATCTGTTTGTAACCTATACCGACTGTTCTGATGAAACTTATAATAACACCCTGGTGTTCTGTTCAGAAAATCCGTTGCACTTTGGTGTTTATAACGGTGAGGGTGATGGTGCACAGCCTGTTACTGTTTTGCAGGCTCACGCACCTGAAATTTTGCAGGAAAACGGAAAGTTTTATATCACAACCTGCGGCTGGCTTGATAAACCTAATCCCAACAAGGGAGCTGTTTCAATAACCGAGCTCAGATGGAAATAAAAGCAAAGAGAGAAGTTTCAATCTTCTCTCTTTATTTTTGCTCAAACGGTTGACAGTTTTTGCGTTTTAAACTAAAATATATATTGTGGGTAGGTTGGGCAGTTGCGCACCTATTCAGGTGTGAGGAAAGTCCGTGCTTCACAGAGCAGGATAACGGCTAACGGCCGCCGAGGGTAACCTTAGGGACAGTGCAACAGAGATATACCGCCGCTTTATGCGGTAAGGGTGGAAAGGCGAGGTAAGAGCTCACCGGTCGGCGGGGAACCGCGCAGACCCTGTAAACCCTATCCGAAGCAACACCGACCGAAACTATCGCTTGCTCGGCGCGTTTCAACGGGTGGCGTGAGCTTTGTGGCAACGCAAAGCCAAGACAGATAATTGCCTTAAATGACAGAACACGGCTTACAGACCTGCCCACATTTATAATTACTACGGTCACTAAATTCACCTTGTGCATATAATGTACCGAGGTGATAATATGCTTGAAGGTTTATGGTACGGAATAGCGGCTGCTTTTATCTTTATCGGAGTGGTTGCAACTTCGTGCTTTATAATTTTACGGATTTTTAAAATTGATGACTTGTCACATTGTGTTATGGTGATTTCTTCAGGTATGGAGGATGACGATGTCAGCACCTTGCTCTACAGCGTTTATCTTCACCGAGCGTTTAACGGAAATTGTAACAACAAGGTGGTTATTGTTGACAACGGTATGACCCAAAAGCAGAAAGCCTTGTGTAAAAATATACTAAACGATTTTGATAATATGGAGCTTTGTGCTCCCGATGATTTGCTTTGCACGATTATCGGAAAGGAAAAATGATGGACGAACAACTTGTAGAAATCAGTGGCGTTGTTGATGAAATTACATACCGCAACGAAGAAAACGGTTTTACCGTTATTGATTTTTACACAGATGAAGAATATTTCACCGTTGTGGGTGTTCTGCCCGAGGTAACAGAGGGTGAAAGTCTGCGTCTTCGCGGCGAATGGAGCTATCATTCCACCTTTGGCAGGCAGTTCAAAGCAAAGCTATGTGAGCGGAGTATGCCGTCATCCTCGGCGGATTTGCTTCGCTACCTCAGCGCAGGTGCCGTCAAGGGTATCGGACCTGCCACAGCCCGCAAAATTATTGACCGTTTCGGTGATTCAGCCTTTGATGTGCTTGAAAATCAGCCGGAACGGCTTGCAGAAATAAAAGGTATATCTCTCAAAAAGGCGCAGGATATATCTAAAATTTTCAATGAACAGTTTGCCGTCAGGCAGGTTATGATAAGCCTTGAACGCTTTGGTATGACCCCAAACGAATGTCTTGAAGCATTCAGGCTTTTTGGTGCAAATGCTGTTGACCTGATTTGCGTCAATCCCTATATTCTCTGCGGTGAGGGGATAGGTGTCGGTTTTGACCGTGCAGATGCCATAGCGGCGTCTTTGCCCCAGCCTCCCCACAGCGATTTCAGAAATGCCGCAGGCATTATTCATGTTATCCGTCACAATCTCAACAACGGTCACACTTGTGTGCCAAGGGCGAAGCTTCTTGCCCCCAGCTCAGGGCTGCTTGAAACCAATGAAGACACAATCGACATTGCCGTTGACGCGCTTCTTGAAAGCGGAAAGCTTGTGAGTGAAACTATCGACGGCAAGGAATTTTTATTTTTGCCACATATCCACGCTGCGGAAAAGCTTGCCGCAAGGCGCATTGCAATAATGAACAAATTCCCGCCCGCAGGCAGACCTACGGTTGATGCGGATATTCAGAAAATCGAAAAGCAGGAGAACATCTCCTATGAAGAAAAGCAGCGTCAGGCTATTATGACTGCTGTGAATAAAGGTATGCTCATCCTCACCGGCGGACCCGGCACCGGCAAAACCACCACCCTAAACGGCATTCTGAAGCTGTTTGAAATGGACGGTGTTGACGTTGCTCTTGCCGCCCCAACGGGCAGAGCCGCCAAAAGAATGAGTGAAATCACCGGCAAGGAAGCCAAAACAATTCACCGCCTTCTTGAGGTGGAATGGGACAAGCACGACAGACCTCACTTTGTCCGCAATGCCCGGAATCCCATTTCTGCAGGTGCCGTTATTGTGGACGAGCTTTCAATGGTGGATGTTTCACTTTTTGCTTCACTTCTTGATGCGCTTCCTCTCGGTTGCAGGTTGATTATGGTGGGTGACTCCGACCAGCTTCCCGCTGTCGGTGCAGGCAACGTGCTTCACGATCTGATTGATTCAGGCGTTATGCCTGTTGTGGCTCTCAAAGAGGTTTTTCGTCAGGCGATGGAAAGCAGAATTGTCACCAATGCCCACAAAATCGTGTCAGGTGAAATGCCTGAATTGTATGACAAAGATAATGACTTTTTCTTTATGAAGCGTGTTTCCGCCTATGAAACAGCCAAAACCGTTGCTGACCTGTGTGTCAACCGTCTGCCCAAGGCCTACGGATTTTCATCCCTCAATGATATTCAGGTGCTTTGCCCTTCACGCAAGGGCGAAACAGGCTCGGTTAATCTTAACAAAATTCTGCAGAATTTAATCAATCCTGCCGATAAAAATAAAAACGAAATCACCTCAGGCTCCCGTATTTTTCGTGAAGGGGACAAGGTGATGCAGATCAAAAATAATTATAACATCATCTGGACAAAGGATTCAGAGGAAGGTACCGGTGTTTTTAACGGTGATATCGGTATTATCAAAAAAATTGATAAGGTAAATGCTTGTCTTGCTGTGTGGTATGATGACAAAGAGGCGGTATACAGCCTTGAAAGCCTGAATGAGCTTGAGCACGCCTATGCAATGACCGTGCACAAAAGTCAGGGTAATGAATTTCCCGCGGTTGTTATTCCCGTAATGGGTGTTGTGCCTCAGCTTTGCTATCGCAATTTGCTTTACACCGCCGTAACCCGAGCCAAAAGGCTGATGATTATGGTTGGCAGTGAAGCTCAGATTGAAGAAATGGTAAAAAATAATACCCGAACAAGACGCTATTCTGCTTTGAAACACTTTTTGTGTGAGGGTGAAGAATAATGGGTAATTTGTTAAAGGCAATAAAATCCGTTGTCTGGCCTCATCGGTGTATGTTTTGCGGTGGTGAAACCTTTGAAAACAAGCGTTTCACCTGTGAAAGATGCCGTGATTCATTGCCTTTTGTCAATGGTAAAATCTGCTCCAAATGCGGCAGAGCAAGGAGTGAATGTACTTGCTCCTCTGCCACTCTTTATTACGACAAGGCGGCCGCTCCGTTTTATTTTGAGGGTGGTGTCAAAAAGTGTATTCACGCTTTTAAATTCAGGGGCAAAACCGAGTTCTCCTCTCCGTTGGGTGAATATATGCTTGATGCTTTCTGTGAGCGTTACGCAGAAGAAAGCTTTGATATCATAACCTGTGTACCTTTGTATCCTGAGGATTTAAAAAACAGGGGATATAACCAAAGCCGCCTTCTTGGTGAATATATTTCTCTCAATACACAAATTCCCTTTATGGACGGAGTGCTGAAGAAAATCTATCGTACCGAAAAACAATCCGGCACTTCTCCCATAGAGCGATTCGGCAATGTGTTGGGTGTTTTTGAGGTGAACAAAGAGTTTGACCTGAGCGGTATGAAAATACTCCTTGTGGACGATATTGAAACTACGGGGTCAACCCTCAGCGAATGCGGAAAAATGCTTTTTCTTGCGGGTGCTGAAAAGGTGTGCTGCCTTTCTGCGGCAGTTACCAAATTAAAAAGAAAGGACGAAGCTGATGATAGGAACAAATATATGCTTTGATCTGGGAACAGGCTATCTGTCGGTTTTCGTTCAGGGCAAGGGTATAATTGCCAACGAGCCAAGTGTTGTGGCTTTTGATGCCGAAAATGAAAGGATCAGCGCTCTTGGCAAAAAAGCCTATGAAATGATGGGCAAAACCCACGATTGGCTTGACATAATCTGTCCCATAAAAGAGGGCAGCATAGCAGATTTTCAGATTGTGCAGAACATCATCGGATATTTTGTGCAGAAGGTGTGCAGCAATAAAATTTTAAAGCCCAATGTGCTCATCAGCATTCCTTGTGATATGAATTCTGTTGATAAACGCTCCGTGCTTGAAATGGCAACGGCTTCGGGTGCGTCAAAGGCATGCCTTGTTGAGGAGCCTCTTGCCGCTGCAATCGGTGCAGGTGTTGATGTCAACAGCTACCACGGCACAATGGTTGTGGATATGGGCGCAGGTACTACTGACATTGCCGTTATTGCAAGGGGAATGGTCTGCTCCTCAAAGTCAATCAAAATTGCAGGCAATGCCTTTAATGATGCAATCATCTCTTTTGCAAAACGAGAAAAAAATCTTATAATCGGCACTCCTACTGCAGAAATTATCAAAAAAGATATCGGCTGCACCAATTTCCTTGAAGCCGAGCTTGCTGTGAGAGCGGTAGGCAAGGACGCAGTGACAAATATGCCTTCATCGGCTGAAATTACCTCTGCAGATGTTTTTCTTTGCTTCAATGAATTGCTTGATCAGATTGTGGAATCAATCCGCCAGGTGCTTGAAAACACACCGCCTGAGCTTACTGCTGATGTTTCCAAAACAGGCATTACCATAACGGGCGGAAGTGCTTTGCTAACAGGTATTGACCGCTTTATTGAATACAGAACAGGTATCAAAACAAGAATTGCCAACGACCCTCAGACATGCGTTATCAGAGGAATGGGCAAAATATTAAAAGCACCCAAGCTTCTTGAGAGAAACGGCTATTACTTCAAAACCCGTCAGGAGCTTGTGGGATATGATGAATGACAAAAGACAGGGCACTGCCCTGTCTTTTTTGTTGCATTTAAAATGCCCAGTTTCCGTTTTTGAAAATCTGAACGGTTTTTCCGTCGCGTGTTTTTGCGGTGATGTCAAGGTCGGCAGAGCCGATCATAAAATCCTCGTGAACAATAGATTTGTTGATACCCATTGCTCTGCATTCTTCAAGTGTCATTTCCTCATTGCCCACAATGCTTGATGAAAAGCCTTCTCCAAGTGCAAGGTGGCAGGCGGCATTCTCATCAAAAAGAGTGTTGTAAAAGAGAATTCCACTGTTTCTGATGGGGGAATCGTAAGGCACAAGTGCGCATTCGCCAAGGTAGGCGGAGCCGTCATCCATATTGATAAGCTCAATGAGGAGTTCCTCGTTTTTCTCTGCCTTTGCTTCAACAGCTCTGCCACTTTCAAAACGGATATAAAAATTCTCAATCAGCTCACCACGGTAGGAGAGAGGCATGGTGGAATAAACAACACCCTCTGCTTCACCTCTTTTGGGTGAAATAAACACTTCCTCGCTGGGGATGTTTGGGTTGTAATAATTGCCCGAAAGGGTGTATTCACCGCCGCCGAGGAATTGAGAGCCCTCAATAAGACCAACGGTGAAATCTGTTCCGTTTGAAGATGTGTAGTGAAGCGATTCGATGTTGAGGCTGTTAAGATAGTCACATCTGCTTTTCAGGTCAGCGTTATGCTGATTCCATTGCTCAACAGGGTCATCTCCGCAGCGTGAGGTGAGAAGAATTGCTTCCCAAAGCTTTTCAACAGCTTCATTTTTGCGGCAGCCGGGGAAAACCTTTTTTGCCCATGCCACACCTGGCACGGCGGCAATGCACCACTGATATTTATTTTCCATTTGGTCTCTGAAGGGCTTGATAACCTTGTAGCGCTCCTGAGATGATTTGGAATATTTTTTCTGGTTGATGCCGTTGAGTCCGTCAGGGTCTTCGGAAAGAAGATAAATCATTACGGGCAAAACCTCAACTCTGCGCTTGAGCTTTTCAACCTCCCAGTCGAGCACGGTGCCGAGAGTTTTGAGTGAGCGGTGTCTGACGTGAAGCTTTGTCAACGGCTGATAGCTCCATTCCACATCAACCCTTGAAGCACCTGCTTTATAGCATTCTTCAACCACCATTTTAACAAACTCAGGCTGGTCAAGTTCGGCAAAAATCATAACCTCCTGACCTTTCTGCACCCTTGCGCCAACGTTTGCAATAAGTGAAGCGTATTGTTTAAGTCTCGTTTTTTTCATAACATTACCTCCGATTTGTAAATATTATATGCTTTTGTGAACGATATTTCAATACAAAATAAAAAGTTCCTTGCCCCCGTACACAAGGGAGCCAAAGGCTTTGTCACTTTCACCAATTACATAATCATTATAATGCAAAAAATCAACTATTTTTCTGCTGTTTTTCGTTTACTTTTCGGCACTTTTTTGGTATAATGAACAGAAATAATGCCTACATATGATTTTATTGTAGTAATATGCTAATTGACTAAAGCGTTGAAGTGGTATATAATAGCTTCATAAAATCCCGTAATAGGACGGAGGATTCTCAGAATGTTTGATTTTTTCGGCTCAATGCCAACTGAAGACAGGCTCGTTTTTGAGCTTTCAAAGTTATATGAACAGTATGGTTATCGCAAATTCTGTATGGCAAAATTTGAAGAATACAGCTTTTACAGCGACAACCGTGATTTCCTTTCAGGTGAGGGGGTTATTGCTTTCAATAACTCCGACGGCCGCCTTATGGCACTCAAACCTGATATTACTCTCTCAATTGTTAAAAATGCAAGGATTGATAAAAACACCTGCACTAAAACATATTACAACGAAAACGTTTATCGAATTTCCCAGGAAACCAACGACTATAAAGAAATCAAACAGTCCGGCGTTGAGCTTATGGGCAACATCGATTCTTATTCAATCGGTGAAATTGTAACCCTCGCGCTCAAAAGCCTTCAGAAAATTGACAATGACTGTGTTCTTTGTCTTTCTCATATGGCTTTTATCAGCGCCGTGCTTGATGAAATGAAGCTTCCCGCTTCTGCCAAGGAGCAGATCGTTTTCTGTCAGCGCAACAAAAATGCTCACGATCTTAAGGCTGTTTGTGAGCAGTATGCAATTGAAGAAAAATATGTTGAATATTTTACGGCGCTCACTTCCCTCAACGGCAAATTTGAAGAGGTTTTGCAGGGTCTTCGTTACATTTCAATGAACGATGCCACCGACAAGGCTTGCAACGAGCTTGAAGAGGTTTACAACACCCTTTGTGCCGTTTCTTTGGGCAACAAGGTTCAGCTTGATTTGTCTGTTGTTAATCCGTCATCATATTATAACGGAATAATTTTTTCAGGCTATGTAAAGGCTTCGCCGACTCCCGTGCTTGCCGGCGGACGTTACGACAACCTTGCTTCCAAAATCCGCAAGGGCATCGGTGCAGTGGGCTTCGCGGTTTATCTTGATAATCTTAACCTGCATTATCCTGTTGCAGGGGATACAGACTGCGATATTCTCATTCTCAACAAAGGTGAAAAATCTGACATCACACTTATGAAGGCTGTTGAGGACTTTGTTTCTCAGGGCTATTCTGTCAGAGTAGAAAAAGAAATTCCCGAAAATTTCAAAGCGGGTAAAACATACACATTCGACGGTAAGGAGGTTAAATAATGCTCAATATAGCTTTGCCGAAAGGCAGACTCGGCGACAAGGTTTACGAGCGCCTTGCTTCAATCGGTTATGATTGCAGTGAGATTTATGCCGACAACCGTAAGCTTGTGTTTGAAAGTGAAGAAAACAACGTGCGTTATCTTCTTGTTAAGCCCTCCGACGTTGCAATTTATGTTGCACGCGGTGCCGCTGATATCGGTATCGTGGGCAAGGATATTCTTGATGAAGGCAACTTCGATTTGTATGAGCTTCTTGACCTTCGTCTTGGTGTTTGCCATATGTGTGTTGCCGCCAAGAACGATTATGTTGAAGACCCCAACCGTCCTATCAGAGTTGCAACCAAATTCCCCAACATTGCAAAAAGATATTATTCATCTTTTAATCGTGAAATTGACATCATCAAGCTCAACGGCTCAATTGAAATTGCCCCATTGCTTGGTCTTTCCGACGTAATTGTCGATATTGTTGAAACAGGCACAACTCTCAAAGAAAACAATCTCAGCGTAAGGGAAAAGTTTCTTCCCATCAGCGCAAGGCTTATTGCCAACAAATCATCATACCGCTTCAAGGGCGATGTGATTAACGATATTACATCCAAGCTTCGCGAACAGCTTGTTAAGGAGGGCAAAATATGATTAAAATAATTTCAGCATCAAATGCAAAGCCCGAAGATATTCTCACCCGCGACATCAAAACAAAAAGCGGTGTTGAAGATATTGTTTCTGATATTATCGAAAATGTTAAGTCAAACGGTGACAAGGCTCTTATTGAATACGGTGCAAAGTTTGACGGCGCAGAGATTACTGCCCTCGAGGTAACCAAAGAAGAAATTGACGAGGCTTTTGAAAAAGCCGATAAGGATTATATCCGCACTCTTGAAAAGGCAAGGGATAACATCCACCACTTCCACTCACATCAGGTGAGAAACAATTTTATCATCAACGATAAAGACGGTATCATCCTCGGCCAGAAGATTACTCCCATTGATAAGGTTGGTCTTTATGTTCCCGGCGGCACGGCAAGATACCCTTCCTCCGTGCTTATGAATGCTGTTCCTGCCAAAATTGCAGGTGTTGAAGAAATTGTTATGGTAACCCCTCCCGATAAAGACGGCAATGTTCCCGCTCCCATACTTGCTGCTGCAAGAATTGCGGGTGTTGACCGAATTTTCAAAACAGGCGGCGCTCAGGCGGTTGCCGCTCTTGCCTACGGAACCGAATCCGTTCCCAAGGTAGATAAAGTTGTCGGCCCCGGCAACGTTTTTGTTGCCACCGCCAAAAGAATGCTCTACGGCATTGTTGACATTGATATGATTGCAGGCCCCAGCGAAATTCTTGTTATTGCTCAGGGCAACTGTGACCCCGAGCTTGTTGCGGCTGATTTGCTTTCACAGGCTGAGCACGATAAGCTTGCTTCCGCTGTTCTGATTACCGACAGTGAGGATCTGGCAAACAAGGTAAGCGACGAGCTTGAAAAGCAGATTCCCGAGCTTCCCAGAGCCGAGATTGCAAGAGCATCTATCGACACCAACGGCAAGATTATTATTGTTGACAACCTTCAGCAGGCTGTTGAGTTGAGCAATATGATTGCTCCCGAACATCTTGAGGTGTGCGTTGATGAGCCCTTCCTGCTTCTTAATTCGATCAAGCATGCAGGCTCAATTTTCCTTGGCAAGAATGTTCCCGAATCCTTGGGTGACTACCTTGCAGGCCCCAACCACACACTTCCCACCTCAGGCACAGCCCGTTTCAGCTCACCCCTTAGTGTGGACGATTTTATCAAAAAATCATCATTTATTTATTATTCAGCCGAAGCTTTGGTTGACGTTGCTGATGACGTTGTCCGCTTTGCAGAAAAAGAGGGTCTTCAGGCTCACGGCAGAGCAGTCAGCAAAAGAAAGGAAAAATTGCAATGAGCAGATTTATGAGAGAATGCTATTCTTCTCTTGTTCCCTATACCCCCGGTGAACAGCTTAATGACAAAAAATACATCAAGCTCAACACCAACGAATCACCCTATCCGCCCTCACCAAAGGTTAAAGAGGCTCTCAGCGGTGAAGTGATTGACAACCTCAAATTGTATTCCGACCCTGAGCTTAAGGCTCTTAAGGATGCCATAGCAAAGCATTTTCACCTGAAGCGTGAAAATGTTTTCTGCGGCAACGGTTCAGATGATGTTATTGCCTTTTCCATTATGGCATTCTGCGGTAACGGCGGTGAGCTTTGTTGCCCCGATATCACATACAGCTTTTATCCCGTTTACTGCGATTTGTTTAATGTGAATCTTGTCGAAAAGCCTCTCAGAGCTGATTTTACCGTTGATATCAATGACTATATCGGCATCAACAAAAACATCATCATTGCAAACCCCAACGCTCCCACAGGTCTTGTTTTAAGTGTTGATGAGGTTGAAAAAATCGTAGCATCCAACCCCGGTAACATTGTGATCATCGATGAAGCTTATGTTGATTTCTGCTCAGAAACCTGCGTAGGTCTTATCAATAAATATAATAATCTCATCGTTACGCAGACCTTTTCAAAAAGCCGCTCTCTCGCAGGTTTGCGTCTTGGCTTTGCTCTTGCAAGTGAAGAGGTGATTGCAGACCTTGAAAAAATCAAGTATTCCTTCAATCCCTACAACATCAACACTCTTGGTGTCACCGCAGGTGCCGCTGCAATTGCTGACGATGAATATTACCGCGAATGCAACCGCAAAACTGTTGCAATCCGCGAGAAAACAAAGCTTATGCTCAAAGAATGCGGCTTTGAATGTCTTGACTCACAGTCAAATTTCATTTTTGCAAAGCATAGCAAAATCCCTGCAGAGCAGTTGTATCTCAGACTTAAGGAGCAGGGAATCTTAATCCGTTATTTCAACAAACCCAGAATCAGTGAATATGTGCGCATCACCGTTGGTGATGATTGGCAGATGGAAGAATTTGTCCGTGCCGTTTCACTCATAGCCGAGGAGTTTTAATATGAGAGTTTCAGAAATCAACCGCAAAACAAGAGAAACCGATATTTCGCTTCGTCTTGACCTTGACGGCACAGGCAAGTGCAATATCAACACCGACTGCGGATTTTTAAATCATATGCTTGAGCTTTTTTCCAAGCATTCAAGAATAGACCTTAATGTTACCTGCAAGGGTGACACTGAGGTAGACTTTCACCACACGGTTGAGGATGTGGGCATTGTTCTTGGTCAGGCAATCAGCGAAGCTCTTGGTGACAAGCGCGGAATCACACGCTACGGCAGTATGATTCTCCCTATGGATGAAACTCTTGTGCTCACAGCGGTTGACATCAGCGGCAGAGCTTACCTCAATTTTGATGCTCAGATGCCTTGTCAGAAGGTAGGGGATATGGACACCGAGCTTGTTGAGGAATTTTTCTGGGCTTTTATCAGAAACTGCAATGTCACTCTTCACATAAAGCTTCTTGACGGCAAAAACACCCACCACATCATTGAGGGTATTTTTAAATCATTTGCCCGCACAATGAAAACCGCCGTCAGCGTTGACCCCTCACTTGGCGGAGAAATCCCCTCCAGCAAAGGAGTTTTATAATGATAGCAATAGTTGACTACGGCTGCGGCAACCTCTTTTCTTTAAAGAGCTCGTTGAGCTTTCTCGGTCTTGAGTGCAAAATCACAGGCGATGCCGACGAAATCCGTTCAGCCGATAAAATAATTCTTCCCGGTGTAGGCGCTTTTGGTGACGCAGTTAAAAAGCTCCACGATACAGGTCTTTTTGATTTGCTCAAGGAATGTGCCGCTCAGGGCAAATACATTTTCGGTATCTGTCTCGGTATGCAGATGCTATTTGAAAAAAGCTTTGAATACGGTGAGCATGAGGGTCTCGGCTTCATTAAAGGCGAAATCTGTCCCTTTGAAGGTGATGTTGACAAAAGCCTTAAAATCCCTCATATGGGCTGGAACAAGCTTAATATCAAATCAACAGATGACCCAATTTTCAAATACATTGAGCAGGGCGATTATATGTATTTCGTTCACTCTTTTTACGGCAAAAACTGTGACGCAGGCGTAATTGCTGACGCTGAATACGGTGTGCGCGTACCTGCAGTTGTTAAAAACGGCAATGTTTACGGTGCGCAATTCCACCCTGAAAAAAGCGGTGAAAAGGGTCTTGCCCTTCTGAAAGCATTTGCTGAATTATAAGGAGATAGTTATGGAAATTTTTCCTGCAATAGATATCCGCTCGGGCAAGGTTGTGCGCCTTACCGAGGGAGATTATGACAGAATGACTGTTTACAGTGATTCACCCGAAAAGATAGCCGAGGAGTTTATCGCAAAGGGAGCACGCAATCTTCACGTTGTTGACCTTGACGGTGCCAAGGACGGCACAACAGCCAACTTTGAGGTAATCAAAGCTCTTTGCAAATACGATGAGCTTTTTATCGAGGTAGGCGGAGGTATCCGTAACCTTGACCGCCTCAAGGCATATCTTGACCTGGGTGTTGACCGCACAATCATCGGCACGGCCGCTGTTAAAAATTACCCCTTTGTTGAGGAGGCTGTCCGCCTTTACGGTGATGCGGTTGCCGTTGGTGTTGATGCCAAGGACGGCAGAGTAGCCGTCAGCGGTTGGCTTGAGGTAACCGACGTTGACTCGGTTGAATTTTGCAAAAAGCTTCGTGATACAGGTGTCAGAACCGTGATTTACACCGACATTTCCAAAGATGGTACACTCACAGGCACCAACCTTGAAATTTATAAGGAGCTTGCAAAAATCGATGGTCTTGATATTGTGGCTTCCGGCGGAATCACTTTTGAAGACGAAATCACTCAGCTGGCTTCTATGAATACCTATGCCGCAATTGTGGGCAAGGCAATTTATTCCGGCAAGCTTTCTCTTGAAAGAGTGCTCAGCTTAGCAGGAGGTAGCAGATGATTACTCGCAGAATTATCCCTTGCCTTGATGTGCGCAACGGCAGGGTAGTAAAGGGTGTAAATTTTGAAGGAATTCAGGATGTTGCATCACCCGTTGAGCTTGCCCGTTTTTATAACGAAAGCGGTGCAGATGAGCTTGTTTTTTATGATATAACAGCTTCCTTTGAAGGCAGAGGACTTTTCACCGACGCCCTCAAAGAGGTTGCAAGTGAAATTTTTATCCCCCTCACCGTAGGCGGCGGAATCAACACCCTTGAAGACTTTGAAAGAGTGCTTGGTTGCGGTGCCGATAAGGTTTCTGTCAACAGCGGAGCTATCAAGGATCCGACACTTATTGAGCGCGGAGCCCAGAAATACGGTGACCAGTGCGTTGTGCTTTCTATGGATATCAAGCGTGTTGACGGCAAATTCCACCTCTTTTCAAAGGGAGGACGAATTGACACCGGCATTGATGCCATTCAGTGGGCAGTTGACGGTGTAAACCGCGGCGCAGGTGAGCTTGTTGTCAACAGCATTGACACCGACGGTGTTAAAAACGGCTTTGACCTTGAAATGCTTCACGAAATTCAGTCAAGAGTTTCTGTGCCTGTTATTGCAAGCGGTGGCGCGGGCAAAAAGGAAGATTTCCTCGAGCTTTTTAACGCGGGCGTTGCCGATGCAGGTCTGGCCGCTTCAATTTTCCATTTTAAAGAGGTTTATATCAAGGACCTTAAACAGTATCTTAACGATAACAATATAGAAATGAGAGTGTAATTATGGTTGAACTTAAATATGATGCAAACGGACTTATCCCTGCAATCGTGCAGGATCATCACACAAAAAAGGTGCTTATGCTCGCTTATATGAACGAGGAAAGCCTTAAAATCAGCCTGGAAGAGGGTATGACCTGTTTCTATTCCCGCAGCCGTCAGGAGCTTTGGCGCAAGGGTGAAACATCAGGCAACCGTCAGCACATTATGTCAATCAGAACAGACTGTGACTGTGACACTCTTTTGGTTGATGTTATCAAAGACGGCCCCGCTTGTCACACAGGCAGTGAAAGCTGCTTCTTCAACGTAATTGAAGAAAAGGATGACGAAGCATTTTCTTACGAGGGTCTTTACAAAATGCTCCTTGGCAGAAAGCTTGAAAAGAAAGAGGGCTCCTACACAACCTACCTCTTTGAAAAGGGAACTGACAAAATTCTCAAAAAGGTTGGCGAAGAATGCACAGAGGTTATCATCGCCGCCAAAGCTCATGATAAGGAAGAAACAATTTATGAAATTGCCGACCTTCTTTATCACGTAACCGTGCTTATGATTGATGCAGGCATCACTCTTGATGAAGTAACTGCCGAGCTTGCAAAGCGTCATATTGTTGACCACAAGGTTAAGCAGGAGCGTATGCAGTAACAGGTGATTAAATGAACGTACTTTCTTACGTAATGGTTGCCTTTGCCCTTGTTGCCGCGCTGGACAGAATTTTCGGCAGCAAGCTGGGTCTGGGCAAGGAATTTGAAAAGGGAATATATATGCTGGGGCCGTTGGCAATTTCAATGGTTGGTATGATAATTATGTCACCCCTGATTGCCCACTACCTTGAGCCGGTTATAGCGATTCTGCCCGATTTTATTGACCCGTCAATTATCACGGCGTCAATTTTTGCCAATGACCAGGGCGGTGCATCTCTTTCGGCTCAGCTCACCAACAATGAAGCTCTTGGCTATTTCAACGGCCTTGTGGTGGCTTCAATGATGGGTTGCACAATTTCGTTCACCATTCCTTTTGCAATGAGCGTTGTCAAAAAAGAGCAGCATCACGACACGCTTCTGGGTCTTCTCTGCGGCATTGTAACAATCCCCGTGGGATGCCTTGTTTCGGGTCTTATGTTGAGGTTGCCTTTCAAAAGCCTTGCAATCAATATGATTCCGCTTGTTGCTTTTTCAGCAATCATCGCAATCGGACTTCTGAAAATTCCCAATGTATGTGTCAAAATTTTCAGCGTTCTCGGCTACATAATGAAAGCAATCATCACCGTAGGTCTGGCAGTTGGCATTCTCACTTTCCTCACGGGTTATGAGCCGCTTCCTTATGTTGATTCCATCGAAAACGCTATGAGCCTTGTGCTTAATGCCGCTTGTGTAATGACGGGTGCATTGCCTTTGCTTTATATTCTTGCAAAACTTTTCAACAAGCCCCTTAACAAAGCAGGTCAGAGGCTTGGCATAAACGATGCTTCAGTCAAGGGTCTCGTTTCCACCCTTGCCACAAGCGCCACAACCTTTGAAGATATGAAGGATATGGACAGAAGGGGAGTTGTCATCAACTCTGCATTCGCGGTTTCCGCCGCCTTTGCTTTCACCGACCATATCGCATTCACAATGGCGTTTAATGACGATTATATTCTCAGTGTAACCATAGGCAAGCTCATTTCAGCGGTTTGCGCAATTTTTGTTGCAATCCCAATGAGCAAAAAGTTAATAAAAAACTAAAAGACGGTTGATTACGCCGCCCGCTCATAAGGCTGTTTTCCTTTAAAATATGAACTTTTGGCACAATAATTCGTTAAACCCACCCGATATGCGTCAGCATTATCGGGTGGGTTTGCCTTTTCTTGTATCCAAAATTTATATTTTAAAGTGCTTCGCAGTTTCGTAAGATAAGAAAATTTCCTGTATTGAAGCCATAAAACGTAGCAAGGCTGTCGCCTTGCGAGGCTTTTGGCAAAAATTCAGGGAATTTTCATCGAGAAACAAAAACATCCTTATGAGTGGTCGGCGTTACTCAACCGTCTTTTTGCTTATTTAAGCTTATATAATGTCAGGCTTGTGCTGATTCTTCTTTCACCTCTGTCAAGCACACAGAAAACGGGCTTGCCGTCGTCATCAGCATAAACAGTCATACCCTCAGCCTCGAAGCCTTCACCGATGTTTCTTGCAAAAACAACTTCAACCTTGCCTGTTTCAACGTCAAGTGAAAAAATTCTTTTCATATCATTCAATTCATCGCAGGACATATATAATTTTCCGTCAAACATTTCAGCGCCCTGAATTCTGTCAATGGGCTCGGAGAGGGGAATGGTTTTAACAAGCTCAAGGGTGTCAAGGTTAAACACGTTCAGAACTGTTGCATTGCTCCATTCAGCGGTGTAAAGATAATTTCGTTCAACGTCAACTGCGCACCACGGAACGCCTTCAATATGAAGCTCGTGGGGAAGCTCGTAATAAGTGCCGGTGTATTTCAATGTTTCGGCATCATACAAAACGATAAATGAATTAAGGTAATCAGGCCCGTCTTCAACAGCAGCATAAATTACGCCGTCATAGTAGCTCAGACCGCCGATGTGGTTGCAGCCCTTATCCTGAAGCTCTTTGGGGATAGCGTTTGAAGTAACGCGGCAGATTTCTCCTGTTTCCATGCTTGCCTTGCTGAGGTTTTTATTGCCGCTGAAATAAAAATATTCACCGTCATTTGTGACGCCCTGTGAGCTCATATTGTAGTCCAGAAGAACATATTGATATTTGTCAACAATTTCAGCGTCAGGGGAGGGCAAATTCTTTTCGTCAGCCGCAACCACCATAAGAACGATTGCAGAAATCAAAGAAATCACTTTTTTAAAAATAACATAAATTGTGCCGAAGGTAGCCAAAAAATCATCTCCTGAAAGTATTTTTTATATTATAAATCCAAAACCCCGGCAAGTCAATCCTTTCCGCATCTGAAAAAATGAAAGAAAAACAGCACCCACCGAAGTGAGTGCTGTGAATTGTAAGAAATAATTATCTCTTTGAGAACTGGGGAGCACGACGTGCGCCTTTGAGACCGTATTTCTTTCTTTCCTTCATTCTGGGGTCACGAGTGAGGAAGCCTGCCTTCTTAAGTGCTGAACGAAGAGCATCGTCATACTGAAGAAGAGCTCTTGAAATACCGTGACGGATAGCACCGGCCTGGCCTGAAACGCCACCGCCTGCTACACGGCAAACGATGTCGAACTTCTCAGTTGTGCCTGTGAGCTCGAGAGGCTGACGAACGATGAGCTTAAGTGTATCAAGACCGAAGTAATCGTCGATTTCTCTGTCGTTGATGATGATTTTACCTGTACCTGCGTAAACACGTACTCTTGCTACAGATTTCTTTCTGCGGCCTGTACCGTAAAAATAAGGATTAGAATCGTACATTATAATAGCCTCCCTTCATTATAATTCCCAAGCTTCGGGCTTCTGAGCAGCATGCTTGTGGTCAGCACCTGCATAAACGCGAAGTCTTGAAAGAGCGTCACGACCGATAACTGTGTCAGGAATCATACCCTTAACAGCAAGCTGCATAGCAAATGCGGGCTTTGTACGCATAAGAGTGCTGTACTTAACCTCTTTCATGTTGCCGATGTAGCCGGTGTGATGATAATACATTTTCTGGTTGAGTTTGTTACCTGTGAGAACTGCTTTCTCAGCGTTGATGATGATAACGTGGTCACCGCAATCAACATGAGGAGCGAATGTAGGCTTGTGCTTACCGCGGAGAAGAACTGCGGCCTGAGCAGCAACACGGCCCATGGGCTTGCCAGCTGCGTCGAGCACATACCATTTGCGAGCAATCTCGCCAGCTTTAGGCATGTAAGTTGACATAAATCAAACCTCCGTATAATTTTTAACTGCCCGAATATACTACCACAGGCAGGGGACAATGTCAACAACTTTTTTCTGATTTTTTAATTTAGAATTTCAATGCTCGATTTTTCTTCGTTTTTCTCGTTTTTTCATATATAATGCTCAATTTTAATTTTTAAAAAATTTTTAAAACTTTGTGTTTTGTGACAAAAAATCAACCTCTGATTTATGCAAAAACAAAAATAATTAAAAAAAGAATAAAAAAGTGTTGACAAACATATACTGTGTGTGTATAATATATAAAGTCGCTTGACGAAAACAGAATATCGCGGAGTAGAGCAGCTTGGTAGCTCGTCGGGCACATAACCCGGAGGCCGTAGGTTCAAATCCTACCTCCGCAACCAAAACAGATACCGCTGTTGATACAATCGTGTCGACAGCGGTATCGTTATTTTACCGTTAAAAACATAGACAGAATAAGCACTCATAAAAACAAGCGTTGCATTTTGGGAGTATTCCACCCATTCTGCAACGCTTTTTTCATTGCTTTTATAGTCCCTCCCCGGGACTTAACCCAACATTCCTGCCGACCTATCGTTAAACAACCGCATTTCGTTAAACTGCTATTTAACAATCATTTCTTTAGTATTTCCCTTCCATCACCAGTCTGTCGGTCGTACTGTTTACAAGGTCTTCGTTACCTTCGGTTGCTCTGGCAAGACCGATAAGCGCACCGGTTAGTTTGTCTTGAAGCTGGGCTGTGTCAGCCTTCTTTCCGCATACACCCGAGGCACCCGTGCAAGCCTTACAGCCTGCGGTCTGTTCGCACTGAAAACAAAACATTTTCTGATCCATTATTTCTTCCTCCGATTAGTCTAATATT
>JAZQYU010000048.1:0-4701 GCA_045633685.1 Acutalibacteraceae bacterium | reverse complement strand
ATGAAGGTTAAGGTTCTTCTTGCTCAGGCTCTTTTCGGTAATCCGCAGATTCTTCTTATGGACGAGCCTACCAACCACCTTGATATCGATGCTATCAGTTGGCTTGAGGAGTTCCTCATTGAGCTTGACAGTACGGTTATTGTTGTTTCGCATGACCGTCACTTCCTCAACAAGGTGTGCACACATATTGTTGATATTGACTTCGGCAAAATCGCGATGTATGTGGGCAACTACGACTTCTGGTATGAATACACTCAGATGGCTCAGCGCCAGCTTCGTGAGCAGAACAAAAAAGCTGAGGCCAAGAAAAAGGAATTGCAGGAATTCATTGCACGCTTTAGTGCCAATGCCTCCAAATCCAAGCAGGCAACAAGCCGCAAAAAGCTGCTTGATAACCTTGTTATTGAAGATATTCCCGTTTCATCAAGGCGTTTTCCGTTTGTTGATTTCAAGCCTGACCGTGAGGTTGGTAATGACTTGCTTACTGTCAGCGGAATTTCAAAAACAATCGGTGAAAGAAAGGTGCTTGATAACGTAAGCTTCACTATCAAGCCCCGCGAAAAGGTTGCCTTTGTGGGCACCGACAGCCTTGCCAAAACAACCCTTTTCAAAATTCTTATGGGTGAAATTGAGCCTGATGAGGGTGAATTCAAGTGGGGTGTAACCACATCGCAGTCATATTTTCCAAGCGACAATTCCGAATTTTTTGAAGACTGTGAGGACAGTCTTATTGATTGGCTCCGTAGATATTCAGATTTGATTTTTGAATCGGATGTCCGCGGTTGGCTTGGTAGAATGATGTTCTCAGGCGAAGAAGCTACCAAAAAAGCCAAGGTGCTTTCGGGTGGTGAAAGAGTGCGTTGTATGCTTTGCAAAATGATGCTTTCAGGTGCAAATGTTTTGCTCTTTGATGAGCCCACCAACCACCTTGACCTTGAATCAATCGCTTCACTCAATAACGGAATTATCAAGTTCCCCGAAACTGTTTTGTTTACTTCTCACGACCATCAGTTTGTGCAGACAATTGCCACAAGAATTATTGACGTGACAACAGGCAGCTTCTATGATAAGGAAATCACATTTGACGAATACCTTGAAGAGATAGCTCAAGCCTCCCTTGTGTAAAGGGAGGTGGATTTTGCGAAGCAAAAGACGGAGGGATTGTAATGCAAAGAAAACACAACAAAGCTATCGTTCCCGCCGCAAAAATGCTTCGTAAAAATATGACCAGAGAAGAAAAGCATCTTTGGTATGACTTTTTAAGAACACATTCTGTTCGATTTTCTCGACAAAAAGTATTAGGGAAATACATTGCAGATTTTTATTCTGCTGAAGCAAAGTTGGTTATTGAACTTGACAGCTCACAGCATTATACAGATGAAGAACAGATAAATGATGAAATAAGGACAGCTTTTCTTGAGGGATACGGATTAAGGGTTATAAGAGTACCCAACAGCGACATTCACAGTAATTTTGATGGTGTGTGTGAATACATTGATACTGTTATTAAACAATCCCTCAGTCAGCTTCGCTGACAGCTCCCTTTACACAAGGGAGCCTTGGACTCGACGAATACCTTGAAGAGATGAACGAAGATAAGCAATAATAAAAGCTCCCTTTTGAGGGAGCTTTTGTCATCCTAAAATATTCTGTATAAATCCGCCCTGGTCATCCATTGTTCCACTGTTATCGGGAGCTTCTGTGGGTGGCTCGGTGGTTGTTGTTGGCTCGGGACCCCACACGGTGAGGATAACCTGTGAGCCCTTGGGATAAATTGCACCGCTGTCAAGGCTGGACTGATAAACAGAGCCTTCAGTGTATCCGCCGGGGTTGTTCTTTTCAACCTTTGAAACCTTATAGCTGAGTTTTTCAAGAGCTGTTTTGGCGTCGTTATAATCGGCACCCACGATGCCGGTTGTGGGGAAGGCAACATATTCAAGACCCTTGCTGACGGTGAGAATGATTTTGCTCTTCTGACCAACCTGTGTGCCCGGGGCAATGTTCTGGCTGATAACCACACCTTCGTCAACGGTTTCACTGTATGATTCCTGCTTCTGAATGGTGAAATTAGAGGTGTAGTATTTGTCTGCCATAATGTCCTCAAAGTCTTTGTTGATGAACGAGGGAACCTCGACCATTTCCTGATTGATTGTGGGGGCTGTGGGCTCATTGCCTGAGTCGGAATCAAGCAACGCAAGACAAACACCAACGGCAATAACTGCAATAGCAAGTATAGTTACAATTGCGATAACCGTCATATTTCTGCTCTGCTTTTTCTGAACTGCGGCACGCTTTTCTGCAGATTCAGGAGCTTTCTGAGGCTCGCTACGCTGAGTAGTGCGGATTTTTTCAACATCCATTTTGTCAGCCGCGGCAACTGCGTTGGGCGAAGCTGAAAGCTCATCGCGAAGCTCGTCAACGCTTCTGATACGATCATCAGGAAGAATCTGCAACGCATTGACAAGGCCGTTGATAACATAAGCGGGGAGCTGCTCGGCAAATCTGCCGGGGATCATCAGTCTGTCATTGGTTACACGCTCCTGAGCGTCAATGGGGTCGGTGCCGATAAGTGTGCGGTAAAGCACGGCGCCGAAAGCGTAAATATCTGTAACGGGACCCTGCCTGCCTTCAAGACCGTATTGCTCAAATGCGGCATAGCCGGGGAAAATTTCTTCCTTGAGGTCGGTGTGGGTGGAACGCACGGCACTGATGCTGAAGCCTGTGATACGGATTTTTCCGTCGGGGGCAACAATCAGTGTGGATGGGGAAATACCTCGGTGAACAATGCCTGAGTTGTGAAGCGTTCCCAATGTTGAAAGCACAGGCATAAGCATCGGTCTTGCCTTTTCCCAGGCAATGTAGCCTGAGGTGTTGTTTCTTAAAAGATGCTCTCTGAGGGTGATACCGTCAATGTTTTCGGTGATAGCGTAGCAGGTGCCGCCGCCCTCAATGATGTTGTTGACCTTGAGCAAGGCTGAAAGACCGTTGAGGCGCATAAGCTTGCGCCAGAGCTCGGTGAAGCTCTGAAGATATTCGCTGAAAACCTTTTCTTTGCCTTCGGCAGGAGAAACTGTGAGCATTTTGGGGTCGCGCTGAGCAACACCGATGGGGAAATACTCACGGATATTAACAGCCTCTCTTGCGGTGAGGTCAAAGCCCATATATGTGGCGCCGTCGCCGTTGAATTCAAGAAGCTTGCCCACGAGGTAGCGGTTACCGATAACCGTACGCACAGGCAAATAATCGGCAGGCTGCTGAGAATCAACGTGGAAGCCGCAATAGGGACATTGCTTTTCTGCGCCGATTTCTTTCATACAGCTCATACATAAATTATCTGAATTTATCATAGCCGTCTTCCTTTCGTAAAGAGTAACAAACATTCATACACATTATACTACCACAAACAAAACTATTTTGTCAAGAAATGCCGTTTTTAGAAAGCAAAGCGACCCGACAGATAGCTCTGTCGGGTCTTGTAAGTGTCATTATTTTGCGTTGATTGCGGCTTTTGCCTTTTCTACGATATTTTCGGCTGTGAGACCGTAAATCTTGAGCATTTCAACTGCAGGGCCTGAAGCACCGAATGTGTCTTCAACACCCACTCTCATAACGGGAACGGGGCAACTTTCACAAACAACCTCGGCAACAGCAGAGCCGAGACCGCCGATGATGTTATGTTCCTCTGCGGTAACGATTGCGCCTGTTTCTTTTGCGGCGGCAATGATAATGTCTTTATCAATAGGCTTGATTGTGTGTATATTGATAACTCTTGCGTTAATGCCTTCGTTTGCAAGAATTTCTTTGGCGGCAAGAGCTTCGCCGACCATAAGACCTGTTGCAATAATTGTTACATCGTTGCCTTCGCAAAGCTGAACACCCTTGCCGAGCTCAAACTTGTAGTCAAGAGTGTTGATTCTCGGCACAGCAAGGCGGCCGAAACGAAGATAAGCAGGGCCGTCATAATCTGCCATTGCAAGCACGGCGGCTCTTGTTTCAACATCGTCAGCAGGGTTGATGATTACCATGCCGGGGATTGAACGCATAAGAGCAATGTCTTCACAGCACTGATGACTTGCACCGTCTTCACCAACAGAAATGCCGGCGTGAGTTGCGCCGATTTTAACGTTGAGGTGAGGGTAGCCAACGGTGTTGCGGATCTGCTCAAAGGCTCTGCCTGCGGCAAACATTGCAAAAGAGCTTGCAAAAACTGTGTAGCCTGTGGTGGCAAGACCTGCGGCAACGCCAATCATATTACATTCGGCAATACCCGCGTCAAAAAATCTTTCGGGGAATGCCTTTTTAAACATACCTGTTTTGGTTGCGGCGGCAAGGTCAGCGTCAACAACAATAACCTTATCGTTCTTTTCGCCAAGCTCAACCAATGCTTTACCGTAAGCATCACGGGTAGCAACTTTAATAATATCAGCCATAATTACGCCTCCAATTCTGCAAGGGCGGCCTGAAGCTCTGCCATTGCCTGGTTGTATTGCTCCTCGTTGGGGGCGGCACCGTGCCATGAGCACTGGTCTTCCATAAATGAAACGCCCTTGCCCTTAACACTTTTTGCAATAATAGCTGTGGGCTTACCTTTGAATTCAGCGGCAGCTTTGAATGCGGCGTCAATTTCATCAAAGGAGTGAGCGTGAATTTCAATAACGTTCCAGCCGAATGCTCGGAATTTTTCGGGGATGGGGTAGGGGG
>JAZQYU010000047.1:0-3952 GCA_045633685.1 Acutalibacteraceae bacterium | reverse complement strand
CATTTTTCAGCGTTATGCCCTTTTTCCGAACCTGAATGTTTATGAAAATATTGCTTTCGGTCTGCGACTCAAAAAGATGAAGGAGTCCGATATCCGCGACAAGGTTAAGGAGATGCTTGCTCTCGTTAACCTCAGGGGATTTGAAAAGCGTTCTGTTGATTGCCTTTCGGGCGGTCAGCAGCAGCGTGTTGCCATTGCCCGTGCTCTTGCGGTTGACCCCAAGGTGCTTCTGCTTGACGAGCCTCTTGGTGCGCTCGACCTCAAGGTTCGGAAGGATATGCAGGTTGAACTTAAAAATATACAGCAGAGGTTGGGTATCACATTTATTTATGTTACCCACGACCAGGAGGAAGCCCTTTCAATGTCTGACACAATCGTTGTTATGGATGGCGGTGTTATTCAGCAGATTGGTACTCCTGAGGATATTTACAATGAGCCCAAGAATGCCTTCGTTGCCGACTTCATCGGTGAAAGCAACATTCTTGACGGCTATATGCTTGAAGACTTCAAGTGCAAGTTTTCCGGCGCTGAATTTGAATGCCTTGACAAAGGCTTTGCCAAGGGTGAAGCTGTTGACGTTGTTGTGCGCCCTGAGGATGTTGACATTGTCCCTACCGAAAAGGGTATGCTCACAGGTGTGGTAACCTCTGTCACCTTCAAGGGTGTTCACTTTGAAATTATCGTTGATATCGGCGGCTTCAAGTGGATGATTCAGACTACCGACTACGAAGCCGTTGGCAACAAAATCGGTCTTTTTATTGAGCCGGATGCAATCCATATTATGAAAAAATCCAAGTATTCAGGAAAATTCGGCGATTACAGCTCATTCAGTGATGAAATTGAACATCTTTCCGACATCGTTGAGGAGGATTGAGCATGAACAAAAAGAATCTTTTGCGTCAGAAGCTCTGTGCCGCACCTCACCTTGTCTGGTCAGCTATTTTCATTGTTGTGCCTTTGGTTATGGTTGCTTATTATTCATTCACCAATGCCGATGGTCAGTTCACCCTTGAAAATATCTACCGCCTGAGTGACTACACCGACACATTTCTTCGCAGTTTGTGGTATGGCATTGTTGCCACCATTATCTGCCTTGTGATTGCGTATCCGTTGGCCTACATCATCTCTCAGATGAAGGTCAGGGTGCAGACCACAATGATGATGCTTGTTATGATTCCTATGTGGATGAACTTCCTCATCCGCACTTATGCGTGGATGAACATCCTTGAGGATTCAGGCATCATAAACAAATTTCTTACTATGCTTGGTATGGAGCCTGTTCATATGATTAACACGGGCGGTGCGGTAATTCTTGGCATGGTTTACAACTTCCTGCCCTATATGATATTGCCTATCTACACAGTTCTCGCCAAGCTTGACAGAAGCCTTGTTGAAGCCGCGCAGGATCTTGGTGCAGGCAAGGTTCACGTTTTTTCAAAGGTTATTTTCCCGTGGTCTGTTTCAGGTGTTGTTTCAGGCATCACAATGGTGTTTGTGCCAAGCGTGAGCACATTCTATATTTCACAAAAATTGGGCGGAGGTACCTTTGCCCTCATCGGTGACGTTATCGAAATGCAGTTCCAGGTTTCAAACAATTTCAATTTCGGTGCCGCACTTTCGCTTGTTCTTATGGTGCTGATTTTAATCTGCATGGCAGTTATGAATAAATTCAGCAGCTCCGAGGATGTGGGGGGAGGTATGGTTTTATGAAAAAGACCTCTCTTCCGTCAACAATATATGTTTTGTTGGTGTTCGCATTTTTGTATGTGCCAATGCTCATTGTTGCGGTTTATTCCTTCAACTCCTCTAACTCCACAGGTGTTTTTGAAGGCTTTTCATTAAGATGGTATGTTGAGCTTTTTAAAGACGAAGAAACCATCAAGGCCTTTTACAATACCCTTGTTCTTGCAGTCACCTCTGCCGTAACATCAACTGTTATCGGCACTCTGGCTGCTTTGGGTATTGATAAAATGAAAAAGTCATGGCGCAGAACAAGTATTATGACCGTTACCGACATTCCTATGATGAACCCCGAAATCGTAACAGGCGTTTCAATGATGCTTTTGTTCGTTTTTATCGGCTCATTTCTCAGAATCAACGGTGTTCTCGGTTTCTGGACCTTGTTTATTGCCCATGTTACCTTCAGCCTGCCTTATGTAATTCTCAACATAATGCCAAAGCTTCAGCAGATTAACCCCAATCTTGCCGAAGCCGCGCAGGATCTGGGTTGTGCACCGGGTAAAGCAATCCGCAAGGTTGTGCTTCCTGCAATCAAGCCGGGAATTATGTCAGGCTTCATTATGGCTTTCACCCTTTCGCTTGATGACTTTATCATCAGCTATTTCGTCAGCGGTCCCAAATTCCAGACCCTGCCGATCAGAATTTATTCAATGACCAAAAAGCGCGTCACACCCGATATGTACGCTCTTTCAACCATCATTTTTGTTGTTATTCTGATTTTGCTTGTGATTGTCAATATGAACGGTCTCAAGGGTGAGCAGTCAGACAAAAAGGGGGCAGTGAAATGAAAAAGATTTTATGCCTTCTTGCAGTTGTGTTGATATGCGCTTTGAGCGTCACTCCTGCTTTTGCGGCAGAAGTCAAGGATTATTCCCACCTGAGCGGCACAGAAATCAATGTGTATAACTGGGGTGAATATATTTCCGACGGCTCCGACGGCACCCTGAATGTCAACGCTCTTTTTGAAAAAGAGACGGGCATCAAGGTCAATTACACAACCTTTGACTCAAACGAAAATATGTATAACAAGCTCAAATCAGGCGGTGCGGATTATGACATCGTAATCCCGTCGGACTATATGATTGAACGTCTTATTGCCGAGGAGCTTGTGCAGAAGATAGATTTTTCCAACATTCCCAACTATTGCAACATTTTGCCGGAATATAAAAATCTTTTCTTCGACCCCACCAACGAATACTCTGTGCCCTATAACGTGGGTATGGTCGGTATCATCTACAACACCAAGGTTGTTGAGGGTAACCCCGACAGCTGGGGACTGATGTGGGATGAAAAGTATTCAGGTCAGATTATGAATTTCAACAACCCCCGTGATGCCTTTGCCACAGCCCAGTGGTACGGCGGATACGATATCAACTCTGTTGACGGTGCTGATTGGGATGCTGCTTATGAGCTTTTAAAGCAGCAGAAGCCCCTTGTTCAGTCTTATGTAATGGATGAGGTCTATAATAAAATGGAGAGCGGGGAGGCGGCAATCTGCGCTTATTATGCAGGTGACTTCCTTTCAATGTATGCCAACAATTCCGACCTTGCATTCTATTATCCCAAAGAGGGCACAAATATTTTTGTTGATTCAATCTGTATTCCCAAAAGCTCACAGAACAAAGAAGCCGCTGAGCTTTATATCAACTTCCTTCTTCGTGAGGATATTGCTCTTGCCAATGCAGAATACATCTGTTATGCAACCCCCAACAAAACGGTAATTGATAACGAGGATTATTCCTTCAAAGGCAACGAGATTCTTTATCCCGCCAAAGAGGCAACACCCAAAACCAATTATTTCCACCACCTTGATTCACAGACACAGCTTATGATGACATCATTGTGGGATAACCTTAAAATTGACGGAAATGAAAACACAGGCATTTATATCGGTCTGATTTCATTTTGTGTGATTTCCCTTGTGCTCATTGTTTTCACAAAAGTGCGCCAGAAAATCAGAGCGTCATATTATGATTAAAATCAGCTCCCTGAAGCCGTTTTTCGGGGAGCTGAAAAAATTTAAAAATTTTTCAAAAAAGTTTCAAAAAAGTGTTGACAAACAGAAAAGTATCTGATATAATCTCTAATGTTGTCAGCGAGATAACAAAGATACGCGAGAGTGGCGGAATCGGCAGACGCGCACGTTTGAGGGGCGTGTGGTAATCCCGTACGGGTTCAAGTCCCGTCTCTCGCACCATATTGAGTATTCATA
>JAZQYU010000046.1:0-58925 GCA_045633685.1 Acutalibacteraceae bacterium | reverse complement strand
TCATCGTTGTTTAATTTTCAAGGTGCATACGCCGTCCTCGCGACAGCTTTGCTATCTTACCACACACTTCCTCAATTGTCAACACCTTTTTTTACCCTTTTTTCAACGGTTCCGTGTGTTTCCTGATACTTTTCACCATATATTGAATTTACACAAGTAAAAGACACCATATGTGTTGATTTTGCACAACAAAATAATTTTTGCTCTTATTGGAACTGAAACGTTCCACTTTCCATACCAGCGCACCCTTTATTTATTGTAACCCTAAAAAAGGGAGAGCATACGCCCTCCCTTGATAAACCTTAAATATCACATTTAAAATAACTTCATCCCGACACTCTACATTCTACACCTTTAAAATAACCATACACTTCATCTGCCGTAAACTTCAGAGCAATATCAGATTCGCCATATATAAAGCGCTCTTCTATATCAAGATGTGCATCAGCTATACTTGAATTTGCGCTGGCTGTATAATCTCCCGATCCATTGGAATAATCATATGTATCTTCATATATCTGTCCATAATAAGAAGAATTATAGTAATAAACATTTCCATAATAGTCGCCCACATTTTTACCTGTCGACGAATTATAATAATATGGTGTCAGTGAATTAATTGTAACTGTTACTTTTTCTTTTCCGTCCTGGGAAACCATCGACCAAGCACCCGACACTTTCCAATTTACATTTAGATCTTCATTTGAACGATAACTCCAACCATATATCGGCAATTCGTCTACATAGTTATATGATTGCACTTTCTCGGCAATTAATTCCACTCGCCCGGTGAAATCTGCATATTTATGAAATTCATTAACAGTGAAAACATATTTATACAAACCAGCTTCTGCGTCAAAGTTATCTTCCAATAAATTTATATTGTTGAACCCATACAGATTTTTAAGATATTCTTTGTCCGGCTGATATTTTATAGTAACAATAGCATCTGCCGTTTCATCCCAACTATCAACTATCCAACCTGTATTAAATTTTGTGCTGTAAAGAGTCACATACGCTGTCTTTTTAATGTATTCATCCTCCATAGTTATCATGCAATGCGCTATATCTGCGTTGCCGCTGGTTGAATGTTCTGTCACATCAAAGTCCACAACCTGAAGTGTCTTTACGCCCTTATCATCATAGTGTAAATCATCTAAGCTGTAAGAATCTTCGAGGATGTATGATTTAAGATCAGTCGGCAATGTAGCAATCAATTCTCTTTCATAGCTGTTTGCACCTTCATAAGGTGACGGGGTTGAACCAATAGAAGATGACCCCGAATAGGAATCTGAAGATGATGATTCAGAAGACGAAACACCAACAACTATAATAGCAAACCCAACAACAACCAAAACTGCAATAAGCCAACCCGGCATTTTCTTTTTAGGCTTTACTGCTTTTGGTTTTACCATCGGAGCGGCTTGTGTAACCGGGGGATTAGGTTTTGGCATAGATGCAGTAATCTGCAATCCACATTTCGAGCAAAACTTTGATTCCTCGGGTATATTGGCTCCGCATCTTTCACAAATCATAACATAACTCTCCTTTTAATCATAAAGCTTTCCGTCTAAATTATATCACAGCAAATGAGTATCAGTTTTGCCGATTTCGACGGAATGTGAGCCAATTTCGATTTTGCGATTTTTTTGTAACCCATTTGCGCAATTCACATAGTATGTAGTGTAAGACAGAAGGGAGGGAAATTGAATATGGGTTGCTGCAATAGCTGGATCTGGATCCTTTTAATCATCGTTCTTTTCTGCGGTTGCGATAACGGTTGTTCTTCAAACAACAACTGTGGTTGCGGCTGTAACAACGGCGGTTTGTTCAACAACAATAACTGTGGTTGCTAACCGAAAACATCCCTGAACGCGAGGGCTGTGGCTGACGTCACAGCCTTCCTTTTTTGTTAAATTTTTAACTTGTTAAAAACCTCTTGAACACTCGCAGCAAAAGTTGTAATATATAATATATATGTATATATTTCAGGTGAATCAGATGATTAAATCAAAAAAGAGGGTCGTTTCTTTGGTGGCGGTTATACTTTGCGCCGCGGTTGTTATCGGCCTTGTTACCTATGACTTAATAAAAAGCTCACACACAGTTGAATCCACTCACCTTGCAATGGGAACAGTTATCACTTCATCAATCAGCGGTAAGGATGCCGAAGCGGCAACCGAGGCAATTGAAGAAGCGCTCCTCGGACTTGAAAATGCCTGCCTTTCCTGGAGGGTGGAGGATTCTGACGTATGGCGCATTAATAAAAACGCAGGCAGTGACGTTTCTGTTTCAAGAGAATCAGCAGCCTGGATCGGCAGAGCCTTGGATATTTCCGCCGACAGTGACGGTGCATTTGACATCACCGTGGGCAAGCTCACTCAGCTTTGGAATATCGGCAGCGGCGAAGAGGTCGTTCCTGCAAAAGCAGATGTAAAAAAACTCCTTGAAAATGTTGACTATAAAAAAATTGCTGTCAGCAATACAAGTGTTAAAATCGACGCCAATCAGTCCATTGACCTTGGCGCCATAGGCAAGGGTATCGCCTGCGATGTTATCAAAGATGTTCTTTCACAATACAATATTAAAGAAGCTATTGTTTCCGTTGGCGGAAGTGTTGTTATATATAATCAGAAAGCAACTGTCGGAATTGTTGACCCCGACAACAGTCCCAATCATCTTGCAACAGTTGAAATTGACAACCAAAGCGTTTCCACAAGCGGAGATTACGAAAGATTTTTTGAGGCTGACGGCAAAACATATCACCACATTCTTGACCCCGAAACAGGTTATCCTGCCGTTACGGATCTGAGAAGTGTTACGGTTATCTGCGATTCAGGTCTTGATTGCGACGCACTTTCAACCGCCTGCTTCATTCTGGGTTACAGAGCAAGTCTTGACCTGCTTCAAAAATACAATGCTGAGGCTGTTTTTGTTTTTGACAACAACACTATCAGCATCACTGACGGAATCAAAAATGATTTCACTCTAACTTCAAAAGATTACACGGTGGAATGATGAAAAAAATTAAGCTTTTCAGCAGATATGATTTATTGGTGCTTATAGCAATCAGCGCTATTGCAATAATTCTTCTGATACCAAATGTTTTTGGGAGCAAGGAAAACCTGACAGCCACAATAACCGTTGACGGTGAGATTGTGGAAGCGGTTGAGCTGAACGATGTGTCAGGATTCAGAGAAATCAGGCTTGAAAGTGAGCCCTCCGTTAAGGTAAGAATAGAAAACAGAAAAATCTGCATTGTTGAGGCAGAATGTGAGGACAAGCTCTGCATCAACTGCGGTTGGCTTGAATCCGACGGAGCTATGGCAGTCTGCCTGCCGGCAAAGGTGGTTGTCAGTGTTGACAGCACAAATACCAATCACGATGCACCTGACGTTATCACTTATTAAAGGATAGATTATGAACAAAAAATCATTGACACAAAACATTGCCCTTGTGGGGATTCTTTCTGCGCAGGCAATTGCCCTTTCTTATCTTGAAAGTCTGATTCCCGTAATTCCGGGTTTTCCGCCCGGAGCGAAGCCGGGGCTTTCAAATATAGTAACAATGTTTTCCGCAGGAACTTTGGGTGTGTGGCAAACATTATACATCACTCTTGCAAAAGCAATTTTTGCAGGAGTAACAAGAGGAATGACAGCATTCCTCACAAGCCTTGCAGGTGGACTTCTCAGCACAGCGGTTGCACTTGTTCTTCTGAGAAACAAAAACAATAAATTAGGCTATGTAGGCATCGGCATTATATGCGCTGTTTGCCATAATATAGGTCAGCTTTGTGTTGCCTGTTTTGTTTCGGGCACACCGGAGCTGTTCACAAGCTACGGCCCGTTTCTGCTTCTTGCGGCGGGCGCCACAGGCTTCCTCACCGGCACAATATTAAAATATGTTATGCCTGTGTTGGAAAAACAAATGAAGTTTATAATTAAATCTAATTAAAGGGGTTGAATAAATGAGCAAAGTCAAAGTCAGCGGAGTGCTCAAGGCTGTTGTCAAGGGTCGCGGCGGTGTTAAGGTTGACCACCGTAAAAACACTGCAGATCTTGAAATAGTCAATATGCCCGCTCCGAAACAGGTTATTTTGCCAATGTCACAGCACATCGGTGCACCTTGCACACCAACAGTTAAGGTGGGTGACACAGTAAGTGTCGGCCAGGTTATCGGTGACAGTGACAAATTCATCAGCGCTCCCATTCACGCCAGTGTTTCGGGAACAGTCAAAGCAATCGGCAATGTTGCATTGCCAAACGGAATGGTGGTTCAGGGTGTAACCATTGAATCTGACGGTGAAATGAGAATCCACGAGGATATCAAGCCGCCCAAGGCTGACACCCTCGAAGAGTTCATCAAAGCCGTGAGAGATTCAGGTCTTGTAGGCTTGGGCGGTGCAGGCTTCCCTGCTCACGTCAAGCTCAATGTTCCCAAGGACAAGCACGTTGATACACTCATTATCAACGCCGCTGAATGTGAGCCGTACATCACCGTTGACTACCGCGAATGCATTGAAAATTCCTGGGATATTCTTTCAGGTATTCATATCATCAAGGATTTTCTCAACATTAAAAATGTTGTTATAGCCATTGAAAACAACAAGCCCAAGGCCTTTGAAATGCTCAAACGAATTGCAGACACCGACAATTATACAGGTGACGCAATTAAAATTATGGAGCTCGAATCCAAATATCCTCAGGGTGCTGAAAAGGTTATGGTGCTTTCTGCAACAGGCAGAAAGGTTCCTCCCGGAAAGTTGCCTGCAGACGTAGGTTGCCTTCTTATGAATGTTACTTCTGTTGCTTTCATCGCTAAATATCTTAAAACAGGTATGCCTCTTGTCAGCCGCGCATTGACAGTTGACGGTTCAGCAATTGCAGAACCCAAAAATGTCCGTGTTCCTCTCGGCACCAATATTTCTGAAATCATTGAATTCTGCGGCGGCTTCAAGGCAGAGCCCCACAAAATCATCACAGGCGGACCTATGATGGGTCTTTCCATTGTAAGCACCGACCTCCCCGTTTCCAAAAGCAACAACGCTATTCTCGCATTCACCGAGCGTGATGCCGCACTCACCAAAGAAAGTGACTGCATCCGTTGCGGAAGATGTGCTTCAGCCTGCCCCATGAGCCTTATGCCTACGGCGATTGTCCGCCACGCTAAGGCAGGCGATGCAGAAGCTGTTGAAAAAGCAGGCGTTATGGTATGTATGGAATGCGGAAGCTGTTCATATTCCTGCCCGGCAAAGAAACCTCTTGTCCAGAATATGAGAGCCGCCAAAGTATTAGTCAGAGAGGCAGGTGCCAAAAAATGATAGAAATCAAAAACAAGCTTAACGTCAGCGCATCTCCCCACGTTAAGTCACCAAAAACTGTTACGGGCATTATGCTTGATGTTATAATTGCCCTTTGCCCCGCTCTTTTTGCTTCATTCTTCCTTTTCGGTCCTCAGGCATTGGCAGTTGTTGCTGTTTGCGTGGGCACTTGCGTACTCAGTGAATTTGTCTGCCGCAAGGTTATGAAGCGCAACAACACAATCAACGACCTGAGTGCAATCGTAACAGGCTTGTTGCTTGCATTCAACCTCCCGTCAACCATTCCTTTATGGATGGCTGCTGTAGGCAGCGTGGTTTCAATCGTTGTGGTTAAGCAGTTCTTCGGCGGTATCGGTCAGAACTTTGTTAACCCTGCCCTTGCAGGAAGAATCATTCTTCTCACATCCTTCCCCACCGCTATGGCAGGTTGGACACGCCCCCTTTCATGGCAGGCAGAAGCTGTCACCACCGCTTCTCCCCTTGCTGCTATGTATAACGAGGCCGGTGAATTCACCGCAGAAAATCTCCCCTCACTTACCGATATGCTCATCGGTTACAGAGCCGGTTGCCTTGGTGAGGTTTGTGCAATCGGTCTGATTCTCGGCGGACTTTATCTCGTTATCAGAAAGGTTATCTCCCCCGTTATTCCTCTTGTTTACATTGCTACCGTCGGTGTGTTTATGACAGTTGCAGGCGGCTTCAATATGGAATATGTTGCATATCAGCTTCTCAGCGGCGGTTTGCTTCTTGGTGCAATCTTTATGGCAACCGACTATACAACATCACCCATCAGCACAAAAGGCAAAGTTGTTTTCGCAATCGGTTGCGGTCTTATTACATCACTCATCCGATTCTACGGCAACCTCCCCGAGGGCGTAAGCTTTGCAATTGTTATTATGAACATCCTTGTTCCTCACATCGAAAAGCTCACAGCTCCCAAGCCCTTTGGCACAGTTAAAGAAAAGAAGTCAAAGGAGGTTAAATCGGCATGAAAAAAGCTATTTTAATCCCCACGATTTCCCTCTTCGTAATCTGCCTTTGTGCAACATTCCTTCTCGGACTTGTTAACGAAGTGACTAAAGAAAAAATTGCGCAGAATGCAGTTGAAACAGAAATGAACAGCCGTAAGGTTGTTATGGCAGATGCCGAAGCCTTTGGCGAAAAGGTTGAAGGCAACCACACATATGACGGTGTTGCATCTTCTTACAACTACGTTGAAGCCCTTGATGCAGACGGCAAAACAATCGGTTACATTTTTGTTACTCAGTCCACAGGCTACGGCGGTGCAATCAGCACAATGACAGGCGTTGACACCGAAGGCAAGGTTACAGGCGTTGAATTTCTCTCAATCAACGAAACCGTCGGACTTGGTATGAACGCAACAAAAGATTCTTTTAAGGACCAGTTCAAAGGTCTTTCGGGAATAATCGGTGTTAACAAAAACGAAAGCACCGAAACAGAAATCAAAGCACTCACAGGCGCAACCATCACATCAAAGGCTGCGGCTAACGGTGTTAATATTGCACTTGATATTTATGAAAACGTTATCGGAGGTGAGAACAATGGCTGATAAAAAGTCACTTCGCAAAGAATTTACCAAAGGCCTTATCAAAGAGAACCCTGTTCTCCGCCTTGTTCTCGGCACCTGTCCCACCCTCGCTGTTACAACATCCGTTATGAGCGCTGTGGGTATGGGCGCCTCCGCAACAGCAGTTCTCATCTGCTCCAATATTGCCATTTCTCTTCTGAGAAAGGTTATTCCCGCAAAAATCCGTATCCCCGCATACATTGTTATTATTGCTTCATTTGTTACAGTCGTTCAGATGGTTGTCAAAGCATTTATGCCTGAGCTTGACCAACAGCTTGGTGTTTATCTTCCGTTGATTGTTGTTAACTGCATCATCCTCGGTCGTGCCGAAGCTTTTGCAGGCAAAAATCCCGTTCTTGCTTCTGCCGTTGACGGCCTCGGAATGGGCGTAGGCTTCACCGGTGCTCTTTTCTGCATGGGCTTTATCCGTGAGCTTTTCGGAAGCGGAACCTTCCTTTCAGGCATTGAAGGCATCAACGCAGGCAACGGCATTGCTGTTCCCTTCCTCAATGAAAACCCGATGCTGATTTTTGTTCTTGCTCCCGGCGGCTTCTTCGTTTTTGGTATCCTTATGGCTGTTGCCAACAAGATTGCCGAAGGCAAGGGTCTTCCCAAGGCTGAGCTTCACGGCTGTGAAAACTGCCCGATGGCACAATCCTGCACAATCATCCACAAGGATGAATGCAAATCCAATGAGGAGGTAAATGCAAAATGAGTTATTCAAAAGAGCTTGTTTCAATCCTCATAACATATATCCTCACACAGAACTTTATTCTTTCCAAGTTCCTTGGTATCTGCCCGTTTCTGGGTGTTTCCAAAAAGCTTAACACTGCAATGGGTATGTCAGCGGCCGTTATCTTCGTTATGCTCATTTCAACCGCTATCACCTATCCTATCTACAACCTGCTTGTTCATTTCGGACTCGAATATCTCGAAACAATCGTTTTCATTCTTGTTATTGCCGCACTTGTTCAGCTTGTTGAAATTGCAATGAAAAAGTTTATGCCCCCTCTTTACAACGCTTTGGGCATCTATCTTCCCCTTATCACAACCAACTGTGCGGTTCTCGGTGTTGTTCTTCTCAACATCGACACCAACGGCTACAGCGGAACATTTGAAAACTTCGGCAGAGCAATGATGAGCTCCCTCGGCGCAGGACTCGGCTTTATGCTTGCAATGGTTATGTTTGCAGGTGTGCGTTCAAGAATTGAATCCTGCGACATCCCCAAGTTCCTCAAGGGTCTTCCCATCACTCTTGTTGCCGCTTCACTCACTTCTCTTTCATTTCTCGGCTTTGCCGGTCTTGTTGAGAATATGTTTGCATAAAGGAGGTTCACACAATGGAATTTACACCTATTCTTATCGCGGTTGCCATTGTTGCAGGTCTCGGACTTTTGCTTGGTCTCGGTCTTGCGGTTGCCTCCATTGTTATGGCTGTTCCCGTTGACAAAAAGGCAGAAGAAATCCGCGAATGTCTCCCCGGTGCCAACTGCGGTGCCTGCGGATTTTCAGGCTGTGACGGCTATGCCGCCGCTCTTTCAAAAGGCGTAACCAAAAACACCACTCTCTGCTCCCCCGGCGGAAACGAGGTTTCTAAAGAAATTGCCCGCATTGCAGGTCTTGAAGCAGGCACAGTCAAGCCTATGGCGGCTGTTGTGCTCTGCCAGGGTATCAAATCCAACTGCGGAGAAAAAATGGTTTATCAGGGCATTGAATCCTGCAAAATGGCAAAGCAGCTTTTCGGCGGACCCAAAGACTGCGTTTACGGTTGTATCGGCTACGGCGACTGTGTTGAAGCCTGCCCTTATGATGCAATTCACATCTGTGACGGTGTTGCAAGAATCAACCCCCTTGCCTGCCGCGCGTGTAAGCAGTGCGTTAAGGTGTGCCCCAACTCTCTCATCAAGATGATGCCCTTGCACGAAACAAAAGCCGCTGTTCTTTGTGCCAACAAAGATAAAGGCGCAGTGACCCGCAAGGAATGTAAAACAGGCTGCATCGGCTGTATGAAATGCGTCAAATCCTGCGAAGCAGAAGCAATCAAGGTTGAAAACTTCTGCGCTAAAATCGACGCAACCAAATGCACAGGCTGCGGAAAGTGCGCTGACGGTTGCCCCACCAAAGCAATTCAGCTCATTACACTTAAATAACCCTCAAAAGGCTTCGATAAAAAATCGGAGCCTTTAATTTTTTCTTGACAGTGAATTGTGCTTATGATATAATTTCGGTGTAATGAATATTTGGGGCTTGCCCTATTTCAAATTTAAAATGATTGGAGTTTTTCAAATGGAAAGAATTAAAACAATCGAAACAAGAGACCTTGTTGAAAGCATCGAAAAAGGCGGTTGCGGTGAATGCCAGACATCTTGCCAGTCAGCTTGCAAAACTTCTTGTGGCGTTGCTAACCAGCAGTGCGAGAATTGCGAAGAATAATTTATTTTCGTAAATGTACTAAACAGGTAATACGCTGAGTATTACCTGTTTTTTATAGTCGGAGGAATTATGGTACACCAGTATAAACTCAACGGCTACAATATTGTGCTTGACACCTGCAGCGGCTCTGTGCACACAGTTGACGAGGTTGCTTACGATATTATAGCTTTATATAAAGAAAAGGATGCAGAAGCAATTGCTGACGAAATCACCGCGAAGCATAGCGACGTTACCCGTCAGGATGTTTTTGACTGCATTGAAGATATCAAAACCCTTGAAAAAATGGGCAAGCTTTATGTGCCTGATACCTTTGAGGGTATGGCTTTTGATTTTAAAAACAGAAACACCGTTATCAAAGCGCTTTGCCTTCACGTGGCTCACACCTGCAACCTTAACTGCAACTATTGCTTCGCAAGTCAGGGTAAATATCACGGTGAAAGAGCGCTGATGAGCTTTGAAGTGGGCAAGCGTGCCCTTGATTTTCTTATTGAAAATTCCGGCACACGACGCAACCTTGAGGTTGACTTCTTCGGCGGTGAGCCCCTTATGAACTGGGATGTTGTGAAGCAGCTTGTAGCCTACGCCCGCGAGCAGGAAAAGATTCACAACAAAAACTTCCGCTTCACCCTCACCACCAACGGCATTCTCATCGACGATGATGTTATTGAATTTTCCAACAAAGAGATGAGCAACGTCGTATTGAGCCTCGACGGACGAAAAGAAGTTCACGACCGCCTTCGCAAGGACTATATGGGCAGAGGCAGTTACGACATTATTGTTCCCAAATTCAAGAAATTCGTTGAGCGCCGCGGCAATAAGAACTATTATATGCGCGGAACCTTTACCCACGCCAACACAGATTTTACTAACGACATTCTTCATATGGCGGATATGGGCTTTACTGAGCTTAGCATGGAGCCTGTTGTTTGCTCACCTGATGACAGTGCCGCCCTCACCAACGAGGATATGCCTGTTCTTTTTGAGCAGTATGAGCTTCTTGCAAAAGAAATGATTGAAAGAAAGAAGCAAGGCAAGCCCTTCACCTTCTATCATTATATGCTTGACCTCAAGCACGGCCCCTGCATCTACAAACGCATTTCAGGTTGCGGCTCGGGCACAGAATATATGGCGGTTACCCCCACCGGTGACCTTTACCCCTGCCACCAGTTCGTTGGTGACGAAAAATATCTTCTCGGCAACATCTACAACGGCGTGACCAACAAAGAAGTTCAGGATGAATTCAAGCTGTGCAACGCTTATGCACGCAAGGAATGTGACGATTGCTGGGCAAAGCTTTATTGTTCAGGCGGTTGTGCCGCCAACTCATACCACGCTTCAGGCAAAATCACAGGCATTTATGAATACGGCTGTGAGCTCTTCAAAAAGAGAATTGAATGTGCCGTTATGCTCAAGGTTGCCGACAGCGAAGAATAAGGTAATTGTATGAAAACACCCATTGTTGATTTTGTTGAAAACTACACAAAAAGCAACAAGGCCAGGCTTCATATGCCCGGCCATAAGGGTGTGCAGTTTTTAGGAATTGAACAATCAGATATAACCGAAATCAAAGGTGCAGACGAGCTTTATTCACCCGAGGGAATTATTCTTGAGAGTGAAGAAAATGCGTCTGCACTTTTCTCAACCGCAAAAACAGTTTACTCTGCAGGCGGTTCAACCCAGAGCATTCACGCTATGCTTTATCTTGCAAAAATCCGAAGCGGCAGCAAAACCGTTTTTGCCGCCCGCAACGCTCACAAAGCATTTCTTTTTGCCTGCGCAAAGCTTGATTGCAGCATTGAGTGGCTTTATCCTGAAGAAACCTCACATCTCTGCTCATGCATAATCACCGATAAAACCCTCAGCGAGGCATTAAAAAACGCCGACGAGCCTCCGTTTGCTGTATATATCACAAGCCCTGACTACCTTGGCAGAATGGCAGATATCAAAGCTCTGTCAGCGGTCTGTCGTCTGTATAATGTGCCATTGCTTGTGGATAACGCCCACGGAGCTTATCTTGCGTTCTGTGAAGAAAATCAGCATCCCATTTCTCTTGGCGCGGATATGTGTTGCGACTCGGCTCACAAGACCCTTCCCGTGCTCACGGGCGGAGGCTATCTCCACATTGCCAAGGATGACCGTTTCGGATTTGCCGAAAATGCAGTTCAGGCCATGGGGATGTTCGGCTCAACAAGTCCGTCATATCTTATTTTGCAATCCCTCGATTTGTGTAACAAATATATTGCTGAAAAAATCAAATCTGACATCGCCCGATGCCGCCAAAAGGTTGAAGAAATCCGCGCGGTTATGCCCGTTGCAGATGTTTCTGATGAGCCGCTTAAAATCACGGCAGATATGCGATGTGTTGCAAACCGTGACATCTTTGAAAAAGCCGGCATAGAGCCTGAATTCAGTGACGATGATTTCACCGTGTTTATGCTCTCACCTCAGAACAGTGACGATGACCTTGCAAAGCTGAAAGAAGCCTTTTCGAAAATACGGACAGTGAAAATCATCTGCAAAGAGCCACCCGCTATCCCCCGCGGAGTGCAGAAAATGTCGGTGCGGGATGCAATTTTCACTTTGAGTGAAACAGTTGATACCAAAAATTCTGTTGGCAGAATCTGCGCCGCGCCAACTGTTTCCTGCCCCCCCGCCATACCCATTGCAGTCAGCGGTGAAGAAATCACACCTCAACACATTGAGCTTTTTAAAAAATATAATATCAACCGCATTGCTGTGGTAAAAAAATAATTCCCTATACGCTCGGTATAGGGAATCTTTTTATAATATAACCGGCAGAACCTGTCCGCCTTTTTCGCGTGATTCATCAGCAAGGAACACAGCAAGGTGACCTTTCATAGAATCCTGAATCGATGTGCAGGAAACTGACGGTTTACCGCCAACTACATAGTCAACAAAATCTTCGGCAAGGAACAAATCTCCTCCGCCGTGGCTGTCATCCTTAACGCTTACATCAACAACAGTTTCACTGAACTCGCAACCGGGACGCGGGTCAATCATAGAAATTGTGAATTTACCGTCTTCAAGGTCACCAAAAATCTCACCCTTTGTGCCGGTAATATGAATTCTGCGAAGTCCTTTGGAAGCGCCACCCACCATATTGTGAGTGCCTGTTGCTCCGCTTGCGAAATTAACAAGAACGCTCTGGTGGTCAACAACATTGTTGTCACTCTTATATGCGCAGACACCGTAAGGGCTGTCTGTTTTAAGAAGCTTGATTTTCTCGTTGATGTCGTCAATGCCTCTGTCTTCAAGGTCAGCCCAGACATAAAAGCTCCAACGGTCGGGGTGGTCGATATAAAGCCTTTTTGCGGAATAAAGGCATTCATCCACAAGAGGGCAATCCACCATACATCTTGTGCCTGCATTTTCGGGCGCATTACCGAGAACAAACTGCTTGTTACTGCCAAAGCTTGAAACCGCAACAGGTAAGTCATCACCCATAAGCCACATCATAATATCCATATCGTGACTGCACTTGGCAAGAAGCATTGAAGCGTGGCACTTTTCATAATTGTTCCACTTGCCTCTTACGTGGCTTGTGGACATATGATGATAGCTGACAAACTCAGAAAGCTGGATTGTGATAACATCACCGATTGTGCCTTTGATAAGCTCTTCCTTAATTTTTCTATAAAAAGGAGCATATCTCAGAACAAAGCAAATCATAATTTTGCGGTTGAATTTATTTGCGGCGGCAACAAGCTCCCTTGCTTCTTTTTCATTAACAGCAAAGGGCTTTTCAAGCAAAACATCCAAACCGTATTCAAGAAGCGGAAGAGTTGTTTTGACGTGGATATTATCCATCGTGCCGTTGATTGCCGCATCAGCAAAACGAGGCACCTCAACAAGCTGTTCCACACTTTCAAAGCAATGCTCTTTGGGAATATTGAATCTTTCGGAAATATATTCTCTGCGGATTTCGTCAGGGTCAACAATGCCCACAATCTGCATTTTTTCGGGTTTAAGTTCGGCAAGAGAAGCATAAATCAGGCTCCTGTGTCCTCCGCCGACAATAATTGTTTTTAACGGTTGATTCATAAAGGATCTCTCTTTCAAAAATTATCCAAAAAAGTCGTGGTCAACATCGGGCTCTTCGCTCTCTTCAACGGGGAAAATATCAATCACACCAACTGCACGCTTGAGAACAAGCAAAGCATCAGAAGAGTTAACCTTGCCGTCGTTGTTTACATCGGCTCTGTCAAACTGAGCAGCTGTGAGCTTCAATGTGCCCGTACTTGCCTGAAGAATCATAAGCGCGTCGGATGAGTTGATGCTTCCTTTGCCGTCAACATCACCGTAAGAAGCGGCAAAGCCGCTTACACCCATTGCAAAAACAAGAGCAGAAGCCAACAAAATTGCAACTGTTTTTTTCATAATATACCTCCGCCGGAATAACTGAAGATATTATATCAAATCATATTTCAAAAATCAACATTATTCCTTATTTCATAAAGAAAAGTGAAGCGGCAATGAGAATCTGCGCACCATAATATGTAATGTGGTTAAGCACAACAAAAAGGCGTGTGCAACCGTTTTTGGTGAAGAAAATCTGGCTGAGAACAAGGTCTGAAACAAAGAACAGCACACCGCCCACGAAGAAAAGAATCTGCGAAAGCTCCATTCCGTAGGTAGTCATTGTCATAAATCCCACAGAAAATGTCATTGATGCAAGGGCGCCGTAGGTGTTGGCAATAACCTTGAATTTGCCCATATCCATTTTTGTGATTTTGACCGCAAGGCCTGACACAAGAAGCACCACAACAGGGGCAACAAAGCACACCAAGGCATTTAGCAGCGTCATGGGGTAATGAACAAACACAGCCGCAACCAGCAGCACGTGCTGAATCATAAAGGTCACAAAACCAAAGGTCAGGAATGTGTCGCTGTTTTCTTTCTGTATCCATTTGAGCTCAATGAAAACGTCACCGAGAATTCCGAAAACACCGCCCATAACAAGCATCAGCCCGTAGGTGAGATTAACCTGAGGGTTGCTGACGATTGCGGCAACACCTGTTGCCACAAAAAGTGAGCTTGTTGCAACCTTGATTGCAAGGTCAGAGTAATTGACTTTAACCGTTCTTCTGATTGTAAAAAACACGGTAACGGCAACACACAAAGCAAGTGTAATCCAAAAAATCATACTGATTCCTCCTTTATGTAATTATATTACCACAAACAGGAGCTTAACATCAATACATAAAAAGAAAATCGCCGCCATAAGACGACGATTTTTTAATTATTTCACTTCAATTTTTTCTTTGCCGCCCATATAAGGTCTCAATGCAACGGGAATGTTGACACTGCCGTCAGCGTTGAGGTTGTTTTCGAGGAATGCAATCAACATTCTGGGGGGCGCAACGACTGTGTTGTTGAGGGTATGAGCAAGATATTTGCCGTCCTTGCCGTTAACTCTGATTTTGAGTCTTCTTGCCTGAGCATCACCAAGGTTGGAGCAGCTACCTACCTCAAAATATTTCTGCTGTCTGGGTGACCATGCTTCAACGTCGATTGACTTAACCTTAAGGTCAGCAAGGTCGCCTGAGCAACATTCAAGGGTTCTTACGGGAATATCAAGTGAGCGGAACAAATCAACTGTGTTCTGCCAGAGCTTATCAAATCAAACGGGGCTTTCTTCGGGCTTGCAGACAACAATCATTTCCTGCTTCTCAAACTGGTGAATTCTGTAAACACCGCGTTCCTCAAGGCCGTGGGCCCCCTTCTCCTTACGGAAGCAGGGGGAATAGCTTGTAAGGGTCTGAGGAAGCTTTTCCTCGGGGATGATTGTGTCCATAAACTTGCCGATCATTGAATGCTCACTTGTGCCGATGAGGTAAAGATCCTCACCCTCAATTTTATACATCATTGCATCCATTTCTGCAAAGCTCATAACGCCTGTTACAACACCGCTTCTGATCATAAAGGGAGGCACACAATAGGTGAAGCCGCGGTCAATCATAAAATCGCGTGCATAAGAGATGATTGAAGAATGAAGTCTTGCAATGTCACCCATAAGGTAGTAGAAGCCGTTACCTGCAACTCTTCTTGCACCGTCAAGGTCAATGCCGTCAAACCTTTCCATAATGTCAACGTGATAGGGAACCTCAAAATCGGGGGTAACAGGCTCGCCGTAACGCTGAACCTCAACATTTTCGCTGTCATCCTTACCGAGAGGAACAGAGGGGTCGATAATGTTGGGAATGGTCATCATAATTTTCGTGATTTTTTCGCTGTATTCAGTTTCAAGAACCTCAAGCTCGGCAAGGCGCTTTGCGTTCTGAGCAACAAGCTGTTTAACCTCTTCTGCCTCATCCTTTTTGCCCTGAGCCATAAGTGCGCCGATCTGCTTTGAAATCTTGTTACGGCTTGCGCGCAGGGAATCTGCCTCACCCTTGCAGGCTCTGCTGAGCTTATCAAGCTCAATCACTTCGTCAACAAGAGGAAGCTTACTGTCCTGAAATTTATTTTTAATGTTCTGTTTAACAATTTCGGGGTTTTCTCTTAAAAATTTCAAATCAAGCATAGGAATTCTCCTTTAATAATAAATCCATAGATAATAATAACAAACTAATTTAAAAATTTCAATAGAAAAATAAAAGTTCCTGATTTTACTCAGGAACTTTTGAGGTTAAATTATTCCGCTTGATTATTCAGCGTTCTTCTTTTTGTTGATTACAACAAAAGCAACTACTGCACCTGCGATAAGTACAACTGCAACGGCAGCAATGATGATGATTGTTTTGGGGTCTTTCTCGTCGTCAAGGATTTCGTCGCTGCCTGCGGGCTCGGTTTCATCCTCTTCGGGAGTGTAGTAATCATATGTGTTATCATCATAATCATAGCTGAAATCTGTTGTTGTGTCTTCAACTGATGTGGTGATTTCGGTTGTTGTGGGAATATCTGTTGTTGAAACAGGAGCTGTTGTAGCAGTTGTGGTGGTGCTACCCTTTGTTGTGGTAGTTGTTGTCTTCTTTGTGGTTGTGGTGGTTGTTGTAGTTTTCTTTGTAGTAGTTGATGTCTTCTTTGTTGTGGTAGTTGTTGTCTTCTTTGTTGTTGAAGAAGATGAAGAACTTGAGGGTTTAGAGCTGCTTGATGAAATTGAGTTGCCTGAAACTGTGGGTTTAACAGACTTATTCTCGTTGTTTTCGTCAGTAACAGCACAGTCGCTGATTGTTACTGAGAATGTTTGTTCAGTTGCCTTTGCATCCTTTTTAAGAGTGATTGTTGCAACTGTACCCTTCTGTGCGCCGCTGATTGAAATAGCACTGATGTGGCTTCTGCCGCCTGTTGCGCTGGGATTTGAAAGCAACATATCCATGCCGGATGCGTTACCCTGTGTGATTGATTCACAGGTGACACCCTTCATATTGAACACAACGTCAAGGCTGTTGAATGTGCCGCTTGTGAGATTAAACTCAACAACGATTTTGTCACTTGTTTCGCTTACCTTTTTAAGTGCGAACTGGGGAGCAGTAACTGCGAAGGATGAAATAACCATTGCACCTGCAACACTGAACACCATTGCAAGGCAAAGGAACAATGAAATGATTTTTGCGAATTTTGTCATTTTAATATATCTCCTCTCAAAATGATACACATATCATAACAAAAAAAGCAGAATAAATCAATACCAAACAGAAAAATTCTTGCACAATCCTTTATTTTCCATATATATATTATATATCAATAATTCTTTTTGTTTGTTGACATAGTGTTCGCGTTAGTGTATAATTTAAAAAAGTATATAAAGGAGGATATTTATGAAAAAGGTTATCAGTATCTCCCTTTGCCTTGTGCTGATGCTTTCGGCTCTGCTTATGCCGGCGTCAGCGTACACAACCCAGCTTGTATCCAAGCCCGACAAAACCACATTTTATGAGGGTGTTGATTGGATATACAAAGGCTCAACCATTACTCCCCATGCGGATTTTGACCTTGCAGGCACGGTTGTTAATTATAACGGCAACAACATTTCATTTGCGAAGTTCCCCTGGGGCGGCAATATGAGTGTTGAACCTTCAAGCGGTAAATGGCAGGTTGGCAAAAACAAGGTCAGAATTTATCTTGAAGATTTTTCTGATGTTTATGTTGAAAGCGAGCTGACATTGGTCAAAATCAAATCCGCCGCCTTGCACAAAGCTCCCGACAAAACAGAGCTTGTCCGCGGAACCGATTGGGAATATGACGCAATGAACAACATCAAGCTCAAATCCTACTCACCGGCAGGCGCGCAAATTAAGCTCACCTTCACCGACAACACCACCAAGGTTGTTTCATACAGCGACGGCGGAATGGATTGGATTGTGCCCGACAGCATCGCAGACTTTACCTTAGGCACCAACACACTCCAGCTTACCTATTACGGACACTACATTCCTTTCAATATCAGGTTTGTTGTTGAAAGCATCAAAAGTGCCTCTATCAAGGCCAAGCCCTCACTTATCAACTATGATTATAGTGATCATTGGTCCTACTCGGCAGACAAAATTGTTCCTGCATATGATTTCAGCGGACTTAAGGTAGCGCTTACATACACCAACGGAACAACCGAAAATGTCTTATATTCCGAAAGCCCCAAGAGATTCAGCTTTGCGCCGAAATCACAGATCAAAAAAGGCACCAACACCATCGTGGCCACCATTGACGGCAAAGCAACGGTTGAGTTCGATATACTCATCAGAAGCTACGGTGACATTGATTTTGACGGCAACATCAATTCAAAGGATGCTCTGAGCGTGCTTCAATATTCCGTAAGCCTCGTCAAGCTCAATGTTGTTAAATACAGATATGCCAACGTCACGGGTGACAACAAGGTAAACTCATCCGATGCACTTGCGATTCTTCAAAAATCCGTAGGTGCAATTGATAAATTCAAAGCAGAAAAATAAAGGGAGGAAAACATAAAATGAACACAATCAAAAAACTTTTAGCAGTTGTTTTAGCCGCTGTTTTTGTGCTTTCAGTTGCAGGCATGAGCGTTTATGCTGCAGAAGAGGCACTCCCCTCAAACGCATCATATGTTGCAGGTGACGCAGACGGTGACGCCATCATCAATTCAGCAGACGCATTGAGAATTGTTTATCACTCATCTGCACTTCAACCGATGAAAGACGTTGTGCGCAGAACTGCCGCTGACGTTGACGCAAACGGAAAGCTCAACTCAACAGACGCGTTGATGATTCTTTATTATTCAGTCGGCAAGGTTGACTCCTTCGCAAGAAAAGACTACAATCTTTCAACAATCGCAGGCAGCATCAACTACGACCCCTACACAGGCTGCGTAATTGACAACCAGGGTCTCGGACTTGTCGGCTTCGCTTATGACGCAAAATATCAGGTATTCTATGCAACAGGTGCCGGCTGGCAGAGAACAGTTGGCTACACCGAGCTTTATGACCGCCTTGCAGTTATCGCATTTATGCCTCTTGACACAATCCGCATTAAGTTCAACTACAAGGATATGCAGTGGATGGTTCAGCTTTGGAAGGGTTATTACGGCCTTGTGCTTGCAGGCTGTGAAACAGGCTTCTATTACCGCCCCGGTGACACACCCGAAAGCCAGACCACTTACAACATTGTTTCAGAAGAATATCATCAGGAAATGAGTTGCCGTTTCCACTACGGAACAAGCTCATTCAACCGCTACTCCAAAACATGGTGGTTAACAGGCTTCTCCCCCGCTGTTCAGCTCAGCCCCGCAACCACAATCCCCTTGATGAGAGTTGAAAACACAATCAACTTCACAGATGTAGGCCTTATGAATGCATTTATTCAGGGACTTGAGGATGTTGACCATATCTTCCAGAATTACGACGGCAAAACAAGACCGTTCCACTTCGTAGAAGGTTCTAACTACAGAGTTACAGGAACATCAGTATGGTTTGAGTGGCAATAATCAGACATAACAAATCGCCCCGCTTCTTTGTGAAGCAGGGCGATATTTTTGTATTAATTTAGTTTAATCAGCTCTGGAAAGCAGTGTCATCTTTGACGCAATCTGAGGGAATTTCAAGCATTGATGTTTCAGCGCCATCTTCAAGATTTGAAATATCAAGGGTCTGCTCAGAGTCGCCTGATGAAATAATAAGGTATTCAAGTGCTCCGTCATAGAAGCAATATTCAAGAACGGCATTGTTTTCGGTGCAGAAGGTTTCACAATCGTATGTTGTGCCGCTGATTGTCTTTTTAGTGGTTGAAGAATAAATAACATCTGCTCTGAAAATCTTTTCATATGTTTCAAAAATTGATGATACATCCTCATCAGTTTCACTATATACACCCTGGAACACTGTAACAAGACCAAGCTTAACCGTGGGCACTATCTGATAGTTTTTGCCGTCTTTGTGCAACAATCTGTATTCAACGGGAATTGCGCTGATCACCATTGTTGAGCTCATAACCTTTGAGTCACCGTCGGTAGAGAACACTACATCAAGCTCATCTACAGATTCATCGGTAAGAGTCAATGTGAAGGTGTACTTTCCGTCAGCAAAAACGGGGTCAACCTTTTTGGCTTTTGTTGTTTTATCGTAGCTTTTGCTGAAGGCTGTAATCTTGCCTGTGGCAAACTGAAGAATGCTCAGCGCGTCGGAAGCGTTAACCTTGCCGTCAGCGTTGACATCTGCAAGGGCATCCTGATAAGGGGTTGATGTGCGTTTGCCTGTTGCAATCTGCAAAACTGTGAGAGCATCATTTGCGTTGATGCTTTCATCATTTGTCACTTCACCGTATACAACATCTGTTGCGGCAAAAGCGTTCATTCCCAAAACGCCAAAAACCATTACAAGGGCAAGAACTGTTGCAAGAATCTTTTTAATCATAATCGTTTCCTTCTTTCTTATTTAATAACTGTCATTGATTTGATAACAATTGGTTCAACCGGAACAGCAAGCTCACCGCTCATATTGTATGTACGCTGAACGTCTGTGAATCCGTCCACTACCTCCATACCTTCAATAACCTTGCCGAAGCCGGCATATCTTCCGTCAAGAGAAGATGTGTAGTTATCGCTGTAACAGATAAAGAACTGAGATGAACCCGAGTTATAATCCTGAGCGCGAGCCATTGAAATAACTCCTCTGGTGTGAGAAAGAGTGTTCTGCTCAAATCCGTTGACTGCAAACTCACCGTGGATTGTTTCACCACTGCCTTCATAGCCCTTTCCGTCGGACGAACCGCCCTGAGCCATAAAGCCGTCAACAATGCGGTGGAATGTGAGACCCTCGTAAAATCCCTCGTTAACAAGCTTGATAAAGTTTTGGCAGGTTTCAGGTGCGTATTCGGGATAAAGCTCAATCACGAACTCCCCGCCGCCTTCCATAACCACCTTAACCTTTGTTTGCTGAGTTGCGTCAATGGGAGCATCCTGAGGCTTTTCACCGCAGCCTGCAAAGCACAGGCAGAAAAGCACGGCACAAATCAGCAAGCTGATTATTTTTTTCACCTAATCAGTCCTTTCCTACAGATATACAGAGTATATCACAAAACTCTCTTGCATACAAGAGTAATTTTATGGTAGTATGTAATAAATCTGAAATCGGTGGTTTTTTGTTTTGAAAAAGAAAAATATTACCCTTTGTGCAATCAATTCCAAATACATTCATTCCTGCCCTGCTGTTTATTATCTTGAAGCGGGGCTTAAGGCAGCTTTGCCCGAAATGAAGGTCAATATAATCGAAGCCTCCGTTAACGACACGGCTGAACACATACTTTATTCAATTTTTGAAACCCGGCCACAGATTGTGGGCTTCAGCGTTTATATCTGGAACGTGACTATGGTTGCAAACCTTTGCAAAAGCATCAGGGCAATCAGCCCCGACACTAAAATCATTCTCGGCGGGCCTGAGGTTTCCTACGGAATCAGCCACACCAATATAGCCGAAAGTGATTACGATTTAATCGTCAGCGGTGAGGGTGAAAGAGCATTGCCCGAAGCGGTAAAAATCATTGCAGACGGAGCAGAAATCAAAAACAAAATCATCAGCGCTCCGCTTATTGACAACCTCGACAACATTCCTTTTATATATAACGAAGGCAACATTGACAAATTCAAAAACAGAATCATTTATTATGAAACCTCCCGCGGTTGCCCCTTTGATTGCGCTTATTGTCTTTCTTCCGTTTGCGGAAAGGTGAGATTTCTTTCTTTGGAAAGAGTGTTTTCAGACCTGGACTTTTTCATATCTCACAATGTTCAACAGGTTAAGTTTGTGGACCGTACATTTAACTGCAACCCCAAACGAGCATCCGAAATATGGAAATACATCATTGCCAACGCTCACAAAAGCTCTACCAATTTCCACTTTGAAATCGGCGCTGACCTTATCACCCAAGAGCAGCTTGATCTTTTGCAGTCTGCCCCTGCAGGCAAAATTCAGCTTGAAATCGGCATTCAATCAACCTGCGAAGATGCCCTCAGAGAAAGCTGCCGTTACGCACCCAACGAAAAAATATTCACCAATGTTTCCGCTTTGCGTCAAAAGGGAAATATCAACATCCACACCGACCTGATTGCAGGGCTTCCTTTTGAAGGCTACAAAAGATTTCAGCAAAGCTTCAATGAGGTGTATCAATTAAAAGCGCATCAGCTTCAGCTGGGCTTTCTCAAGCTCCTCAGCGGAGCACCGTTGAACAACCTCAAAGAAAAGCACAGCTATGCGTTCACTGCCTATCCTCCGTATGAAATTCTTGCGAACAAGTATATTTCCTACGCAGAAATTCAGCTTCTCAAAGAGGTTGAAGACGTTCTTGAAAAAATTTATAATTCCAACCGCTTCGTTCTTTTTCTGAACGAGTTTGAAAAGTATTTTGCTTCCCCCTTTGAAATGTTCAGAAAAACTGCAGATTATATGAAAGAAAAAAATCTTCTGTTCTGCGGAGTTTCAACAAAAAAGCTTTATGATGTGCTGAACAGCTTTGCGAAAGAGTGCGGCACAGATCTGAGCGAAGCCTTACTCCTTGATTTTTATCTCAGTGAAAATTCCGAAATTCCGCCTGATTCATTGAAGCAACTTGCAGGGCTCAGCAAATTCACCCGACCTGCATCAAGCAAAATCCTTCACGAAATGAATCTCGCAAAGGAAAAGAAAATTTTCGTTAAATTCATCGGTAACAGAGCATTTGTCATCAACTACTCCAACCGTAATTCCGTTGACGGCAGATATGATTTAATCTGCGAAAAGGGGGTTGTTTTTGATGAATAACCTTTGTACCGCCTGTCCGCGAAACTGTAAGATTGACAGAACGAAGTTTCCCGGCTTTTGCGGAACAACCGACACCTTCCGCGTGGCAAGAGCCGCCCTGCACCATTGGGAAGAGCCTTGCATCAGCGGTTCAAAAGGCAGCGGCACGGTTTTCTTTTCGGGCTGTAATCTCAAATGCGTTTACTGTCAGAATTTTGAAATAAGTCACAATGCCTTCGGCAAAGATATTTCTGACGAGCGCCTTAACGGGATTTTTGACGAGTTGATCGCCTTGGGTGCTCATAATATAAACCTTGTCAACCCCACCCACTATTCACTGCGTCTGGCAGAGGTTTTTAAAAAGAAGAAGCCTGCCGTTCCCATTGTTTATAACACCAGCGGATACGAAACGGTGGATACCCTCAGGGAGCTTGAGGGAATTGTTGACATTTATCTTACGGATTTAAAATATTGTGACGGTAAGGTTGCAAAAAAATACAGCAAAGCTGAAGATTATTTTGATTTCACTGCAGAAGCTATCCGCGAAATGAAACGCCAACAGCCTGAGGATATTTTTGACGCCGACGGAATAATGCAAAAAGGTGTTATCATCAGAAGCCTTATTCTCCCCGGCAACATCAGTCAATCTATGAAAGCGTTGGATTTTGTTGCAGACAATTTCGGCAACGAAACAATTGTCAGCCTTATGAGTCAATACACACCTTGCGGAAAAAGTGAGGAATACCCCACCATCAACCGCCGAATTTCAAAAAGAGAATACACCACCGTTCTCAGTCACCTGGATAGTCTGGGATTTGAAAACGCTTATGTGCAGGAGCTATCCTCGGCAAAAGAGGAATATATCCCTCCCTTTGACCTGACAGGAGTATAAAAAACGGCTTGAGTTTTGCCAGACTCAAGCCGTTAAATTTATGCGTTATATTTAATAGAGATGCAATGCGAACGCATCTTTGAATAGGTGAAAATTTTTATACGCACATTTTCACCCTTTACGGTTTTTCCGCCTACTTTCATTGATGTGATATAACCGACGCTGTTGCTGATTGATTTATCGTGAACGATATCGGTAAACCATGTATCAGGTGAGCCCGTAAGGGTTACACCGAGATTCTGCTGAACGAGAGCTCTGATTTCTTCAGCGGTAAAGGTGTAGGTTCTCTTCATCACGCTTTCAGCTTCGGGGCTGGTTCTTCCTCCGCGGAGATAAGGCACATCTGAGCCGCCCCATGCATTTTTGGCTGATGTGTTTTTGCCGCCCATACTTGAGCAGTAAACCGAAAGAATCGCCTTTCCATTGTATGAGATATATTCACCGAGCACCTCATTCATTGCGGTTTCAATTTTGGTGCCTTCGTATTTATAGTCAGCCTTATAGGCGTGAGTAGATCTGTTGACATTGAAGCCGTAGTATTTTGCATAAGTATAAATCGCAACCATCTGCGCTTTGATGGCTTCTATGTGCCAGCTGTCACCGATTTCCGCCCTCACAGAGCCTGCAATATATGTTTTGAGGTCAAGCTCCTCGCTTCCGTATTTAACGGTTTCGGGAAGTGCATCTTCCTCATCTTTTTCTATTTTTGTTTTATCGCTGTAAAAATAATGGAGCAGAATTTTATCATAGCTCCAGCCGTCCTCGGCATATTTTTTTGCTCCGTACTGGCTCATTCCCACACCGTGACCATAGCCGTAGCAATCAATGGTGAAGGTACCTGAAACAGGTTCAACCGGCTTGACATATTCAAGGCTTACCCAACCGGATTTTCCGTTGTAGGTGGTCTGACCCCAATTGTTGCTGATTTTTGTTATTGTCAGAACCGTGCCGAAGGGTATTTCCGCAACCTTGGTGTAGGATGTTCCCGCACCGCTTCTGAGCCTCAATGACGGATCTGCGGTAACAACGCCCTCAAAAGGCACACCGATTTCACTCTCATCTTTTTCTTTGAGAGGAATCATTCCCGTTACTGTCTGCAAAATCAACAATGCATCGGAGGCATTGACCTTACCGTCACCCGACAAATCACCGATTTCAACCTGGGACGCGGCAAGAGTTTTCATTCCTGTTGCGACCTGAAGCACAAGCAACGCATCATCGGAAGCTACCTTGCCGTCGCCTGTTACATCACCCATATATGCTGCCGCAAAGGAAGTAACGGCAAAGCTGCCCAGCAATGATATCACTATGGAAATTGCAAGCAAAACAGATAAAACTCTTTTTGATAAACCCTGCAAAAAATCACCACCAAATTATCAGTTGGTGAAATTATAACAAATTTTCTGTCTAAAGTCAAACTACAGCCCGATTCTTGCACAAACGCAATCAAGCAAAGCCTTCTCATCCGTTGCTTCAACAAAAATTTCATCAAGCTCTTTTTGGCAACGCTGAAGCTTTTTCATCACAGCTTCAACCTCCTTCATCAACGCTTCATAGGCTCGCTGATTGAATTGAAGCCTCACACGTGTATTTTCTCCGGGGGCTTCTTGCATAAATCTTTTTACCCGCACCCTTTTAACATTTGCAACGGCTACGGCTTCGTTTTTGTTTTCTCTGAAAATCCCGAATCTTAGTGCCGGCATAATTACATGGTCGGGCACACCGCCAAAATCAAGAAAGCTCTGGCAACTGATAATGTCTATTCCGCTACTGAGGGCATATCTGCGCAGGCGATCAACAATCATATCACTGCAATAACCCGAACTGCCGCTGATGATAATTGCCGTGTCGCAAAATTGTGACAAATCACAATCCGCAAGCTTCACTCCGTCGGCTGTGGGTACGCTGAAAAACACCTTGCTTTCAACCCCCACTCTGCCCGACGGCGGACAACCGCAGGAAGACCAGAGCTTGGCAGTATAACGGCTGATTTTTCGGGAATCCGCATTTTCTTTTTCAAGCCGTTTTTTGTCACGGCACACTCCTGCCGCCGCAGAAAGAAATCGGGTGCATCTCCGTTCCGCCTCCGACAAGGCCTGAATAAGAGACGCAATTTCGGCACCGTTTGATTTAAGCATCTCGCTTTTTTGAAAAGCTTCGAGGCTGATGATTCCGTCAACTCCGCCAAAGGTTATGGCACTTTCTTCAAAAGGATATGTACCGTCGCAGAGGATAAAGCACCTTTCTTCACATTTTATTCCCGCAATACTGCCGTCATAGTTGCAGGCAACTGAAAACGGAAGGTGTTGATTTTCAAGCGCCTTTATCACATTGTTAAAAAGGTTGAATTTAACCTTATCCGACCTGCCTTTCAATATGTATCTGAAACAATCAGGATTTACTGAATTCAGCTTTATGTGTCTGAATCCGTCTTTGGTATATGCGCTGTGATAAAAATTGTCCATTTCGTTGCCGCCTTTCACTTGTTCTTTTTATATTTTATTCAGAACAATTAAAATGGTGCGACTTTTTCTTTTTTATACATAAACCAAAAAAATGTTGGAAATATATTGATTTTTTTAAATCCTGTGATATAATACCTATAAGGATTATTTCCGAATCTACGAAAGGAGATTGAACACTATGGATTTCGAAGCAATCATTGCTGAGCTTACTCCTATCTTTGAAAGCATCGTTGCTTACTTCAGCGGCGAAGAGTTCCAGGCTCTCATCGATACAGTTGTTGAGTTCATCTCAGGCCTTATGGCATAATTTTATTACATAAAAGCCACGGTTCACGCCGTGGTTTTTTTGTTTTGCTGTGATAAAGCATAACACGGTATCTCTCCGATACCGTGTTTTCTTTCATTTTATTGAATTTTTAATTGCATCAAAGCTTTCGTCACTGATTACGTGCTCGATTTTGCAGGCATCTTCGGTTGCCGTATCTTCATCAACACCGAGATTCATAAGAAATTTTGAAATAACCGTGTGGCGTTCATACATCCTTTCGGCAATTTCAAGCCCTGCCTCAAGAAGGGTGATGTGTCCGTCCTTATCCATTTCGATATAACCGTTTTCACGGAGATTTTTCATCGCAACGCTGATGCTTGGCTTTGAAAAATCAAGCTCGTTGGCAATGTCAATCGACCTGACCATACCTTTGGATTTGTGGAGCATATATATAGTTTCAAGATAATTTTCTGCTGAAGCGTGTATTTTCATATAATCACCGATAAATGAATTTTGATTATTATATCATACCCTATTTTCTTTTTCAAGTATCTGTATTTTTTCAAAAAAGGTATTGACAAAACTTTAACTTAATGATAATATATTCCCGAAGTTAGTAGAAACTAACTCAATAATTTACAGGTGATTTAATATGAACTTAACTGATGCAAAAGCAGGCAAAGAATATGTCATCAGCTCTGTTAAAACAAACGACGAAGAGCTGGACGCGTTTCTTTTTTCACTTGGTTGTTACAGCGGTGAGCCCATTACAGTAATTTCTCACACAACGGGCGGTTGCGTTGTTGCAATCAAAGACGGAAGATACAGCATTGACACTCAGTTGGCTAAGGTTATCGGTGTTTAACACCAAACTTCTACAGCCAACGATTTATTTTTGACGACGAGTTAGTCGCGTTTAACCGAGGAGGATGTAAAATGAGAATTGCTCTTGCGGGCAATCCCAACAGCGGTAAAACCACAATGTTCAATGCCCTCACGGGCCGCAACGAAAAGGTGGGCAACTGGGCAGGTGTTACCGTTGAAAAAAAGCAGGCGGCCATAAAAAAAAGTATTTTCAGCGCTGACGAACAGCTCATTGCTGTTGACCTTCCCGGCGCATACTCTATGTCACCATTCACTTCCGAAGAAAGTGTGACAAGCTCTTACATAAAAAATGAGAATCTCGATGTTATTATCAACATTGTTGACGCAACCAACCTCAGCAGAAGCTTGTTTTTCACAACTCAGTTGTTAGAGCTTGGAGTTCCTGTTGTGGTTGCGCTGAACAAAACTGACATCAACCAGAAAAAGCAGACCAAAATTGACACCAAAGCTCTTTCTCAGGAGCTTGGTTGTCCCGTTGTTGAAACGGTTTCCACCTCTGCCGACGGACTTGGTGAGGTTGTGCGAATTGCCGTTTCCCTCAAAGGCAAGGGTCAGTTCCCTCCGTATTCTCAGGGCAGCATCGACCTGACAGACAAATCTGCCGTGCACAAGGCAGACAGAAAGCGATTTGCCTTTGTTAACGGAATTGTTAAAAAGGTTGAAAGCCGCAAGATTTTCACAAAAGACAGGAATTTTCAGGATAAAATCGACGCAGTCGTTACCAACAGATTTCTCGGTATCCCGATTTTTGCCGTTGTTATGTTCCTTGTTTTCTGGATTTCTCAGGCCGGTCCCGGTGTGTGGATTGCCGAAGGCTATGAAATGAAAAACGGAACGGTAATCCCCGGTCTTGTTACCCTCCTTGAAGGATTTCAGGAATGGGTCGGCGGTTTTTTCGAAAACGCAAATCCCCTTCTTTCAGCATTGCTTGTTGACGGTGTAATCGGCGGTGCCATTGCAGTTATCGGCTTTTTGCCCCTCGTTATGGTTATGTATTTCCTCATTGCTTTGCTTGAAGACTGCGGATATATGGCTCGCGTTTCCGTTGTGCTTGACCCCATCTTCAAAAAGGTCGGTCTTTCGGGCAAATCCGTAATCCCCTTTGTTATCGGCACAGGCTGTGCAATTCCCGGTGTTATGGCCTGCCGCACAATCCGCAATGAGCGTGAGCGCAGAGCAACGGCAATGCTTGCCCCCTTTATGCCTTGCGGGGCCAAGCTTCCCGTAATCAGCCTTTTTGCAGGTGCTTTTTTTGAAGACGCTACTTGGGTTGGCCCCCTTATGTATTTTGTGGGCATTGCTATCATTTTCTTCGCCGCACTCATTATTAACAAAATCACAAACACAAGTGCCAAAAAATCATTTTTCATTATGGAGCTTCCCGAATATAAAGCTCCGTCATTCCTCAGGGCTTTCAAATCAATGTGCAGCCGTGGTTGGTCTTATGTAGTTAAAGCTGCAACAGTTATTCTTCTTTGTAACACCGCTGTTCAGATTATGCAGACCTTCACTTGGAAATTTACCGTTGCAGAATCTGCGGACGCCTCAATTCTTGCTTCAATTGCAGGACCCTTTGCATACCTGCTTGTTCCCGTTGTGGGCGTGCTTTCATGGCAGCTTGCCGCCGCCGCTATCACAGGCTTCATTGCCAAAGAAAACGTTGTCGGCACTCTTGCAGTCTGCTTTGTCGGCCTTGAAAATTTTATCGACACAGAGGAACTTTCTCTAATGGAGGGTGCCGGTGCAGAGGTTGCGAACGTGTTTGCAATCACAAAAATCGCATCTCTCGCCTACCTTATGTTCAACCTTTTCACACCGCCCTGCTTTGCAGCTATCGGAGCAATGAATTCCGAGCTCAAAAGCTCAAAATGGCTTTGGGCATCTATCGGTTTCCAGCTTGGAACAGGATTTTCCATCGGCTTTGTTGTATATCAGGCAGGCACACTTATTCAGACCGGCTCGTTCGGTGAAGCCTTTGTACCCGGACTTGTTGCCGTTGCGGTGTTTGTTGCAATTCTTCTTTTCCTTTGCTTCAAACCAAAAAAATCTAAAATATAATTCAGGGGGTTACTATGGATAATATAATTATTATTGGTGTAATTCTTGCTGCTATCGGCTTTGCCGCAGGATATGTTGTCAGAGCCAAAAAAAGCGGTAAAACCTGTATAGGTTGCCCCGACAACGGAAGTTGTCCGTCACAAAAAAGCGGAAAGTGCAGCGGAAACTGCACAAGCTGCGGTGACAATCAATAATCCTAAAAGCTGTGATTTTCACAGCTTTTTTCTTTTTCCCGTTGACAATTGTAATGATATCGCATATAATATAACCAACATATGAATAAATGTTCATATGTTGAAAGGAGTGTTTTATGCATACTCATACACACGATACCGACAAAAGAGAATTTCCCGATATCGAAACTCTCTATGATTTGTCGGAGCTTTTTAAGGTGTTTGGTGACACAACCCGCATCCGCATCATTGCTGCATTGCTTGACGGTGAAATGTGCGTCTATCACCTTGCTCAAAGCCTTGAAATGGGTCAAAGCGCAATATCTCATCAGCTACGCATTCTCAGGTCAGCAGGTCTTGTGCGCCCGCGAAGAGAGGGTAAAACAATTTTTTATTCTCTTGACGATGAACACATAGAAATGATTTATAATATGGGTCTTGCTCACATACTTCATAAGCAAGGCAAGGAGGAATAACATGAGCAGTTGTAACTGTCATAATCATCATAACCATCACGACCATTGCCACAGCGAGGGCTGTGCCTGCGGTCATTCACATTCACCCAAAAGCAAGCTCACCACATATATGCTCCTGGGTGCCGTAGCGTTGTTTGTGGTGGGACTTATTAAAATTGAAGCTATACCGGAAATAGTATATTCAATTCTTCTCATAACCTCTACCGCACTTGCCGTCTACCCTGTTATTCTCACGGCAATAAAAAGCGTTAAAAACGGCAAGGTTGACGAAAACACCCTGATGATGATTGCTGTTGCCGCCGCCACGCTCCTTTGCGAATTCAGAGAAGCCGCCGCAGTTGCAATCTTTTTCAGAATAGGTGAAGCTATGGAAAGCTTTGCTTCAAAGCGAAGCCGCGATTCAATCCGATCACTTTCGGAAATCAGGGTTGACAAAGTAAATGTTGTGACCACTACCAACGAGGTTTCCACCGTTGAAGCAAAGCACGTACCCGTTGGTACACGGGCAATTATTTACCCTCACGAAATAGTTCCTCTTGACTGCATTGTTGTTCACGGCAATTCAAGCGTTGATGCTTCTGCCATCACAGGTGAAAGCGTTCCGATTCCTGCCGAAAAAGGCACACAGCTTCTCAGCGGAATGGTCAACGGCAACGAAACCCTTGCAGTTAAAACCACCAACACCCTTGAAGAATCAACCGCATCAAGAATTATCCGCCTTGTGGAAGAGGCTTCATCCCAAAAAGGCAACACTCAGAAACTGATTTCACGCATCGCAGAATATTACACCCCTGCCGTTGTTGCGTTGGCAATTATCGTTGCGGTTATCCCCTCTTTCGTAACAGGAGATTGGGCAACCTGGATTCACCGAGCCCTTGTGCTTTTGGTTGCATCCTGCCCCTGCGCGCTCGTGTTGTCCGTCCCCCTTGCTTTCTTCACCGGTATGGGCACTGCCGCCAGAAACGGAATTCTTATCAAAGGCAGCAAATACATTGAACAGCTTGCCAACGCAAAAGCAATTGTATTTGACAAAACAGGTACACTCACCACCGACCAATTAAAAGTAACAAGCGTGAGTTCACCCGCTGGACTTGAGCGCAAGGTTGTGCTTACCCTTGCCGCTGTGGCAGAAAGCCGCTCACAGCATCCCATTGCCAACGCAATCAAAGCCGCAGCGCCAAAAATTGACAGCTCCTACGCTACCGATTTCAAAGAAATTCCCGGTCACGGTGCAAGTGTGATTTTTGCAGGCAAAAATATAATCTGCGGCAGCAAAAAGCTCCTTGAATCCAACGGAATTGAAACGGGCAACGCCGACGGAATTCTTGTTGCCGTTGACGGCAGGCTTGTGGGCATTATCACCATAGCTACCGAAACCCGACCTGAAGCTCAACGCACAGTTATGGCACTCAGAGAAAGCGGAATAGGTCACGTTGCAATTCTCACCGGTGACAATGAAAGTTCTGCAAAAGAAGCTGCTCTGCAGATTGATGCCGACGATTATTATGCATCTCTTCTCCCCCAAGAAAAGCTCAACCGACTTGAACAAATCAAAGCTCACTACGGCAAAATCGTTTATGTTGGCGACGGTATCAACGACGCTCCCGTTCTTGCGGCGGCAGATGTGGGCGCAGGAATGGGCTTCGGCTCTCAAGCGGCAACAGAAGCGGCCGACCTTGTGCTCACCACCGATAATCTTGCAAAGCTTGTTACCGCACGTCGTCTGGCAACCAAAACAATGAAGACCGTTCAGATAAACATCGCATTCATTATGGCAGTTAAAATAATCGTTCTGCTTCTCGGAATCATCGGTATTGCACCGATGTGGCTCGCCGTCTTTGCCGATGTGGGTGTGTGTCTGATTTCTGTAATCATTTCTTCCACAATTGCCTCAGACGATATAAAGTCAATTATATTAAAACTTTTCAAAAAATAAGAGATACCGTTCAGTCCTTGCAGATTGAACGGTATCTTTTTATTTAAGTATTGTATCAATAACTTTTTTTGTTGCATTGCCGTCGGGATTGCCGAAATTGAATTCGCGGAATTTTTTCAGCTTATCGTTAGCTTTAAGATTTTCAATATCCGAAACGGTGGCAATAAGCTCGTCAAAGCTTTTAACCACAGGACCGGGAACATAACTTTCGTAATCAAAATAAAAGCTCCTGTCGGAAGCGTATTTATCAAGATCAAAAGCATAGAAAATCAAAGGCTTACCAATGAGAGCCGCATCCATACATACTGATGAATAGTCGGTTATCATACAGTCACAAATAAGAGTAAGCTCTCCCACATCCTCCCAGTCGGTAACGTCAACAGCTCCGTCAAGTGTTGCATCGCAACGGTGAATCTGCGGATGAAGCCTTACGAGAAAAGCGAAATCATCACCGATGGCTTCAACCCACTTTTTCATATCAATGCTGCTGAGAAGGACTTTATCATCCTCGGCATTGTCCCTGAAGGTGGGTGCATAAAGCACAAGCTTTTTGCCCTTGCACTCAGGATATTTATGCAAAAACTTTTCTTTAATTGCATCAATATTGCAATTCTCAAAAAACTTATCTGCTCTTGGTGCACCAAGAGGCAGAACCCTGCTTTCTTCCACGCCAAAGGCTTCGGCATAAAGGGGCTTCACCGATTCGGAAGAGCACACAACAAAGTTAAGCTTCTGAGCGCCTGCAATTTCTCGGCGGCGCACATCCTCAGGCTGAGGAATATGTAACCCGAACTTTTTAAACACACCCTCTGCGTGCCAAAGCTGGGTCACAACAGCATCCTTGCTGAAATTGAGGCTACCCATAGGCATAAAATTATCGTTGAGAAAAACATATTTTGACGTTGCAAGTAAATATGCTTTAACGGTAAAAAAGCCAACAGCTCTCAATATACCTTTGGCACCGCCTTTTAAATCAAGGTCGGCAGATGACACCTTAACAATGTCATACTTTCCTCTTCTTTCAGCCTCTCTGAGTACCATTCCCAAGCTGTCGGTAAAATTTTCACGGTGAGGTGAAAGGAATGTTATTCTATTCTCTTTTAAAGGGAATATGCGGCAGATATTGAAAAATGCCGCATATAAAATATAAAACAATTTTTTCAAAGGGAATCCCCCATTATTTGTTCCAGGTCATAACCGTTTTGCCAAAGTTACGGCTGTAATCTATACGGAAAGCCTCATGAATATCGGAAATTGTGGCAACCGGAATTTCCTCACCAACAATGTTTTCAAGATAATGTGAAAGCTCAGGATGAGCCTCAAGAAGCTCAACTGTTTTTTCAAAATCCTCTCGTCCGCTTCGGCTTGAACCATACATGCGAAGACCTTTTTCAAGAATCATACGGGTGTTGATATCAACAAAGTTTTCAGAAACACCCATAATTGAAATTGTTCCTTCGGGGTTGATATAATCAATAATCTGATTGATTGCGCTTCTTGAACCCGCACCGCCAACACACTCAAAGGCGTGGTCAACATTGAAGCCCTCTGGAATGCTGTCAACGTGATAAGTTTCCTTGGCAAAGGTGAAATAAGAAAGCTTTTCGTGGCTTGCACCAAGAATATACAGCTCCGACTCAGGAGCCATATAGCTGAACAGAAGTGCAGTTATAAAGCCAAGGTTTCCGTCACCCCAGATTCCGATTTTTTTGCGGCGGGAATGGGCAATTTTTTCATATCTTGAAATTGCGTGAACGCTGACGCTGATAAGCTCTGAAAACGCTGCAACAGTTGTGTTGACACCGTCGGGAAGCTTAACAAGGCGGTCAGGCGCACAGCTTACATAGTCCTGCAAAAAGCCGTCAAAACCACTGGCACGGAATTGGCTGGAATACAGATAGTTTTCTGCAATTATGTCATCCTTTTCCGTGGGAGTGTTGGGAATGGGAACAACTGTGTCACCCGGTGTGAATGTGCCTGTGGGGTCATAAACCACCTGAGCAACACACTCGTGAATAAGAGCCATAGGGAGCTTCTTTTTGAGAATGCTCTGACTACGGGTGCCCTGATAATAACGCTGGTCAGCATGGCAGATTGAAAGCTTAATCGGACGGATAATGACGCTGTTTTTATCAAGAGGCATCTCTTTGTATGTCACTTCAAGCAATCTTGGTGCAGTAAGCTGATATACGGCGTTAATCATCGGCCTTTACTCCTTCTAACAAAATACCTGCCATTTTCAGGTCATAGGGATATGTGATTTTGATGTTGAAAACTTCACCGTTAACAAGGCTTACAGGCTCACCCTTGAGAGTGTAAATCTTGCAAGCATCGGTGAGAATCTCTTTTTCGGCATCCGTAAGAGATGTGCAGATTTCCTTGAGTCTCTTTGCCTTGAAGCTCTGGGGCGTCTGACCCTGATACATATTCTTTCTTTCGGGGATGTTGCTGATAAATTCACCGTCAACACTTTCTACAATTGTGTCTGTTGCGCCCCAAACGGTGTCACAAGCTCCGTGCTTGCGAACAGCTTCGATGTTGTCATTGATAATTCTGTGAGTAACAAAAGGACGAACAGCATCGTGAGTGATGAGAATTGTATCATCATCAAGACCGTAGTTTGTTTCAACAAAATCAATGGCACACATAAGAGTGTCATTTCGGCTTGCACCGCCGCTGATAACAGAAACCTTGTCTGTGTTGCCGATGTATTTTTCAATCAGGTCTTTCGTCTGCTTAACCCACACGTCGGGGCAAAGAACAACAACCTTATCAACATCGGGATTAACAAAAAACTTTTCAACTGTGTGAACGATAATAGGACGTGAGCCGAGCATCATATACTGCTTGGGTGTTTCTGTGTTACCCATACGGCTGCCCTTACCGCCTGCCAAAACTGCTGCTATAATCATAAAATCAACCTCATTTCTTATTTACAAGTTCATCGTATTTATCGCAAACCTCGTTTACATCACCCTGAGCAATAATCTGACCGTGGTCAAGAATAATCGCCTTGTTACAAAGTCTGCGTACCTGCGCTGTGGAGTGTGAAACAAACAGAACGGTTACACCCTTGTCAAACATCGATTTAACCTTTGCTTCACTCTTGTTTCTGAATTTTGCGTCACCAACGGACAAAACCTCGTCAAGAATAAGAACTTCGGGCTCAACTGCAGTTGCAATTGCAAAGCCAAGTCTTGCTCTCATACCTGATGAATAGTTTTTAACGGGAACATCAATAAATTCCTTAAGCTCAGAAAATTCAACAATTTCGTTATACCTTTCTTCAATATATTTTCTGGAATAACCCATTGTTGCACCGTAGAGATAAATGTTCTCTTTGCCGGAATAGTTCATATCAAAACCGGCACCCAATTCAAGCAGAGGAGCAATAACACCGTGAACGGTTACACTGCCCTTGGTGGGCTTGAGAACGCCTGCGATTGTTTTAAGCAGGGTACTTTTGCCCGCACCGTTGAATCCGAGAACACCAACTCTTTCACCCTTTTCAACGGTGAAAGAAATATCCTTAAGAGCCCAGAATTCGTTGAACATAAGCTTTCTTGTAATAAGCTTTACAACGTATTCTTTTAAATTATCAACCTTTTCTTTGTTGAGGTTAAAAAGAATGCTGACGTCTTTAACCTCTATTGCAGGTTTAGCCATATTCTTACCTCCTTAAATGTGAAGAATGAACTTGTCCTGCTTCTTATAGAAAATTATAAGACCTGCAACAAGTATAATAACCGATGAGCCTAATGCGTAAGCAAAATATTTCCAATCCCACATTTCGCAATAAAGCACACATGAGCGGAACATTTCAATAATGCTGTAAAGCGGGTTGAGCTTCAGCACACTGAGAACAGCGGCATTGATTCCGCTTCTTTCAAGTGTATCAAGCTTATACATAATCGGGGTTACATAGAAAAGCATCATACAAACAACTTCGTAGATATATTCAATATCCTTGAAGAAAACGTTAAGCACAGAAAGAATAAGGCCAACACCGAGGCTCAACACGCACAAAATCAAAATCGGCACAACCGACAGGAGAATATACCACGAAAGATGAAGGTCGGGGTAATTGCCCTTGATGAGGAAAAATGCCATTACCACAACAAGCACAAGAAGTGAAATCAAAAATGTTACGAAGTTTGACATTACATTGGCAAGAGGGTAAATATATTTTGGCACATAAACCTTTTTGATAACCGATGCGCTGAGTCTGATGGAGCGCATTGCCCTTTTAGTGGACTGGGTAAAGAACTCATAAAGCAGACGGCCTGTGAGCAAAAACACGGGGTAGCACACAACTCCGTCGTTGCTTTTGCCGAAAATTGTGCCAAAAATGAACACAAGCACAATCATTGTGAGCAAGGGCTGGAGGAATGTCCAGAAAATACCCAAAAATGAATTTCTGTATTGAAGCTTAACATTTTTTCGCACGATTTCCTGCATAAGGAATCTGTATTTGTAAGCATTCTTTAAATATTGTTTTGCGGTGGGTTTACTCATATTTTCACCTCATATAGTTTTCCATTTAAGGAAATATTTAAGCATAGACATAATGTGAATCAGCAAAAGCTTATAGTTTGTTTTGCTGTCTCTGCCCCATACGTGGTAAACAACCGTATCGGGGTTATAAACAACTCTTTTGTGCTTTCTCACTTCTCTTGTGATGTCGGCATCTTCAAAATACATAAAATATCTTTCATCGAAGCCGCGGATTTTTTTGAACAAATCCGTTCTGAAAGCCATAAAGCAGCCGGAAGCATTTTCAATATCGGTCACGATGCTCAGGTCTTTATCAAGCATTGAATATTCTTTGAGAAGCGGACTCAACTCCCCTTCTTTTCTGAAACGGCTTGCAAAAAGATATTTGAGCCTCGGATTACGTTTGCCAAGCACCTGCTCACTTCCGTCGGGGTGGCAGATTTTGGGTGACACAAGGCCGATATCCTCATTCTCTTCCATAAAATCAACAATATCTTTAATTACATTGTTTTTGAGAATAATATCAGGATTGATAACCAAATGGTAATCAGATTTAATTTTATCAATAACAACATTGTGACCTGAACCGAAGCCGTTGTTGGTCATGGGCTCAATCAACTTCACCTGAGGGTAATTCTTTTTGATAAAATCAGGTGTACCGTCGGTTGAAAGATTATCGACAACATAAAGTGTGAAATCAACGTCTTTTGTATATTCAAAAATTGTGTCAAGGGTGTCTTTGATTGTTCTCATATTGTTGTGAGTAACAATGCAACCCGAAACAATTGGATTTTTCATTTTCATCCTACTTTCTCATCAAGGAGGTAATAATTGCAATTCTCCATTTAAGCTTTTGAGCAAATGTTGTTGTGCCGCCTGTTGCCGTGCCGTCGTGACGGCGGTAAAGAAGATAAGGCTTGTCTATAAGGCTTACCTTGCCAACGCTTTCACCTTTGAGACCAATCCACTGGTCGTGCATAGGGAGGTTATCGGGGAACGGCAGAATATGAGGCTTCAGCTCAGCACTAAAAGCCATACAGCAGCCGATATATGTGTTGCGCACAATGTTTTTCACAGTTCCCGTTCCGCTGCCGTGGGCAGCAAAAAAGGAATTTTCCGTCACTTCAAGGTCGTTGTTAACAACCTTTGCATCGTGCATAACCACAACCGCACCCTTTTTAAATTCATCCATCACAGCTTCAACCTTGCCGTCAAGCCAGATGTCGTCCTGGTCGCAGAGGAAGATATAATCCCCTTTTGCGTGTTTGATAGCGTGCTCAAAGTTTTTAATCACGCCCTTTGCAGGACCTTCAATATATTTCACCCTCGGGTCGGAAGATAAAATATCTTCTATTGCACCCTTTGTTGTGCCCGAAGGCTTGTCATCAGAAATAACAACCTCGTCACCCTCGCCCAATTGGCTGAGAACGGACTCAAGCTGAGCTTTTATGTATTCACCGCCGTTATAAGCGGCAAGAACTACCGATATCATTTTAATCCCTCTTTTAGAAAGACATTCCTATACAAGGTATATTATAACTTTACCCGCCCCCAATGTCAAGCAAACAATAAAATACTTTATGCTTGACAGATACATAGAGTTATGATATATTATACATAGAACAACAATGTATTGAGGTGATTTTATGAATATGAAAAAGGAAATGACAAAGGGTAGTTCTTCTCTTCTCGTGCTTTCTGTGCTTGAAAACAAGGAGATGTACGGCTATCAGATTGTCAAAGAAATTGAAAAACGCTCCGAAATGGTATTTTCTCTCAAAGAAGGTACGCTCTACCCCATTCTCCACGGCTTTGAAAAGGAGGGTTATGTAACTTCTTACTGGACCGAAAGTGCCGAGGGTAGAAAAAGAAAGTATTATAAAATAACAAACAAAGGGCTCAAAGAGCTTAACGACAGCAAGGCTGAATGGAGAAGCTACTCCGAAGCCGTTGAAAAGGTGGTTGCAGGAGGTGTTGCTCATGCTGCAACATGAAGCAATAAAAAGTTATCTTGAAAAAGCTGTTCCAAAAGGCTTATCGCTCAAGAAACAGATAAACATCTGCGACGAGCTCACCTGCCATATTCAGGATAAAGCTGATTTTTATATAGAAATCGGCTACGACGAAGAAAAAAGCTACGAAAAAGCCCTTGAAGAAATGGGCGACGGCGAGGAAGTCTGCCAGCAGTTTGAAGAAGTTTATCAAGAGAAAACAATCCACGCGGTGCTAACCTCTCTTGCAATTCATTTTGCTGATATTGTTGCAGTAATTTTAGGCTTTGGCTTTTCCTTTTTCACAATTTTAGCTAACAATAACGGTATGGCGCAATCGTCTGAAAGCATACTTTTCAGTTCAGTTGCCTTGTGCACAGTGCTCATTCTGATTATGTACGCCCACAAGGAGCGACACTCAAAAATGCTCAAAGCAATCGGCATTTCTCACCTGATAATGACCTTTTTGACAGGAGTTTTGAACTCAATCTATTCACCGCTTATTATCGCTGTTATCACTTTTGTTCAAAACCGTTTCTCTTTCTATTACGGATATGAATTGGACTTATTCGGACCGATTATAATCTCATTCCCTATCGGCTTCGTCTGTCTGATTCTTTCTAAATCAGTCAAATATAAAAAAGGCCTGAGTGAAAAAGCTTTTAAAACGCTCACCGCTTTGTTTGTTGCGGGATTGGTTATAGTAAACTGTTTCAACTTCACTTTCAACTATTCATCAATATCTGATTATATTGCAAAAAGAGATGAGATCGAAAATCAAACCGAAGTATATGAAAACATAACCTCTGATATGACCTTTGAACAAGCCGATAAATTTCTTAAAGACGCGGGCTATGTGCCAAGCACAGAGCTATCAGAAAAAGCTAAGCCTTTATCTTTTTCCGATATGATGCAAACACTTGAAACCAGATGGTCACTTTCCGACAATGACATTATTTATAACAAGTATAACGGTTATGGTGAAATAAATTATCAAGAACCCCGTATAATAATACCCTATTCTCAAACCGGAACTATCGCTTGGAAAATCTTTGATTTTGACCCCACTCCCTATTATCAAAACGTCAGCATCCTTAAAAATTTCACCGTTGCAAGTCCGGACCCCGTAGACCATGCTCAAAAACTATTAAATTCTTTTCACATCGGTGACAATAAAGCTGATTGCATCCAAGCAATCACAAACGCATTTTCTTTCTGCCGTTTAAAGTCGGAGTTTGATACCAATTTTACCGAAACCTATGGCTTCTATGCCGTCAGAACAGACTCAATAGGAAACGAGACCCTGCATATTGAAGCAGAACTTACATTCAAGCACAGCCGCCTCGCAAACGGAAGTTACGTTTTGACACATAAGCACCAAGAGATTGATGATATGGGCATCTGCTTCGATGTGGAAGAAAAAGAAGAGCACATTATAAAATAACAAAAGACCTTGAGAGAAAATCTCTCAAGGTCTGATTTTTATGCTTCGCGTTTATTGTTCACCCTGTAGTTTTTCAAGTTGAGCGTTTATAAGCTCAATGAGTCTGTCTGTGAGTAAAGCGCAAGACTCGATGTGAACTTTTTCATTGCCCACGAATAAAGTCATTGAGTCATTATTTTGTTTGAGGTCTGTAATATCCTGAAAACGGTATTCCTTTTTGTTGCCGAGAAATGTGCTGTATTCAAAGCTTTCATCAGACAAAACAACAATGCTCTGATTCTTCCAGCAAAGCAAAGCCATTATTCCCAAGCCGAGGCAAACCACTGCACCGACAACGGCACCAACCGAAAGCTCAACTGCGGCGTAAATGCCCACAGCTACACCTGCAACCAGCATAACAATTGCAAAAGCTAGAAGCCAAAGCGGCAGGAACATATCTGCCCTGGGTTCATCCTCAGAATAAGCCTCACCCAAAATCAATTCGCCTAATTTTACAAGTATTTTAAGTTTCATTTTTATACCACCTGTGTTTAAAACATCCTATAAGAAAGACCCAATATTTGTAAAAATATCGGGTCTTTTGCGTTATCAGTCTAAAGATTTCATTGTGGGGAAGAGAAGTACGTCTCTGATTGCAGCTGAATCGGTAAGGAGCATTACCATACGGTCGATACCGTAGCCGATACCGCCTGTGGGAGGCATACCGTATTCAAGAGCACGAAGGAAATCTTCGTCGGTTGTGTTTGCTTCTTCATCACCCTGGGCAAGGAGTGCTTCCTGAGCCTTGAAACGCTCTCTCTGGTCGATGGGGTCGTTAAGCTCTGAATAAGCATTTGCCATTTCCCAACCGTTCATAAAGAACTCAAAGCGTTCAACATAATCGGGGTTGCCGGGCTTTCTCTTGGTGAGGGGAGAAATTTCAACAGGGTGATCCATAAGGAATGTAGGCTGAATGAGGTGATGCTCAACAAATTCTTCAAAGAAGAGGTTGAGAATGTCGCCCTTCTTATGTCTTTCTTCGAACTCTACGCCCTTTTCTTTGGCAAGAGCCTTGGCTTCCTCATCTGTTTTGATTTCAGAGAAGTCAACACCTGCATATTTCTTAACAGCGTCAACCATTGTGATTCTTTCAAAAGGCTTGCCGAGATCCATTTCAACGCCGTTGTAAACAATTGTGGTTGTGCCGAGAACTTCCTGAGCAACGTGGCGGAAGAGGTTTTCGGTCAGATCCATCATACCGTGGTAATCGGTATATGCCTGATAGAGCTCCATAAGTGTGAACTCGGGGTTATGTCTTGTATCAAGACCTTCGTTACGGAATACTCTGCCGATTTCATAAACTCTTTCAAGGCCGCCTACGATGAGTCTCTTAAGATAAAGTTCAAGAGAAATGCGGAGCTTGAAATCCTCGCTCAAAGCGTTAAAGTGAGTTTCAAAGGGTCTTGCAGCGGCACCGCCTGCGTTGGAAACAAGCATAGGTGTTTCAACCTCAAGGAAGCCCTGAGAATCAAGGTAATTTCTTACAGCGCGGATAATAAGTGAGCGCTTTGTAAGAGCATACTTAGAATCGTTATTCATAATAAGGTCAACATAACGCTGACGATATCTTGTGTCGGTATTGGTAAGACCGTGGAACTTTTCGGGAAGGGGAAGAAGTGACTTTGTGAGAAGGGTAATCTTTTCTGCATGGATTGAGATTTCACCTGTTTTGGTTTTGAAAACAGAACCTTCAATACCGATAATATCACCGATATCAAGCTTTTTGAAATCCTTATATTCTTCTTCACCAAGGCTGTCGCGGGCTACATAAGACTGGATGTTGCCCTTGAGGTCTTTAATGTTACAGAAAGAAGCTTTACCCATAATGCGCTTTGACATCATACGGCCTGCCACGCGGACAGTTTTGCCTTCAAGCTCTTCAAAGTTATCTTTGATACAAACGCTGTGGTGAGTCTGGTCATACTTCGTGATTACGAAGGGGTCTCTGCCGTCAGCCTGAAGAGCTTCAAGCTTGTCCACTCTGATTTGTCTCAATTCGTTAACGTCCTGCTGTGCCTCCTGCTGAGGGGCATTAACGTTCTTTTCTTCTGCCATAATTCAAACTCCTTTGCTATGGAATTGCGTTAATTATCATACGCACAAAACGGGCGTTTCCGCCCGAAAATTATTTGGAAATTTCTAAAATTTTGAAGGTGATTGTTGCGCCGTTGGGCAATGCAACTTCAACTGCTTCGCCAACCTTGTGACCCATAAGAGCCTTGCCAACTGCTGACTGGTCTGAAATAATACCTTCATCGGGATTTGCCTGGGATTCGCCAAGGATTTTGTATTCCTCAACTTCTTCATACTCTTCGTCAAGAATTTTAACCTTAGAGCCGAAACGAACAATTTCTGTATCGATTGAGCTCTCGTCAAGAATTTTAACATCCTTGAGGTCATCTTCAAGCTGGCTGATTTTAGCCTCAAGCTTTGCCTGATCGTTGAGAGCCTCATCATATTCGCTGTTTTCAGAAAGGTCACCAAATGAGCGAGCTTCTTTGATTCTTTCGGCAATCATATCTCTGCCTGATGTTTTAAGCTCCTCAAGCTCTGCCTTTTTCTTTTCGAAAGCAGCTTGTGTCATTACGTTTCCCTGTGCCATTTTATTTATTTCTTCCTTTCAACTATATAATCATTTTGCTGAAAATAGTGATATATTATTATACCTAAAATTTTCCGAAAAGTCAAGTTAATGTTTCACAATGAGCCGTTTAATTCAGTGAAAACAGGTATCTTTCTGATGTGATAACCGCAGGTTTCATACAAAGCGCAGATAAACGTGAATTTATCTATACCGTATTGCTCACAGTCAAATTTATCGTAGCCGAGATTGGTATGGTTCAGCACAAATACATGGCTGTTGCCTGTGTATTTTTTGTAGCAGAAAATCCTGCCGTAATCATAATCAGCAAAGGGTTTGTCATTGAGTGAAATTATGATATCACTGCCGTAAGCAGTTGCAACATTGTCACTCAACTCAACACATATACCGTGTGAATTAAAAATTTCCGCAGCGGTAGTTTCGTAGCGGTCAAGCCGCGAAGTAACAACGCGGACATACCTCACATTGCGAGCAAGGGTGCCCAGTACATCGTAAGCCTTTGCATTTTCATCAAAAATCGCAACCGTTTTGTTGCGTTGCTCTTTTTCACGCCAAAAATATTCCCCCACCGTCTGCACAAGCATTTTAAGCGGCAACACCGCAGGCTCAAACAAAACTGAGCTCAACTCTTTTTTCAGCTCATTATCCTGCCCCACAAGGGCAACACCGTAGCGCGAGATCATCTTTTTCAGCTCATCAAAGTCGGTGTATCCTCTATGGCATTTTGCCACAAAAAACGGTGCACAGCCTTTTACATCGTGGCGCCTGAGCTCAATTTCGTGACGGCGGAATTTTTCAAAAATCCTTTTTCGTCCGCCTGACATATCAACAACAACAAACATCTTATTCTCCCGGGACAAGTGATGTTTTATGATATGCAGACAAGAGCTGAATTATTACTTTTTAATCAATTCAACCTCCTCTTTTGAAAGCACCCGGCACTCACCCGGCGCAAGGCTTTCATCAAGAGGGAGTTCACCCATTTTAACGCGTCTGAGCTCAGCAACCGCATTACCCACAGCGGCAAACATACGCTTGATCTGGTGATATTTGCCCTCGCAGATTTTGATTTCTATCAGAGGCTTTTCTCCGTCTTCAAGCACCTTTACCTTGGCAGGCAGGCATTCCGTTCCGTCACCGAGGGTAATACCCTCTGCCACCTTAATCAAAGACGCTTCATCAATTTTTTCGGCAAGGCGCGCTTCATAGGTTTTTTCAATATGGTTTTTCGGAGATAAAATCTTGTGAGCGAAATCGCCGTTGTCGGTTATCAGAACAAAGCCTGTTGTATTGCGGTCAAGTCTGCCTGCAGGAAAAAGATTTTTCTTTTTGAATTCAGCCGGCACAAGATCCACAACTGTTTTTTCAGCAGGGTCTTTTGTTGCGCTGACAACACCCTCAGGCTTGTTGAGCATAATGTAAACATATTTTTCAAGAGAAACCGGCTGACCGTTGATTTTAATTTGAGCAGTTTCGGGGTCAATGCAAAATCCACGATCTTTTGTGGTTATTCCGTTGACAGACACCGCACCCGATTTAATCAGACGGTGCACCTCTTTGCGTGACATAGTGCCGCTGTTCGCAATTATTTTATCAAGTCTTTCCATTTTGCCTCCAAAAAACAAACCGTCGGACAAAATCCAACGGTTTAGCTATTTAATTATCTGACGCAGAAGAAGTCGCCGTGAACAACATAGTCGTGAGGTGTAACAACACCGTAGCCTTTAACATACATTGCAGCGCCTGCACCGCCGTTGCCCCAATATGCATATTCAACACCAAGGTGGTTGAGCATGATTTCGGAAAGGTAGCCCATTCCGCAGCCTTCACCAACGATAACATAGTACTTATCTGTGCCTGTTTTACCGATGAGTGAGTGATTGACTTCGGGATCAAGAGAGAAATTAGTCCAGATTGCTGTGTTTTCACCGCAGTCAGGGTGATTGTATCTCTTGCCTTCCCAGATAATGGGATAAGTATAAGAAACCGAAGCAATAGCGCCTGACTTAATCAGACCTTCTGCTGAGGACATTGAAACGCTCACGGGGAATTCCCAAGTGCCATCCTTATAAATAATCAACGAACTCTTGCTTGCGTCACCGCGCTGAGCGATAACACCGTTTTTGATAACTGTTGCTGTGAGAGAATCGTCACCGTTGTAGAAAATGTTCTGGGAAGGATTATCGTAATTTCTTGCACACATTTCATTGTTGGAAGCAAAAAGAATATCCTGATCCATTTCATTTTCATAGGCTCTTACAAAGCTTCTCAAATCGGCAACCTTGTTGCTTGTGAACTGACTTGCCGCAATCACGCTGATGCGTGAAGGTCTGGTGTCAATTTCTGCAATATAAACATTTCTGACCTTGCTGTCAGAGGTTCTTACTCCGTCTTCATAAACAGGAAGAGAAACTGCAATTTTTTCAACAACAACCTTTGAAATTACACTTGAAACCTCCCAGCGGCGGGAAGCCTTGGCACCCTTGAGGATTTTGGAAGCGGTGTTTGTTTTTAAATCCTTGCTGGGGTCGTGCTTTGTGGTTGTGATGTTTTCAACGATTTCATATTCCCCGTAGCCTGAGTTTTTATCGACAATATTGCTGTCGGCAATATCAGTAGGCTTCATAGCAGTTGTGCCTTCGGGCTTTTTGGTGTTCTGAGAAATCTGACCCTGCTGAGTTTCTACACCCTGCACCTGACCGGGAGTTAAATCTTCGCGAGTAAAGCTGTCTTCGTTAATGAAACTGCTTATAACAAAAAATGCTGCAACAACAAGCAAAACAGCCACCACGGCAATGATAATCGGCTTAACATTTTTCTTTGAAGCAGAATTTTCATTACCCATCAGAACTCACTCCCCTTTTTCCGTATTTATACAGATTTATTATATCACCAAAAAATCAACTGTCAAGAGCAAAATTGAATAAAAGCTGTGTTTTTTGTCAAAACACAGCTTTTCTGTCTTTATTCGGTTGTTTCGGTCGAGGTTGTTTCAAATGCAATGCCATCGGAAATCTGCTTATCAACAAGAAGAATTCCCCACACGCCGCCATCATTGGAAGCAAACACCCTTCCGTCGTGGACGGTGGTCATCGCACTGTATTGACAAGGAACAACCTGCGTTCCGTCTGCCTTATAAATTCCGTACTTACCGCCTTTACAAACAGTGACATAACCCTCACTGCATTCATACGCTGTGGGCTCACCACCAAGGGCGCTGTGAGAATCAATTGCATCAAACTCAAAGGGAATAACTTCCTCCCCTTTTGAATTGACATAACCCCATTTGCCACCCTTTTCCATAGCAACGAGTCCGCCTGTGAAAACTCCTGCTGCGGTGTAATCTGTTGCACCCTGAAGCTTGTTGCCGCAAGCAACGGCATATTTACCGCCGTCAAGGCTGACTGCTTCAGGAACAAAATTTCCTCCGTCTGCCTGTTCATCACCCTTCTGGACGCTCACCATTTCAAGAGCGGAATTCCATGTGTATGTGTATCCGTCAAATCCATCACACTTGTGGGGATATGACCAGATTTCACCAAAAGACATATCCACGGTGTAGGTGGATCTGTAGGAATTTTCGGGCTTGATCGTTGCAATATAACCATTTGTACACAAGCAGGTTTCAAGGGTGTCGTACTTCGGCTCGACAACAACCTCACCGTTTGAATTTATGAAGCCGAGCTTCCCGTCTTTTTCAACAACATAGCAATCACCGAAGTTTACATCATAGTGATTTGTTTTGCCGTTGAAACGAGTCAGCGGCAAAGAGAAAATACTGTCCGCCTCAATTGACGGCTCAACCACCCATGTTTCGGTATATTCAATTTTCTGAGTTGAATCCGTTTTGTTTTTATCTTCGTCTTTTTTATCGTCACCGCAAGCACAAAGACCTACAACCAACAACAAACAAAGGCAAAGAGCAAAAACTCTTTTAAAGCACTTCATCATATACTCCTTTGAAAATCAGAATTATTTGCCGGAGGTTTTTCTTGCCTCAATTTCGGCAACCATCTGTGCCTGTTTCTTTTCTGTGATTGTGTAGAAGAGCATGGGGATGATTGTACCTACCATGCTGATAGCACCTGCAAGGATAAGAATGTTCCAGAGAAGCTGTTCACCTTCTGGCTGAATTGCAGGAGTTGCTTCGGGGTTGATGCCTGCCCAACTGAATGCCATAACACCGATGAATGCGCCAACAGCCATACCGACTTTATTGATAAGAGTCTGCATTGCGAAGCAGATGCCTTCGCCTCTTTCACCTGTTTTCCATTCAAGATAGTCAACTGTGTCACCAATCATAGCATAAGTGATGATGTTGTTAACACCCTGAGGAATACCGAGCAGAACAAGGCCGATTGCACAAACAACAAGCTTCCAGGGAGCGTCGTAGCCAATGAAATACATTGCAAACATTACAACTGCACCAAGAACGTGAACGCCGATGTATGCCCATTTTTTTGTGAATTTCTTTGACATCCAAGGAACAAGAATTGATGCAACAAGGCCACCGGGAACAACGAGAAGAGTAATAAGACCGTACAAGCCCTCATCCTTGAGAACATACTTTGCAAAGTAAAGACCGCCTGTGTATGTATAAACCATTCTTGCGCCACCGAGAACACCTGAAATAACAATAAGAAGAAGCTCTTTGTTTTTGAAGAGGAGCTTCAGGTTGTGACCGAGTGAAGGAGGGGTGTCGGTTGTTGTGAAACGCTCTTTTGTGTGCTTGAAGCCATAGAAGAACATGGGAACAGCAACAACTGTAAACACAACAGCGCAGATGAAATATGTCCATTTGAGTGTATCAGCGTTATCCTGAACAAACTCGGGCATAACTGTGCCGACATAAGAAGCAGCATTTTCAACTGAAACACCAAGATCTGCTACAATTTTGCTTATATCATTTTCTGTGTATCTGAACTTTGCAGTGATGCCGTCTGTGAGAATGGGAACGCCAACTGTTACGATACCTGCACCGAGAGTACAGATAAGACGTGTGATTGTGAGCATATTGCCGCGAACAACAGTGTTGTTGGTAAGGCAGGTTGAAAGTCCCCAGTAAGGAACGTCTGCAACTGTGTATGCCACACTCCAGAATGTGTAGATAACAGAAATAATGATGAATGTTGTGAGTGATTTTGCTTCAAAAGGAAGGAAGCAGGCAATAGTCATTATTGCAATCGGGAAAGCCATCCATTTGAGGTAAGGACGGCATTTGCCCCACTTTGTTCTTGTTTTGTCAACAACAGAGCCCATAATCGGATCGTTGAGTGCGTCAAAAATTCGAACACCGAGCATCAGGAATGCAACTGCCATCGCGCCGTCAAAAGGACCAAAAATTCCGCCCTTTTCAACGCTACCGAAAAGAAGCGCATCTGTGAGGAAAATTGTGAGGTATGAACCTATAATTGTGCAAATAAAGTTCTGACCAAATCCTGTAACGGCATAGGCAATTGCCTCTTTGGGCTGAAGGCTGCCTTTGTCATTAGGATTTGTTCCATAAACCTTATGCAACAAATCGTTGATTTTCATTGAAAACCCTCCATATTATTATAATGTATTGATTTTACCATAAATCTTTGTTTTTTTCAATCTATATAATACATAAAAATAGGGCAAACCGCTTAAACAGTTTGCCCCATAAATCAATTTTAAATTAGTCGAGATTTGCTTTGAGAGTAGCAAGCTCTTTTGCAAGCTCTGCAGGAAGAGTTGAACCGAACTTGCCGTAGAACTCTTCAATACCCTTGGTTTCTTCTTTCCAGAGAGTCTTGTCAACGTCAAGAATCTTCTTGAGTGAGTCAACAGAAACTTCACCTTCAAGACCTTCGATATTGATATCTTCAGCCTTGGGAAGATAACCGATAGCTGTTTCTTCTGCGTCAACCTCGTTTTCGCAACGCTTGATGATCCATTCAAGAACACGAAGGTTGTCACCGAAGCCGGGCCACATGAAGTTGCCGTCTTCATCCTTACGGAACCAGTTAACGTTGAAGATTTTGGGAGCCTTGTCAGCATCGAGTGTTTCACCGATGTTGATCCAGTGCTGCCAATAGTCACCCATATCATAGCCACAGAAGGGGAGCATAGCCATAGGGTCACGGCGAACAACACCTACTGCACCTGTTGCGGCAGCAGTTGTTTCAGAAGCCATAATTGAGCCAACGAATACACCGTGGTTCCAATCTCTTGACTGATATACAAGAGGAGTAAGAGCTGCACGACGGCCGCCGAATACGAAAGCTGAAATGGGAACACCTGCGGGATTTTCAAACTCGCTTGAAATGCAGGGGCAGTTCTTTGCGGGAGCTGTGAAACGGCTGTTGGGGTGAGCACCCTTGATTTCGTCAACCTTGCCGTTCCAGGGCTTACCTGTCCATTCGATTGCGTTCTCGGGGGGATTCTTATCAAGACCTTCCCACCAAACTGTGTTGTTGTCAAGGTTATGAGCAACGTTTGTGAAGATTGTGCCCTGCTTTGTTGATGCAAGAGCGTTGGGGTTTGACTTTTCGTTTGTGCCGGGAGCAACGCCGAAGAAACCGTTTTCGGGGTTAATAGCATAAAGTCTTCCGTCTTCACCTTTTCTGATCCAAGCGATATCGTCGCCTACGCACCATACTTTGTAGCCTGCCTTTTTATATCCTTCGGGGGGAACCATCATAGCAAGGTTTGTTTTACCGCAAGCTGAGGGGAATGCTGCGCAGATGTATCTGACTTCACCCTTGGGATTTTCAACACCGAGGATGAGCATATGCTCTGCCTGCCAGCCTTCGTGTTTGCCCTGATATGAAGCAATACGAAGAGCGAAGCACTTCTTACCGAGAAGAACGTTTCCGCCGTAGCCTGAGTTTACAGAAATAATTGTGTTATCCTGGGGGAAGTGGCAGATGTATCTGTTGTTTTCATCGATCTGGCATTTGCAGTGGAGACCGCGAACCCAGTCATTGCTCTCGTCACCAAAAGCGTCAAGAACAGCCTTGCCTACTCTTGTCATAATAGCCATGTTGAGAACAACGTAGATTGAGTCAGTAACTTCGATACCAACCTTTGAAAGCTTTGAGCCGATGGGGCCCATTGAGTAAGGGATAACATACATTGTGCGACCCTTGTAGCTGTCTCTTGCGATATCGAAGAGCTTTTTGTACATTACGTCAGGATCTTCCCAGTTATTTGTGGGGCCTGCTTCTTCCTTTGTTTTTGTGCAGATGAAGGTACGACCCTCAACACGAGCAACGTCGTTGGGGTTTGTTCTGTGAAGATAACAACCGGGGAGAAGTTCCTCGTTGAGTTTTTCGATTTCACCTGTTGCGCAAGCTTCGCTGCGAAGAGCTTCAAGCTGCTCCTCCGAACCGTCAATCCATACAATGCTATCGGGCTTAACAAGAGCTACCTGCTCGTCAACCCAATCGAGGATTGTCTTATTGTTTGTAAGTGCCATATAAAAATTCTCCTTTCAGAATTTTAATTCATCGTATGTCGTTATATATTATAATCGATTTTTTGTAAAATTTCAACCTTAAAATATATAATAAACAGAAACAAAATGTTAATTTTTTGTCATTCTTCACAAAACAGAGCGAATAAACCCCAAAATTGCTGACTATACTTTTATTAAAACAAGAAAGGAAGATGCAAAATGAAAGATCTCAGAACAGAAGCTCAGAAGCTGCTGCACAGCTTCATTACACTATCAGTCATCATTGTCAGCATTATGCTCATTGCAATGGGAGTCTTTGCCGCCAAAAATAACACAGCTATGATTGACGCAGGTATCACTCCGGCAATGATTTATGCAAGACGGGAAAACACGCAGATTTCCGTTCAGATTGGTGAAGCCCTTTACGAAAATAAACCGCAAAAAGAAATTCCGCTGACACGGATTGCAGAGCTTGCTCCCGCTCCGTTTAACGGAATATACATTGTATATAAAAATATAAACGAAATCATAAAAAATTAACGGTAGCCGAAGCTACCGTTAAAAATTAATATTCTACTACGCCTTCGTAAACCTTGTTGGCATCACCGAGGAGGTAGATGTTTTCACCGTCATATCTGACAGTTACGTCACCGCCACGCATTTTAACAGTAATGTCTTCGTTGAGGTTACAAAGACCTTTTTCGATTGCTGCAACAACAGTTGCGCAAGCACCTGTTCCGCAGCCAAGGCTTTCACCGTTGATTGCACGCTCGTAGCAGCGCATCTTAATAGTGTTTTTGTTAACAACTCTTGCAAGTTCAGTGTTGATATACTCAGGAAGGAAGCCTGAGTTTCTCATTGTGTCGCCAAGCTCGTTTACGTCAACATCTTCAATTCTGTCACCGAAGATTACGCAGTGAGCGTTACAAACTGATACACAGCTGATTTTATATTCCTTGCCGTCAACTATGAGAGGATAATCAATAATCTTATCAGTATCAACATTAACAGGGATATTCTTGGGGTCAAGGTCGGGCTTGCCGAGATTTACTCTTGCTGAGCGGATTTCACCGTTGTAGGAGTAAAGCTTAACCTCAATAACACCACTGTCTGTTTCAATTTTCATCTCTTTCTTGGGAACAAGACCCTGGTCATAGAGATATTTTGCAGCACAGCGGATGCTGTTGGCAGCCATAAGAGTAACAGTACCGTCGGTGTTGAATACTCTCATTTTTGCATCGGCAATGTCTGACTTTTCAAGGAACACCGTACCGTCTGCACCGATACCGAAGTTACGGTCAATGAAGTTGATTGTGAGTGATTCGGGAGAATCAATGTCACCGTCAAAGTTATTGAAGTGGATATCGTCGTTACCTGAAGCCTGCATCTTTGTGAAGCTGATGCGCTTCTTTGTTTCTCTCATTTTGTTGATATCAACAAGCTCTGTGTTCTTCTGAGTGAAGCGGCTTGCAATGATATCAGCAAGAGCATTAGCGGTGTCGAGAGAAGTGAGGCAGGTGATAGAAAGCTGAACAGCTCTTCTGTGAAGACGGATAAAGTTTTCGATAGACTTCTCTTTGGTGGAGCCGGTGTAAACAATGTAGTTTACTGCGCCTGTTTCAAGAAGCTTAATCATATCATCGCCCTTGTTAATGCTGCTTACAACCTCAACATCTACACCAAGGCTTCTGATAGCGTTTGCAGTGCCGTCAGTAGCATAAATCTTAAGACCAACGTCGCTGAACTTCTTGGCAAGGGGGATAACCTCATCCTTGTCTTTATCCTGAACGGTGATGAGAACACCGCCGTTGTGGTGCATATGGTGGTATGTGCTTCTTTCGCAAAGCTTGAAGCCGGCAGAAACAAGACCCTTGAAGAGAGCTTCATTAAGGCTTCTTGCAAGACCAAGAACCTCACCTGTTGATTTCATCTGAGGACCAAGCTCTGAGTTAACATCGCTGAGCTTTTCAAATGAGAACACGGGAACCTTGATTGCGAAGTAGGGCGGAGTTTTGTAAAGACCTGTGCCGAAGCCAAGATCACGGAGCTTCTGACCAACCATAACCTTGGTTGCAAGCTCAACCATAGGAACATTGGTAACCTTACTGATGTAAGGAATTGTTCTTGAAGCTCTGGGGTTAACCTCGATAACATAAAGCTCGTTCTGATAGAAGAGATACTGAATGTTAACAAGACCCTTGGTTCCAAGAGAAAGAGCGAGGTTTGTTGAGCATTCAACAACCTTTTCAATCATTGTGTCAGTAAGAGTAAAGGGCGGATAAACCGCAATTGAGTCACCGCTGTGAACGCCTGCGCGCTCAATATGTTCCATAATACCGGGGATAAGGATATCCTCACCGTCGGAAATTACGTCAACCTCAAGCTCTTTACCCATCATATATTTGTCAACAAGTACGGGGTTTTCAATCTTCTGAGAAAGAATGATATCCATATACTGTCTGACATCGTTGTCGTTATAAGCAATTGTCATATTCTGACCGCCGATAACATAAGAGGGACGGAGAAGAACAGGATAACCAAGCTCCTCAGCAGCTGCAAGAGCACCGTCAACGTTCATAATTGTGTGTGCCTTGGGTCTGCGGATGTTGAAGGACTCAAGAAGAGCTTCAAAACGCTCTCTGTCTTCTGCAATGTCGATACCCTCAGCAGATGTGCCGAGAATCTGAATTCCGTTGTCATCAAGGAACTTTGTGAGCTTAATAGCAGTCTGACCACCGAAGGCAACAACTACGCCGATGGGATTTTCAACCTTGATAACGTTCATAACGTCTTCTTCGCTGAGAGGCTCAAAATATAGTCTGTCGGCTGTATCAAAGTCGGTTGAAACAGTTTCGGGGTTGTTGTTGATGATTACAACCTCATAGCCAAGCTCTTTAAGTGTCCATACGCAGTGAACGGAAGAGTAGTCAAACTCGATACCCTGACCGATGCGGATAGGACCTGAACCGAGAACGATGATTTTTTCTTTATCGCTCTTGGGAAGAGCTCTTGATTCGCAGTGGTTATCATAGGTTGAATAGAAATAAGGTGTTTCTGCGGCAAACTCTGCAGCGCAGGTATCAACCATTTTATAAACTGCATCTCTGGTTTCTTCGGGCAATTTGCCTGCAAGGCGCTGAATTGCCTCGTCGGTGTAGCCGTACTTTTTACCTTTGATGTAATAATCCTCGTCAAGGTTGCCTGATTCAAGCATTTTTTCGTAATTCACAAGATTGAGAAGCTTTGAAAGGAACCATTTGTCGATTCTTGTGATTTCATTGATTTTATCAATGCTTACGCCCTCTTTGAGTGCTCTGAAAACAGTGAACAAACGAAGGTCATCGCAAACACCGAGACGCTCAACAACATCCATTCCGTCGGGGAACTTTTTATAGTTAAGTGTATCAAGTGAAATTTCAGCACCGCGGACGGCCTTCATAATTGCCATTTCAAATGAGGGAGCAATTGCCATAACCTCACCTGTGGCCTTCATCTGTGTGCCAAGCTTACGGTTTGACTGAACAAACTTTTCAAAGGGCCATTTGGGGAATTTAACTACAACGTAGTCAATTGTGGGCTCAAAGCAAGCGCAGGTTTTGCCTGTGATGTCATTGCGGATTTCATCAAGAGTATAGCCAAGAGCAATCTTGGTGGTAACCTTAGCAATGGGGAAGCCTGTGGCTTTACTTGCAAGAGCAGATGAACGGGAAACACGGGGGTTAACCTCGATAACAGCGTATTCAAAGCTGTCGGGGTTAAGGGCAAACTGGCAGTTACATCCACCCTCGATGCCCAATTCTGTGATAATATCAAGAGAAGCCTTGCGAAGCATCTCGTATTCTTTGATTGAAAGAGTAACAGCGGGAGCAATAACAATACTGTCACCTGTGTGAACACCAACAGGGTCGATGTTTTCCATAGAGCAGATTGCAATAGCGTTACCAACGCTGTCGCGCATTACCTCAAATTCTACTTCTTTCCAGCCATAGATGTATTTTTCAACAAGAACCTGAGTAATGGGCGAAAGAAGAAGACCGTTTTTGGCAATAACCTTAAGCTCTTCAACATTGTAAGCAACACCGCCGCCTGCACCACCAAGAGTGAAAGCAGGACGGATAATAACGGGATAACCGATTTTTTCAGCAATTGCAATTGAATCTTCAAGAGTTTCAGCAATGTCTGAAGGGATGCAAGGCTGACCGATTTTAACCATTGTATCACGGAACATCTGACGGTCTTCAGCCTTGTCGATAGCTTCATAGTTTGTGCCGAGAAGCTTAACATTCATCTTATCGAGGTAGCCGCTTTTTGAAAGCTGCATTGCGATGGTAAGACCTGTCTGACCGCCCAAGCCTGCAAGCAAGCTGTCGGGACGCTCTTTTTCGATGATACGCATAACTGTATCTTCGGTGAGAGGTTCAAGATAAATCTCGTCGGCAAGCGCCTTGTCGGTCATAATTGTTGCGGGGTTGGAGTTAACAAGAACAACGTCAAGACCTGCATCTTTAAGAACACGGCAAGCCTGAGCGCCTGCATAGTCAAACTCAGCAGCCTGACCGATAACAATAGGACCTGAGCCGATAACCAATACTTTTTTGATATCTTTATTAAGCGGCATTAGTTCTTACCTCCCATCATTGCAACAAATTCGTCATATAAAAATTCGGTATCCATCGGACCTGAACCGGCTGCAGGATGGAACTGAACTGAAAAAGCTTTTTTATCAGGATATTTAACACCTTCACATGTGCCGTCGTTAGCATTTACAAATGCCACCTCACCAACACCGTTGAGGCTGTCGGAAACTACAACATAGCCGTGATTCTGGCTTGTGATGTAGGTCTGGCCGACTTCAAGATTTTTAACAGGTTGATTTGCACCGCGATGACCGTATTTATGCTTTTCGGTTGCACCGCCGTTGGCAAGAGCCATAATCTGATGACCGAGGCTGATGCCGAACATCGGCTGTTTGCCGATAAGCGCCTTAACCTGCTCAACAGAAAAAGTATTATCAGCAGGGTTGCCGGGGCCGTCAGAAAGAACAACACCGTCAGCACCGAGAGCAAGAATATCATCGGCAGAAGTGTCAAAGGGAACACTCACAACCTTACAGCCACGCTTTGTGAGCTGCTTTACTATGCCGCTCTTTTCGCCGTAATCAACAACGGCAACTGTATATTTCTCGTCGCCTTCAGCTGCATATGTTTCTGTTTCACCGCCTGAAACAGTTTTAACAGCATCAGTAACTTTATAATTTTCAAGTTCAGCTTTGATTTCGTCGGTGATTTCATCAACAATCTTTGCGTTCATAACACCCTTCTCACGGATAATCTGTGTGATTTCGCGTGTATCAACGTCACAGATGCCAACAATTCCCTCTTTTTTGAGGTATTCATCAATATCACCGTCACAGCGGAAATTGGAGGGAGCTTCGCACCACTCTCTTACAACAACGCCTTTAACATAGCTCTTTTTGCCCTCGGTGTCTTCATAAATCATACCATAGTTACCGAGAAGCGGGAAGGTCTGAACAATAATCTGACCGCAGTAGCAAGGGTCAATGAGTGTTTCAATGTAACCAACCATACCTGTTGTGAAAACAAGCTCACCGAGAGTGTCGCCGTCAGCGCCGAAACGCTTACCCTCAAAAACGTGGCCGTCTTCAAGAACAATAAAAGCTTTTTTCATATCAATCATCCTTTTATAAAAATCCTGAACAGGAGTCAGCCTGACAAAAAGTCCTACTGACTCAATCTTAAAATCTTCTTCATAACATTATACAATTACAAGGTGTTGTTGTCAATAAAATTACCTTTAACTTTCGTAAAGTTTTTGCAAAAAATCAGCACTTATTTTTAGTAAAATTGCCTTGTTTTATATATGTATATATCCGCAGACATTCCAAAACAGCGTACACCGGTTAAAGTGTACGCTGTTTTACAGTTAATTATTCAGCGTCGGGAGCATAGAGAGCCTGAAGCTTAACAAGATGATCATATCTTGCCATAGCTGTGGCCTCAGCCTGACTGAAGAGAGCTTCTGCTCTGTCGGGGAATGAGCGAATGAGAGAAGCATAACGGTTTTCGTTCTTGATGAAGTCCTGATAGCCTGCTGTGGGAGCCTTGCTGTCAAGAGTGAAGGGATTCTTGCCTTCTTCAATAAGAGCGGGGTTGTATCTGAAGAGGTTCCAGTAACCGCAGTCAACAGCCTTCTTCATTTCTGCCTGGCAGTTCATCATACCGCCGGCCTTGATACCATGCATTTCGCAGGGTGAGTAGCAGATGATGATTGAAGGACCGTTGTAAGCTTCAGCTTCTTTGATAGCCTTGAGAGTCTGATTGTTGTCAGCGCCCATAGCGATCTGAGCAACGTAAACATAACCGTAGCTCATAGCAATTTCTGAAAGGCTCTTCTTAGCGATAGCCTTACCTGAAGCTGCAAACTGAGCAACCTGGCCGATGTTTGAAGCCTTAGAAGCCTGACCGCCTGTGTTAGAGTAAACTTCTGTGTCGAATACCATGATGTTTACATCTTCATGTGCTGCAAGAACGTGGTCAACACCGCCGAAGCCGATGTCATATGCCCAACCGTCGCCGCCGAAGATCCAAACAGATTTCTTTGAGAGGTATTCTTTGTTCTTGAGGATAGATGCACAAAGGTCGCAGCCTGAAACTTTTTCAAGTTCAGCAACAAGAGCGTCTGTTGCAACAGCGTTCTTTTCGCCGTCTTCAACAGTGTCAAGGTATGCGTTTGCAGCAGCCTTGAGCTCGTCAGCAGCCTTATCAGAAGCAGCAACTTCCTTAACCTTAGCAATAAGGCTGTCACGGATAGCCTTCTGGCCGAGGAACATACCGAAGCCGTGCTCTGCGTTATCTTCGAAGAGTGAGTTTGCCCATGCAGGACCCTGACCCTTGCTGTTTACAGTGTAGGGAGATGTTGCTGCGGGACCACCCCAGATTGAAGAACAACCTGTTGCGTTTGAGATATACATTCTGTCACCGAAGAGCTGAGTAACAAGACGAGCATAAGCTGTTTCTGCACAACCTGCGCATGAGCCTGAGAACTCAAGCAAGGGCTTCTTGTACTGGCTGTTGATAACAGTCATATTAGCTGTTGTTTCGGGCTTTTCGGTTACGTTAGCTACGCAATAATCAAATACTGCCTGCTGGTCATCCTGTGATTCACGGGCAACCATTTTGAGTGAGTTTGTGGGACATACGCCAACACAAACGCCACAACCCATACAATCGAGGGGAGATACTGCAAGAGTATATGTATAGTTTGTCTTAACGATGGGTTTAGCCGAAGTCTTGATGTTTGCGGGAGCTGCTGCAAGCTCTTCTTCGTTCATAGCGAAGGGACGGATTGTAGCATGGGGGCAAACGAATGAGCACTTGTTACATTTTGCACAAGATGCTGCATCCCATTCGGGAACAAGAACAGCAACGCCGCGCTTTTCATAAGCAGATGCGCCGTGCTCGAATGTACCGTCAGCATGGTCAACAAAAGCAGAAACGGGAAGTGAGTCACCGTCCATCTTTGAAACGGGCTTCATGATGCCGTCTACCATCTTAACAAGCTTTGCGGGACCTTCTGCTACATCAGCGTCAGCTGAATCAACAGCATTTGCCCAATCAGCGGGAACATCAATCTTAACATAAGCTGAAGCGCCCATGTCGATTGCTTTTTCGTTCATTTCAACGATTTCTTTACCCTTCTTCATGAACTTCTGAGCTTTTTCTTTCATGTAGCCGATTGCTTCCTCAGCGGGAAGAACGTTAGCAAGTGAGAAGAAAGCTGACTGAAGAACGGTGTTTGTACGCTTGCCAAGGCCGATTTCTGCAGCGATGTCAATAGCGTTAACTGTGTAAAGCTGGATGTTGTTAGCAGCAATGTAACGTTTTGAAGCTGCATCAAGCTTTTCTGCAAGCTCGTCAGGAGTCCACTGGCAGTTGATAAGGAATACGCCGCCGGGTTTAACGTCCTGAACCATCTTGAAGCCTTTTTCTACATATGAGGGGTTGTGGCAAGCAACGAAGTCAGCCTTGTTGATGTAATAGGGGCTCTTGATCTGCTTGTCGCCAAAACGAAGATGGGAGATTGTGATACCGCCTGTCTTCTTTGAGTCATACTGGAAGTATGCCTGAACATATTTATCAGTGTGGTCACCGATGATTTTGATTGAGTCTTTGTTTGCACCAACAGTACCGTCACCGCCGAGACCCCAGAACTTGCACTCGATTGTGCCTTCTGCTGCAGTGTTGGGAACGTTGTCCATCTCAGCGAGTGAAAGATGTGTAACGTCGTCGTTGATGCCGAGAGTGAACTGCTTTTTGGGAGCGTCTTTCTTGAGCTCGTCAAATACTGCAAATACACTTGCGGGAGGAGTATCCTTTGAACCGAGACCATAACGGCCGCCGATTACCTGAGCCTGTCTGCCTGTAGCTGCAAGGGCTGCAACAACGTCAAGGAAAAGAGGTTCACCAAGTGAGCCGGGTTCCTTTGTTCTGTCGAGAACAGCAATCTTTTTAACTGTTGAGGGAATAGCTTCAACAAGCTTTTCTGCTGAGAAGGGTCTGTAAAGACGAACCTTAACAAGACCAACTTTTTCACCTTTTGCTGTGAGGTAGTCGATAACTTCTTCTGCAACGTCACAGAATGAACCCATAGCAACGATGATGTTTTCAGCGTCGGGAGCACCGTAGTAGTTGAAGAGCTTATAGTCTGTGCCAAGCTTAGCGTTAACCTTGTCCATATATTCTTCAACGATAGCGGGAACTGCATCGTAGTACTTGTTACATGCTTCTCTGTTCTGGAAGAAGATGTCATCGTTTTCGTGTGAACCGCGCATTACGGGACGCTCGGGATTGAGAGCTCTCTTACGGAAGGCTTCAACAGCATCCATATCGCACATTTCCTTGAGGTCCTCGAAATCCCATACTTCAATCTTCTGAAGCTCGTGAGATGTACGGAAGCCGTCAAAGAAGTTGAGGAAGGGAACACGGCTCTTGATTGATGCAAGGTGAGCAACAGCACCGATGTCCATAACCTCCTGTGTGTTTGTTTCAGCGAGCATTGCAAAACCTGTCTGACGGCAGGCGTAAACGTCTGAATGGTCACCGAAGATGTTAAGAGCGTGTGATGCTACACAACGGGCGGAAACATGGAAAACGCTGGGAAGAAGTTCACCGGCGATTTTGTACATGTTGGGGATCATAAGAAGAAGACCCTGTGATGCT
>JAZQYU010000045.1:0-5747 GCA_045633685.1 Acutalibacteraceae bacterium | reverse complement strand
CTGCTATCGGACCTCAGGTGGCTATGCACTCACCGATTCCAAAAGCAAGGTGCTTGAAATCGTCAATGCCGATGCCGTACCCAAAACTGCGGCGGCAATGAACACAAACGGCACTTTTGTTGCTGTGGTAGGGGAGAAGATTGCCGTTGATGAAAACAAAGATGAAGAACAGCAGAAGGCTGACAAAAAAGAGCTTGAGCTTCTTGAAAGTGTTCTTTCTTCTGTGAGAGAAAGCGGTATAAAAGACATCACCGAAATCAACATTACCACCCCAACAAGTATCTATGTTGTGTATCAGGACAGATTCAGACTTAACCTCGGCAATTCTCTTGAGCTTACCTATAAGCTCAAATCGGCGGTGCAGATAATCGCTCAGGAGGATGAAATCAGCACCTCAACCTCGGGTGAAATCAATCTTGATAATCCCGGCAGTGCCTATGTGTCGCCAATAGAGGCAGAATAAGTGCAAATTTGTCGAAAATTAGCTGTTAAAAATATAAAAAAAGTCAAAATAACTATTGAATTTGGGTTGTTTATATGGTAAAATACGAGAGTATTTACCTTGAGAAAATATAAGATTATTAAAACGGAGGTTTACAAAATGGCATTCGGAATTGACAACGAATACGAGAGCGAAGTTCAAATAAAAGTAATAGGCGTCGGTGGCGGCGGCGGTAACGCTGTTAACACCATGATCGCTGCAGGTATGCAGGGCGCTGAGTTTATTGTAGTAAATACAGACAAGCAGGTTCTTGCTAACTCACAGGCAACTCACAAAATCCAGATCGGTGAAAAATCAACAAAGGGTCAGGGCGCAGGCGGCCGTCCCGAGGTTGGTGAAAAAGCTGCTGAAGAAAGCCGTGAAGAAATCACAGCTATCCTCAAGGGCACAGATATGGTGTTCGTAACCGCAGGTATGGGCGGCGGCACAGGCACAGGTGCAGCTCCCGTTATCGCAGGTCTTGCTAAAGAAATGGGCATTCTCACAGTCGGCGTTGTTACAAAGCCCTTCAAATTTGAAGGTAAAAAGCGTAGTGTTCTTGCAGAGCAGGGTATCGCTAAGCTTGCAGAAAATGTGGACAGCCTTATTGTTATCCCCAACGACCGTCTTAAGCTCCTTTCAGACCGTTGCAAAACCCTCACAGAGGCTTTTGTTGTTGCTGACGAAGTTCTTTCTCAGGGTGTTAAGAGCATCTCTGACCTTATCAAAATCCCCGGCTTTGTTAACCTTGACTTTGCAGACGTTTGCAGCGTAATGCGCGATGCAGGCTATGCTCACATGGGCGTTGGTACAGCTAAGGGCAAGGATAAGAGCCTTCAGGCTGCTGACATTGCAACATCCAGCCCCCTTCTTGAAACATCAATTTCAGGCGCTAAGGGCGTTATCATCAGCATCACATCTTCACCCGACATCGGCCTTGAAGAGGTTGAAAATGCTGCTGAGTCAATCACAGAAAAGGCTCATCCCGATGCAAACATCACATGGGGTGTTTCATTCGATCCCAATATGGAAGACGAAATCACAATCGTTGTTGTTGCAACAGGCTTTGAAAAAGAGAATGCAACCGAGTCTTTCGGCAGCATCCCCACCTTCCAGGGCCAGACAGCTTCTGCTGCTCCCATGCGCGCTCAGGCTCCCATTGAGCCCCCCGTTGTTGGCGGCGTTGCAGCTCCCAAGGCTCCCGCATCAAGCGGTGTAGCTGATGATGATTTCTATGTAATCCTCAACGACATCATCAAAAAGAAGCCCGAATAATTAAATAATTATGCCCCCACTTTATGTGGGGGTGTTTTGTTTTAAGGTCAATGGAAAAGGTGATTTAATGAAAATTGATGTTGGAAATAAAACGATTACTTCCGTTGATTTTTCAAATAATGAAATAGCTTGGAAGATTGAAGATACCCATTTTGTTTTAGATTATTTTAGAAAGGAAAACAAAATTATTTTAGGTGGGGACATTCTGACAAAAAATTTGGTCCATAATTATGATAGTTGGTATTACAATTATGACCAATGTCAAAGCGAAAAATCTAATGTTGAGTCTGGGTACAAATCAGCGATTGAGTATATTTCAAAGTATATACAGTTAAACGGAAATGATTTTTATGTAATAATCGTAACAAAATAGAAATAAGGTGTATAATATGAAAATTAAATATTTAGGCTCAGGTGCATCAGAGGGCTTTCCGGCCTTGTTCTGCACCTGCGATAATTGTCGCAGAGCAAAGCTTGCCGGCGGCAGAAATGTCCGCACCCGCTCACAAACCTTGATAAATAACGATTTATTGATAGATTTCAATGCAGACACATATTCTCATGTTGTTCATCAGGGTCTCGATTTGCTTCAGGTTAAGAGCATCTTAATCACTCATCACCATGAGGATCACCTCTACGGTCACGAGTTTGCAAACCTCAAGCCGCCGTTTGTTGTTGAGGCTGATAATATGATTAAGCCCGATGTTTTTGCATCGGCTGCGACTCTGGCTTTTTTGCAGGAAAAGCTGGATTACGCCGGAATAACTGAGGAGTATATCTCAGTTCATCCGTTCAAGCCTTTTGAAAATCATAAAGTCGGAAATTATGAGGTTACACCTGTTGTTGCAAATCACGACCCCAAAACCGAACCTCTTCTCTATATAATCGACGATGGTAAGGATAAGCTTTTCTATGCCCACGATACAGGCTGGTTTACCAAAGAAACCTGGGCTTATCTCAAAGAAAACAAGCCTTATTTCAGTGTGGTTTCTCTTGACTGCACCTGCACCGGTGACAAGGTTCCCACACCTGACGGTCACCTCAACCTTATGGCTTGCGAAGCTACAAAGAACGAACTGATTAAGCTTGGTTGTGCAGACGAAAACACAAGGTTCATTCTCAACCATTTCTCCCACAACGGTGTCTATACCTACGATGAACTGGTACCCGAAGCCACCCCAATGAACTTCACCGTCTCATACGACGGAATGGAAGTTGAAATATAATTTCAAAATCATCGTAAAAGACAGTGGACGGTTCTATGTCTTACGAATGACTACTGCTAACCTTGTAGGGGTCGATGCCCACATCGACCCTTAACCTCGTAGCTGTGCCCAATGGACGTCCGCTTGTAGGTTCAAATCACTATCAATAAAAACAAAAAGGCACTCTCCCACGAGAGTGCCTTTTTGTATCACTTTTTATTTTAGAACAAACCTGAAATTGTGCCGTTTTCGTCAACGTCAATTTTCTCTGCAGCGGGAACCTTGGGAAGACCCGGCATTGTCATAATGTCACCTGTGAGGGCAACAATGAAGCCTGCGCCTGCTGAAACCTTGATGTTTTTAACTGTAACTGTAAAGCCCACGGGTGCGCCCATCTTGGTTGCGTCGTCAGAGAAGCTGTACTGTGTTTTAGCCATACAAACAGGGAGGTTGCCGTAGCCAAGGTCGGTTAACTGCTGAATCTGCTTTTTAACCTTGGGAAGCAAAGCAACACCATCACCACCGTAAATCTTTTTGATGATTGTGCCAATCTTTTCTTCAATGCCCATATCGAGGTCGTAGCAGAATGTGAAATCATTATCCTGCTCACAAAGACGGACAACCTCTTCGGCAAGCTCAACACCGCCGTTGCCGCCTTCAGCCCATACATTTGAAAGCACAACGTTAACGCCCAATTCCTTGCATTTTTCAATGATAAGGTTAATTTCGGCATCTGTGTCGGTGGGGAAGCGGTTAACTGCAACAACACTGGGAAGCTTGTAAACATTCTTGATGTTTGAAACATGGCGGAGAAGATTGGGGATACCCTTTTCAAGAGCATCAAGGTTTTCTGCGCCAAGGTCTGTTTTGGCAACACCGCCGTGCATCTTAAGTGCGCGGACAGTTGCAACAATAACAACTGCCGAAGGCTTGAGACCTGCATAACGGCACTTGATGTCAAGGAATTTCTCAGCACCAAGGTCAGCACCGAAGCCTGCCTCTGTAACTGCGTAATCACCCAATTTCATTGCGAGCTTGGTTGCGGTAACTGAGTTACAGCCGTGTGCAATGTTTGCAAAAGGACCGCCGTGAACAAGAGCGGGGGTGCCTTCAAGGGTCTGAACAAGGTTGGGCTTGATTGCATCCTTAAGAAGAGCAGTCATTGCGCCTGCTGCATTGAGTTGACCTGCAGTAACCGGCTCCTCATTGTAGGTGTAGCCAACAATAATTCTTGAAAGACGCTCTTTAAGGTCTGTGATTGAGTTGGAAAGGCAAAGCACTGCCATAATTTCGGAAGCAACAGTGATGTCATAACCGTCTTCACGGGGAACACCGTTGATTCTGCCGCCCAGTCCGTCTGTAACAAAACGGAGCTGACGGTCGTTCATATCAACACAACGCTTCCAAGTGATTCTTCTGGGGTCAATATTGAGCTTGTTGCCCTGATAAATGTGGTTATCAAGCATAGCGGCAAGAAGGTTGTTAGCAGCACCGATAGCGTGGAAGTCACCGGTGAAGTGGAGATTGATGTCTTCCATAGGCACAACCTGAGCGTAACCGCCGCCTGCGGCACCACCCTTAACACCAAAAACAGGACCAAGTGAAGGCTCACGAAGGGCAATCACAACGTTTTTGCCGATTTTTTTAAGTCCGTCGGCAAGTCCGATTGAAGTGGTGGTTTTGCCCTCACCGGCGGGGGTGGGGGTGATGGCTGTAACAAGAATAAGCTTGCCGTCAGCCTTTTCACTCTCTTTGAGAATGGAAAGATCAACCTTTGCTTTATATTTGCCGTACTGCTCAAGATATTTGTCATCAATGCCTGCAGTTTTTGCAATTTCGGTAATGGGGAGCATCTTCGCGCTCTGAGCAATTTCAATGTCGGTCATTTCAAAAACTCCTTTTTAGTTGGTGACTGTAGCCACCTTAACAAAATAGGGCAGATTTCCACAGGGAAATCTGCCCAGACGGTCGGCTGAATGGGCAATTGCCCGATTCCCGCTTCGTGGTGTACTCACCTTATCCGTCAGTCACGGGAACAACCAAATGATATCATAATTTTTAGATTAAATCAAGTGTTTTTTTATTTAACCAATCTGAAAGTCTTAACCTCGTGAGGCTTCATTGTGAATGAGAACTTTTTGCCGTTAATGGGGATTTCCTGTTCGTCACATTCCATAAGGTTACATTCAACAACACGGCTGTAATCAAGCTCAAATTCCATCTCAACGTCAGTTCTTCTTGTTTCTGCTTCATAAACTCTGACAATGATTCCGTTGCCGTCCTGAGCAGGCTTAATAGCGTCAAGAATAACGTTTTCTTTGCTGATGAAGCCGAATGAATGGCCTGCATCGTCACCGTCCTTGCCGCTGATGAAACTTGCCTTGAGGCGGATATTTTCGTTGAAGCCAAGCTTAACTGTGTCTGCCTCTCTCCATGCGCCGGCATGGGGATAAAGTGAATAGCGGAAAGTGCTGATTCCCTCGTCACCTGTGGCGTCAGGGTTGTTGGGTGCTCTCATAAGAGTGATTTTCATAATGTTGTCATGAACATTATAGCCGTATTTGCAATCGTTAAGGATACTTACTCCGTAGCCGCCCTCTGAAAGGTCAGCCCATTTGTGAGCGCAGAATTCAAACTTTGCCTGATCATAGCAGGTGTTATAGTGGGTGGGATATTCTGCGGCACCGTGAGCAATTTCGCAGCTTGCGTTTCTGCTTCTGATGTCAACGGGGAAGGTAGCCTTAAGTACCTTTTCCTTTTCCCACCAGTCAACGGTTGTGTCAAAG
>JAZQYU010000044.1:0-13882 GCA_045633685.1 Acutalibacteraceae bacterium | reverse complement strand
AATCCTCCAAAAACTAACGGAGCCATCCTCAGATAGCTCCGTAAATAAAAGCCTGATTATTTAACAGCGTTTTTAAGAGCTGCACCTGCTTTGAAAGCGGGAACCTTAGAAGCTGCAACAGTCATAACTTCACCTGTTCTGGGGTTACGGCCCTGCTTCTCAGCGCGCTCTCTAACTTCGAATGTGCCGAAGCCTACAAGCTGGATTTTTTCGCCTTTTGCAAGCTGGTCAGCGATTGTTGCGAAAACAGCGTTAACTGCCTTTTCTGCACATTTCTTTTCGATGCCTTCCTTAGCTGCTACTGCATTGATAAATTCTGTCTTATTCATTTGGGGTATCCTCCTAAAAAATATTTTTTAATATAATGAAATACATTTTATATGTATATCACATCTTACTCAGCGGACTTTGCTTCATCCCAAAGCTTGTCCAATTCTTCAAGTGAAGAGCTTTTCATATCAATTCCGCGTTGGGCTGCAAGGCGCTCAACCACAGCGAATCGGGATGAGAATTTGTCACTTGCGGCGGTGAGAGCCTCCTCACTGTCGCAATCAATAAAGCGTGAAACATTGACAGCGGAGAAAATAAGGTCACCCAACTCTTCAAAGGTGTTTTCTTTGTCACCGCGGGCAATTGCCTGCCTGAGCTCGTCAATCTCTTCACTGAGCTTGTCCAACGCGCCGTCAACCTCGCTCCAGTCAAAACCGACCTTTGCAGCTTTGGACTGAATCTTCTGCGCTCTCATAAGGGCGGGAAGCTCACGGGGAATTGAATCAATAGACTCAGATACACTCTTCTGATTTTTGGTCTGACGCTTGATAGCGTCCCAATTGGTGAGAACATCGTCAACACCGCTGACATCAACATCACCAAAAACATGGGGGTGGCGGATAATCAGCTTTTTGGCAATTTCATCGGTAACATCGTCAATGTTGAAGCTACCCTGTTCCGTTTCGATCTGCGAATGGAAGATAACCTGCATCATCACGTCGCCAAGCTCTTCACGAAGCATGGGCACACTCTTTTTGTTGATTGCCTCAATAACCTCATAGGTTTCTTCTATGAAATCTTTTTTGATGCTTTCGTGGGTCTGCTCAATATCCCACGGGCAACCGCCGGGGGCACGCAGACAGCGTACAATTTCAACAAGATCGTAGAAATTATATTTTTCTTTAAATTCAAAGTTATCTGTCAATTCACTCACCAACTACCATTTTAACCCAAAAATCCGCGCTTTTCAAGTACTTTGGCAATTTTTTCTCCTTTTGGGATCATATTTACATCATCACGGGACAAGCCTTTGCTTAAAAGAAGGGTTACAACATACACAAACACAGCCGCAACCACTGCAATGAGTGTGGCAACGGTGCTTCCGTTGAGCCTTGAAGTGGGGTCACCGATGCCTTCAAGCAAGGTTCCGAACACCTTGTAGCAGGCAAATGCACTGATACAGCTCATTGCCGAGCAGAACAAGGGCTTGAAGAACATTGATTTGAAATCAAGCTTTGTGCCCGAAATTTTGATAAGCATTGAAAGGTTGATAGCAACAATAACTACATAACAGGCAATTGAGCCCACAGCCGCACCGTTGATGTTGATTGACGGATTGCCGACGAGTATGTAGTTGAGAATAATTTTAACAACAGCACCAACAACGATTGATTTGAGGGGCACATCCATTCTGCCAAGTGCCTGAAGCATATTGGTAATTGGTGAAGACACGGCAAAAAGGAACACGCCGAAGCCGTACACCGTGAGAATGGGAGCGGCAATTGAAACAAGGTTGCTTGCATTTGTGCCGTTGTAGACAACACTGAGAAGCGGCTCGGAAAGAACAGCCATACCAAAACCTGCAGGCAAAGCAACAAGCATTGTGATTCTGATAACAGATTCAATGGTTGATTTGATTGTACCGCGGTCCTTGACTGCCCAAGCGGCAGAAATGGCAGGAATTGCGCTGATACCGAGTGTCATTGTAATTGTGGGAATAAGATTTTTGAAATCAAGAACAGAGCCGTAAACACCGTAGAGATATGTTGCAATATCGCTGTCAAGAGTGCCCGAATTGGTGAGCTGTTCAAGATACATTGTTTTAACGGTTTCAAGGTCAACAGCAAGGGCATAAGCAAGTCTGTTGCGGATTGTTACTGTATCAATAAGGTTTGTTACATTGAGAATAAGTGAGCCTGCGGCAACGGGAAGCGCAGTTGAAAGAATAATCTTGCGCCACGCCTTGCTTTTCATCGGGGGCGGAGCCTCCTGAAGCATCGCTTTGGTGATTCCGTCACCCTTGATTTTGTGGCGGATAATCAGAAACGCGAGACCGAACATTGTGCCCACGGTAACACCGGCAATGGCACCTGCGGCAGCGTAGGGGTAAATCGCGCTGAGTGCCTCCTGCTTGGTGGTGACTGTTTCACCAAAAACAGGAAGACCCTGTGTGTAACGGTTGAGGCCGATTTTCATAATAATGTTGGAAAATGTAAGACCAAGCACAAGCTTGCCTGCAGCTTCAATAACCTGAGAAATGCCTGTGGGTATCATATTGCTCAGACCCTCGTAATATCCGCGGTATGAAGACATACAGCAGCAGAAGAAAATTGAGGGTGCAATAGCAAGAATGCTTACAAGATTTTCGGGTGCTTTAATGAAGAAATTGGAATATGGATATGAAATTGCAAAAAGCACCAGCGTGGCAACTGCACCTGTGAGAAGGAATACCTTCTGGGCAGTTTTCATAATTACCTTAACATCGCGGTAGTGACCCAGAGCCTTTTCCTGAGAAACCATTTTGGAAACAGCAACAGGAAGACCAGCCATTGAAATGGCATAAAGGGGCGTGTAAATTTCATATGCACCGTTGAAATATCCTCTGCCTACCTCACCGATGAGAGCTGTAAGAGGGATTTTGTAAACAGCACCGATTATTTTAACCAGAACAGTTGCAACAACAAGCACCAACGCACCGTTGAGCACATTCTGACCTTGTTTTTTATTTTCAGCCATAATAACCTCCAAAAGGTATTTCTAAAATTGATTTTAGCACACAAGTTTCATTTTTACAAGGCTTGTTTCTGTTTTAACATATTATCAGCCGATAAATTCTCTGAGAAGAGAATCCTCCGGGAGCAAATCTCGGCTCAGAGGAGTAAAACATTCAACCGCATCATAAAGCTTTTTCACTTCGGCATAGTAGCTGCTGTTTTCGTCGATGTGGCTCATAAGCAATTGAGCTTCGTTTCTGAAAACACATTCTTCAAACGGATGAATGGAATTTATGAATTCATCAGCCTGATTTTTGTAGGGGAAAACAAATTCATCCTCCCCTTTGAGAACACCCTTCCACAAGAAACAGGTGAACTCAACCTCTGCGGCGCGGAAATGATAATCTCTTATCATTCTGCGGATAAATCTGATATTGCGTTTTGAAAGAAGAATTTTCCCTTCGTCATCTGTAAAACGTGACGAAACACTGATATAGATTTTGTATATATGATTTTTGTCAATTCCCTGAGTGATTATGGGATTGAGCGCGTGAATGCCCTCAACAATAATAACATCATCGTCATCAATATGAATAAGGTTACCCTTATCTTCACGCTTACCTGTCTGAAAATTGAAAACGGGAATCACCGCCTCACGCTCATTGATGAGAGAATTGAAGGTTTTTGCTATCAATTGTATATCAAGAGCTGTGACATTTTCATAATCAGGCAGACCGTCGGGATTTATCGGAATATCGTCACGGTTAAAATAAAAATCATCAAGTGAAATAATATATGCGTTTCCTCCGCGGCGGCGGATACCGTCGCAAAGCTTTTTGGCGGTGGTGGTTTTGCCTGAGGAACTGGGGCCTGCAAGCATAACAATATCAATTCTGCTGTCTTTCAATATAGTGTCAACGGCGGAGTCAATGCGTTTTTCATACTCCGCAGTACAGTCAGCAATAAACCCAACAGCGTCGTTTTGCACCGCACGGTTTATTTCACTTAAAGAATAGTTATTTTTCATTATTAACTCCGTAAAACTCGTAGATTTTGTTTTTGCGGGTCAGAACCTCGTCAAACCTCGTAATGTATTCATACGGGTATTTGAAATTAAATATGCGTTCAATATTGTTCACACCGTATTCCTTGAGCTTGATTACCGCACCGGCACCAACTGCGAGAACGGTGTGACACTCTTCCATCATAAATATGTTATAAAGGCACTCATAACCCGGCTTACACCAGCCCACATTTTCGAGATTGCCCAAAGAACGGCTCTGGCGGTACATATAGTATGGCTCATAACCGTTTTCTTTAAACTGACGGAAAGCTCTGCGAAGCATTTTGTTGGCAAGCTCGCCGCTTTCAACATCAATTTTGCCTGTTACAATACCCGAAGAACGCTTGAGAGCAAGGGTATGAAGAGTTATGTTTTCGGGGTTTAATGACACTGCGGTATCAAGGGTGTTGCAAAAGCTTGGGAAGGTATCGGAGGTAAGCCCTGCAATCAGATCCATATTTATGTTGTCAAACCCTGCATCACGTGCGGCTTCAAAAGCCTTAACCGTTTGGGCAGAGGTATGACGTCTGCCGATTGCACGCAGCACTGAATCGTTGAAGGTCTGTGGATTGATACTGATTCTGCCCACACCCGCCATTTTGATTGCCATAAGCTTTTCGGCTGTTACTGTGTCGGGACGACCTGCTTCAATTGTGTATTCACGAAGGAAAGAAAGGTCGAAGTTTTTGGAAATAACGGCACAGATTTTTGCAATCTGCTCAGCCTCAAGGGTTGTGGGAGTGCCGCCGCCCCAATAAATTGATTCAAGGCGCAGCCCTAACTTGCGGGCAATTTCACCTGTGTATTCAAGCTCACGGCAAAGCATTTCAACATATTCGGGAATAAGCTTTTTTGCCTGCTCAACAGAATGGGAAACAAACGAGCAATAATTACACCTTGTGGGGCAGAAAGGAATTGAAATGTAAAGGCTGAAGGATTTTTCATCCGAAAGGGCAATAATTTTTTCCTCTGCCTTTGCCACGGAAAAAGCAAGATCGGTTTTATCTTTTTTGACAAGAAGATCATTGCGAAAATAATCCGTTGCCCCCTCTTCACCCATTGAATGAATTAGGTTTGTCATCAGCTTTGACGGGCGCACACCTGTGAGAATTCCCCACTGAGGCACATAGCCCGTTGCCTTTGAAAGCACCGAATAAAGCTCAACCATCATTGCCCTTTCACAATAAGAGCGGTGATCTTCTTCAACCGTAGTCAGATCAATGTCTTTGACGCTTTCAAAAACACCGTCTGCTGTTCTGAACTCAATAACAACCTGAGCTTTTGTTTCTGTTTTATTCAAAAGGGTCACAACTTCAAGATCGCTCTCCCCTGCCGAAGATTTTACCACACTTATTTTTTCATACGGGTAAAAAACACGGCAAAGATTTTCAGCTTCATAGTGAAAATTGTGATTGTAAATTCGTAAAATCATATTATAAATTCCTCATATAAGGATTGTTCTGCTTTTCGTAATCAAGGGTTGTGGCAGAGCCATGACCCGGGAACACGGTGAATTCACCGTCAATAGCCTTTAGCTTTGAAAGTGAAGTGAGCATATCGGGCATACTGCCTGTTGCAAAGTCTGTTCTGCCGATTGTGCCCTGAAAAAGGGTGTCGCCGCTGAAAATAATACCGTCTTCATCAAAAACGAAGCAAACACAGCCCGGAGTGTGGCCGGGAGTAGCAATTACGCGGATTTTTTTGTTGCCCAATGTGATCACGTCACCGTCGGACACAGTTGTGTCGGCATAAAGATGCTCCTGAGGTTCGGGGAAATGAAGACCTGCACGACTCTGCTCATCGTCATATAGACAGGAAGCATCCTCAGCGCTGATAATCACATCAGCACCTGTCAGACGCTTTGCCTGAGCAACACCGAGAATATGGTCATAGTGACCGTGAGTGAGAATGATGTGCTTCACATTATTCTCCTTGAGTGCTGTTTCAAGCCTCGGTGACATTGCGCCGGGGTCAACAAGCACACTCTCGTCTGCTTCCTCATCAATAACGAGGTAACAGTTTGTACCGATTATTCCAACATTAAAGGTTAATATTTTCATTTGCTTTTTCTCCATATTGCGGTGTCCATAATAATTGTTACGGGGCCGTCGTTTGCAATGTCAACCGCCATATCCGCACCGAATGATCCATGCTCAACGGTTTCTATTCCGTTGAGCTTGAGCTGAGCCATAAAATACTCATAAAGAGGCACAGCCTTGTCGGGCTTGGCTGCAGGAGTGAAGGACGGGCGGTTGCCTTTTCTGATATCGGCACAAAGGGTAAATTGTGAAACGACCAGCGCACTTCCGCCGATATCGGTGAGGGCTAAATTCATTTTGCCCTGCTCGTCTTCAAAAACGCGGAGCTTTGCAATTTTGGCAGCAAGAATTTCCGCATCCTCTTTTTCGTCAGTTTCTTCAACACCGAGAAGTATATTGAAGCCTTTTTCGATTTTTCCTATAACTTCACCGTCAACCGTTACGGATGAGCGGGTTACTCTCTGAACTACTGCTTTCATTACATTGTACCTCTTTCGACATCAAGAACACCGTTAACCTTGGAAAGCTTTGTCATAACACTCTTGAGATGCTCTGCACCGTTAACGGAAATAACAAGGCTGAATATGGCTCTGCCGTCTTTGTTGGTCTTGGTGTTTACGGCATGAATATCAACCTTCATTGAAGCAAGCTGAGTTGTAACATCCATAAGAAGACCGATTCTGTTCATTGTTGTGATTGTAAGGTTTGCCTTGAACTCTTCTTTCACGTCACCGTCCCAATAAGCCTTTATCCAGCGTTCAGGCTCCTGAGCAAGTTCGATATGGCGGGGAACGTTGGTGCAGTCACGCTTATGGATTGAAACACCGTGACCTCTTGTGATGAATCCGATGATATCGTCACCGGGCAAGGGGTTACAGCACCTTGAAAATTTAACAAGGCAGTTTTCAATGCCCTCGATCACAACACCGTCGCTGTGAGTCTTTTTGGGCTTAATGGGAACTGTTTTGAGCTCAATCTCTTCAGGCTTATCCGCTTTGACAAGCTTCTGATAATCGTCCTTGATATGGGGCATCATCTTGGAAAGTGATACACCACCGTAGCCTACTGCGGCATAGAAATCATCGGCAGAATTGAGCCTTTGCTTCTGACCGAGCTGAAGCACAAAGGCTTCCCGCTGAGCATCATCAAGGCGGATTGCGTTGCGCCTGAACTCGCGTTCAACAGCAAGGCGGCCTTCGATGATGTTTTCTTCACGCTTTTCTTTTTTGAACCAGGCGCGGATTTTGGCTCTTGCAGAAGATGTGCGGGCAATGTTGAGCCAGTCACGGCTGGGACCCTTGCCCTGCTGAGTTGAAGTGATAACCTCAACAATTTCACCCGTCTGAACCTTGTAGTCAAGGGGGACAATTCTTCCGTCAACCTTGGCACCCATCATCTTGTGACCAACGGCTGAGTGGATACCGTAAGCAAAGTCGATAACCGTAGCACCGATAGGAAGTGAAACAACGTCACCCTTGGGAGTGAAGACAAACACTTCTTCCGGCAAAAAGTCGGTTTTGATTGTTTTAACAAGGTCTTCGGCATCTTCGTTATCGTTCTGCTCTTCAAGGAGCTGACGAATCCAGTTAAGACGTTCATCAAGCTTCTGTTTGCCAGAAATGCCAAGCTTATATTTCCAATGGGCTGCGATACCGAATTCAGCGGTACGGTGCATTTCCCACGTTCTTATCTGCACTTCAAAGGGAATACCCTCCCTGCCGATAACAGTGGTGTGAAGCGACTGATACATATTGGGCTTGGGAGTTGAGATATAATCCTTGAATCTGCCGGGAATCGGCGTAAACATATCGTGAATAACACCAAGGCAGTTATAACAGTCGATAACCTCATCAACGATAATTCTGACGGCATAAACGTCATAAATTTCATCAAAGGTTTTGTTCTGCATATACATTTTGCGGTAAATGCCGTGAACACTCTTGATTCTGCCCTCGATGTGGCTGTTGGGAACAATCTGCTTCACTCTTTCATCAATGAGCTGCTTGATCTGTTCAAGGTATTCACTTCTTGCCTTCTGGCTTTTGGCAAGTGACACCTCAATGTCATTGTAGGCAATGGGATCAAGGTAGCTGATTGCCAGATCTTCAAGCTCCTCTTTCATTGCGCGGATACCGAGACGGTGAGCAATGGGAGCGTAAATTTCAAGTGTTTCCTGCGCCTTGTCTCTGCGCTTCTGAGGGCGCATAAAGCTGAGGGTGCGCAAGTTGTGAATTCTGTCGGCAAGCTTGATGATGATAACGCGGATATCCTGCGACATAGCAAGGAGCATTTTGCGCACATTTTCAGCCTGCTGCTCTTCTTTTGTTTTGAGTGACACCTTACCAAGCTTTGTCAGACCGTCAACAAGAGAAGCAACCTCATCACCAAAGCGTTCTTTGACATCTTCTGTTGTAGCATCGGTATCCTCCACAATGTCGTGAAGCATTGCGGCAATAACGGAATCTTTATCCATACCGTAATCAGCAAGGATTTTGGAAACGGCAATGGGGTGGATAATATAAGGCTGACCCGAAAAACGAAGCTGACCCTCGTGGGCATCTCTTGCCCATTCATAAGCATGGTCTATTTGCTCCACTTCTTCGGGTTCAAGATTTTTTTCAAGAGCCTCACGGAGTTTTATATATTCCTTGTCTGCGGAATTGTTTGCATCAAGTCGAATGTTCATTGTTCTGCCCCCTCAATAAAGCCTTTGAGTTTCATAATAACAGGTGCTTGTTCAAGGTTTACCTTTTCGGTGGATTTGTTGACAGTGAGTACGCCGTCATTTTCCAAAAGAAGGCCTGTTTCAACCATTGCACGTACGCTGACACAAACCGCACCGTAACGTTCCTCACCAATACGCTTACAAAGCACTTCTTCACCGTAGCTCCAGCTTTCGCGGTTGCGGAGCAGTCGGTACACATTTGCCATAAGCTCACGCTCAGGCAAAAGTGCAAAGGCATCATCTTTATAAAGCCTTTCTCCCCTGCTGAGCCTTTCGTAAAGTCTGATTTCAGAAAGAATTCTGTCTTCATCCGTTCCGTGGAAGCGGATGTTTTTGATAATTATGCTTACGCTCACTCTGCCTAAATATTCATTGCGCTTAACACTTACGGCAAGGTCAACAACATCACCCTTTTCATAGGGGAACTTTGCTGCCGTACATGAAAAAAGCACAGCCTTGACGGTGTTGCCCGCCTTTGAAAGCTCAAGGCGCAGATGCTTACCCGAGCCTATGGGAGTGATGCTCTCAAGCGTCATTTTATAAAGGCCGAAAACAGCCTGAGGGTTTCCTGCGCCGCAGGGCTCCATAGCATCGGTAATTTCAAGAAGAGTTTCGTTGATTGACTGAATTTTAAGCTTGTAGTCTATGCGCTGAATCATAAACGGCATATCAAAATCCCTTGCGTAGTCGTTGATTGCCTTGCGGAATTCGTCAATGCGTGATGTTTCAATGCCAAGACCTGCCGCCAGCTTGTGACCGCCGAAATGGGTGAGAGTGTGGCTAACAGCGTTGAGCGCATCATAAAGTGAAAATCCGTCAACACTTCTGCCGGAGCCTTTGGCACTGTCACCCGAGGTGGCAATAACAATGGCGGGCTTGCCGTATTTTTCAACAATGCGCGAAGCAACAATACCGATAACTCCGTCGTTCCAGCCCTCACCGCTGACAACCAGCACAGAGTCATATTTCATATCGGGAGTTTCTTCTATCTGTCTGAGTGCGAGGGCAGAAATTTCCTGCTCTGTCTGCTGGCGGGATGTGTTTTCATCGTTGATTTCCTTCGCCATATCGTCAGCTTCAAGAGAATCCTTGCTCAGAAGAAGTTTTAGACCTCTTTCGGCTGAACCCATTCTGCCCGCGGCATTGATACGTGGAGCAACCGCAAAAGCAAGCTCACCTGCCGAGGGAATTTTATCGTCGGTTGAAGCAATTTTTCGTAATGCATCTATACCCTTTCTGGGTGACAGAGCCATATTGTAAAGTCCGCGGCGGACAAAATCACGGTTTTCTTCCACAAGGGGCATAACATCGGCAATGGTGCCCAGAGCAACAAGGTCGAGGTATTTTTCAGTAACCTCGTTTTCTTCACCTTCAAGGGCACAGATAAGCTTATAGGCAACACCTGCACCGACATAATCCTTAAACGGCAGATAGCAGTCTGCCCTGTGTGGGTCAACAACCGCAACGCAATCGGGAAGAATTTCACCGGGAAGATGATGGTCGGTTACAACAAGCTCCATACCCAACGAGCGTATATACTCTGCCTCTTCAACGGCAGAAATTCCGTTATCTACGGTAACAATCAGATTTATTCCGCAATCGCAGAGCTTTGCAATTGCATCCTTGTTCAGCCCATAGCCCTCTGAATGGCGGTCGGGTATGTAATAAGACACCTTTGCACCGAGAGATTCAAGATACATATATAAAATTGCAGTTGCGGTAACACCGTCAACATCATAGTCACCAAAAACGGCAATGCTTTCAAAGTTGTCAACAGCCTGACGGATTCTCTCAACCGCCGGATTCATATCGGGGAATTCAAAGGGATCGGCATATTCACCCTCTTCAATGCCGAAAAATTCTGCGGCGGCGTATGCGTCTTCAATACCGCGGGTGTATGCCAACAGAACGCAGTGGGGGTCAATATTCAGTTCCTCCGCCGTCTGCAACACAGCATCCTGGTCAAAAGGCATAAGCTGCCATTTTTTTCGGTTCAAACCATTCACCCTTTCAAATCATACAGTAATCCATTTTAACTGATATATTTTACCATTAAACAGATAAATAATCAATATTTTTGCAACAAAAACATTTGGGAACGATATTGTGTTTTTGCAGAGAATGGTGCTCGTGACATTCCTCGGTAAATTCGGAACGACGCATAGGTCGTTCCCTGCCGGATTAGTGATGTACTTTGCAGTGGTTGATGCCTGCATCAGCCAGTCAACAACGAAAAATAAAAACGGACTGCCAATGGCAGCCCCTACGATTGCATATTAAATTAAATCATTGCTTTTTTCTGGGATACGGCTTAGGTTCGTCTGTCAACTCTGCAAGAAAATCCATACTTGTTCCCAACGCAAGCGCTATTTTCTTGCACTGCTCAAAAGTGTAATATCTTTTTCCGTTTTCGATTTTTGAATAGTCACTCTGGTCTATTCCTGTCAGTAATTGCATCTTGACCTGTGTATAGCCTCTCTCTTTTCTTAGTTGTTTTAATCTTGACTCAGCCATAATATCACCTCAACAATATTATGTCAAATTGACCTATTGACATTAGGGTGAAATTGACCTATAATCGTGATATCAAGAAATTTTTTTGATTACATATACATCATTTTGAGAGGAGCTATATTAAATGACAAAATCAGCAAAAATCATTTCAATTTTACTTTTAGCAATAATGGTATTCAGCATTGCAGGTTCGATGATCATTTCATCCTTTGCAATTACCGCTCCTCAGTTTGCACTGAGAAAGGTAAGCGAAACCAGCGATAAAATTGTTGTTGAACTTGACCTCACAAGCGGCACCTTCAATAGCCTTGATGTTGTGTTCAATATGAATGGCGTCACCTGTGATTCAATTGTACAGGGCGATTCAAAGGGTATGGATATGTTGCTTTCAAGCACGAATGCAACGGGCGGAAGAAGCCACATCAGCGCTATTTCAATCAGCGGTGCGCAAAAGGGCACAGTTGCAACAATCACGCTTAATAAAGATTCAAAGGCAACTGAGCACACATTCTCAATAACTATCAGCGACTGTGCTATTACTGACGAAAACAACGAGAACAAGTCTGTTAACCCCACTGTTTCAGGCAACTCAATTTCCGGTTCTTCATCAAACACTACCACAACAACAAAGAAAACAACCACAACTTTGCCCACTGTAAAATCACCTGTTTTTGAAATATATCAGGTTGACCAATATGACGATTACATTGAAGTCAATATTGATTTAGTTGAAAACACATTCAACTCTCTGGACTTGATTTTTGAAATGGAAGGTTTAGAATGTTATAACATTGATATAGGTGATGCAGTCACATCATCAGATATGATGCTTACTAATTTAAATCCGACAAGATACGGAAGTCATATCAGCATAATTTCTATTAACGGTATGAACGTCGGAACAATTGCAGTTGTGAAGCTTAAGGTGATAAGCAACAGTTATTCGTTTGGAGTAAAATCAACTGATTGCGCTGTAACAGATTCTGATAATAATAACAGAGCTGTCAACGCAATAATAAACGGTAATATCAAGGGGAATTCACATACACATCAATTTATTGAAATAAAAATTCCTTCAACCTGCGTAGCAGAAGGATATGAATGCGACTTATGCGTACTCTGTGGAAAAACCAGAAATTTAACGAATCTGCCTCTTGCTGAACATTCATGGAGTGAGTGGCGCAGCACACAGGTTGGTGACCATATTGAAGAATATCACTTTTGCGAAAACTGTGATAAGGTTGAAATGAGATTGGTTGAAATAGATTACAAAGTAACTGCTGTTGATATAGGAAATATAACAATGAACTATAAGGACACTGTTACAATTACTCCGGCAATCAGCGCTAACAGCGGAGCCGAATACACAGTTGCCTATTCGTCGTCAAATTCATCTGTGGCAACTGTTGATGAAAACGGAAAGGTTTATGCAACAGGAACAGGTCATACCACAATCACTTGCACCGTTACCGACAAATACGGAAACATAGTTGCTGACACCTGTGATGTAGAAGTTAAATACACTGCATTACAATGGATAATAATAATTGTTCTTTTTGGTTGGATTTGGTATTAAAGAAAATTTTAAGAGAGGGTTCGAACCCTCTCTTTTTTATCCGTTCTTCTTTTTTCTGTAAAGCATATAGGAATATACGGTGGGAATGATTACCGCAAAGGCAAGGGTCACAGCCATAACCGCAATACCCGGCACAAACGACATCACCAGCATAACGATTCCGCACGCAACCCACAGCTTGCCTGCAAGGCGGTGGGTTTTGTTCCAGTTTTCTTCATCGCTGAGTGTCCACGGGAGCTTGATGCCCATAGTGTAGCTCTGCTTGCATTTGGGCAGATAATTGCCGACAATAACAAACATCACGCCCACAATAATGGTGACAACCGCCTGAACGTTTACTTCGTGGCCGAGGGAATATGAATAAGTCACGGTACCCAGAACAACAGAAAGCACAGGGCAAATCCACAGCACAAGGTCAAGCATTCGGCTGTTGATGTTTTTGCTTTTGGGGTCAGCCTTTGCTGCAAACAGGCACACCCAATGAACCGCAAGCAAAATCAACGGCAAGCCGAAAACTGCCATCGCCTTGCTGCTGAAGCCGTCGGGAGTGTTGCCCACACCCCAGTGAGTAACCATGGTTTCAGGGAGCTTATCCCACAGAATCACCCCTGCAAGAACAGGAATTAAAGTTAAAACAGATGTAATGATAAGTTTAGCTTTGCTGATTTTCAACATTTGTATCTTCTCCTTTCAGATCTGAAATCCACAGCAAAATCTCTTCAAGCACGGAGGCATTGAGTTCATAATAAATATATTTCCCCTCTCGGGTATCACGTATTAAATCCGCATCTTTGAGCACAGACAAATGCCGTGAAATCGATGCACCTGTTACATCAAAGCGGTCGGAAATTTCACCCGCCGACATCCTTCCGGATTTGAGCATATTCATAATTTCACGCCTGATTGGGTCCGCAAGAGCCCTGAGCGTGTGTTGAAGCGCCATAATTCCAGCCCCTTTCATTTAACATTTAACCTAATTGT
>JAZQYU010000043.1:0-25183 GCA_045633685.1 Acutalibacteraceae bacterium | reverse complement strand
GTGACAGGCTAGCGTTCTAACCAACTGAACTACCGGGCCATTGGTGGGAACAACAGGGCTCGAACCTGTGACCCTCTGCTTGTAAGGCAGATGCTCTCCCAGCTGAGCTATGCTCCCACACTTTTTCTTTATCACTGCGCTGTTCAGCAGCGACTTTGATACTATACACTATCCAATCGCTTTTGTCAACACTTTTTTGAAAAATTTTTAAAAAATATTTTGAAATCTTGATTTAGTGTCAGAAAAAGTTATTAAATGTCAAATTATACAAATAGATGACGCAGCGTTTGTCAATATGCACAAAAAGAACAAGTGAAAACGCACAAATATCTAACATCATTTTTGTGCAATATGCTTGACAAATTTGTAACAATGTGTATAATATAACTGTAATCAATCGAAAGGAGATTTAAAAAATGAGCAAAGAACTTTTTAGCTACGAACAGAAACTTCTCAAAGAGGTATCAAAAGAAAAGTTTTCATTCAAAATGCTTCTTAAACTCGTTAAGCTTTGTGAGCTTTCAGAGCAGCTCCGCTAAGCCACGCCTTTGTGGAGATCCTAAAACAAGCGCTCCGGCGCATTATATATAGAAAGAATTTTCATTCTTTCCTCCTATGAACAGCACACCGCAAGGGTGTGTTTTTTTATTGCATTGAAAAGCCTTTAGGTGTTATGCCTGTCACTTCTTTAAACACCCTGCAGAATGTTTTGGAATCACTGAATCCTACCGATTCTGCAATTTCAGACACCGACATATCAGTGTGCTTCAAAAAGAATTTGGAGCGTTCAATTCTGTAATTGTTTAAATATTGATGAAAGGTAACACCGGTTGTATTTTTGAATATTTTGCAAAAGTTGCTCTTGCCGTAGCCTGCAACCTCAGCCGCAATGTCAACAGAAATTTTTTCTGTGTAATTTCTGTGAATCAGGTCGAGTACCTTTTCAATGTTTTTGATTTTAGGTGTATCTTTTTTATGCGCGACTTTGTCTGCAGGTGAAATTTCATTGAGAACAAGCCCAAAGCACTTTGCGGCATTGCCCCTGATAATCAGGTCGTTTGGCTGAAACTTGATTTTTTCTTCAATTATTTCATCAAGCAGGGCTTTGATTTTTTTGCCGAATTCACTTTCACTAAGTGTAAAAACAAAGCTCTTTATTTCAATTGAAGAAAGCCTGTCAAAGTAATTTCCCAGGAAAAGGGGACCCGCTTCAATCAGAAGCTGGCGGCTGTTTTCTTCGGTTTTAACCGTTTCATGAGGAGCAAGGCAGGGGATGAATGCAACGTCACCCACGTTGAGAACATACGGCTCATTGTTGATTATTACCTTGCATGACCCTTCGGCACAATATAAAACTTCTATTTCATAATGTTTGTGAATAGGAAAATCACCAAGATTATCCAACCCCACCGTGAGTGAATTTTCGTGACTTAATATGGGCTGATAAAGCATAAAAACACCTCTCTGACCCTATGATATCACAAGATTTTACTCGTAGTCAACCAAAAGTGAATTTTTGGGTATAAATTAAGAATTTGCGGTATTGTCAATTTTTGTCCGAAGGGCTAAAATCAATTCGGAAGGTGATATTATGAAAAATAAGCTTTTGTTAGGTGTATCCGTTGCAGACATAACTCCTCCTGTTGGAACTCTGCTTTTCGGCTACCGTCCCGATTTAAAATCAGAAAGTGTTAATGACAACCTCACCGCAACTGCCTTTGCTTTTAAGCAGGGTGAGAAAAAATATCTTATGGTAACAGTTTGTGTCTGCCTTCTTGACACAACCATAACCGACGAGCTTCGCGAAATTATCAGCCGTGATCACGGTATTGACAAAGGATACATCATCATTTGTGCTACCCATACTCATTCCGGCCCCTCAACCAATAATATGCCCGGCTGGGGTGAAGTGAATATGGAATATTACACATCCATTCTCAGACCCAATCTTCTCAGGGCTGTTGACGAGGCGTTTGCTTCACAGCAGGCTGTGACTATGGGTGTCGGTGTGGGTAAAAGTGATTTGGGTGTAAACCGCCGTGAGCTGTTACCCAATAACATTGTTACCCTCGGTCAGTGTGCCTGGGGAACATACAATCCGCAGATGACCGTTGTTTCTTTTAAAGGTGAGGACGGCAGGGTTGTGGGCAACATCATTCATTACGGTTGCCACGGTACCTGTGCCGGTGTCAACAAAGAAATCAGCCGTGACTGGTCAGGTGTTATGACTGACGCCCTGCAGGCTCATTCGGGGGCTGTTACAGCCTTCTTTAATGGCCCTGAGGGTGATGTCGGACCCCGACTTTCAAACGGTGCCACCACCGCTGAATTGCCTTATATTTATGAAATCGGCAATATCGGCGGCAAGGATGCTATCAGAATTTTTGATTCAATCAAGGAATACAAGCCAGTTTCTGTTTCTTCTGTTGCTTCAACAGTAAAATTGCCTTATGATAAGAGAATCCCCTATGAAGAGGCAAAAGCTGCCTGCGAAAACGTTGAAGAGGGGCTTATCAACAAGGATAAGCAGATTGCCGTATATTATGCCAAAGTTAAAGAATCATATGAAAACGGTTATGTTGAAGAAGAATATACTGAAATTGAGCAGAACATCATCAGGCTCGGTGACGTTGCTTTTGCGGGATTCCCTTATGAGCTTTTCTCAATGATCGGTATGCGTATTAATGATGCGGTCAAAGACCTCAATGTTCTTTCTCTTTCAAATGCCAACGGCTCAAAGGGTTATTTCCCCACCGAAGACCAGCTCTGCCGCGGCGGATATGAAATTACAATGTTCAGATACAACGGTGTTCAGTGCCTGACGGATGACGCTGACTACCATTTGTTTAACGGAACGCTTAAAAATATAGATAAATTAGAAAGACAGGTGTAATTATGTTCAGAATAGGTAAAGAAGAAATAGACGCAGTTGCAAGAGTTATTGAATCCAAACAGCTTTTTAAATGTAATGATGCACTCAAAGAAACCGAAACCTGCGAAAAAGAAATGCGTGAGCTTTTTTGTGTTGACCATGCTGTGCTTATGACTTCGGGCAAGGCGGCTCTTGTTTCTGCGTTGATTGGTATGGGTATCGGCCCCGGTGATGAGGTTATAGTTCCTGCATATACATACATCGCAACTGCAATTGCCGTTGTTGCCACAGGCGCAATGCCTGTTATTGCCGAGGTTGATGAAACCCTGATGATTGACCCCATCGATGTTGAAGCCAAAATCAACGAGCGCACAAAAGCAATTATACCTGTTCATATGATGGGTTATCCATGCGATATGGATGCAATTATGAAGATTGCAAAGAAGCACAATCTTTTTGTTCTTGAAGATGCCTGTCAGGCAAACGGTGCAATGTTCCGCGGTCAGCGTCTCGGTACAATAGGCGACGCAGGTGCGTTGAGCTTCAACTATTTCAAAATAATCAGCGCAGGCGAAGGTGGTGCCCTTCTTACTGACAACAAAGAGATATTTGAAAAAGCACTCATTTACCACGACAGCAGTGCCGTTGCGTATTTCGGTGACCAGATGAAGGATTTTTCAACCGAGCCCTTCTGCGGAACAGAGTTTCGTGTTGGTGAAATCACATCAGCTATTCTCCGTCAGCAGTTCAGAAAGCTTGACGCTATCGTATCAGATCTCAAAAAGAACAAAGCTCTCCTCAAAGAAGCTCTCGGTGAAGGCTTTGATTACCCTCCCTGTAACGATGATGAAGGTGACAGCGCAATTGCAATAACCTTCCGTTTTAAAACTATTGAAGAATGTCAGCGCTTTGCCGAAAAAACAGGCGCAACAATTCCCGGATTTACAGGCAAACACGTTTATACCGACTGGAAGCCGATTCTCGAAAAACGAGGTGCGGCTCATCCTCTGATGGATCCGTTTAAATGGGAATGCAACAAAAATGTGAGCTACAGCCCTGATATGTGCTCAAAAAGTCTTGAAATTCTCAAGCGCAGTGCCCACATCTTTATGGATGCCGATTGGACCCCCACCGACATAAAAAACATAGCCCAAAAGATTAAAGATGCAGTGAAATAAACACAACAAAAGGGAGGAGAGACTCAATATCTCTCCTTCCTTTTGGCAAATATACCGGCAGCTACTGGGATTTATACCAAATTGTCGCTAAACTCATATACTGTTATAGGTGATGAATGTGCGCAGACCTAAAATAATTATATTTTTGCTTGTTTTGTTTTTGGTTGTTGCCGGTGTGTTTGTTTTTGTCGAATTTCGTCTGAGAAACATCCGCGATGAAATGTCGGAATTCACCGCACGCAATGCCGCTGCAGGGGCAATTCTTACCGGAGTGGAGGAAACGGTACATAACGCAAACTATTATTATGATGACCTTGTAACGATTGTCAGGGATGAGCAGGGGAATGTCAAATCCCTTGTCACCAACACCTCGCGGCTCAACACTGTGTCAAATGCCGTCAACCGCAATGTGGATTCCCGCATAAATTTTATTGAAACGTATCCCGTCAAAATACCTTTCACCTCGATTATCGGAAGCGAGCTTGTTTCCGGTATCGGACCCGATATTACCTTTCATGTAACACTCACGGGGACGGCTTCCACCACCTTTGACAATGTTTTTGACTCGGCAGGTGTCAACCAGACCCGGCATCAGATTATGCTAAGGGTTACGGTCAAAACCTATGTGATTTTCGGCGCATCGGTGACAAAACACACCGTTTCAACGGATGTTTGCATAGCTGAAAACATAATTGTCGGAATAACTCCTGATGCCATTGCACAAATAACAAATTGATGTTGTAATTCATTGCGTTGTTTGATATAATAAACCTATCTATAATCAGAGAGGTAATCCTATGGCAGAGTTTGAAAACAGCAAAATAAGGGCTGAGGAATTGAGAGATTTGCTCAATTACCACAGCCACAAATATTATGTGGAGGATGCTCCCGAAATTGAAGATTTTGAATATGACAGAATGCTCCGCGAGCTTGAAATCATTGAAGAAAAGTTTCCTGAGCTTTCCACACCGGATTCTCCAACAAGGCGCGTAGGAGGCAAGGCAGACGGTCAGTTTGAGCCGGTTGAACACACTGTTCCAATGGAAAGTCTGCAGGATGCCTTCAGCTATGACGAGCTCCGCGATTTTGACGAAAGAGTTAAGTCTGTTTATAAAGACGCGGTTTATGTTGTGGAACCCAAAATAGACGGCCTTTCCGTTTCTCTCGAATATGAAAACGGAGTTTTCCGTCGTGGCTCTACCCGCGGTGACGGTGTAACAGGTGAGGATGTTTCGGCAAATCTTTGCACCATCGGCTCAATTCCTCTCAGACTCAAAAAGGAATTGCCCTTGATTGAGGTCAGGGGTGAGGTTTATATGCCAAGAAGCACTTTCTTAAAAATTGTGGAAAAGCAGGAGCTCAACGGGGAAACTCCATTCAAAAATCCCCGCAATGCCGCTGCAGGCTCTCTGAGGCAAAAGAATCCCAGGATTACTGCAGAAAGAAAGCTGGATATCTTCGTTTTCAATGTTCAGCAGATTGAAGGTGAAGTGCTTTCCACCCACAAGGATTCTCTCGATTATCTTAAGACTCTGGGCTTCAAAACCGTGCCGGGTTATGCGCGTTGCTTCACCATTGAGGAAGCAATTGCTGAAATTGAAAAAATCGGCAACAGCAGGGGAGACCTGCCATTTGATATTGACGGTGCAGTTATTAAGGTTGATGATGTTTCTCAGCGCGCCGCAATCGGCAGTACCTCCAAATTCCCCAAATGGGCAATTGCTTTCAAATATCCTCCCGAAGAAAAAGAAACAAAGCTTGTTGACATTGAAATCAACGTAGGCAGAACAGGTGTGCTTACCCCCACAGCGGTGCTTGAACCCGTGCTTCTTGCCGGTACAACAGTTTCAAGAGCAACACTTCATAACGAGGACTTTATAAAAGAAAAGGGCATCTGCATCGGAGACACAGTCATTGTCCGCAAAGCGGGTGACATTATCCCTGAGGTGCTGTCTGTCAGCCGCCACGGTGACAATCTCATTCCTTATTCAATGCCTTCAGTCTGTCCCTCCTGCGGTTCACCCGTTTTCAGAGAAGAGGGTGAGGCGGCGATCCGCTGTCTTAACACCGACTGTCCTGCTCAGCTTCTTCGCAACCTGATTCATTTCTGCTCAAGAGATGCTATGGATATTGAAGGCTTGGGCGTTTCTGTGTGTGAGCTTCTTGTCAACAATTCTCTGATCAGAACTCCTGCCGATATTTATTCACTCAAAGCTGAGGATATTGAATCCCTTGACAGAATGGGTACTCTGTCGGCTAACAATCTTATAAATGCTATCAACAAATCCAAAGAAAATGATGTTTCTAAGTTGATTTTTGCTCTTGGCATCCGTCACATCGGACAGAAGGCTGCCAAGCTTCTTGCTTCGCGCTTCGGTACATTACCCGAAATTATGAATGCAACCATTGAGGACATTCTTTCAATCGACGGCTTTGGTGAAATTATGGCAAAAAGTGTTGCCGATTATTTCGGAACAGCCGAAAACCGTGAGCTTATTGACCGCCTTATGGCAAGCGGACTCAATATGAAATATTTGGGCAAGGTTGAGGATGCCCGTTTTACAGGCAAAACCTTTGTGCTTACAGGCACCCTTTCTATGTTCAATCGCAATGAAGCAAGTGAAATTATCGAATCCTTCGGCGGTAAAACGGCTTCATCTGTTTCTAAAAAGACTTCATATGTTCTTGCCGGTGAAGCAGCAGGCAGTAAGCTCAAAAAAGCAAATGACCTGGGTGTTACCGTTATCACCGAAGAAGAGTTTAAAAATATGATTTCCTGAGGATTTTTTATGAGTTATTTTAAAGAAACCTTCGGCATTGTTACTGACAGCAAAACCGATGAAAAGTATATATATATTAAGGATAACCTGAGAATAAGCGTTCTCACTTCGCGTCTTATCCGCGTTGAACATCAGCCTGACGGCAAATTCTGTGATGAGCCTACCCAGTCTGTCTGGTACCGCAACTTCGGTGAGCCCGAATTCACCGTTGAAGAAAATGGCAATCGCATAACCGTCAAAACAACCGATTGTATTGCTGTTGTAACTTGTGGCGGAAAAATTGTTGAAGTTAACGGTGTCAGAGATTTTGCTCACGGCAACCTCAAAGGCACGTGCCGCACTCTTGATATGACCTACGGCAAAACAAAGCTTGGTGATGGCATTCTTTCTCAAAACGGTGTAGCCTTGCTCGACGATTCCAAAAGCCTGATTCTTTGCGAAGACGGTACGGTTGCACCAAGAAATGCCGATGCGGACTGTTACATTTTTGCTTACGGTCACGATTACAAAGCTGCATTGCGGGATTTCTTCCGTCTCACAGGTGAAACTCCGCTTTTGCCCCGCTATGCCCTCGGTAACTGGTGGAGCCGTTATAAGGCATATACTCAGGAAGAGTATCTGTCACTGATGCAGAGATTTATCGATGAAAAAATCCCCGTAACTGTTGCAACAGTTGATATGGATTGGCATTGGGTAGATGTTATCGGCAAGTTCGGAAAGTCTGCCAAAAATCAGCAAAAACCCAAGAATGTGTCTGAAATTATGCAGGGATGGACAGGCTACAGCTGGAACACCGACCTTTTTCCTGATTATAAGCAGTTCCTTAAAACTCTTAAAGACAAAGGCTTTTATATTCCCGTTAACCTTCACCCCAGTATGGGTGTACGCTGGTTTGAGGATGCATACAAGCCTTTTGCTGAGTTTATGGGAATTGACCCCGAAAGCAAGGAACAGATTTTCTTTGATTTTACAGACCCGAAATTTATTGAGGGTTACTTCAGATTCCTGCATCACCCTTATGAGGATGACGGCGTTGACTTCTGGTGGATTGACTGGCAGCAGGGCAACAAAACCAACATTCCCGGCTTTGACCCATTATGGGCACTCAATCATTATCATTTCCTTGATTCTTCACGCAACGGCAAACGCCCCTTGATTCTTTCCCGCTTTGCAGGTGCAGGCTCTCATCGCTATCCTCTCGGTTTTTCAGGAGATTCATCAATTTATTGGTGCTCACTTGATTTTCAGCCTTATATGACTGCGACTGCTTCCAATATCGGCTATGGCTGGTGGAGTCACGATATCGGCGGTCACAGGGGAGGCAAGCACGATGATGAAATTTATCTGCGTTGGCTGCAGTACGGAATCTTCAGCCCCATTAACCGCCTTCATTCCACAAGCAACGAGCTTATGGGCAAGGAGCCATGGAATTACAGCGCTCATATCCGCGTCTTTGCTTATGATGCACTTAAATTCCGTCACAGATTGATTCCTTACATATATTCAATCAATCACCGTTGTCACGCTCACGGCGCAACTCTTATATCACCGATGTATTATGAATACCCCGACGACGAAAGAGCGTATAGCTGCCCCAATGAATATTTCTTCGGCAGTGAGCTTATTGTAGCCCCGATTACCCGAAAAACTGATAAGAAAACCCACAAGGCATTCACAAGGGTATGGCTGCCTGAGGGTAATTACACCGACATTTTCACAAACCGCATATATAAAGGAAACTGCGAGCTTAAAATGTTCCGTGATCTTGATTCAATCCCTGTTCTTGCAAAAGAGGGTGCAATTATTCCTCTTGATTGTAATGACACCACCAATTCGGTTGAATTACCAAAGAAGCTGGAGGTTCTTGTTTTCAATGGTAATGGTGTATTTAATATGTATGAGGATGACGGAGAAACCGCTGAATATAAAAACGGTGCGTTTGCTTTCACTGAGTTCCGCGTTGCAACAACCGGGTCTGAGCTTAAATTTACCTTTAAGACAACCGGGGACAAAGGTGTCCTGCCCGAAAGCCGTGATTATGTGCTTTCATTCAGAAATATAAAGGATGCTCAGGTGCTGGTCAATCGTCAGAATGCGGTAAGATCCTCTGAAAACGGATTTTTGCAGATTACAGTTGAAGGTGTTTCGCCCGATGATGAAATCACAATTATTCTGAAGGATTATATCAGCACAACCTTTGCCGACAAAAAGGTTGAGTCAGTTTCAATCCGCTCCCGATTCAAGGGTTTTAACGGTGTCAATATGCTCAGAAGGGGAGTATTTACCCCGAAAATCATAAAAGAGCAGCTTGAAGAGTTGGATTGTTTAGTTTGATTTATTTTAATTTGACCATCAAATTGATTTATTTTAACCTTTAAGTAGAACTAATTTAACTCTTTTCGATAGTTCAGTTGACATATTTATGTTTTTGCTTTAATATATCGTTAACATTTTATTGATAAATTTTAAGGAGGACAACAAAATGTTTAAGAAAATTCTTTGCGTTCTCATGGCAGTAGCTATGATTGCTTGTCTTTTCGCAGCTTGCGGCGGAAATGAAGATGCAGGCAAGTCAGACGCAACCACATTCAAAATCGGTGCAATCGGCCCCACAACAGGCGGCGCAGCTATTTACGGCCAGGCAGTTATGAACGCTGCTCAGCTCGCAGTTGATGAAATCAACGCAGCAGGCGGTATCAACGGCTATCAGATCGAGTTCAAAGCAGCTGACGACGAGCACAACGCTGAAAAATCAGTTAACGCTTATAACGACCTTAAGGACTGGGGTATGCAGATCCTTATGGGTACTGTAACAAGCACACCTTGTATCGCAGTTGTTGAAGAAACACACAACGACAATATGTTCATGCTCACACCTTCAGGCTCAGCAGTTGATTGCATCAGATATGACAACGCTTTCCGCGTTTGCTTCTCTGACCCCAACCAGGGTATTGCTTCAGCTGACTACATCGCTGACCAGAAGCTCGGCACAAAGATTGCTGTTATCTACAACAGCTCAGATGCTTACTCATCAGGTATTTATGAGAAGTTTATGGCAGAAGCTAAAGTTAAGGGTCTTAGCGTAGTTGCAGAAGGTGCTTTCACAGATGACACCAAGACTGACTTCACAGTTCAGCTTCAGCAGGCTAAAACAGCAGGTGCTGACCTTCTCTTCCTTCCCATCTACTATCAGGAAGCTTCTCTTATCCTTGCTCAGGCAGATAAGATGGGTTATGATCCCGCAGTGTTCGGTGTTGACGGTATGGACGGTATCCTCACTCTCGAAAACTTCGACACAGCTCTTGCAGAAGACGTAATGCTTCTTACTCCCTTCGCAGCAGATGCTCAGGATGACCTTACAAAGAATTTCGTAGCTGCTTACAAAGCAAAGTATAACGAAATCCCCAACCAGTTTGCAGCAGACGCTTATGATGCAATCTACATCATCAAGAAAGCTATCGAAAAGGCAAACGCTACACCCGACATGTCAACTTCTGATTTGTGCAACGCTATCAAGGGCGCTATGACTCAGATCACAGTTGACGGTGTTACAGGTCTCGAGATGACTTGGACAGCAGACGGTGAGCCCAACAAGGCTCCCAAGGGTATGAAGATTCAGAACGGTGCATACGTTGCCATGTAATTGAATTAAGCTTTAGGTATTTGAACAAAGCCGTTCGAAAGAGCGGCTTTTGTTTTGGTTTACTGAGTTGTTAAAATTTCAGTCATAAAGCTTATTTTGGAGGTTTAATTTTGGAATTCTTACAGTTTTTTATAAGCGGTTTAAGCCTCGGCAGCATCTACGCCATCATAGCTCTCGGTTACACAATGGTTTACGGTATCGCCAAAATGCTTAACTTTGCCCACGGTGATGTTATTATGGTTGGCGGCTATTTACTGTTTACCGTTTCCACTTCAATGGGTCTTCCCGTCTGGATTGGTATTACCGGCGCAGTTGTTGGCTGTACTGCTCTCGGTGTTCTTATTGAGCGCTTTGCTTACCGCCCCCTGAGAGGTGCAACATCTCTTGCTGTTCTCATCACCGCAATCGGTGTCAGCTATTTGTTGCAGAACCTCGCTCTTCTCATTTTCGGTGCAGCGCCGAAATCATTCACCTCAGTTGTAACAATGCCTGCTATGACATTTGCCAACGGTGCACTTACAATTACAGGTGAATCTATTGTTACAATCGCAATCTGTATTGTGATTATGATTGTCCTTACCTTATTTGTTACTAAAACAAAGCCCGGCAGAGCAATGCACGCTGTTTCAGAAGACAGAGGTGCCGCTCAGCTTATGGGTGTAAATGTAAACGCAACAATCGCTCTTACATTCGCAATCGGCTCAGCTCTTGCAGCCATCGCAGGTGCTTTGCTTTGCTCCGCTTACCCCACACTCACACCCTACACAGGTGCAATGCCCGGTATCAAGGCTTTCGTTGCTGCTGTATTCGGTGGTATCGGCTCTATTCCCGGTGCTATGGTTGGCGGACTTCTTCTCGGTCTTATCGAGTCACTCAGTAAGGCATACATCTCATCAGAAATGGCTGATGCTATTGTATTCCTTGTTCTCATCATCGTTCTTGTTGTTAAGCCCACAGGTATTTTCGGCAAGAAAATCAGCGAAAAGGTTTAAGGAGGTGCTTTTGTGAAACAGGGTTCAAAACTCAGCTCAATGAAAAAAAGCACCAAAACAAACGGTATAACTTACCTTATGCTCCTTGTTGCTTTTGCTGTTGTTCAGATTTTCACCGCAACCGACAGTATGACCAACCTTATCAAAGGTCTTCTTGTGCCTGCCTGTATCTACATCATTATGGCAGTGTCACTCAATCTCACAGTCGGTATTCTCGGTGAGCTCAGCCTCGGTCACGCAGGCTTTATGTGCGTTGGCGCTTTTGCAAGCTCTTTCTTCTCAGTTTGCATGAAAGAAGTAATCACATCCGAATGGGTGCGTTTTCCAATCGCCATCATCATCGGTGGTGTTGTTGCCGCTCTTTTCGGTTTCATTGTTGGCATTCCCGTTCTCCGTCTGAGAGGTGACTACCTTGCAATTGTTACTCTTGCTTTTGGTGAAATCATCAAAAACCTTATGAACGTTCTTTACATCGGTAAAGATGCAAACGGCTTCCACTTCTCATTAAAGGGCGCATCAGACCTTGGTATGGAGCCTGACGGTCAGGTGATTGTCAAGGGTGCCCTCGGAATCACAGGTACCCCCCGTGATTCAACATTTGTTGTTGCTTTTATTCTTGTTGTAATCACAGTTTTTGTTGTTCTTAATGTTATCAAGTCACGCCAGGGACGCGCAATTATGTCCATCCGTGACAACAGAATTGCTGCCGAATCAATCGGTATCAATATCACCAAATACAAGCTTATGGCTTTTGTTGTTTCTGCTTTCTTTGCAGGTATCGCAGGTGTTCTTTATTCTCACAACATCTCAACCCTCACAGCAACCACCAACAACTTCGGCTATAATATGTCAATTATGGTTCTCGTTTACGTTGTTCTCGGCGGAATCGGTAACATCAGAGGCTCAATCATTGCCGCTGTTATCCTCACCGTTCTTCCCGAGCTCCTCCGTGAATTCAGCGACTATCGTATGCTTGTATATTCACTTGTTCTTATCTTTATGATGCTCTTCTCATCAAGCCCCGCTATGGTCAACTTCAGAGAAAAGCTCTCCCTTAAAGGCAAATTCTCTAAGGGCAAAAAAGCAAAGGAGGCGGTATAATGGCACTCCTTGAGGTTAAAGATTTATCTATTCAGTTCGGTGGTCTTAAGGCTGTTGACAGCTTCTATCTCAAAATAGAAAAAAATCAGCTTTATGGTCTCATCGGACCCAACGGTGCAGGCAAAACCACAGTTTTCAACCTTCTCACAGGTGTTTATAAGCCCACAGGCGGTGAAGCCCGTCTTGACGGCAAAATCATCAGCGGCAAGAAAACTGCAGACGTTAACAAAATGGGTGTTGCAAGAACATTCCAGAACATCCGTCTTTTCAACAATCTCACCGTTCTTGACAATGTTAAAACAGGTCTTCACAATCAGACAAGATATTCCCTTGCAACATCAATCCTTAAGCTTCCCGGCTATTTTAAAAAGGAAGCTGAAATGGATAAAAAAGCAATGGAGCTTCTTGAAGTGTTTGACCTTCACAAAGAAGCAGACGTTCTTGCCTGCAATCTTCCCTACGGTAAGCAGAGAAAGCTTGAAATCGCAAGAGCTCTTGCAACCAATCCCAAGCTTCTTCTTCTCGATGAACCTGCCGCAGGTATGAATCCCAACGAAACACAGGAGCTTATGGATACAATCCGCTTTATCCGTGACAAATTCGATATGACAATTCTTCTTATCGAACACGATATGCGTCTTGTTTCAGGTATCTGTGAAGAAATCACTGTTCTCAACTTTGGTCAGGTTCTTGCCTCAGGTGAAACATCAGAGGTTCTCAAAAACCCCGAAGTTATTACAGCTTATCTTGGTGAATAAGGAGGAAATACAATGGCATTACTTGAAGTTAAAGACCTTGAAGTGCATTATGGTATGATTAAAGCCATCAAGGGTATTTCCTTTGAGGTTAATCAGGGTGAGGTTATTGCTCTTATCGGTGCCAACGGTGCCGGTAAAACAACAACCCTTCACACCGTAACCGGCCTTATTCAGCCTTCACACGGTCAGATTATTTTTGACGGTAAGGACATCACCAAAATCCCTGCCCACAGAATTGTTGGTATGGGTATGGCTCACGTTCCCGAAGGCCGTCGAATTTTCCAGCAGCTTACTGTTCTTGAAAACCTTAAGCTGGGAGCATACACAAGAAAAGACAAGGCTCTCATTGCCGCCACCCTCAAAATGGTTTATGAAAGATTCCCTCGCCTTGAAGAAAGAAAAAATCAGGTTGCGGGTACACTTTCAGGCGGTGAACAGCAGATGCTTGCTATGGGTCGCGCTCTTATGAGTAACCCCCGTATTATTCTTATGGACGAGCCTTCAATGGGTCTTTCCCCCTTGCTTGTTTCAGAAATTTTTGATATTATCAAGGTTATCAGCGAGGGCGGCACAACCGTTCTTCTCGTTGAGCAGAACGCTCAGAAGGCACTTTCTATTGCCGACAGAGCTTATGTTCTTGAAACAGGTAATATTTCGTTGAGCGGCAAGGCAAGTGACCTTATCAACGATGAATCAGTCAGAAAAGCATATTTAGGTGCGTAATTTTAAAGCAGGTATGGTATGTCTATACCTGCTTTTGTTTTAAGGTGATATTATGTTAAAATCAGTTGTATTAACCGCTATGGCAAAGGTTATGCCATACAACACCCTTGAAGCTCTTTATTCTGTCAATGAGTTTTCCTGCCTCAGGGGAGAGAAGCTTTGCTTTCAGATAGCTTTGCAAAGTGATTGTGATGAAGCTGTGGATTTTTCAATCAGTGATAAAAACGGTCTCAGCGTTTATGAAATCGGTTACACTCCCGCAAGCTTTGCCGCAAGCGACGAAGCCGACTTTTATTACATAACAAAAATGCCGGGATTGTTTCCCGATGTGCTCAATCCGAAGAACGACAACAATCTCACTCTTTGCGGCAATAAGCCGTCAGTTCTTTTCTTTGAGTTTGAGAGTGATGTGGCCGGTGAAAAGAAGTTTGAATTCACTTTTACAAACGGCAAAGAAACTACAACGCAGAAAGTGAAAATTGAGGTTGTGAATTGTCTGCTTCCCAAAGCAGACTTCACCTGCACCCATTGGTTCCACACCGACTGCCTTTGCGATTGGTACGGCTTTGAGCCATTCAGTGATGAATATTGGAAAACCGTTGAGAACTATGCAAGAACTGCAGTTGAGCATGGTATCAACAGCCTTCTCATCCCTTTGTTCACTCCCGCGCTTGATACCGAAATCGGCGGCGAGCGCAAGACTGTTCAGCTTGTGGATGTTACCGTTACCGATGACGGATACTCATTTGGCTTTGATAAATTAAGAAAGTGGGTAGAAATTTTTAAAAAGTGCGGCATTGAAGCGTATGAGTTTTCGCATTTCTTCACTCAGTGGGGAGCTTTGCATGCGCCCAAAATTATTGCAACCGTAAGTGGAGAAGATCAACGCATTTTCGGTTGGGAAACTGACTCAACAGGGGAGGACTATGTGAGCTTCCTCACAGCTTTGTCCAAAGCGCTCAAGCCCGTTATCAAGGAATTGGATATCGAAAATGCGTCATATTTCCATATCTCAGATGAACCCGGTGAAAAGGATATTGAGCAGTATGAAAAATGCAGCAAAATAGTTTACTCACTCTTTGGTGAATATAAAATAATTGATGCTCTTTCAAGCTATGAGTTTTATAAGAGGGGTCTTGTGAAAAATCCCATTCCCGAAATCAGACACGCTATTGATTTTGTGGGCAATGTTAAGGATTTGTGGGTATATTATTGTTGCGGTCCCGTTGACGGAAATTTTTCAAACCGTTTTCTCTCAATGCCTTCTCAGCGCACAAGAGTTCTGGGCTATCAGCTTTATAAATACGACATCAAGGGATTTTTGCATTGGGGCTATAATTTCTGGTATACCCAGCTTTCCAAAGCTAAGGTCAATCCGTATGAGGTGTCCGACTGCGGCAATGCTTTTTCAGGCGGTGATGCTTATGTTGTTTATCCGGGTGAAAATAATGCTTCTGTCTGCTCACTTCGACTTAAGGTGTTCCGCGATGCTTTGCAGGATATGCGTGCTCTTTATGCCCTTGAAGCTCTTGCGGGCAAGGATAAGGCAATGGAAATTCTTGAAGCCGAAGGCGAAATTGCCTTCAACAAATATCCTCACAGCGAAAAATGGCATTTTGAAAAAAGACTTGCTATCAATAATGCGATAAAAACCTTGACAAATATTTAACAATATGATAAACTGAAGCTGTAATCAAACTGACCGAAGGTTTACCGACGGAAAGCAACAGATTTATCTGACACCAAAATTTTATTGCGGTGAAAGTGGCAGAATAGTTTATGTGGATAACTGCACCTTTCTCCGTGAAGGTGCAGTTTTTATTTGGAGGAAATATGGAAACAAGAGTAGCTGTGATTTCAATTATCATTGAAGATTATGAAAAGGCTGAGGCTGTTAATCAGATTCTTCACGAAAACGGGGAATATATTATCGGCAGAATGGGTATTCCTTATCGTGAAAAGAACATAAATATTGTCAGCGTTGCCGTTGATGCGCCTATGAATGTGATAAATAACATTTCAGGCAAAATCGGCAAGCTGTCGGGTGTCAGCGCCAAAACAGCTTATTCCAATTCAAAGTGAGGTATAAATATGTATAATCCAAAATCATTAAAAGCAGAGGAGTTCATCAATCATCAGGAGGTGCTTGATACACTCGAATATGCCGAGCAGAACAAAAACAATATTGAGCTTATCGACGCAATTATCGAAAAAGCAAAGCTGCGCAAGGGTCTTGACCACCGTGAAGCCTCGGTGCTTCTTGCTTGTGAAATTCCCGAAAAAATTCAGGCTCTTTATGACCTTGCTCAGCAGATTAAAAAAGATTTTTACGGCAACCGAATTGTAATGTTTGCGCCCTTGTATCTTTCAAACTATTGCGTAAACGGCTGCGTATATTGCCCTTATCATCTCAAAAACAAAAAGATTGCCCGCAAAAAGCTCACTCAGGAAGAAATTGTCAAAGAGGTTACCGCTTTGCAGGATATGGGTCATAAGCGCCTTGCAATCGAAGCAGGTGAGGACCCTGTTAACAATCCCATTGAATACATCCTTGAAAGCATAAAAACAATTTATTCAATCAAGCACAAAAACGGTGCAATCCGCAGAGTTAATGTCAACATTGCCGCAACAACTGTTGAAAACTACCGCAAGCTCAAGGAAGCGGGAATCGGCACATACATTCTCTTTCAGGAAACTTATCACAAGGAAAGCTACGAAAAGCTTCACCCCACAGGTCCCAAGCACGATTATGCTTACCACACCGAAGCTATGGACAGAGCAATGGAGGGCGGCATTGACGACGTTGGTCTTGGTGTTCTTTTCGGACTTGAACTTTATAAGTACGAATTCGCCGCACTTCTGATGCATGCTGAACATCTTGAAGCTGTTCACGGTGTCGGCCCTCACACAATCAGTGTTCCCCGCATCAAGCGTGCTGACGATATTGACCCCGATGTTTTTGACAACGGCATTGATGATGACACTTTTGCAAAGCTTTGCGCCCTCATCCGTGTCTGCGTGCCTTATACAGGTATGATTATTTCCACCCGCGAAAGTCAGTCTGTGCGTGAAAAGGTTATCCGCCTCGGCGTTTCTCAGATAAGCGGAGCCTCCAGGACATCAGTCGGCGGTTACACAGAAGAAATCCGCCCCACAGATTCAGAGCAGTTTGATGTTTCAGACCAGAGAACACTTGATGAGGTTGTGCGCTGGCTTATGGAAATGGGATATATTCCATCATTCTGCACAGCCTGCTACCGTGAGGGCAGAACAGGTGACAGATTTATGACACTTCTCAAAAACGGTGAAATTCAGAACTGTTGCCACCCCAATGCACTCATTACCCTCAAAGAATACCTTATGGACTATGCCTCTGACGAAACAAAGGCTATCGGTGAAAAGCTTATTGAAGCGGAGCTTGAAAATGTGCCACGTGAAAATGTTAAGCTCATTGCCGCAGACCGCCTTAAAAAGATTGAAGAGGGTATCCGTGATTTCAGATTTTAGGAGTAGCTTATGGGCCTTAATTCAACACCCGTTGCCAACAGACTTCATATAGCCTTTTTCGGCAAGAGAAATGTAGGCAAATCAAGCCTGGTTAATGCCGTCACAGGGCAGGAAACGTCGGTTGTGTCTGATGTAAAAGGCACAACCACCGACCCCGTTACCAAAACCATGGAGCTTCTGCCCCTTGGCCCTGTTGTGATTATTGACACACCGGGCTATGACGATGAAGGTGAGCTTGGTGAACTCAGAGTCAGAAAAACAAAGCAGATTCTCAACAAAACAGACGTCGCCGTTCTTGTGGTTGATTCGTCTGCCGGTAAGGATATTGCAGACGAAGAGCTGATAAAGCTCTTCAAAGCCAAAAGCATTCCTTTTGTTGTGGCATATAACAAGTCTGACATCAAACCCGCTGACGGTCTTCAGCACAATGAAATTTCTGTCAGCGCTCTGAACGGAGAAAACATCCATGCTCTCAGGGAGCTTATCGGTTCACTTCATAAATCAGATGAAGCCGATAAAAAAATCATTGCAGACAAAATCAATCCGAATGACATCGTTTTGTTGGTGACTCCGATTGACGAATCAGCGCCCAAGGGTAGGCTTATTCTCCCTCAGCAGCAGACAATCCGTGACATTCTTGATGCAGGCGCAGTTGCACTTGTTACCAAAGAAACTGAACTTGCCGCGACCCTTGAAAAAATAGGCGATAAGGTCAGCCTTGTAATCACCGACAGTCAGGCTTTCGGCTTTGTTTCCGAAATCGTGCCCCATTCAATACCGCTCACATCTTTTTCCATTCTTATGGCACGATACAAAGGCTTTCTTGATGAAGCTGTAAATGGTGCGGCGGCAATTGAAGCCTTGGATGACGGTGACATTGTGCTCATTTCCGAGGGCTGCACACATCACCGCCAGTGTAACGATATCGGCACAGTGAAGCTGCCGAATCTTATTAAGAAATACACAGGAAAGAACTTGAATTTTGAGTTTTCATCAGGCACGGAATTCCCCGAAGACCTTAGCCGTTATAGATTAGTTATTCATTGCGGAGGTTGTATGGTAACCGAGCGTGAGATGATTTATCGAATGAAAACTGCAACCGACAGCGGAATTCCCATTACAAACTACGGTACATCAATTGCCTATATGAACGGAATTTTAAAACGCAGTGTGGAAAGTTTCCCTCATCTTTATAAAAATCTCTGATATCGTGCCGCTTTTCAGCGGCACTTTTTTGTTGACACAATTTTGATTATTATATATAATGAAGAAAAAAGGGGGTCGTTTTATGGCTTTCAAAAAGATTCTTTCAATCGTCCTTGCTTTTGCTTTAATAATAGCTTTGTTGAGCGTTAGTTTCGGCGCTTATGCCGCTTCCTACAGCGGTGGGTGCGGCTCCGGAGTCAGATGGAGCTTTGATGCTTCTACCGGCAATTTCGTTATTTCCGGTAACGGAAAAATGAAGGATTATTCCGATGAAGATGCAACGGGCTGGGAGTCATACAAATCCTCTATCAAAACCGTAACCGTCAAAAGCGGTGTAACATCTGTGGGTAAGCGTGCGTTTGTTGGGTGTCCTGCATTGAACAGCATTACTCTTGCAGATTCCGTAAAAGTAGTTGGTGATTATGCCTTTGAAAACTGTGTCGCTCTCAAAAAGGTGTCACTCGGAAGCGGAGTAACATCAATTGGCTCATATTCCTTCAGGGGCTGTAAATCTATAGAAAGTATTAACCTGCCGACAACTCTCACTTCAATCGGCAAATACGCTTTTTCAGATTGCTATAATCTCGGCTCAGTTGCAATACCACGGAATGTCACAATAATTGATGATTATGCTTTTGCTTATTGCGGCAGACTCAAAACAGTGTCATTTGGTGCTTCCCTCACAACAATCGGTGTCGGAGCGTTTACCAACACAGCACTTGCGAGTGTTACCATTCCCGGTAATGTAAAAACAATCAGAAATTACGCTTTTTCAGAAATATTCAATCTTACCGAAGTAAGGCTCAAAAACGGTGTGAAATCTATCGGGAAGGGTGCTTTTCAGTACACCTCTCTTTCTGAAATTACAATCCCGTCTTCAGTTGCTTCAATCGGAGAAATGGCTGTTGGCTACGGAATGTCAGGCGGCAAGACAGATAGTTTTGTAATATCCTGCTACAAAAACACGGCCGGATATGACTATGCACAGAAACACGGCTTCAAAACAAACCTCCTTTCTGCCGCCTTGGGTGATGTGAATGCTGACGGAAGCATAGCTTCTCCCGATGCGCTGATGATTCTTATGAGTGTAGAAGGCTCACTTAAATTAACATCAGAGCAGAAAACAGCCGCAGATGTCAACAAAAACAACGAGGTAAACTCCCGTGATGCTTACGAAATCCTCCTGTTTGCCACAGAAATAATCAGTAAATTCTAAAAAATCAGGACCATTCACTTTTATGTGAATGGTCCGTTTTTATCTGTTAATATTCAAAACTTCCTGAACTGTGGGCATTGATGCATCTGCACCCATACGGCTCACGGCAACGCTTCCTGCCTTGTTTCCCATATCGCAAGCGGCATATATGTCACCACTTCGCTTGAATTCAAGTGCCATCGCAGCGGTGAAACTGTCGCCTGCGGCGGTTGTGTCAACAACATTGGCAGGGTAGGGAGGGCAGAGCGTGAAGTTGCTTCCGTCATAGATGCTGCAGCCTCTGTCACCCAATTTGAGCACCGCAAACTCAGCTTTGCTTCTTTCAAGAAGAATTTGTGAAGCTCTTAGCATTGAAGCTTCATCCTCGGGATAAATTCCCGTAAGCTCCTTGGTTTCACTCTCGTTCGGTGAAATGATTGTGATTCCCTGAATTTTTTCAAGAGGGAAGCTCTTTGCCGGTCCGCAGTCAACCACCGTAGTGATACCCTTTTCAATAGCCCGATTCACTGCTTTAACCACCACTTCTTCCTTTGTTTCAAACTGAACAAGAAGCAGGTCAAGGTCGTCTGTTATGCAATCTGCGGCTTTGTCAGGTTCAATTTCTGCGTTTGCCCCTTCAAAAACAATAATTCGGTTTTTGCCGCCCTTTTCAAGAAGAATTGCGGCAAGACCCGATTGTGAGCCTTCGAGAGAAACGTTATTTGTGTCGATGCCGTTTTTTTGCAGATTTTCGATAAGTCTGTGTCCGTTAGCGTCGTCACCAACCTTGCCTATCATGGCTGTCTGTGCCCCAAGTCGGGCAAGTCCTGTTGCCTGATTTGCGCCCTTTCCTCCGCAAACGTAGGAATAGCTGTTGCCGGGGAGTGACTCACCCTCAAGAGGAAGTCTGTCTGTGCTCAATATAATGTCCATATTGATACTGCCCACAACAGCGCAACGGATGTTTTCAAACATAAAAAGTCCTCCCGATTAAAGCACGGCTCTGAAATCATCAGCCGCAACGCTTATGCTCTTATCCTTTAAGAAAAGACTGCTTGTGCCAAGCACAAAAATTTCCGCTCCGCAACGGCTGAGCTTTCTTCCGTTTTCAAGGCTGATGTTACCGTCAACCTCAATAGGCACGTCCTTGCAGCCAAGCTCATCCAGAAGCTTGCGTGTGTTTGTTACCTTGCGCTCAGCTCCTGCAAAAAGTTTCTGCCCTGCAAATCCGGGGCTGACAGTCATCACAAGCGCCATATCAATGTAATCGGTGAGATATTCAAAGCTTTCAAGTGGAGTCTGGGGGTTGATTGCAAGTCCCGCCTTGATTCCATTGTCTTTAATTTGTGCAAGTGTGCGGTGAATATGAATATCACTTTCATAATGCACACAAAGAATATCGTTCCCGTCAAGATTCATCATCGGAATAAATCTTGACGGCTGGTTTACCATCATATGCACATCAAGAGGAATATCGGTAATTTTCTTGATTGCGTTCACAAGGTCAAATCCGAGAGTGATGTTGGGAACAAAGCTACCGTCCATAATGTCAAGATGCAGATAATCAATCCCTGCTTTTTCAAGCTCTGTTACAGACTGCTTAAGATTTGTTAAATCAGCGCACATCAATGACGCGGATAAATATTTGTTCACAATAATCACTCCTGAAGTTTAACTAAGTTATTGTCAATCAGTCTTCAATAAGACCATGGTATCTGCCCATCCAGTAGGGAAGAAGGAATACGTAGGGCATAACGCCGTCCATACCGTCAGCATGTGTGCCGGGAAGAGCAGCTGTACGGTTGGCTGTTGTCTTTTCAAGGTCAACAAACTCTTCAGTTCCTGCGTTGCAAACGAAGGGGTTACCGTCGTAATGAACCATAACTCTTGAGCCGTATTCAACGGGCTCCTTGAGCTGAGCGGCAACGCCTGTGCCTTCCTGCTCAGTATCCCATACGATGTCTTTTCTGTAGCTGTTGTATGCAGGCCATCTAACAAAGTCAAGGTTCATTTCTGCAAGAGACTTTGCAGCGTTTTCAATGTCACAGTTGTGGCCGGTCAATGCACCGTAGGTGATGTTGAACCAGGGGTTACGCTCAATCTTTTCATAATCAAAGTGGTGAGTAAGACCCATTTTGAAAATTTCCTTATGAGCTTCATTTTCTGTGTACATAAGAAGGGGATAGATGTTAACAAAGTCGAGCTGGTCGTCAATGTGAGCAACATGGCCGTCTTCAATCTTATACTGCATAAGGTTCATTGCATAGTGATGCTTGTTGATGAGCATATTGAATACTTCATCATATTTCTTGTCACCTGTAACGTGGTATGTTGTTTTGAGGAAAGAGAGAATCTCAAGTGAGTTTGTGCCTCTTTCATAGAACCATCTGTCATCGTTGTTGAGAAGCTCAGGCTCCCAGTTTGCCCATGTGGTGGGAATGCCGTCGATGTCAGCAAGGTGGAAGTTGTTTTCAAGGATATGGTCAGTAATCTTTTTAACTACTTCTGCGATCTTTTTCTTTTCGTTCTTGTCAGCAACAAGGTCATAGTAAAGACCATATGCATAGTAGTGACCTGTCATCTCGTCAGAGGATGTTTCACCAAGCCATTCGCAATCAGGGTTATCCTCACAGATGTGCCATTCTTCTCTGTCACCTGTGCCGAAGTTGGGCTCGTTTGAATATCTTGTTGCTCTTGCGGTGAAGCCTGATTTGCCTGTTACCTCTGTGAGCTTAATCATAGCTTCAACAGCGCGCTTTGCATTTTCTCTTGCCTTTTTGTCACCTGTAGCCTTGTAGCGGAAGCACTGGCTTGCGCAGTAAAGACCTGTAAAAAGACCATCGTTATCAGAGTTGAGGAGAATGCCTGAATCCATATCACCGTACTTCTCGAAGTATCTGCCAACGTGGTAGCCTTCGTTTCTTACGAAATATTTTTCAGAAATTTCTTCAACACGCTCAGCCTTCTGAGCAAGAGTCATATATGAATATGTAATAAGGCTGATACCTCTGGGTGTAACAGCAGCAATTGAACCGTTGTCAGAAACGGTGATTTTGGTTACTGTGGGGTGCATAAGCCATGCGCCGAATGAATAGTAAGAAAGCTTACCTTCAATAAGAGTGATAATACCTGTATCTGTTGCGAAGTATTTTTTGCCGTCAGCAGCGAAGAACATATCGTTGAACTTGCCGGCAGGTACAGAGTAGAAATCATTGCCGTTGAACCAGTAGTTTTTACCGTCATAGATATTAAGACCCTCGTCTGAGCCAACCCAGAGGTGACCGAGAGCGTCGATAGCAATGCAGTTGATTTTTTTGCTGAGAACACCTGTTACATCAGGCATAAGCTCAGCCCAGTGGCGGCGCTTACCCTTCATTGAAAGAAGACCTTCAACTGTTGAGCCAACATAAACTGTTTCAGCATATTTTGCTTTGTTGTCAAGTGCAGCAAGGCATACTGTCTGGTCGGGAAGTTCAACAACCTCAACAAACTCGCCATCATCCTGACGATAGAGTGTTGATTCAGTAATGAGCCACATTGAGCCGTCAAGAGCAACTGAAATGTCAACAACAGGGGAGTCAAATTCAGCAATCTTCTTGAGCTTACCTTTCTTGACTTCTGCAAGTGCGTTGCCTACTGAAGCGTAGAGCTTGCCCTTTCTTGAAAAGAGGTTAGAGATTTTTGCAGGAACCTTTTTGAGGTTGCCTTTTGAATACTCAATAAGATATTCGGGCTCGGCAATGTAAAGCACCTCGCCGTCAAATGCAACAGCTTTGACATTTTCGATGTCAACGCCGTCAGCAGCGGTGATAAACACTTTTTCGTACTGTTTGAATTCACCAAAATTGATTGAAGGTTTTTTCATAAACATTCTCCTTTAGTTTATTTGTTTTGATTTACCGAAACAGTATAACACAAAATTTACCGTTTGTCGATATATATAATGTATAAAATAAAAAAAGATGAAAGCTGATTTTGTCAGCCTTCATCCAGATATGCTTATAATGTTGAAAGATCGTATGGTGTTTTCTGATAAACAAAGTAGTTAAGCCAATTTGAAAAAATGATGTTTGCCGCACTTCTCCATGTAACAACGGGAGTTTTTGTGGGGTCGTCACCGGGGAAGTAATTATATGGTACCTTGATATCAAGACCCTTTGATTTGTCTCTGAAATATTCCTTGAACAATGTATCTCTGTCATATTCGGAATGTCCCGTTGCAAAGAAGTTTCTGCAATCCATATCCGAAACAAGATGGACGCCTGAAATATCCGAATATGTAAGCACCTGCAGATCCTTGACAAGGGCAATGTCGTTCATTCGGATTTCAGTGTGTCTTGAATGAGGAACAAAGAAGGTTTCATCAAGACCTCTGAGCAGAGGGTGAAAATTGTCAAGTGAACGGTGGGGGAAGATACCGAACATCTTCTCATCAAGCTGATACTTCGGGATTCCGTAGTGGTAATAAAGACCTGCCTGTGCACCCCAGCAGATGTGGAAGGTGGAATATACGTTTGTTTTGCTCCATTTAAAAATCTCACAAAGCTCTTCCCAATAATCTACCTCTTCAAAATCCATCTGCTCAACGGGGGCTCCGGTGATAACCATACCGTCAAATTTCTTATCCTTGATATCCTCGAAATAGCTGTAAAATTTGAGCATATGCTCCTGAGAAGTGTTTTTAGAAACGTGTGAGGCCATCTGCAACAAAGTGATATCAACCTGAAGGGGAGAGTTACTGAGCAGTCGGAGAAGCTGGGTTTCTGTTTCTATCTTTGTGGGCATAAGGTTAAGTATAACAATATTAAGAGGACGGATGTCCTGAGTGTTTGCTCTTTCTTCCGTCATAACAAAGACATTTTCGTTTTCCAGTGCTTTGTTGGCAGGGAGTCTGCCATCTATTTTAATAGGCACGGTATCACCTCCGTAAACATATAATACAAGGATTTTACTATAAGTACCTGCCTTTGTCAAGCGACTGAAAATAACCCTCGAAAAATAAATTTAAAAAATTTCAAAAAAAATTTAAAAAAGTGCTTGACATTTTAAAAACTCTGTGGTAAGATAGCAAAGCTGTCGCGAGGACAGCGTATGCACCTTGAAAATTAAACAACGATGAACAAGAAAAACCCTGAGATTTTTTTTGAAAGAAGTTGATGTAGAAATACATTAACCGTACAGTAAATTTTCGGAAACGAAAAAGAGTCAGCAATGACGAAATGAGCGAA
>JAZQYU010000042.1:0-18332 GCA_045633685.1 Acutalibacteraceae bacterium | reverse complement strand
GCTTTGAGGTTGAGGTGCACCTCAATTCAAACGTAATCGGCAGAGGTGTGGGTACAAGCAAAAAGAAGGCTGAACAGCTTGCCGCCAAAGAGGCGTTGGAGCTGATGGGGCTGTGAAGCATATAACAGTCGGCTTGTTTGTGCCTCACAAGGGTTGTCCTCACCAATGCAGCTTCTGCAATCAGAAAAGCATATCGGGGCAGATGAAAGAGCTTACCCCTGATGATGTTCATTCGGCGGTCGCAAAGGCTATGGAAAATCCGAATCTGCAAAAAGCCGAAATTGCATTTTTCGGAGGGAGCTTCACCGCAATTGACCGGGAATATATGCTGTCTCTTCTGAACGCGGCGTCAGGTTATATTGACGGTGACAAGTTCAAGGGCATCCGCATTTCTACCCGCCCCGATTGTGTTGATGATGAAATGTGCACTCTTTTAAAAGAGCACAAGGTTACAGCCGTGGAGCTTGGCGCCCAGAGTATGAACGATGAGGTGCTTCGGCTCAATCACAGAGGTCACACCGCTTCTGATGTTGAAAAGGCGGTTGAGTTGCTCAAAGCCTATGGCTTTGAAACGGGGCTTCAGATGATGACGGGGCTTTACGGTGCCGATGAAGCCGAAAGCCTTGAAACGGCAGAAAAAATCATTGCCCTTTCACCCGACACGGTGAGGATTTATCCCACGGTGGTGCTTGAAAAAACTCACCTTGCCGAGCTTTTTGAAAAGGGAGAATACTCCCCTCAGAGCGTTGAACAGGCGGTTGAAATCTGTTCACAGCTTCTTGTGATGTTTCACAAGGCAGATATAAAGGTCATCCGCGTGGGTCTTCATTCGGGGGGCAACGTGGAAGAAGGCTTCCTTGCAGGGGCATATCACCCCGCCTTCAAGGAGCTTTGCGAAAGCAGAATTTATTATAATTTGATACTTGATGAATTGAAAAGTAAGAATATAACCGTTTGCACTGTTTTTGTGCCTCAGGGAGCTTTGTCACAGGCTCTGGGGCAGAAAAAACAAAACTTGCAATTGCTGGGTGAAAAGGGTTATAATCTTGCTATAAAAGAAAACAGGGATTTGAAAAAATATCAGATTCTCATAAAGGAATAAAACTATGATACTTAAAGCACTTGAGATGCAGGGGTTCAAATCGTTCCCCGACAAAACCGTATTTAATTTTAATAACGGAATCACTGCTGTTGTCGGTCCCAACGGCTCGGGCAAAAGTAACATTGCCGACGCTGTGCGCTGGGTTCTTGGTGAGCAGTCAACCAAAAATCTCCGCGGCTCCAAGATGGAAGATGTTATCTTCGGCGGAACAAAAATCCGTAAGCCCCTCGGCTTTGCGGAGGTTACCCTGCGCCTTGATAACAAGGATCGTTCCCTCAACTGCGACAGCGATGAGGTTGCCGTAACGAGAAGATATTACCGCTCGGGCGAAAGTGAATACCGCCTCAATGCCGAGGCTGTCCGTCTTCGTGACATTCACGAGCTGTTTATGGACACAGGTCTCGGCCGTGACGGATATTCAATGGTCAGCCAGGGCAGAGTTGCCGACCTTATTTCTTCCAAATCAGGTCAGCGTCGTGATATGTTGGAAGAGGCTGCAGGTATTTCTCATTACCGTTACCGCAGAAGTGATGCAAACCGCAGACTTCAGCAGGCAGAAGAAAATATGGTTCGTCTTCGCGACATTCTTTCAGAGCTTGAAAGTCGCGTTGGCCCTCTTAAAATTCAGAGCGAAAAGGCTCAGAAGTTTTTGGTACTTGCCAAAGAAAAGAAAAATCTTGAAATCGGATTGTGGCTTCATACAATTGAGTCCTCAAAGAAAAAGCTCAAGGAGCAGGAGGACAAGCTTTCAATTGCCAAGGCTCAGTATGATGATGTTGAAAATCAGCTTGAAGCAATCCGCGATGAGATGGATTCTGCCGTTGCCGCTGGTCAGGATATTAATGTAAGAATTGAAGAAATCCGCAAAAACCGTCAGCTCTGGGAAGAGCAGGCCGCTCAGAAGGAATCGGTTATTGCTGTTGAAAAAAATACAATCGAACACAATCTCAACACCGTTGAGCGTCTTAAAAAAGACGTAAGTGAAGCCACGGATACAGAGCAGTCCCTTGAAAATCAGCTTCGTGAAGGCACAGAGATTATCGAAAAAATCCTTGCAGATATTTCTGCGAAAAAATCAGAGCTTGATTCTGCCAACGCAAAAATCAACTCTGTTAAGCTTGAAAATTCTGAGTTTGCCGAAAAGCAGGCAGAAATTTCGCAGAAAATTGCCGACCTCACAAATGCCATTGCTGAAAAGAGAATTGACGAAACCACAGCCGTTTCATCAATTGAAGAAATTTCAGCACGTATTGCAAACATCGACAGCGTGCTTTCTTCAAGGGCAGATTATGTGAATCAGCTCAACGAAAGTGCGGAAAAATGCGGTGCCGAGCTTGAAGAAATCAAAGCAAGAGCATCCGAAATCGCAAATGCGGTTGCGGGCTACAATATGAGGGTTCAGTCAAGAAGCGAGAAGGTTCAGAGTCTCAAAGCTGAAATTGACGCAAAAACTCTTGAAATTCACCAGAAAACAGGCCGTATCCACATTCTTGAAGATATGGAAAAGAATATGGAGGGCTATTCGGGAAGCGTTAAGGCTGTTATCCGTGAGGGTAAGGGTGGCACCTTGCGCGGTATTCACGGCACACTTTCTCAGCTTATCAGCGTTAAGGGTGAATATGCAGTTGCGGTTGAAACTGCTCTCGGCAATGCCGTGCAGAACATCGTAACCGATGATGAAAATGACGCAAAGCGCGCCATTAACTTCCTCAAAGAGTCAAAGGGCGGCCGCGCCACATTCCTGCCCCTCACATCAGTCAAGGCAAAGGAATTCACCGAAAAGGGTCTTGACGATTGCTACGGCTTTGTGGATATGGCGGACAAGCTTCTTGATTATGATTCAAAATACAGTGAGATTATAAAATCTCTTCTTGGCAGAACAGCCGTTGCAGAAGACCTTGACAGCGCCGTTTCAATGGCAAAAAGATATTCCTACCGCTTCAAGATTGTTACCCTTGACGGTCAGGTAATCAATGCCGGCGGTTCAATCACCGGTGGTTCAAGAGGTCAGAATGCAGGCATTCTTAACCGCGGCAATGAAATTGACAAGCTCAATTCGGCCGTTAAAAAGGCTCAGGAGGATATTGATTCTGTTAAAGCAGAATACAAGCGTCTGAGCGAGGAACTTGCTCAGGCTCAGGCAGAGCTTGACGCTTCTCAGGCAGACCTCACAAGAGCTCAGGAGGATATCATCCGCAAGGAAAGCGAGCACGAGCTTGTTCAGGGCAAGCTTGACACAGCCAACGCCGCTTTGGAAGAGCTCCGCAGAGAAAAACACCGTTCCTCTCAGCGTATAGCTGAGCTTGAAGAAATGAAAGCGGTTGCTCTCAAAGAAATTGAAAGTCTGGGCGGTGAAATGAAGGCATTGCGTGACGATATGGACAGCGCCTCTCATTCCCGCGAAGAGCTTGAAGCCCTCAAAGAGGAGCTTGCACAGAAGGAAGCGCAGATTAACCTCGACATCCTTGCTCTTGAAAAGGATGCTCAGGCTCGCCGCGAGGCTATGGAAATTCTTCGCAGCCGTATGGCAGGCCACGAGGGAAGGGTTGAAGACCTTAACAGCGAAATCAACTCAATTCTTGACATCAATAAAGAAATTGAAAATAAAATTGTTGAGCTTTCTGCTATTGCCGAAACACTTCATCGCCAGAGTAAGGAAGCCGGGGAGCAGATTGATGCTCTTAATCAGCAGCATTCCGACTGCGACGCAAGGGATGCAAAGCTCAGAATTGAAGAGCGTATGAAAACTGCTGAAAGAGAAAAAATCAGCGGAGAGCTTGCACGCCTTGAGGAGCGTAAGCTCACAATGGAAAAACAGCTTGACGATGCCGTTAACAAGCTCTTTGACGAATATCAGCTCACAAAGCGCGAAGCAGAGGAGCTTAATATCGTGATTGAAGACCACGCTCAGGCAAACCGTCAGCTTCAGGAAATCAAAGGCAAAATCAGAGCCTTGGGCAATGTAAACGTGGGCGCGATTGAAGAATATGAAGAAGTATCTCAGCGCTTTGAGTTTATGTCTGCTCAGCTTGAAGATATTGAAAAATCCCGTGCCGAGCTTGACAAGCTCATCAAGGAGCTCACCGACAAAATGTCGGAGCAGTTCAGAGAGCAGTTTGTCAAAATCAACTCCTTCTTCGGTGAAACATTTGTTGAGCTTTTTGGCGGCGGCAAGGCAGAGCTTGTGCTTGAAAACGAGCTTGATGTGCTTGAATGTAACATTGAAATCAAGGTTCAGCCTCCCGGTAAAAATGTTCAGAACATTGACCTTCTTTCGGGCGGTGAAAAGGGACTTTCTGCAATTGCGCTTCTTTTTGCAATTCTTAAGGTTTCACCCGCACCCTTCTGTATCTTTGATGAGGTTGAGGCAGCCCTTGACGATGTTAACGTAACACGCTATGCGAAGTATGTTCGCAGAATGACAAGAAACACACAGTTTATCCTTATCACACATCGTCGCGGCACAATGGAAGAGGCTGATGTTCTCTATGGTGTAACCATGCAGGAAGAGGGCATTTCAAAGCTTCTTGAGCTTAAAACAGCCGAAATGGCAAAGAAATTGGGTATTGCTTAATCAGTAAAGGGGGATTTTATCCCCCTTTTTCAATAAGGAGAATATTATGAACAAAGTATATAAAACATCCACATTTATGCAGAAATGCACCGCAAAATTCCCTCTTGAGGCAGATATTAAATCTCTTGCCTGCGGGGACAATGTTATTTATGCCGCAGGCAATGACGGACTTTTTAAGCTTTGTGACGGTGAATGGTTTGCCTGCGGAGAAAAAATGCCTTTTACATGTGTCCGTGCTTTTGGTGAAACAGTTTTTGCTGTGAGCGGCAACACTGTTTATGAAGTGAGTGAAAATGACATCAAAGCGGTGCAGACCTTTGATGAAGAAATCACCGCAATGGGAGGCTCAACAAAGGCTTTTGCCCTTACCCCCACAAAGCTATATAAGTATGAAAACGGTGAATTTGTCTATGAGCAGGAAACAGAGTTCAGCTGCTTCTGCCTTGATGAAAAAAGGGGCAGGGTGTGCATTGCCAATGAGCGTTCTGTTCAGCGCCTCGAAGGAAAGAGAAAGTCATGGAGATGTATTTTCCCCGAGCATTCCACAATGCCCGAAATCAAAATCAATGCTATTGCATTTGACAACATAGGCTATCTCTGGGTTGGCGCAGATGAGGGTTTGTTTATCTATGACTACAAAAGCGGCTGGTATTCACACAAGCAGCTTCCCGTTCTGCCTGAAGAAAAGGTGTATGCAATCACCTTCACCGCTGAGGGCAACGCTTTTGTGGGCACAGAAGCAGGCGCGGTGCTCATTTCAATGGGCGGTGCAAAATATCTCCCCGCAATGAGATATGCTCTTGATACCGACGTTACTGCTGTTTGCGAAAAAGACGGTGTGCTTTACACGGGCACTAAAAACGGAGTTGTGGAAATTTCATTCAAGGAAATGACTCTTGAAGAAAAAGCAAAATACATCTTTGAGCAGACCGAAAAATATTTCCCCCGCAAGGACGGTTTTGTGACTTCAATCACAGGCATTGTTAACGGTGACATCGAAAAAAGTGCACCTTCAAGAATCACCGACAACGACGGACTCTGGACACAGACATATATTTCTGCTCTTTGTCTTTGCTACGCTGTAACAAAGGATGAAAAGGTGCTTGCTGCCGCACGCCGCTGCAAGGATGCCATGCTCCTCCTCACCCGTGCAACAGGCATAAAGGGCTTCACCGCAAGAGCCGTGCGCTACCCTGATGAAAAGGATTGGGGCAAGGGTCTTGATACTCAGGATATCGGTCAGGAATGGCACCGTTCACCTGACGGCACTTATGAATGGCTTGGTGAAACATCATCAGATGAAATGACAGGCCACTATATGGGCTTCTCTCTTTATTATGATTTGTGTGCCGATGAAGATGAAAAGGCAGAAATCAGAGAGGCTGTTTGCAACATCACTGACCATATTCTTGATAACGACGGTTATCTTATGGACTGGGATTCAAAGCCCACCACCTGGGCATGCTGGAACGAAAATGCTCTTAACAACGACAGTATGTGGATGTGGGAAAAGGGTGTAAATTCCCTTGAAATGCTTGCCTTCCTCAAAATTTCTTACCATATGTCAGGTGACGAAAAATATCAGAAAAAATATATGGAATTGATTGAAGACCATCATTTCCTTATCAATGCCGCTTATCACAAGCGCGATGACGGTCATATGTGCCACATTGACGATAATCTTGCAATGTGCAACACCCTTGCTTATCTTCGCCTTGAAGAAGACCCTGCAATCAGAAATTATATTCTTATGGGTCTTAAGCATCATTTTGATTATGAGCGTGTTGAGGGCAACCCCTATTTCAGCTTTGTTTACGGTGCTTTCACTTCACAGCCCTGTGATGTTGATGCAAGTGTAAAGGTGCTTGAGGATTATCCTCTTGAATTGCTTCAGCCCACCATAATCAACAGTAAACGCAAAAATCTTGAATATGACGATGAGCCTGTGCGCTGGGGCGGTCAGCCGCGCCTCGCAAAGCCCTTCGCCTGGGACGAAAGACCGTTCTCAAACCTTGGCCTTCACGCTTTCAGAATTGACGGTCAACAGGCAGATTCAATGGCTCCGTCAGGCTCAAGCTTCCTCTTCCCTTATTGGATCGGCAGATACTTCGGTGTGATTGAATAATTCTTGTGCAAAATCAGAAGAAAATAAAAATTTTCAAAAAACTTTTGCACAGGGTTTTGCACAAGATTTGCCCGTTTTGAGCATATCTTCAGGGTTTAAAACACAATGGATTGTGGATTGATTTTTGTTGACAACTATTTGACAATATTTGAACATCACCTTGTGCAAAACTGCTTTAAAAATAGTCAAAATTTCTCTTGACAACGGGGACTTTATACTGTATAATAACTGCCTGTAAAGAAAAAAACTTTACAGGCAGTTTGAAATTATGTGAAGCGGTAACCGCCCTTTTCAGCGGAGCCGTTTTGTTATGTAGGAGGTGTGTTGTTGCTTGGCAAAAAATCTTGATATTATCATCTTAATAGATTTTTACGGAGATATGCTCACCGAGAAGCAGCACGCGTTTTTAAACTACTATTATAACGACGATTTGTCTCTTTCCGAGATTGCCGCCAATGAGGGCATCACCCGTCAGGGTGTGCGCGATGCCATTAAAAGAGCTGAAGCCCAGCTTCACGAAATGGAACAGCGCCTCGGTCTTGTGAGCCGTTTTGAAAGCATGAAAAGCGGCCTTGAAGAGATAATGACCTATGCCGACGAAATCGGCGAATATAACAGAACACATACTCTTTCCCGCGAGGTCAATGACTGCACCGCCAAAATCAAAGCGGTTGCCCAGACCTTGATTATGGAAGGTTGACAGGTGGTGAGATTCTATGGCATTTGAAGGTCTTTCCGACAGACTTGAAGCCGCATTCCAACGAATGAAATCAAAAGGCTCTTTGACAGAAGCAGACGTTAAAGAGGTTATGCGTGAGGTCCGTATGGCTTTGCTTGAAGCCGACGTTAACTATAAGGTTGCCAAGGATTTCACAAAATCAGTTACCGAGCGTGCCGTGGGTGAAAAGGTTATGGAAAGCCTTACCCCCGCACAGATGGTTATAAAAATCGTTAACGAAGAGTTAACAGCCCTTATGGGCGGAACAAAATCAAGGCTTGCAGTTGCAAATCATCCCCCGACGGTTGTTATGATGTGCGGCTTGCAGGGTTCGGGTAAAACAACCCACACCGCCAAGATTGCGTTAAGCCTCAAAAATCAGGGTCACCGACCCTTGCTCGTAGCCTGTGACATTTATCGTCCCGCGGCTATCAAACAGCTTCAGGTTGTTGGTGAGCAGGCAGGAGTTCCTGTTTTTGAAATGGGTCAGATCAACCCGGTTGAAATTGCCAATGCGGCAATCAAGCTTGCAAAAGATCAGGGTTATGACTATGTCTTCCTTGACACAGCCGGCCGACTTCATATTGATGAAGTTCTTATGGATGAGCTGAAAAACGTTAAGGCAAGCGTTCATCCCCACGAAATTCTTTTTGTTGTTGACGCTATGACAGGTCAGGATGCTGTTAACGTTGCCAAAACCTTTGATGATGCTTTGGGCATTGACGGCGTAGTGCTCACAAAGCTTGACGGTGACACCAGAGGCGGTGCGGCGCTTTCAATCCGCGCGGTTACGGGTAAGCCCATTAAATTCATCGGTCTTGGTGAAAAGCTCGGAGATCTGGACGTGTTCCACCCCGACCGTATGGCATCAAGAATTCTCGGTATGGGTGACGTGCTTTCTCTTATCGAAAAGGCAGAAATGGCGCTGGATCACAAAAAAGCCGAGGAGCTTGAACAAAAGCTCAAGCAGAACAAATTTGACCTTAACGACCTTATGGATCAGCTTGAACAGATTAAGCGTATGGGCTCAATCAAGGATATGCTTTCTATGATTCCCGGCGTAGGCAAGCAGATTAAGGACGTTGAAATTGACGAAAGTCAGTTTGATAAAATCAAAGCGATTATTCAGTCAATGACCCCCGAGGAGCGAGAAAAGCCCGAGCTTATCAACCCTTCACGTAAGCGTCGAATTGCGGCAGGCTGCGGCAGGGATGTTGAGGCAGTCAACAAGCTTCTTGCTCAGCACAAAAATATGCAGAAAATGTTCAAACAGATGAACTCCGCCGGCAAAAAGCGCCGCAGGAGAGGCAGGTTTGATATGGGCCAGTTAAAAGGCTTTAACATCTAATTCAACACCTTTGAGTGATGGATATAATTAAATTTTTATAAATTTTGGAGGAAACAAAAATGGCAGTAAAAATCAGATTGCGTCGTATGGGCGCTAAAAAGGCACCTTTCTATCGTGTAGTAGTTGCGGATTCAAGATATCCCCGTGACGGCAGATTCATCGAAGAAATCGGCACTTATGACCCCATGAAGAGCGAAGACAACATCAAAATCAACGAAGAAGCAGCTCAGAAGTGGCTTGCAAACGGCGCTCAGCCCACAGATACAGTTAAAGATCTCTTCAAGAAGAGCGGTATCGTTAAATAATCTGACTGAGGTATAGTGATGAAAGATTTATTGCTTCAAATCGCTTGCGGACTTGTAAGCAATCCCGATGCAGTAAGTGTGGATGTTGACGAGCCCGACGAAGAGGGCACAGTTGTTTATCATCTTCACGTTGCTCAGGAGGATATGGGCAGAGTAATCGGCAAGCAGGGCAGAATTGCAAAAGCAATCAGAATTGTTATGCGTTCAGCCGCCAGCAGAAACGATACAAAAATTTCTGTTGAAATTGAGTAAGATGATGAGGGAGCCGAGTGCTCCCTTGTTTTTTTAGGTGATAATTATGATTAAAGAATATCTCGATATCGGTCAGATTGTAGGTACTCACGGCGTAAGAGGTGAAATGCGTGTTAACCCCCGTTGTGACGGCCCCGAATTTATTAAGCAGTTTAAAACTCTGTATTTTGACAAAAAAGGTGAAAAGCCTGTTAAGGTTGTTTCGAGCCGTGTTCACGGCAACCTTGCCCTTTTGAAGCTGGAGGGTGTTGACACCGTTGAGGGTGCAACGGCTCTTCGCAACCGTGTGCTTTATATGAAGCGCAGTGATGCCAGAATTCCTGCAGGCTCATATTTTATTGCTGAGCTTGTTGATTGCAGGGTTGTTGACGCCGATGATGAGGAAAAATGCTACGGAATTCTTTCCGATGTCAGCGAAACAGGCGCAAACGATGTGTGGCATATTAAAGCAGAGGACGGAAAGGAATATCTTATCCCCGCAATTCCCCCTGTTGTGATTGATGTCAATGTTGAAACAGGAATAATAAAAATCAGACCGTTGAAAGGAATTTTTGACGATGAGGATTGATATACTCACCCTTTTTCCTGAAATGTGTGAAGGTGTTTTAGGTGAAAGCATAATCGGCAGAGCAAGAGAAAAGGGTCTTGTGGAAATCAACTGCACCAATATCCGCGATTTTTCCAAGGATAAGCACAACCGCGTTGACGATGCACCTTACGGCGGCGGAATGGGTATGGTTATGCAGACTCAGCCGATTTATGATTGCTTTATGAACCTTTGTGAAAAAACAGGTAAGAGGCCAAGGCTGATTTATATGTCACCCCAGGGTCAGGTGCTCACACAGGCAAAGGTGAAAGAGCTTGCCAAGGAAGAGAATATTGCAATTCTCTGCGGTCATTACGAGGGTATTGATGAAAGAGTAATTGAAGAAATTGTGGATGAAGAAATTTCAATCGGGGACTATGTGCTCACAGGCGGTGAATTGCCTGCATTGATCCTTGCCGACAGTATTTCCCGTATGCTTCCCGGTGTGCTTGCCAATGAAGAGGCCTTCAGCGATGAAAGTCACTTTTCTTCCTTGCTTGAATATCCCCAATACACCCGCCCTCCTGAATGGATGGGCAAAAAAGTGCCCGATGTTCTTCTTTCAGGCCATCACGGCAACATCGAAAAGTGGCGCCGTCATCAATCGTTAAAACGCACAAAAGAAAGACGCCCTGATATGCTTGAGAACGCTGAGCTTGACAAAAAAGATAAAAAGTTTCTTGAATCTTTAGCAAATACTGATAAAAAATAGTAAATGTGCAAAAAATATGGCAAAACGTGTTGTAATTTTGCACAAATCAGCGGTTTAAAAAAATGTCACATTTGGAGTCACCGCCGAATTATTTAAATCTAATTATCTTTGCATTGACGAGAACAAGTTTTGTGATATAATATGTACTAAGGATTTAAGTTGAAACTTATATTTGATTGGAGATAAAATTATGTTTGTTAAAGATGTAGTGATTCAGAATCAGGTTGGTCTTCACGCCCGTCCTGCAACTTTTTTCATTCAGAAAGCCAATGAGTTCAAATCATCAATCTGGGTAGAAAAAGAAGAAAGAAGAGTTAACGCCAAGAGCCTTCTCGGTGTTCTTTCTCTCGGCATTATGGGTGGCACACAGATTCGCATCATCGCAGGCGGAGCTGATGAGGAGCAGGCTGTTGAAGAGCTTGTTAAGCTTGTGAGCTCAGGTTTTGCTGAATAATCAAACATTACGGCACAGGGTCTCCTGTGCCGAATTTTTTTAGGAGGTGATTGTTCTGACTTTGCAGGAATTAAGAAAAAAATCAATGGCGTTGCCCAAAAATCCCGGTGTTTATCTTATGAAAAACAGCAAAAATGAAATAATTTATGTGGGCAAGGCAAAGGCTCTCAAAAACCGTGTCAGCACTTATTTCGGCTCTCAGAATAATCATTCCGTCAAGGTGCGCAAAATGGTGGAGAATGTCCACGATTTTGATTATATACTCACCGACAGCGAGTTTGAAGCTCTTGTGCTTGAATGCAGTCTGATTAAACAGCATTCACCAAAATATAACATTCTTCTCAAAGATGACAAGGGCTACAGCTACATCAAGGTCACAAAAGGGGAATGGCCTCAGATTTCTGCCGTTTTGCAAAAAGAGGCTGACGATGCGCGTTACATCGGGCCTTACACGGGGTCTTTCAGCGTGCGCAATTCCGTTGACGAGGCGTTGAAAATTTTTCAGCTTCCCCGATGTAACAAATCATTTCCCAAAGAAATCGGCAAAACCAGACCCTGCCTTAATTATTTTATCAAGCAATGTATGGCTCCCTGCAACGGCAAGGTGACTAAAGAAGAATATAATCAGGCGGTGAACGAGGCTCTTCGCTTTTTGCAGGGTGACAGTGCCGACGTGTTGGCTGATTTAAAAAATAAAATGAATGCGGCCGCAGAAAATCTTGATTTTGAGCTTGCTGCGAGGCTCCGCGACAAAATCCGTTCAATTGAAAAAACGTCAGAAAAGCAAAAGGTTGTCAGCGAAGATAACCGCCCTCGTGACGTTTTTGCTATTTCACAAACAAACGAAAAGTCCTGCCTTTGCATTCTGCGTTTTGATTCAGGCAGATTAAGAGAAAGCAAATATTTTATTCTTCCCTTTTCAGATAATCTTCCCTCTGCCCGACGCGAAATGGTTACCCAATTTTATTCAGGCGGTGCAAGGGTGCCGTCGCAGATTCTTCTTGACGGTGAAATTGAAGATAAAGAGCTTCTTGAACAATGGCTCACAACCCTTTCGGGCAAAAAGGCTGAGCTGTTTGTTCCGCAAAAAGGCAAGCACGCTCAGACTGTGCAGATGTGCAAAAATAATGCTGCCGAAAAGCTGGCTCAGTCTGTGGGCAGAATCGGCGGAGTAACTGCCGCTCTTGATGAGCTGTCTAAGCTTCTGGGGCTCAGCAAACCGCCCGAATTTATTGAATCCTACGACATTTCTCACACCGCAGGAAGTGACAATGTTGCCGGTATGGTGGTATTCAAAAACGGTTTACCCCACAAAAAGTCCTACCGTCGATTCAGCATCAAGGGATTTTCGGGGCAGGATGATTACGGCTCAATGGCAGAGGTTATTTCAAGGCGCCTTAATGAATATCAGCTCAATGAACAGTCGGGTGAGGGTTTCGGCAGATTGCCGGATCTGATTCTTCTCGACGGCGGTAAGGGTCAGGTGAATGCTGTGAAGCCGATAATCGAGGCTTTCGGTTATGATATCCCGGTTTTCGGTATGGTTAAGGACTCTGCCCACCGCACAAGGGCGATTGCTACCGACGGTGGTGAAATTGCCATCAACTCCAAGCGTCAGGCGTTTACTCTTGTTTCGGGCATTCAGGAGGAGGTTCACCGCTATTCTGTGGCATATCACCGCTTGAAACATAAAAAATCATCCCTCGGTTCCACCCTGACGGAAATTGACGGAGTGGGAGAAAAGAAGGCAAAATCGTTGATGAAAACCTTCAAAACTGTTACCGCTGTTAAAAATGCAAGTGTAGAAGAGCTTTGCAATGCGGAGGGAATCAACAAGGTTATAGCCGAGAAGATTTATAACCATTTTCATAAAAACTTGACATTTTGACGATAAAATGCGATAATGTTCAGACGAGATAATTTTTGGAGGCAGAAATGAGAGTTATAACAGGTACAGCACGCGGCAGAAATCTTTTGACCTTACCCGGTGAAGATGTGCGCCCCACAACTGACAGAGTTAAAGAAGCCATGTTCAGCATCATTCAGTTTGAGGTTGAAGGCAGTCAGGTGCTTGACCTTTTTGCAGGCTGCGGTCAGCTTGGCATTGAAGCTCTCAGCCGCGGTGCCGCTTACGCAACTTTTGTTGACAGCGCCAAGGATTCTATCGACTGTATCAAAACAAATCTTCAGAAAACCAATCTCAAATCAAATTCCTGCGTTGTGCAGACCGATGCGTTTTCTTTTTTGAAAACATCCGCGGGCAGCTTCGATATTGCCCTTCTTGATCCGCCTTATTCAAAGGGACTTTTGCAAAAGGCACTTCCCTTGGTGGCAGAGAGGATGAACCCCAACGGTGTAATCATCTGTGAGCATCCCTATGGTGAAGAAATGCCTCAGAGTGCAGGAGCTTTTGGAAAATTCCGTGAGTATAAATACGGCAAGCTTGGCTTGACCGTTTATAGAATTACTGAGGGTGATGAAGAATGAGAATTGCAATTTGCCCCGGCAGCTTTGATCCCATAACCAACGGTCACCTTGCGGTAATCAAAAGAGCCGCCAAGCTTTTTGATAAGGTTATTGTTACTGTTATGGTTAATTTCCGCAAGCCTGTGGGCTTGTTCACAGCTCCCGAAAGGGTTGAGCTGATAAGGCGTTGCACCAAGGATATTCCCAACGTTGAGGTGGAATATCACAGCGGCCTTCTTGCGGACTATGCCCGCCAGAAGGGTGCGGTTGCTATTGTTAAAGGCCTCAGAGCTGTTTCTGACTTTGAGGATGAATTTCAGCAGGCGTTGACCAACAAGCAGTTGAACCCTGATGTTGAAACTGTTTTCATCACTGCCGACGCTGAGCATATGTATCTTTCATCAAGTGTAGTTAAACAAATTTGCGAATTCAGTGCGGATATTGATATGACAAAATTTGTTCCTGCTGAAATCGCTGAAGATATCGTCACAAGAATTAAAGGAGAGGAAAAAATATGAACGTTCAGGGTAAACTTGATTTAATTGAAGAGGTTCTTGACAACGGCACAAGTATTCCGTTTTCTTCCAAAATAGCTGTAGATGTTGATGCAATTCGTACTTATGTTGGCGACATCCGTCTTGACCTTCCCGTGGAAATCGAAAAGGCACAGGATATTGTTGAGCATTATAACAGCATCATCAAAAAGGCTTCAACAGAGGCTTCTGTTGCAACATCAACCGCTCAGAAGCAGGCTGATGAAATCGTAGGCGCTGCCAAAGAGCATGCAAAAGGCGTTCTTGACAATGCAGAAGCAAACGCTTCTTCCAAAATTGCTGCCGCAACAGAGCAGGCACGCAGAATGGTTGAATCAAGTGAAATCGCAAGACTTGCTCAGGAATATTCCGACAAGGTGCGTTCACAGGCAACAGATGAGGCTGCTGAAATCGTTAAAAACGCAAAAGAACAGGCTGCTGCAATTGTTCAGGATGCAACAAATAAGGCAGAAGCAATCAAGAGAAGCGTTGACGAGTGGAGCGAGAATATGCGCGTTGCAACCAACCGTTATGTAAGTGATATTATGAAAAACAGCGACGATGTTCTTTCTGCCAACATTGCAGAAATCCGCAAGGCAAGACAGAGCCTTCAGGCAAGTATCGACAAGAGATAAATTTTACCGCTAATCGAATAGCAGAAACAGAGCTTACAGCCTGTGCAGATTTTATCTGTGCGGGCTGTTTTTGTTTTGGCGCAGGAGCCTTATAAGAAAAAAGAGCGTAGCCGAAGCTACGCTCAATTATGTTTGGTTCTTATTTAACAAAAGGTGTGTCAAAAAGCTTGCCGTTCATTTTGTTGTTGAGCTTGTCGAGGGGCTTGCCGAATACTTTGAAGATAAGCAAGTAAACGCAGATGCCGACGATTGTTGCGATAATTGCGCTGATGATAACATCTGAGGGGAAATGAACGTGAAGATAAATTCTTGAGAAACCGATAAGCACTGCAAGAATTACGGGAGCAATACCCCACTTTTTGTTAACGCAGAACATTGCAACAGCTGCACCGATTGAAGAAGCTGTGTGGCCTGAGGGGAAAGAGTAAGAATAATGGCCGCCTTCAAAGGTTTCGATTTTGGGCTGAAGAGAAGTGTCAAAGGGGAAGATGTAGTCGAAACCAACCTTTGCCCAATGCTCCATCATTGCGGGGTCATAGGGGCGGATGCGTTCAAACAAGGGCTTGAGAACAAGGTTGTTCATGCCGGAAACAATGCCGAGACCGAGGAGGCAGGCAATACCCAATTTTCTTGTTTTCTTAAAGATGCAGAGAAGAACGCCTAAAACAATCCAGAAAATACCATCGTCACCAAGGTGAGTGATGAAAATCATAATCTGGTCCATAACGTCGCCCCAGAGCTTTTCAACCGCTGTGTAAATAGAAGCGTCGATGCTAAGGAGCCATTCAGATGTAAAAAAGTCCATAACTTTTCTCCTTTTTAAAATTTGTTAAGAATATGTTATCACAAACGCCAAAATAATGCAATAAAAAATATTGAACAAAAATGTTTATTTGTAGTTAATAATTAGTACGTTTTTGTTTTGTGAAAATATAACATAAAATTTGTCAAAAAAAACCTCAATATGATATGATTTTTCGTTGACAGATTATCGGTGTTTGTAATATAATTTATTAGTAAAAAAGTTGATTTAAATTCAACTGTATTATACAAGCGCTTTTGTTGGTTACAATAAAAAAGCGGATTGTTAATTTTTATGGTTGCCAGGCAACCACCGAAAGGACTTGGATATAATGGATAAGAAAGAACGCAGAGTTGGTACAGTGTCAAGAGGTATTCGTTGCCCCATTATCCGTCAGGGTGATGACCTTGCTCAGATAGTTGCAGACAGCGTGCTTGAAGCTGCCGAAGCAGAAGGCTTTGAGCTTCGTGACAGAGATGTTATCTCAATCACAGAGTCAATTGTTGCAAGAGCTCAGGGTAACTATGCATCTGTTGATAACATTGCAGCTGATGTAAAGGCAAAAACAGGCGGTGAAACCGTTGGTGTTATCTTCCCCATTCTTTCCCGCAACCGTTTTGCAATCTGCCTTAAGGGTATTGCAAAAGGTGTTAAAAAAGTTGTTCTTATGCTCAGCTACCCCTCAGACGAGGTTGGTAACGAGCTTGTAAGCCTTGATAAAATTGATGAAGCAGGCGTTAACCCCTACAGCGATGTTCTTTCACTTGAAAAATACCGTGAGCTTTTCGGCAAAAACCTTCACGAGTTCACCGGTGTTGACTATGTTGAATATTATGGTGACGTTGTTCGTTCATGCGGTGCAGATGTTGAGTTTGTTTTTGCAAACCAGGCCAAAACAATCCTTGATTATACTGACTGCGTAATCAACTGCGATATCCACACCCGCGCCCGCACAAAGAGAATTCTCAAAGCAGCAGGTGCAAAGGTTGTTCTTGGTCTTGATGAAATCCTCAACGCTCCCGTTGACGGCAGCGGCTGCAACGAAGCTTACGGACTTCTCGGTTCAAATAAATCCACAGAAGATATGGTTAAGCTTTTCCCCAGAAACTGTCAGCCGCTTGTGCTTGAAATTCAGGAGAAAATCCTCAAAGCAACAGGTAAGCACGTTGAAGTTATGGTTTATGGTGACGGCGCATTTAAAGATCCCAAGGGCAAAATCTGGGAGCTTGCAGACCCCGTTGTTTCTCCCGCATTCACAGACGGCCTTGTTGGCACACCCAACGAGCTTAAGCTCAAATATCTTGCAGATAACGATTTCAAAGACCTTTCAGGCGAGGAGCTTAAAAAGGCTATTTCAGAGTCAATCAAATCAAAGCAGGATAACCTTGTGGGCAATATGGCTTCTCAGGGCACAACACCCCGTCAGCTCACCGACCTTATCGGTTCACTTTGCGACCTCACAAGTGGCTCAGGTGACAAGGGTACTCCCGTTGTTCTTGTTCAGGGCTATTTCGATAACTACACCAACTAATTAAATTTATATATTATATACCCCAGAGGAGGAATTGAAATGGATTCAAACAAAAGACCTGATTCAATGGAAAGAATTACGAACTTTGAATTAGCAAACAAATTTATTGATGAACAGGTTGCTGCTGTGCGCGCACAGGTTGGTGACAAAAAGGTTTTGCTTGCTCTTTCAGGCGGCGTAGATTCAAGCGTTGTTGCAGCTCTTCTTATTAAAGCTATCGGTAAGCAGTTGGTTTGCGTTCACGTTAACCACGGCCTTATGAGAAAAGGTGAAAGCGAGCAGGTTATTGAGGTTTTTGGTAAAGCTCTTGACGCTAACCTTGTTTATGTTGATGCAACTGACCGCTTCCTTGACCTTCTTGCAGGTGTGAGCGACCCCGAATCAAAGCGCAAGATTATCGGCGCTGAGTTCATCAAAGTGTTTGATGAAGAGTCAGCAAAGCTTGAAGGTATTTCATTCCTTGCTCAGGGCACAATTTACCCCGACATCCTCGAAAGCATCAAAGCTGCTGAAGGCAAAAAGGCTGTTAAATCTCACCACAACGTTGGCGGACTTCCCGAAGAAATGGAAATGCAGCTTGTTGAGCCCATTAAGCTCCTCTTTAAGGATGAAGTAAGAGTTGTTGGTGAAGCTCTCGGCCTTCCCCACGGTATGGTTTATCGTCAGCCGTTCCCCGGCCCCGGCCTCGGTGTTCGTTGCCTTGGTGCAATCACTCGTGACAGACTTCACGCTCTCCGCGAGGCAGATGCAATTCTTCGTGAGGAATTTGACATCTGCGGCCTTGCAGAAAAGGTATGGCAGTATTTTGTAGCAATCCCCGATATTAAGAGCGTTGGCGTCAAGGACGACAGCCGTTACGAAGGCTGGCCCGCAATTATCCGCGCTGTTAACACAACAGACGCTATGACAGCAACAATTGAGGAAATTCCCTATGCAGTGCTTCATAAGGTTACTGCAAGAATCACAGCAGAGGTTGACGGCATCAACCGTGTCCTCTATGACCTCACTCCCAAGCCCACCGGCACAATTGAGTGGGAATAATAACTATTGTTTTAGCAAAAATGGTTTATCCTCTTCGGGGCAATTTTCTTTATCCTTTCCCGATTAGATAATTCACTGCAAAAGCAAACAATATAGTAATTTTGAAGACCTTGTGTCATCGGAAACGATGACCAAGGTCTTCTTTTTT
>JAZQYU010000041.1:0-9411 GCA_045633685.1 Acutalibacteraceae bacterium | reverse complement strand
GCGGACAGGAACCGCGATAACAAACTGAAAGCGAAAAGGAGAAAATTATGACAAGAGACCAGTTAAGACAAATCATTGAAGGTATCACCGACGAGCAGATTAAATCAATTCTTGATATCAACTCTGCTGATATCGGCAATGCCAAAAAGCCGGGTGAAACCGCACAGCAACAGCTTGACGATGCACTTCAGAGACTCAAATCATTTGAGGGCATTGACGTCAATGAGCTGCAGGGAAAGGTTTCATCCCTCACAACTGACCTCAACACACAGAAAGCCAACTACGAAAAGCAGATTGCTGATATGGAATTCCACTCAATTATCGATGAAGCAATCAGAACCGCAGGCGGCAGAAGTGTCAAAGCCGTTAAGGCAGAACTCGACCTTGAGAAAATCAGGGAATCCAAAAATCAGAAAGAAGACCTTGAAACCGCACTCGCCAAATGCAAAGAAGACAACGGTTTTCTCTTCGGTTCTGATGAACCACTTGATAACCCCTTTATGGGTAAAAGCAACGGCTCAGGCGGCGGAGCATCGGGTCTTGATGCTATGCGCTCAGCCATGGGCTTGCCCGCAACAAAATAAAATTTATAAGGAGAAAAAATTATTATGCCGAATTTAATTGAACTTTTTAAAGGTTATATCCCTTTGCTTGATGAAGTCTATAAGCTGGCTTCACTCTCATCCGATCTTGACGGTGCTCCCGAGCTTGCAAGAGAGGGCGCAAACGTCAATGAACTCATCATTCCTATGCTCGAAATGTCAGGTCTCGCTGACTATCTGAGAAATGAAGGTTACATCAGCGGTGATGTAATCCTCAAAAACGAAACTGTCAAGTGCAACTTCGACAGAGGCAGAATGTTCACCGTTGACACTCTCGACAATGCCGAAACTGCAGGTATTGCATTCGGCAGACTTGCCTCAGAGTTCATCAAAACACATGTTGTCCCCGAGCTTGATGCCTTCCGCTTTTCCACATACGCACAGAAACAGGGCATTTCGGCCGGTGAAGCCGCAAACCTCACTACGGGCGCACAGGTTGTTGAAGCCCTCAGAGCTGCCAACAACAAGATGGACGAAGACGAAGTTCCCTACGAGCAGAGACATCTTCGCATCACTCCCACGCTTCTCGGTCTTGTTGAGGACCTTGACACCACCAAGAGCAAAAAGGTGCTTGAGAGCTTTGCTTCAATCAAGAAAGTGCCTCAGTCAAGATTCTACACCAAGATTCAGCAGTTTGACGGTAAATCCGAAGGTCAGACACAGGGCGGCTTTAAAAAGGCTGATGACGGTAAGAACATCAACTTCCTTATCGTTCATAAGCCTGCTGTTATTCAGCATCAGAAACACATTGCCCCCAAGGTAATCACTCCCGAACAGAATCAGTCAGGTGACGGTTGGAAGTTCGGTTACCGTAATGTTGGTATTGCCGATGTTTACAAAAATAAGCTTGCCGGCATCTACCTTCACAATGCCACAACCTGATGAGGTAGCGTGATGATTAAGGTTGACAATTCATTTTATGTTTGTCAATTCCTGCAGGATGCCGAGCGCGTTATTCCGCAAGACGAATTCAAAGGCTATGTTAACATCGCAATGCGAGAAATAAATGCGGCAATATTCAACAAAGAAATACCTCCTGAGCACGAAAACGCAGTCAAAATGTGTTGTTGCGAGATTGCTCAGGAGATATACAGGGATAAAGTCAGCAACAAAGAAGTTGCGGGCAAAACCTCTGAAAAGGTGGGCAGTTATTCTGTAACCTATGAGAGCAGCGAAGCTTTGCAAAAGCAGTTTCGCGCAAATAAACGCCGTATTATTCATTCCTGGCTTACTGAAACGGGTCTTTTGTTTGCGGGGGTGTAAGATGATTACCAACACAAGCGTAACGATTTACGCCCTCACAGACAGCGGATATAAGCGCAGATTTGTACCCGAAGCCTGGTGGGAAGAAAGCGAGACCGCCGATACAGAGAAAAACGGGCTGACACAAGCTGAGCGTGTCAGCCTTCTTATCCCGTATAAGTCAGCAGGGGAACTTGAACTGAAAAATGGCAAGGACTTTATATGCAAGGGTGACGTGAAGTTTGAGTTCGATAACTCATCGGAGCAGTCACAGGCTCAGAGTATGAAAGAATTCCGTAACCTTTACGGTGCGCCACACACGGTTACCGCCTTTAATAAGCTGCTTTTCGGATCTGAGAATATGCGGCACTATGAGATTTCACTGAAATGAGGTGCTCTGATGCCCAAAAAGATTAAGCAACCCCTTAACACCACCGTTTTTAACGGTGAGCTGGGGCTGAAAATCAAGTGGAATCCCAAGTATGCCGATAATATGAATGAGCGGATGCGGTATGTTCAGGGCGTGATTGACAGTGAAGTGCTAAAGCAAACGAAGCCTTACACTCCTGCACGTACCGAAGCTCTTGCAAACTCTGCTGCATTGGGTACGGTTATAGGCAGCGGAAAGATTGTTTATCTTCATCCCGGCGCAAGGTACCTGTATTACGGTGAGGTTTACGGCCCGAATATTCCTATTACGGAAAACGGTGAAATCGTCGGCTTTTATTCACCGCCTAAAAAATTCCCCACAGGCAGAGAACTGGAATACAGCAAAGCTGTTCACTCCCTTGCGGGTAAAAAGTGGTTTGAGCGTATGAAAACCGACAAGCTCAACGAAATCAGAAGCTCTGCGCAAAAGGCTCTCGGAAAGGCAGGAAATGTCAAATGAACATAATCGAAGCGGTCAAAAAGGTGTTGACCGAATACCCTCGGATGTCGGAGTTCTGCAACGGCATCCACATTGATTTTAACGAAAATGAGCCGGGCAACTTCGGCTTATATTCAAACGGTGACTCTTTGGTAAAAGAGGACATCATAGGCAATCAGAAAAGAAAACACAACTTTGTGCTGTATGCAAACAATCAGACCTTCAACGACTTTGAGAGGCTTGCAAACAGCACTTTTTTATTGGAGCTTGGTTATTGGCTTGAAACCGTCAAAAATCAGCCTGTGAGTGTTGTGGTGGACGATGCAGAGTATCAGGGAGTTATAACAAAGCTCTCAAGCGCGAACGGTATGCTGTATATGGTCCCCACAGGCGATATAAATGACGGTGTCACATACCAGCTTCAGATTTACGCTGATTACAGCGTGGAAAGGTGATGATTATTTATGGTAATGGCAGACGGCGCAAAATATGAGCGCAAATATCTCGGCCATTTTATTGATGATTCTTTCAACTCTCAGACACCCAATTACACACGATTGGGCAAGGATTTGGAAGAATACGCAATCGAAATGAACCCCGATGTTGAAACAAAGAAAAACATTATCGGTGAAAACTCCGTAAATGTTAAGGGCTATGAGCCTCAGAGCTCCGTTGACCCTTATTATGCTTATAAGGGCGATGCACTTTTTGAACAGCTTCAGGAGATTATCAACGGTCGATTGACAGGCTCCGAGCTTGAAACAACCGTTGTTGATGTGCTTCTTTCAAGTGATGGCACCGTTGAATGGGCATACAAAGAAAACGTTGTGATTGTGCCCAAGTCAATCGGCGGCAGTGATGGTGTTCAGATTCCCTTTGACATCTACTACAAAGGCGGCAGAACAAAGGGCACCTTCGATTTGGCAACAAAGAAATTCACGGCAGAAACAAATTAACGGCAGGGGAGCGGTCAACCGTTCCCCTTAACTTTTTTATGTGGAGGATATTATGGCAAAGAGCATCAACTTTGACGAAGGCTATAAAGAATATCAGATTAACAACGACCCCGACAGGGTTATCCGTGTTGACACAGCAGACTACGGCTTGTTGACACGCTTTGCAGGTGCGGAAAAGCGCCTCAATGAAAAAATGAAAGATTTTGAGCATATTTCAATCAATCCCGACGGCAGTGCCGATGTTGACGACGAAGGAGCGGTTGAAGCAATTGAAAAGCTTTCGCAGATTATCAAGGAAGAAACCAATTACATTTTCAATGCCGATGTTTCGGACATTGTTTTCGGTAATGCTTCTCCGCTTTCCACAAGAAAGGGTGTACCCCTTTATGAGAGGTTTTTCAACGCCATTATGCCCATTATCAAGGCTGACCTCGAAGCCGAAAACAAAGAGAGCGAAAAGCGTATTAAGAAATACACCGCACAGGCACAGAGCTTTAAAAAGCAGAGGAAAAGAAAATGATAGGTCTTTTGCCCCAAACCCTTACAATCGGCGGTGAGGAATATGAAATTTGCCCCGATTTCCGCATAGCTTTGCTTATTTTTGAAGCTTATGACGACCCGGAACTTTCACCCTTTGACAAGGCTGCGGTGATGCTTGACAGCCTTTTTGTATCGCCGGATGAAATACCCTCGGAACATCTGCAGGAGGCGTGCACGGTGGCTTCGTGGTTCCTCGACGGTGGCAAAGACGAGCAGGAGGAACAAAGCTTTACCCCTCAGCCAAGAGCAGATAAGCTGTTTTCCTGGACACAGGATGAGCAGATGATATTTTCTGCAATCAATAAGGTTGCCGGGTGTGAAATAAGAAGCCTTGGTTTTTTGCATTGGTGGACGTTTCTCGGTTATTTTTCCGAAATAGATGAGGGTCTGTTCACCACCGTTATTTCAATAAGGCAGAAGCAGGCAAAGAAGAAGCCCCTTGAAAAATGGGAAAAGCAGTTTTACGAAAAAAACAAAGACCTTGTAGATATAAAAAGAAAATACTCTGCCCAAGAACAGGCAGAGCGTGAATTCATAAATAAATTACTCGGTTAGGAGGTGAGGCTATGGCAGACGGTACACTAACCTTTGACACAAGCTTTGATACATCGGGTGTCAATAACGCTGAAAAGGTTATAACAGGCAGTTTCAAAAGAATGAAAAACAAGCTCAAGGCCGCTTTTGGTATGGACATTGTGGACAAGGAAACTCGGAAGGTCACAGCTATGCAGAAGCGTTATGATGATGCGACTGCCGCAGTTGACCGCCAAAAGACCAAGGTGCAGGAGCTTCGTGCAGAAATTGAAAAAATTCAGGCTCAAAGCGGGGTAGGGGGAAGTGCAACTCCCGAAGAGGCAAAACCCCTTTATGCTCAGGCTGACGAGCTTGCGGCGAAGATTGAGCAGGCAAAAGCCAAAGCCCGTGAATACGGTGAGCAATGGAGGCAGGGTCTCGGCGGTGCAGACACCGAGCAGATGAACTGGCTTGAAAAGGCTTCAAGGCTCGAAGCTGAGTACGATGAAGTTCTTGCCAAGATTGAAAAAATTGAGCAGAAATCAAAGACAACAGGCGGCGGCTCAGCAAAAGATGCCGCAAAGGTGACACAGCTCAATTCTCAGCTTGTAGCGGCAGAAGCAAAGCTTACCCGGATTTCTGATACGGCGGCAACGGCAAAAACAAATCTTGTGGCGGCAACTGATGAAAAGAAAACAAAACGGTTTTCAAGAGCAATGACAACAGCTTCAAAATCTGCAAGAAGGTTTGGAAAAAGAATTTGGGAGCTTGCAAAATCAGCCCTTATTTTTTCTGTGCTCACAAAGGTGCTCACAGCCTTGCGCGATTCATTCGGCAATGTGCTTAAAAGTAACGAGCAGTTCAGCACTTCCTGGGCAAACATCAAAGGCAATCTGCTTACGGCATTTCAGCCGATTTATGAGGCTTGCCTGCCGGCTTTACTTTCACTGTTGCAAGTGCTTGAAAAGGTTACGGCAGCTCTTGCGAGTTTTACGGCGGCAATTTTCGGAACATCTGTTTCACAAATGCAGACAAATGCCAAAGCCCTGCGAAATCAGGCAAAAGCCACCAAAGAAGCAGGCAAAGCGGCAAAAGATGCCTCCCGAAGCCTTGCAAGCTTTGATGAAATCAATCAGCTCAGTGATAACGACAGCGATTCGGCATCTTCCGCAACAATTGAGCCGTCGTTCGATACAAATATTTCCGAGCTTGACGGCAATATGGCTAAAATAGCCGCCTACGGCTCCATTTTGGTGGGTACGGCTCTGTTGATATTCGGTATATGCACCGTGAATATCCCTGCTATTCTGACAGGTATAGGCCTTATTGCGGCAGGCATTGCTGTGGGCAAAAACACGGGAGCGTTTGACGGTTTGACGAATTTCCTCAAAAAAGCTAAGGACGAAATTGTGGGGTGGGGCAAGGATGCCAAAGCCTGGTGGGATGAAACCATTGCACCTATTTTCACAAAAGAGTTCTGGCTTAAACAACTTGACAGCATAAGACAGGGGGCTGCGGACAAGTGGTCGGAAATTGAAACGTGGTACAACACAAGCGTTGCGCCGCTCTTCACAAAAGAATATTGGCTCAATATGTTCAACAGTGTGAAGCAGGGCTTTACGGGCAAATTGACCGAAATCAAGGAGTGGTACAACACAAACGTTGCACCGATGTTTACCAAGAAATATTGGACTGATAAATTCTCATCAATGAAAGAGGGCGCAAAATCTGCAATCAACGGTATTATTGCATGCTTTGAAAGAGGCATCAATAACATTGTAACCCGAATCAATAAACTGTCGTGGAACATTCCCGATTGGGTGCCGGGTGTTGGTGGTCAGCGTTTCGGCTTTAATATTAGCCCTGTTTCCCTTCCTCGTCTTGCAAGCGGTATGGTTGTTCCGGCAAACTACGGTGAATTCAAAGCAATTCTTGGTGATAACAAGCGCGAGATTGAAGTTGTTTCACCTCTTTCCACAATGAAACAAGCTTTCCTTGAAGCTATGGCAGAAAGCGGAAACAATGGCGGTGCACCGATGATTATTTATCTTATGATGAATAATAAGGTGGTAGGTCAGGCGGCCATTGAATATCACAACGGAGTTGTTGCCCAGACAGGCGTAACACCTTTAAAGGGGGTATGATATGGCTCTTCAGGTATTCAGAATCAGAAAAAATTCCTCATCCTCATGGATCAATCTGCCGGTCCCTGCAACACTTAAGCCGTCTGTCAATGCTCTTGATAATTCAAAATCGGGTCGTGATAACAACACCGGCAAAATGTTCCGTGACAAAATCGCAGAAAAGCTTAAATACACCGTTGAAATGCCTCACGGCATGACGAATACACAGGTTGCGGCGATTCTTGCAATCATCCTTGAGGGGAGCTTCGAAGCCTACGGACCTGACCCAAAAACAGGAACGTTCAAAACAAAAACATTTTACTGCTCATCAGCAGATCCCGAAATCAATCAGGTTTATTCTCTCACAAGCTGGGATTATAAAAGCTGGTCATTTTCGGCAACGGAGATGTGATTATGTATATTATTTCTGACACAACAATTAAATCAAACGTTGAAACGGCGTTACAGGCAGACACAAGAGAATTCAGGCAAAGAGTAACCTTTGGTCATTGGACACTCAGCGGAACGGTGAGAACCTTTGTCAGCGACAATATGAAAATTGAATCGGGAATAACTTCATTACATATCTCTCAAAAAAGCAACGGTGACAGCGGCGGTCTTTTAATGGGCTGCTGCTGTTCTTCTTGCGCAGAGGCGGAGTTTTATAACCCCGATAAGACCTACAACTATTCGGGCAAGGTGATGTTTGTTGAAAGCGGAATTAAGCTTTCCGACGGCTCTTTTTATTATATCCCAGAGGGATATTACAACATTGAAGCTCCCGAAAGTGACGATGATTGGTACACCGTGAGAATAAAAGCCTATGACGACGTTTACCAAATGACATCAAAGTGGACAACTACCCGCACTTACCCCGCAACGCTTCTTTCGGTGCTCACCGAGCTTGCAGGGAGATATAACCTTTCACTTTATTTTCCCGTTGCAAGCTACCGCACTCTTGCAACAAGTAAAAGCATTACCGCAGAGCAGGCAAATATCCTTGCCAATTATGCCGACAGAGAAGTGCTCGGATTTTTGGCAGGAATGTTGGGCTTTAATGCAAGAATGAACACCGTCGGCAAGCTGACCGTGTCGTGGTATTACCAATATGCAACAGTAAACATTTCAGCGAGCTTGCAGTGGCAAAACGGCTTTAAGAAAACCCTTGAATCAGCCTTTACGGTCAGTTCAATCACGTCGGGCATCAATGATGCCGTTTTCACTTCCGGCACAGGAAAGGGCATAACCTTTTCAAACCCCATAATAACCCAAACGGAAGTCACCGCCATTTATGACAGTTTCAAAGCAAAAGCATTTCAGCCCTGCCAATGTGAATGGCGCGGAAACCCTTGTGTTGAAGCAGGCGACATTGTAACCGTTACAGACAAAAACGACAACAGCTACACCGTGTTTGTTGCTGAACAGGAAATTGACCTGACGGGCGGCCTTTCAATGAGCATAACCTGTCCGCCGGGTGATGCTGACATTTCTTTTGATACTGTCGATTGGCAAACGATGATTGAACTCAGAAAGCAAAAAACCGAGCTTCAGCAGGCAATCGAAAAGGCAACCAACGCTATCAATGGTGCAAAAGGCGGCTATTATGAAATCCTTGATTCAGATAACGACGGCAACCCCGACGGCTGGATAATCAAAGAAGACGAAGGCGGAACAGGCGGTATAATCAGAGCCAACAAAGAGGGAATCGGGTTGTCGCAGGACGGCGGTAAAACCTACAAAACTGCAATAACGTATAAAGGCATTGCCGCCGAAGCTATCATCTGCGCAGACCTCAAAGCAATCGGTGCAACAATCGGCGGGTGGCAAATCGGCGACGAGGCGATTTATAAGGAAGTTACTGAAATAAAAACCAACGGAACTTATAAATACTGCGCTTATATTCAATCCCCGTATGCGGTGGGTGATGATACATGGGTTTATTCAACACAAGTCTACGAGCCCGGAACTGATGGTTACCGAGGCACCTTCTACGTAACCATCAAGGGCGATATGCACGTTCAGAGGATTGATTCGGATAAAACCATTTATACGAATTGCGCCGAAGATGACAGCATTTACGGTGCGATTGAACATCGTCGCGGCGGTTATTATGGTGCGTTTGGTGTCAGCAAAGACGATGACGGCACGTGGTACGGCGCATCAATACAGTGCAGAAATTCAAACAGAATAACTTCCCGTCTCGATGTCCGAGAAGGCGAAGTAGACGGCCTTGTGATATTGGAGACTTATCAGGAAGGTACGGATACCAAGAAATACCGAAGTTATTTATCTTTTGGCAATGGTTATTTGTGTGCCGGTGAAGTTAAATCTAACAATGTAAATTTGTTTGATTTTCAAGCAAAAAACGGTTATTTTCAAACGGTTGATTGCCAAACAATTAAGACTGCAAGTTCCGGCTTTGCTGCGATTGAACACACACGTGGAAGTTATATGGGCTCGCTCGGTGTGGGAACATCCGCCGATAACGAAAATTCGGTAGCACTTCAGTTAAAAAATTCAAGCGAGGTTCTTGCAAGGTTGGATGTGTGTGATACCGCATATTCAGG
>JAZQYU010000040.1:0-27924 GCA_045633685.1 Acutalibacteraceae bacterium | reverse complement strand
GTGATTTTGAGCAGGCGGTTTCATTTCTCAGACTTACCAAAGAGATGAACACCCCTGTTTGGATACGGCAGGTTATTGTGCCCGGCATCAACGACGGGGAAGATAACATTCACCGCTTGCTTGAATTTTTGCAAGGTTATGAAAATGTTGAAAAAATTGAGCTCTTGCCATTCAGAAAGCTTTGCGAGCCCAAATATGACAGTATGGGAATCCCCTTCCCTCTTGCAGACACACCCGAAATGCCACAGCAAAAAATTGATGAGCTGTATATGCTCGTTCCTGACAATCTTAAATAAAATTAACCGCACCCTTGCTTAAAAGCGAGAGTGCGGTATTTTTATGGTTTGAGTTTAATAACTGCAATTTCAGGTCTGTTCCAGAAACGCACAGGCAGAGGATGATTTCCAAGGCCGCCTGAAATATGGATATACTGACCATTTCTTTCATAAAGCCCTTTTGTCAGCTTGTCGTTCAGATCCGGCAGCAGCTCTCCCCCGTCATACACCGCCCCGACAAAGGGCAGACGAAAAATTCCGCCGTGGGTATCACCGGAAAGAACAAGCTCCGATCCGAAAGAGCTGAATCTGTCAAACTCCGGAATATGAGAAAGGAGAATTGAAAATGTGCTTTCATCCTTTTGAAATGCATTCTCCAAATCAAAATGAGGAGGAAAATATACATTATCAATGCCGTAAAGATGAAGACGGGTGTTTTTGACGGTGATAACCTCATTCCCATAATTGAGAACATTAACACCGCTCTGCCGAAGAAGAGAAAAGAAATCTTCATCATCATCGTGCTCACCGTTGACATAATACACAGGGTATTTTTCAGCAAGAGTGGCAAGAAGCGCCAATGCAATTGCCCTGCCTTTTTCACTGTTACGGGTGAACATATCTCCTGTGACGGTAATTATATCGGGTGACTGCGCAAAAATTCTTTTGAGGAGAATATCATTCTCGTTTCCGAAAACGGCTCCGTGCAGATCAGAAAGCTGAACAATGGTGATTTCATCATTAATCAGCTCACTTCTGACCTCACTTGTGTTGACACTCAGGGTATAGTTGTTTATCCACCAACCGAAAGCAATCAACATTAGCAACAAAAGTACCGTTGAAAAATGCAGTTTTTTACGCTTTTTCATAAAATCACCGAAGGGAAATTATAACAGACTGCCGTGCTTAGCTTTTGATTCACAATAAATGCAACGGTAAATTCCGTTGGCTTTGTCTGTGAGTTTGAACATCTGCTGAAGTCCCTGTTCGGTTGAGGTGATACAGCGCGGATTTTTGCAATGGATAACATTGCATACCTTTTCGGGCAATTCAAGATGACGCTTTTCAACAAGCTTACCGTCTTTGATTACGTCAACGGTAATACCTGGGTCAATGTAGCCGAGGATGTCAACATCAACTTCGATTTCAGCATCGATTTTGATAATATCCTTTTTGCCCATTTTTTTGCTGTGAACATTTTTGATAATTGCCACAACACAGTCAAGCTTATCAAGCTCAAGGTAGTTATAAATCTTCATACTTTTGCCTGCCTTGATATGGTCAAGCACAAGTCCGTTTTTAATTTCATCAATATGCATTATTCTACCCCCAGAAGCTTTAAAATAAGCGCCATTCTTATATATTTGCCGTTGCAGGACTGGCGGAAATATGCGGCTCTGATATCATCATCAACATCAAGGCTGATTTCATTGACTCTGGGCAGAGGATGAAGTATACGCATATCGGGTTTTGCAGCGGCAAGCTTTTCACTTGTGAGAATGTAGCTATCCTTAAGGCGGATATAGTCAGCCTCATTGAAAAAGCGTTCACGCTGAACTCGGGTCATATAAAGAATGTCAAGCTCAGGCATTGCTTTTTCAAGGTCGGTTGTTTCCAAAAATTCAACACCGGCATCAACCATTTCCTGTTTTAAATATTCAGGAATTTTAAGCTCATCAGGTGAAATCATAACAAACTTAACGTTGTTATAACGCATCATCGCCTGAACAAGAGAATGAACCGTTCTGCCGAATTTGAGGTCACCGCAAAGGCCGATTGTGAGATTATCAAATCTGCCCATTTCACGCTTGATGGTGAGAAGATCGGTGAGAGTCTGAGTGGGATGGTTGTGACCACCGTCACCTGCATTGATAATCGGCACGGAAGCCTTCATTGACGCCACCAGCGGTGCACCCTCTTTGGGATGACGCATTGTGATGATATCGGCATAATATGACACAACCTTGACGGTATCAGATACGCTTTCACCCTTGCTGGCAGATGAGCTGTTTGCCTCGGAAAAGCCGAGAACATTGCCGCCCAATTCATACATAGCGGCTTCAAAGCTCAATCGTGTTCTTGTGGACGGCTCAAAGAAAAGGGTTGCCATCTTTTTGCCGCGGCACTTTTCACTGTATTTTACAGGATTTGCAATAATATCATCTGCGGTTGCGATGAGTTCATCAATCTCTTCCACAGACAAATCAAGAATGCTGATAAGGTTTTTCATAAAACCAAGCCTCCAATTCAGATTTTCAGGGAATTAACCGTTAATCCAGCTTTCGTCTGAGGGATTGTTTCTGAATTTGATAAGGCGTGCAACATCTTCGGGCTTGATGTAGCCTGTTTCTGATGCAACCTCTGCTATTGTATCGAAGTTGGTAAGGCTCACATTTTTAACATTTGCAGCTGCAAGACGGTCAAGACCCTTCTGCATACCGTAGGTGAAGATGCTTACAATACCAAGAACCTCTGCGCCTGCTTCACGAAGAACGTCAACAACCTCAATAACACTGCCGCCTGTTGAAATAAGGTCTTCAACAACAACAACCTTCTGACCCTTTTCAAGTCTGCCTTCGATCTGATTCTGTCTGCCGTGGTCTTTGGCGCCTGAGCGAACATAGCCCATAGGCATATCAAGAATTGAAGCGGCAATTGCAGCGTGAGCAATACCTGCTGTGCTTGTGCCCATAAGCACTTCGCACTCGGGATATACTTCCTTAACCTTGTCGGCAATAGCCTGTTCAACGATTTTTCTCTGTTCGGGAGCTGTGAGGATGAGTCTGTTATCGCAATAAACAGGACTCTTGATTCCGCTTGCCCAGGTGAAAGGCTCATCGGGGCGGAAGAATACAGCTTTAATCTCCAACAATGCTTTAGCAACAATCTTTTCCATTTTATTTTACCTCTCTGTTTTTATTTTATTATTAACTTAATCGCAGAATTCTGCAACACAACGGCGATATGCAGCAACGGGGTCAGCAGCCTCTGTGATAGGTCTGCCAACAACGATGTAATCTGAGCCGATTTCCTTTGCCTTGGCGGGAGTTGTTACTCTTACCTGGTCGCCAACCACACCGTCTGCAAAACGCACACCGGGAGTAACTGTGATGAATTCCTTGCCGCAAACTTCCTTAACCTTGCCTGCTTCAAGGGGTGAACAAACAACACCGTCAAGACCTGCAAGCTTTGCGTTGTTTGCATAGTGCATAACAACCTTGTCAATAGGCTCGTTGATGAGAAGGTCGTTTTCCATTCTCTCCTGGCTGGTGGATGTGAGCTGAGTAACAGCAATGAGAAGAGGTCTTGTGCCGTCTTCTCTTGTGAGGCCTTCAATAGCGGCTTCCATCATTGAAATAGTGCCTGCAGCGTGAAGGTTGCACATATCAACATCCATTGCAGAAAGAACGCTCATAGCCTTTTTAACTGTGTTAGGGATGTCGTGAAGCTTGAGGTCAAGAAAAATCTTGTGTCCTCTTTCTTTAATGCCCTTTACGATTTCGGGACCTGCACCGTAAAAAAGCTCCATACCGATTTTAACATAGGGCTTTTCCTCAGTGAACTTGTCAAGAAAATCAAAAACCTTCTGCTTGTTGCTGAAATCACAAGCAATAATTACATCTTTACCCATTAGTGAGCACCTCCGATTATATCTGTTAAATTATTTATTGAGTACTTTTCCATAACTGCGGGGAGAGAGTCGATGATGTTTTTGCAAGCAAATGGCTCAACAAGGTTTGCCGCACCAACCTGCACCGCAGTTGCACCTGCGAGCATCATTTCAACAACATCCTCTGCAGTTGAAACGCCGCCCATACCGATGATGGGAATTTTAACCGCTTCATATACCTGATACACCATTCTCAGCGCAACAGGAAGAATTGCACTGCCTGAGAATCCGCCCATTTTATTGTAGATAACGGGCTTTTTGGTTTTGAGGTCAATTCTCATACCGAGAAGCGTATTTATCATACTGATGCCGTCTGCACCGTTTTCTTCACAAGCCTTTGCAATTGAAACAATATCGGTTACATTGGGGCTGAGCTTGATGAAAACCGGCTTTGTTGTAACAGCTTTGACTGCCTTTGTAACCTGAGCAGCAGCCTCTGCACTTGTGCCGAACGCCATACCGCCGTTGTGAACATTGGGGCAGCTGATGTTAACCTCAAACCAACCGATCTGATCCTGTGAATCAAGCTTTTCGCAGGTGTAGGCATATTCTTCAAGAGAAAATCCGCTGACATTTGCCATAACCTTTTTGTCAAAGCAGGCCTTAAGCTTGGGAAGTTCATCGCTGATAACCTTATCAACACCGGGATTCTGAAGGCCAACGGAGTTAATCATACCGGCAGGACACTCTGCAATTCTGGGTGTGGGGTTGCCGAAGCGGGGATCCTTGGTTGTTCCCTTAAAAGAGAATGTGCCAAGCTCGTTGATATCATAAAGCTCTGCAAATTCATAGCCGAAGCCGAATGTTCCGCTGGCAGGGATAATCGGGTTATCAATTTCAATTCCGCAAAGGTTTACTTTTGTGTTTACCATATTATCTCCTCCTTAACAAGAACAGGGCCGTCCTTACAAATTCGCTTGTTGCCGTATTTTGTTTTGCAGCTGCAACCCATACAAGCGCCGAAGCCGCAGCCCATACGCTCCTCAAAGCTGAGCTGACCTGATGTTTCGGTGGCATTGTAAAGAGCCTTGAGCATAGGCTCGGGACCGCAGGTGTAGAAGTATGTGTATTCACCGATTTCTTTGAGCGCATCAGTAACAAAGCCTTTTACGCCAACGCTTCCGTCAACGGTTGCAACATAGGTTTCAACGCCGAGGGATTCAAACTCGTCTTTATAAAAAACCTCTTCTGCCTTGTTGAAGCCAAGGATTGCAACAGGATTTTTGCCCTCTTCCTTAAGTTTCTTTGCAAGGTTGAACATCGGAGGCACACCAACACCGCCGCCGATTACAACGGGTCTTGCTCCGCTCAGGGAGGTATCAAATCCGTTGCCGAGGCCTGTGAGGATGTCGAGCTTGTCGCCTGCTTTCATTGCAGACATCGCCTCTGTGCCATTACCCACAACCTTGTAAATAATTACAATCTCATTGTCGTTATAGTCGCAAACTGAAATGGGTCTGCGAAGAAAAAAGCCGTCAAGCTTGATGTTGATAAACTGACCGGGTGCAGTGAGCGCTGAGGTATCACCTGCAAGAATCATTTTAAAAACATCCTTGGCTATTTTTATGTTTTCTTTGATTTCAAAAATTCCTTGTTTAGTCATTTTCTTCCTCCTGCCATACGATATTGCCGCCGCACATTGTCATAAGGCATTTACCGTAAACTTTCATTCCCTTGAAGGGAGTGCTTCTGCCCTTTGACACAAAGTCATCGGGGTTGATTTCATATTCATCGTCAAAATTGAAGACGGTCAGGTCGGCACTTGCACCGATTTCAATATCTGAGCCCAGACCAAAACGCTTAGACGGGTTATCGTGCATAAGCTCCATAAGCTTTTCAAGAGTGATTACGCCCTTTCTGACAAGGTGAGTGTAAAGCACACTCACTGCAGTTTCAAGACCCACAACACCCATCAGACTGCCTGCAAGACCCTTGCTTTTTTCTTCGGCGGTGTGAGGAGCATGGTCGGTGGCAATCATATCAATAGTACCGTCGAGAATGCCTTTGATAAGCGCTTCTTTATCGTCCTTGGCGCGGAGAGGCGGATTCATTTTGAATCTGCCGTCCTCCTGCAAATCATCATCACAAAGCACAAGATAGTGAGGGCCTGTTTCACAGGTGACATCAACACCGTTTTTCTTGGCATTACGGATAACCTCAACAGTTTCTTTGGCTGAAATGTGGCAAACGTGATACGGGCATCCGTTGACCATTGAAAGCTCAAGGTCTCTCTGCACAGGACCCCACTCACTTTCGGAGCAGATACCCTTGTGACCATGGACTTTGCAATATTCTCCGTCGTGAATATACCCGCCGAAAAGGAGGCTGTTGTCTTCACAATGGGCGGTGATAATCTTGCCGAGAGATTTTGCCTTTTCCATAGCAGAAGCCATCATACCAACGCTCTGCACTCCCCTGCCGTCATCTGAAAAAGACACAACATGGTCACTCATAGCGTCCATATCAGAAAGCTGCTCACCCTTCTGACCCACGGTGATTGAGCCGTAGGGCACAACGTTGATAACAGCGTCTTTTCTGATAGCGTCAAGCTGAAGGCTGAGATTGTCATAGCAATCGGGCACAGGGTTGAGGTTGGGCATTGAGCAAACGGTGGTGTAGCCGCCTCTTGCTGCCGCTTTTGTTCCCGTAAGAACAGTTTCTTTAATAGAAAAACCCGGCTCTCTGAGATGAACATGAACATCTATGAGACCGGGAAATATAAATGAATTTGTATAATTATAAACAGTTACTCCGTCAAGGTCTGCATCAGAAGATAAAATGTCGGCAATAATACCGTTTTCAACCAAAACGGATACCTTCTTAAACTCACCCTTGAGGTAAACATTCGCATTTTTAAGTAAATATTTCAATGCGGTTTCTCCTTTCACTGTACTCTTGATATTTTAACATAATACAAATATAAAGTCAATTCCCCAAAGGAGAATTGACTGTAAAAATATTACTGATGAAAGCCAGAATTTTCTGTATAAAGAAAACAATAAAGCCGACGAAATCGACACCCTGTGTCGGTGCATCAACAGAAGCATCGGGATTTTCGGGGATAACAATCTCTTCTTCAACGCTATCGGTTACGATTTCATAAGAGAGCTTGCTTTTGTTGTTGTAAGCATAGATGTAACCTTCCGAACCGCTGTAGCAATAAATCTTAAAGCCTGAAATCGCGGCATAGCTTGAACCTGAATGCTTGAAACCAAAGGCATAATCACCTATGCTTGTAACAGAAGCGGGGATTCTTACGCTGAGCAATGCAGGACAATTAAGAAAAGCGTAATTTCCGATTTTGGTAATCCCGCTTGAAAGGGTAACACTGTTGAGATCATCACAGCCTGCAAAAGCACCAGTGCTGAGAGTTTTGGTGGTGGACGGAATTGTAACTGAGGTCAGATTATCGCAATTATAAAAAGCATAGTCACCCACAGAAGTTACCGTTGAGGGAATAGTAAGCGTTTTGAACCCCTGACAATCCGAAAACGCATAGGCACCGATTGACGTCAGCGCAGTAAAGCCCGAAAGAGAGGTAAGACTATCACAACCGAAAAATGAATTTTGGTTTACGCTTGTCACCTTGGGAGCAGAAATTGAGCTGAGACTGTCGCAATCCGCAAAGGCATAGTCCTTCACGGCTGTTGCTGTGGGAACGGAAACACTTTGCAGCGCAGTACACATTGAAAATGAATATTCCGCAATCGTGGTAGCGTTGGTACAGTTGACATCGGTGAGCGTTGTGTCACCGTAAAATGCACCTGAATTTATGGTTTTCACCGTGGAAGCAACGGTATACGAAGCTTTCCCTCTGCCTGACGGATAACGGTATAGTGTGGTTCCGGCTTTGTTCATAAGCTCTGCGTTACTGCCTGCCGAAAAGTAGGAGTTAGAGCTGTCAACAGTAAAGGCAACAAGATTGTTGCACATTGCAAAAGCATACGCGCTTATTGACGAAGTTTTCTGAGGGATTGAAACGTTCCTTACACCGCTTGCATAAAAAGCTTTGCTGTTTATAACCGAAACACCTGAACCCACAGTCACCTGATTGAGGTTGGTGCAATTTTCAAAAAGACCTGCCGGGATGGTGGTTACATTGCTACCAAAGGTCACATTCATTCCGCTTGGCGCACCTGAGCCTTCAAACACACCGTAAACTGCAGATGTTACCTTTGAGGCAGAAAACTCAACAGAGGTGAGTCCTGTGCATTCTGCAAAGGCCTGATTCCCCAAAGCCGTGATATTTGAGGGAAGAATAAGACTTGTGATACCCGAACAGCCCTTGAAAGCTGACTGGCCGATTGTGGTTACACTTGAAGGAATAGGCAATGCGGTGATTCCCGTGCAATAGCTGAACGCACCGTTGCCCACGGAAACAACCGAAACAAGATTCAGCACAGAAAGCTTTTCACAGCTTCTGAATGCGTATTCACCGATCTGCTCAACACCCGTGCCGATAACGGTGGTCAACGCCTTGCAGCCTCTGAAGGCATAGTCGCCAATTGCTTCAACACTGGCAGAAAGAGTGACTGTTGTCAGCTTCTGATATTTGTAGCCTGTGATATTATAAAAAGCGTAATCCCCGACAGAGGTCACTGAGTCTGAAACAGTTATTGTTTTTATGTAATTCTGATATGTTGACCAGGATGGCAGACTGTCGGCAGAATAATCTTTCATACTTCCGCTGCCACTGATAACAAGCTCACCTGAATATGTGTCAAGAGACCAGAAAGCATTGCTTCCGCAAGCCCCCGAATATTCTGCCGCAAAGGCAACGGGAACGCTCGCAGTAAAAATTAAAAATACGGTTATCAGACTGAGGAACAAAGACAAAGCTTTTTTCATATCACACACCTCACTAAACAGATTATATCACCTTTGACGCTTGTTTGCAATAAAAAAGATGCAGCTGTAACTGCATCTGATTATTTATGATATTTCCCGCCGGAGCTAATCTGAAAAGCTCTGTATATCTGTTCAAGCAGCATCACTCTTGCAAGCTGATGAGGGAATGTCATTTCTGACATTGAAAGCTTGCAGTCAGCCGCTTTTTTCACTTCATCACTCAGTCCGAAGGAACCGCCGATGATGAAAACAATGTTACTTTTGCCTGTTACCGCACAATTATCCATAGCCCTTGCAAGCTTTTCGGAGGGCATCTGCTTACCCTCGATGCACATTGCATAAACATAAGCATTCTGCGGTATTTTGGATAAAATCTCTTTCCCTTCAGAAAGAAGTGCATTTTCAATTTCACCCTGAGTAGGGTTATCAGAAAGGCGTTTCGGAGCAAGCTCAACAACATTGAACTTACAAAAAGCGCCAAGACGCTTTGAATATTCATCACAGGCATCGCGAAGATACTTCTCCTTGAGCTTGCCCTCACATATTATTGTTACGCTGACCATCAGAGAATCACCTCTCTGCAATCCTGACCTGCAACATACATCGTATAATCACTGCCTTCTTTGGCACCCATTGTTTCCAACGCGGCAAACGATGTCTGATATGCAAGCTGAGGAATGTTATTTTCTTTGCTTAAATGACCAAGCACAAGTCGTGTTGTTCCGTTTTCAACAAGTCTTGTCACCAAATCGGCACACGCCAGATTTGAAAGATGACCCTTGTCGGAAAGAATTCGTCTTTTGAGGGCATATGTATAAGGTCCGTTTCTGAGCATTCCGATATCGTGATTGGACTCTGCAAGAATCAGGTCACTGCCCTCAACGGCAGAATACATTTCTTCGCTGACAAACCCCGTATCGGTGAGAACAGAAATTTTTCTTTCATCGGGAGTTTCAACGGTAAATCCAAGGCTCTGGGAGCAGTCGTGAGAAGTAGCAAAGCCCTTAACAAGCATTCCGCCCACCTCTATCCCCTCATCGGGCATAACAAACGAATTGAATTTGTTGCACAGCTTGCCGCCCTCCTCCATTTTCTGAAGAGTACCTGCGGAAGCGTAAACATCAATTCCGAATTTTGAAGCAATGGCTCGCACACCCTTGATATGGTCTGAATGCTCATGGGTAACAAAAATTGCACTGATGTCTTCAATGCTGACACCAATGCAATCCAAAGCGGCGAGCGTCTGCTTTCCGCTGACGCCCACATCGATCAATATTCCTTTTGAGCCTGTGCCGATAAAAGTGCAATTACCGCTGCTTGATGAAAAAAGCGAGCTGAATCTTGCCATTTTATTGCACATTCCTTTCTGAAAATAAACCTTGATTAACCTGCCGATTCAACAACCTTAGGGGTGTTATCGTCAGTCACGCGGCGGATATCGGCACCCAAAGACTGGAGCTTACCGACAACGTTGTCATATCCGCGGTCGATATAAACAATGTTTTCGATCTCGGTTGTTCCCTTTGCGATGAGGCCTGCAATAAGCATTGCGGCACCTGCGCGAAGGTCATCTGCCTTAACGGGAGAGCCGTTGAGATTTTCAACACCTTCAACCGTGGCTGCCTTGCCGTTAACGGTGATGTTGGCACCCATTCTTGCAAGCTGCTCAACATACTGGAAGCGGTTGTCCCATACACCCTCAGAAACAATGCTTGTGCCCTCTGCAACTGCAAGAAGAGTTGTGAACTGAGGCTGCATATCGGTGGGGAAACCGGGATGGGGCAATGTTTTGACATTGCACTTTTTGGGTCTGGAAACTCCTTTTACAAGGAGAGAATCGTCAAATTCTTCAATTTCAACACCGCACTGAATAAGCTTGGTGGTAATTGATTCAAGATGCTTGGGGATAACGTTTTTGATGAGAACCTCACCCTGTGTGGCTGCGGCAGCAACCATAAATGTGCCTGCCTCAATCTGATCGGGGATTGTTGAATATGTGCAGCCGTGAAGCTTATCAACACCTCTGATTTTGATAACGTCTGTGCCTGCGCCTCTGACATCTGCGCCCATAGAGTTGAGGAAGTTTGCAAGGTCAACTATATGAGGCTCTTTTGCGGCATTTTCAATCACGGTGAGCCCTTTGGCTCTTACAGCCGCAAGCATAAGATTCATTGTTGCACCAACAGACACAACATCAAGGTAAATCAAGCCACCTGAAAGTCCGTTGGAATCGGCATCAATCATAGCGTTTTCTTTGAGGTCAACTGTTGAACCGAGAATTTCAAAGCCCTTGATGTGCTGGTCGATGGGTCTCACACCAAAATTGCATCCGCCGGGCATTGCAACCTTTGCACGGCCGAAACGGGCAAGCAACGCACCGATGAGGTAATAAGACGCTCTGAGGTGCTTTGTCATATCGTGAGTAACCACGTATGAATTGATAGTGCTTGAATCTATTTCAACTGTTGTTTCGTCAATATGTCTAACCCTTGCACCCAACTGATGAAGAATGCGAAGCATCATTGAAACGTCGCTGATATTGGGAACATTTTCAATAACACAAACATCCTGAGCGAGTATGGTTGCCGGGAGAATTCCAACTATCGCATTTTTTGCGCCGCTGATGGTTACCTCTCCCTTAAGAGGATTACCACCGTTTATGAAGATTTTATCCATAACCGGGCCACTCCCTAAATTTATTTATAAAAACAAAACCTTTTGGTACACTACTACATATTGTTAGTACTAAATGATTATATCACCAATTATTGAAAAAATAAAGGGTTTTTTAACAATTTTTTAATATTTTTTATAATCATCGCACAAAGCGTCCTGCTTACATAAAAATTATGGTCTTCAACAAGAGTTTTATTCCGCGTTAAGTTATGGAGTTTGAGTAATTTTTATACGATTTTCAACATCAGATTTCGTTGGCATCGACGGAATTGCACCGCTTTTTGTAACAGAAATTCCCGCAGCAACGCAAGCAAACGAATTAGCTTCATCAAGGCTGTTGTCGGTATTGTTGACAAAATTTTCCAATGTGGTGAATTTTGACAAAAACGCTCCGAGATAAGTGTCACCTGCACCGTTTGTGTCTGCAACGCTGTCGCGAGTGCCACCGCACCTGCCGCTCTGCTTTGTTGTTTTGTAAAAAGCTCCGTTTTCACCTAAGGTAACAAGTACAACACTGACACCCAGATTCAGCAAGACATCTGCTCCGCGGTGAAGGTCGGCTTCACCGGTGATGATTTCAAGCTCATCCTCCGACACCTTGATTATATCGACATATTTCAATAAGCTTCTCATTTTGGCAACTGCTTTATTTTTATTGCTCCAAAGCAGGGGTCTGAAATTGGGATCGTAGGATATAACCGCTCTGTTTTTCTTTGCAAGCTTCACGGCATATTCCACCGCAGAAAAGCAGGGCTCATCTGTTAAAGAAACCGAGCCAAAATGAAAAACATCTGCAGATTTTATCAAATCAATGTTGATTTCTTCTTTTTTCAGATTCACATCGGCACAGTTTTTTCTGTAAAAAGAAAAGCTACGCTCTCCCCTGTTGTCAAGGCTTACAACGGCAAGGGTTGTTTTGAACTCATCTGACATCACAACTGAGCTGACATCCACATTTTTGTTTCTGAGAGTGTCAACGAGCATATATCCGAAGGAATCGTTACCCACCTTGCCGATAAAGGAGGTTTCACACCCCATAAGAGAAGCGGCAACGGCAACATTAGCAGGTGCTCCGCCGGGATTGGCTGCATACTGAGGAATCCCGCCCTGCTCCCCTGTCTGGGTCAGATCCACAAGCAATTCACCGATTGTTACAATTTTCATATAATCACCTATAAATACAGCTTGTGCAGACAACTCCACACAAGCCGATTTTTTATCTTATACCGTAATTTTCAATTACATAATCCATATCCTTGTCGCCTCTGCCTGAAAGGTTGATAAGGATTGAGCCCTTGCCCATTTCACGGGCAAGCTTCATACCGTAAGCAACAGCGTGTGAGCTTTCAATAGCAGGGATAATGCCCTCAAGACGGGAAAGGGTGAAGAATGCGTCGATTGTTTCTTCGTCACCGATAACGTCATATTTAACTCTTCCAAGGTCGTGAAGGAAGGCATGCCCGGGGCCTGATGAAGGATAGTCAAGTCCGCTGGCAACCGAATAAACAGGTGCGGGCTCACCGTTTTCATCCTTGAGCATAATTGAATTGAAGCCGTGCATGATACCCTCTTCACCGTATTTAAGGCTTGCGGCATGGTCACCGAGAGTTGTACCTCTGCCGAGGGGCTCAACACCGTAGATTTCAACGGGATCGTTGAGAAAGCCAGAGAAAAGACCCATTGCATTTGAGCCACCGCCAACGCAGGCAACAATAGCATCGGGAAGCTCACCTGTCATATTCATAAACTGCTCTCTCGCCTCAATACCCACAACGCTCTGGAAATCGCGCACCATCATAGGGAAAGGATGAGGGCCGAGAACTGAACCGATGCAGTAAATTGCAGTTTTGTATTCTTTGCAATAAGCTTCAAATGCGGCATCAACAGCTTCTTTGAGAGTCTGCAGACCGTGAGTAACTTCAATTACGTTTGCGCCGAGAATCTTCATTCTTGCAACGTTGGGAGCCTGCTTTTTGATATCAACAGAACCCATATAAATATCACATTCCAGACCGAAATATGCAGCAGCCGTTGCAAGGGCAACACCGTGCTGACCTGCGCCTGTTTCGGCAATCACCTTTTTCTTGCCCATATATTTTGCAAGAAGAGCCTCACCCATACAATGGTTGAGCTTGTGGGCGCCTGAATGGTTCAGATCCTCACGCTTGGCATAAATCTGAACATTGCCCAAAGAAGCAGAAAGACGCTCAAGATATGAAATGGGAGTGGGTCTGCCCTGAAACTCCTTGCGGATTCTGCGAAGCTCGCTGATAAATTTGCTTGATTTGCAGATTGTGAAATAAGCCTCGGTAATTTCGGCCATAGCTCTTTTCAGATCTTCGCTGACATACGCTCCGCCGTACTTGCCGAAGAAGCCATCCTTATCGGGATAATTTTTTAAATAAGTGTCAAAATTAACATTGTTAAATTCCATAATAATTCCTCCAAAAAATAAAATCGCCCTTGACAGAAAACTGCCAAGGACGAATAAACACTTTATCCGCGGTGCCACCTTGATTGATGCCGTGCATCCACTTTGCGTACCAACATACGCCGCCGTTGTTAACGGAGTGCCGCTCCGTCTTGCCTACTGAATTCAGCTCGCCCTCGGAAGTCCATTCACTCTGACCTGATGCGCCGCAATCACACCGCCTGCGGCTCTCTTGACCATCGTTATCAAAGCTACTACTCTTCTTCAACGGTTTAGTTAATATTACTCCTCATTTTTAAAAAAGTCAAGTGTTTTTATATTATATACAAAATTTACATATAAGTTAGGTCAATGTATATACCAGACCTGTTGAATACTGAAGAACCTTCAAAGCATCGCTTGCATTTATTTCTCCGTCTTCGTTAATGTCTGCCACCGACAGAGCCTCGTCCGAAAGAGAGGTAAGTCCCGTTGACTCCTGAAGGATTTTGAGAGCATCTGCAGAATTGATGTTATTGTTAAGGTCGGCATCACCTATTCTGAGAATTCCTTCAATGAGCACAAGCTCTTTGGTTTTATCATTTTGGGCAATGGCAACAGTGCCGTTTTCAAGGGCAATCATTTTCTGAAGAGAATAGCCGTCATACAGGGCTTCCGAAAAACGGTATTCAAAGCACTGTCCGTCATCAAAAATATAAGTTGTTGTATCATCGGTTACATAGAGCTTGTTGTTCATTACGTTTCCGTAATACCCTGCCAACGACTCCGTATAAAGAGCCTCAGAAAATTTGTAATCCTCGTCAAAGGCATAAAGGTATGAGCCACTGAATTCATCCCAAAGGGTAAAATACACTCCGCTTTCAGTTGCATAAATGTCGTTGTAACCTTTACTTTTCTCACTGTAAACAGTTTTGAGTTTTCCTGTTTTCACATCAGCACTTACAATAGCCATATATGATTCCTTGCTTGAATCGGTATATTTTTTAATCATAAGCACTGACTCGGGATGTTTTTCAAAATAAACATATCCGCAATCATAATATTTCAAGCCGGAGGACAAATCAAAAATCTTTCTATATTCTTTAAAATCCGCAGTAATATAAGTTGATTTCAATGCTGTTTTCTGCGAAATATCTCCATAGGGATTTTCTTCAAAACAAATTTCCAAGAGGTCAAAAACAAGGCTGTTTTTAAGCACGGTGTATTTTGGATAATAGAAATAATACACACCGGGAACAATTAAGTTGTTTTCGTGCGGCACGGTAAACAAAATCACCTCAGGTGTATAACAGATTTTCCAATTGACGAAGTCTTTTGTGGTGTAATATATGCCTTTTCCGTAAACATCATAGTCTGTTTCTTTGGTAACAATGTAATCTGTATTGGCATAAACAAAAGTATCTCCAACATAGCCGAAGCTTGCCAAATCAGCATAGCTTTCCAATTCCCAATGAACATCGGGATTATCCTGATTTGTTGTGAAGGCATAAGATTCAAAATCAACGAAATCGGTTGTTGTCACAATTTGTGTGCCGAGGTAATAAAGCTGTTCAACATAGCCATCTTCATCCTCATCAAAGCCGACTTCTATATCATACACAAACACGACAAAAACAAAAAGATCATCTTTAACAAGATAATGTGCAATTTCATAATATTCTGTATCCTCAGGCAATACACTGCGTATATTCATCACGTCATACTCAACCAAGTCGTCAGAGAGCATCAGTGTGGCATAATCTTCTTTGGTGTGGTCAGCCTTTGCCAGAAAAACTGTTTCTGATTTGTTTGTTGTGATTTCATCAAGGTTAAAGTCCTCAACACCCTTTATAACAGGATACTTTTCTTCTGTTTCCTCTGCCGAAGAAGCCACGCTCACACAGGAAAACACAAGCACGAGGCTCAGTACGGTTGCGATGATTTTCAACATTCTTTTTTTCATTATAACTCCTCCCTTTCAAGGCAATTGCCTATACTTCAATTATAGTCCTGTATCCCCCGATGTCAATATGTCGTGGTATATAAAAACAGACTGCACAATTTGTGCAGTCTGCCGTAAATCAAATTAAAGAGCTTTGATGTCGTCTTCGGTAACAATTTCAATACCCTTTGAAGCAAGGAGAGCTGATGCCTTGTCATTATCTTCTACTCTGAGAACAACATAAGCGTGCTTGCCTGAAACGGTGATAAAAGCATAAACATATTCAACGTTGATATCTGCTTCTGCAAGATATTCAAGCACCTGATGAAGTCCGCCGGGAACGTCGGAAACAGAAACAGCAATAACCTGTGTAACGGAAACAACGCAGTTTTCCTCGTGCAAAGCGGCCTTAGCCTTTTCTGTGTCGCTTACAATAAGACGGAGAATTCCGAAATCCTGAGTATCGGCAACGCTCAATGCGCGGATGTCAACACCGGCATTTGCAATTGCTCTTGTGATTGTGAGAATTGTGCCCTTTTTGTTTTCAACAAAAACTGATAACTGATTGATAGCCATAGGTAATCCTCCTTATTAGTAAAGATTTCTTTTGTCTATTACTCGAACTGCCTTGCCTTCACTTCTTACGATAGATTTAGGCTCAACGATTCGAACTTTAGCATAAATACCGAGAACTGATTTGAGAGCTTCTGTAATCTCTTTTTCTTTAACATTGAGCTCGTTAACTGTGTCGGAGAAGAGCTCGGGTGTCATTTCAACAAGAACTTCGATTGAGTCGGAGTTGTTTGCTCGGTCAACAACAATCTGATAGTTGGCTGTGAGACCCTTGTTGAGAAGCACCATTTCAATCTGTGACGGGAACACGTTAACACCGCGGATAATAAGCATATCGTCACTTCTGCCCATAGGCTTTGTCATCTTAACGTGAGTTCTGCCGCAGGGACATTTTTCTCTTGAAAGAACGCAGATGTCACGGGTGCGGTAACGGATGAGAGGGAATGCCTCTTTGGTGATGCTTGTGAAAACAAGCTCGCCCTTTTCGCCTTCGGGAAGAACCTCGCCTGTTTCGGGGTCAATGATTTCAGCAATGAAGTGATCTTCATTGATATGCATACCTGACTGAGCTTCACATTCAAATGAAACACCGGGGCCTGAAATTTCGGTAAGACCGTAAATATCATAAGCCTTGATGCCAAGCTTTTCTTCAATGTCACGGCGCATTTCCTGAGTCCATGCTTCTGCACCGAAGATACCTGCCTTGAGCTTGATTTTGTCACGAAGACCCTGCTCATAAATGCTCTCTGTGAGATAAGCAGCGTAAGATGGTGTGCAGCAAAGGATAGTTGCGCCAAGGTCTGTCATAAACTGAAGCTGACGGTCGGTGTTGCCTGATGACATAGGAAGTGTGAGGCAACCAACCTTGTGTGAACCGCCGTGGAGACCGGGACCGCCTGTGAAAAGACCGTAACCGTAGCAAACCTGACAAACATCTTCCTTTGTGCCGCCAACAGCCATAATAGCTCTTGCGCAGCAATCCTCCCACAGGTCAACGTCGTGCTGAGTGTAAAAAGCAACAACGCGCTTACCTGTTGTTCCGCTTGTGGACTGAATACGTACGCAATCCTCAAGAGGAGCAGCCATAAGGCCGTAGGGATAAGCATCACGAAGGTCTGCTTTTGTTAAAAACGGAAGCTTGTGAAGGTCATCGGCTGACTTGATATCGTCAGGTGTTACACCTGCTTCTTCCATTTTTTTGCGGTAGTACTCAACATTTTCATACACACGTTTAACGGTGGCAACAAGTCTTTCATCCTGCCACTGTTTGATTTGCTCTCTGGAAGCGGTTTCTATTGCTTCCTGATAATATTTTCCCATTTTGGGGTCACTGTCCTTTCAAAATAGATAACTAACAATTATAGCCAAGCTCGAAAGCCTTTTTATTCATTTCAACAAATTTGGGTGCAACTGAATTTTCAATAGCCTTAATCCAGTTTTCATAGGGGATATCAAAGCCTTTTGCAAGTCTGCCCATAAGGACAATGTTAACAGCCTTGGCTGAGCCTGCCTGCTGAGCAAGTGCAAGCGCATCGACATCGTCAACGTCAACACCTGCTGACTTGATTTCTTCAAGTACATCCTGAGGATATTCAGCGGCACCGATGATAACGGGCATAGGGTCAATCTGCTGGGTGTTAACGATGATTTTGCCGCCTTTTCTGAGGTATTTTACCCATCTTGCGGCTTCAATTTTTTCAAAAGACACGATGAAATCTGCTTCACCCTCGTCAATGATAGGTGAATAAACCTTGTCACCGAAGCGGACATATGTAACAACAGAGCCGCCACGCTGACTCATACCGTGAACCTCGGAAACCTTAACATCATAGCCCTCGTCAACGAGGAGTCTGCCAAGAAGCTTGCTTGCAAGCAATGAGCCCTGACCGCCGACACCGACTATCATAATATTTTTAACTGACATTATGCCTGCACCTCACTTTCAAAAGCATCAAAGGGACAAAGCTGCTCACAAACCTCACAGCCAACGCAAAGAGTTGCATCAACATGGGCTTTGCCGTTTTTGATGCTGATTGCGGGGCAGCCGAATTTCATACATTTTTTGCAGCTTCTGCACTTATCGGGGTTAACTTTGAGAGGGGTCTTTGCCTTAACATATTTAAGAAGAACGCAGGGACGACGTGAAATAATAACAGAAGGTTCGTTTGCGGCAAGCTCCTCTTTGAGCACACGCTCACATTCCTCAAGGTTGTAGGGGTCAACAACAGCAACACGGTTGATGCCGACTGAACGGCAAAGATCCTCAAGATTGATTTTGCCTGCGGGGTCACCCTTGATGTTGTAGCCCGTTGTGGGATTCTGCTGATGACCTGTCATACCTGTGATTGAGTTGTCGAGAATTATAACGGTTGAATTTGAGCCGTTGTATGCGATATTGATAAGACCTGTTACACCTGAATGCATAAAGGTTGAATCACCGATAACGGCAACTGTTTTGCCTTCGGTTGCTTCAAGACCTGCTTTGTTGAAGCCGTGAACACCTGAAACAGATGCGCCCATACAAAGGGTTGAATCCATTGCGCTGAGGGGAGGAACTGCACCGAGGGTGTAGCAGCCGATGTCACCGAGAACGGTGATTTTGTTCTTGGCAAGAACATAGTACATTCCTCTGTGGGGACAGCCTGCGCACATCATAGGAGGTCTGCCGGGGATTTCTGTTGTGATTGAGGTTGATTCGTTTGAAGCCTTTCCGAAAACATCTGCGATTGTTTTCTGAGAAAATTCACCGATGTTTGTGAATTTATTTTTACCTTCAACCTCGATGCCGATGCTGTTGCAATGAGCTTCAATAATGCCGTCAAGCTCTTCAACAACAACTACCTTCTTAACCTTTGATGCAAATTCTTTGAGTGAATTTACGGGCATCGGGTGAATAAGGCCGAGCTTATAAACGCTTACGCTGTCACCGAAAACCTCTTTGACATACTGATAGCAAGTACCTGATGTGATGATACCAACGTCTGTGCCGCCCATTTCAACCTTATTGAAATCGCAGGTTTCCGCAAATTCGGTGAGGTCAAGAGTTCTCTGCTCAACAATGGGGTGACGCTTTTTGGCGTTGCCGGGCATCATAATATATTTAGCAGGATTTTTTTCGTATGGAATTGCTTCCTTTTCAACTCTTTCACCTGTTTCAACAATGCTCTGTGAGTGAGCAATACGGGTGCAGATGCGAAGGAAAACGGGAGTATCGAATTTTTCTGAAAGGTCGTATGCCTTCTTTGCAAATTCGTAAGCCTCGGCTGAATCGGCAGGCTCAACCATGGGAACCTTTGCGGCGATTGCATAATGACGGGAATCCTGCTCGTTCTGTGATGAGTGCATACCGGGGTCATCAGCAACGCAGATAACCATACCGCCCGTTACACCTGTGTAAGAAAGTGTGAAAAGGGGGTCAGCAGCAACATTGAGACCAACATGCTTCATAGCGCAGGCACTTCTTTTGCCGCCCAAAGATGCACCGAAGGCAACCTCCATAGCTACCTTTTCATTGGGTGCCCATTCGCAATAAATTTCATCATATTTTGAAGCGTACTCTGTGATTTCTGTGCTGGGAGTACCGGGATAGCTTGAAAAAACAGCACATCCTGCTTCATATAAACCTCTGGCAACTGCGGCGTTGCCGATCATAAGCTGTTTCAAGGGTAACATCCTTTCTTTTATCTTACTGTTCGTTTCTTAAATCGAGAATTCTTTTTGCCTTGCCCTGGAAGCGTTCGAGTGACTTGGGCTGAACAAGAGTAACCTTTGTCTGCAAGCCTAAAACGCTCTTGAGCTTGTCTTCTATTCTTCTCTTGAGTTTATCAAGCTCACCGTAGCTTTCAAGCAATTCGGCACTGATAAGCTCAACCTTGATTTCAAGTGTGTCTTTAAAATTCTCACGTCTTACAACAAGCTGATAATGAGGACCGATATGATCCATTGAAATGAGAACACTTTCAATCTGAGTGGGGAACACGTTAACGCCCTTGATAATAAGCATATCGTCAGTTCTGCCCATTGTTTTGGACATTCTTGCGTGTGTTCTGCCGCAAGCACAGGGCTCGTATGTAAGCTTGGTGACGTCTTTGGTGCGGTAGCGGAGCACAGGCATTCCCCTCTTGCTGAGGGTCGTAACAACAAGCTCACCAACCTCACCCTCACCAAGAGGCATATCGGTTTCACGGCTGATGATTTCGGGCAGGAAGTGATCCTCTGCAAAGTGCATACCGTCTCTAACAGGGCAATCACCGCTGACACCGGGTCCGCCAAGCTCGGTCATACCGTAGTTATCTGACACGAATACGCCCATATTCTGTTCAATCTGCTCACGCATTTCGGGGGTACAGGGCTCGCTGCCGAGAATACCCAGGCGGAGCTTGTAATCTGAAAGCGGGAAGCCTGAATCTTTGATGGCTTCACTGAGATAGAGTGCATAAGACGGAGTGGCAACAAGGCCTGTTACACCAAAGTCACGCATCATCATAAGCTGCTTTTCGGTGTTGCCCGAGGAAGCGGGAATAACCAACGCGCCAACCTTTTCAAGGCCGTAATGAAGACCGAGAGCTCCTGTAAAAAGACCGTAACCGAAGCTTATCTGAATAATATCATCTGCTGTTACGCCGCCGGCCATAGCAACACGGGCAACACAGTCGCTCCAGATATCAAGATCTTCTTTTGTATAAACTCCAACGGTGGGTTTACCTGTTGTTCCCGATGAAGCGTGAAGACGAACAACATCTTTCATAGGCACACCCATCATACCAAATGGGTAATTATCTCTGAAATCATCCTTTGTGGTGTAGGGAATATACTGAATATCAGAAAGCTGCTTGATTTTGCTGCCGTCAAAAACACCTGCGTCTGTGAGCTTTTTGTGGTAAAAAGCCGTGTTGTTGTAGCAGTAATTAACTGTCCATTTCAACTTTTCAAGCTGAAGAGCCTCAAGCTCTTTACGGGGCATTGTTTCTATATCTTTCTGGAAACAATTCATTTTTAAAATACACATCCTTTTATCAAAAAGTCCGAAAAGCCATCGCCTTTCGGACCGGATACTTTAAGCGACATTATATTATAACATCAAAAGTCAATATCTTCAAGTGTTAATTTACTCTTTTTCGGCATAACATTCAAAAAGCTTTGCGCATTTCTGCTCAGCTTTTTTTGCACCTGTCAGGGCTGAAACAACAGGCACCTCAACAAGACCCACAATCATTGTGATTGCGCCCCAATTGATGGGTGAAGCAAGATTGAAGTTGAGACCGCAGATTGCAAATGAAGCAGCCTTTGCAGTGAGCTCGGGGAAAAGACCAAGATTGAAAAACACCATACTTGCAACTGTGATGCCAACGCCTGTAATAAGACTTGCCCAGACAGCGGCTTTGGTGATTTTCTTTGAGAAAAGTCCGTACAAAAACGGAGCAAGAAATGAGCCTGCAAGAGTGCCCCATGAAATGCCCATAAGAGCTGAAATATTGACACCCATTGCGTTAAGCTTTTCTTTGTTGGCAGCAATGAGAACAGAAATCACAAGAAAAACAGCAATGAAAATTCTCATAACAAAAACCTGCTTTTTGTCACTCATCTCTTTTTTAACAAAAGGCTTGATAAGGTCAATTGTTATAGTTGAGCTTGATGAAAGCACAAGGCTTGCAAGGGTGCTCATTGAAGCTGAAAGAACAAGAACCACTACAAGACCGAAAAGCAAATCCGGCACAGAGGTTTCAAGGATTGCAGGAACAATCATATCAAAATTCGGATTGCCGTTGGCAAGTGTCTGAATAAAGGTTTTGCTTGTGTCTGCAGCATCGGTTGTGCAGAAAAGTCTGCTGAGACCGCCGAGGAAATATGAGCCTCCTGCAACAACAACAGCAAAAATTGTGGAAATTACAGCTCCGCTTTTAACAGAAGTTCTGTCTTTAATAGCGTAGAACTTCTGCACCATCTGAGGAAGACCCCATGTACCCAATGATGTGAGCACAATAACACCGATGAGATTGAGCGGGTCGGGACCGAGAACTGAGTTGAAGCTGCCGTGAGATGAATTTGCATTTATAAGACCGATATTTTCGTATACTACTTCAAGACCGTTCTGATTTTTAACGGCACAAACCACAACTGCACCAATGCCGATGAGCATTACAATGCCCTGAATAAAGTCATTGATTGCTGTTGCCTTGTAGCCGCCGAGGATTACATAAATAGCTGTAAACACTGCCATTATCACAATCCACGCTGTGTATGGCACTGCGGGGAAAGCGGCATTGAAAAGAGTTGAAAGGCCGTTGTAAACCGATGCGGTGTAGGGAATGAGGAAAAGAAAAACAATAACAGCTGCCGTAATTTTGAGGGCTTTGGAGTTGTATCTCTTTTCAAAGAACTCAGGCATTGTGGCAACGTTGAGTGATTTTGTCATCATACGGGTTCTGTTACCGAGAATCAACCACGGAAGCAATGAGCCTACAAGAGCATTGCCAAGACCAATCCAGGCGGCAGAAAGACCGTGCCCCCAACCGAACTGACCTGCATAGCCGATGAAAACAACTGCACTGAAATATGAAGTGCCGTATGAAAAAGCTGTTATCCACGGACCTACGGAACGTCCGCCAAGAACGAAGCTGTTAACATTTGTTGCTTTTTTGCTGGTGACAATGCCCACCGTAACCATAAGCACTGCGAACACCACGAGCATTACTACTTTTGATACCATATTGAAAACTCCTTTGGAATAAATGCTTGATTTTTTCCCCCGATAGGGTTAAACTGTTGTATATGTGAAAATTACACAAAATTGTTTGCAAATTACAGCTTAAATTTAGCACTTGAAAGCTTAAAAGCTTTAAAGCGTTAAAGCGATGGTTGTATTATATACTATGTTTCTGTATTTTTCAAGTGTTTTTTCAAAAAAAGGAGAAATTTTGTGAAAAGTTTTACAATAGGCAAAAATGACGCCAATCAGCGCCTTGACAAGTTCATAACCAAAAGTGTGCCTAACCTGCCAAAGACGCTGATGTATAAATACATCAGAACAAAGAGAATCAAGGTCAACCGCAAAAAAAGTGACATTGCAGCAAGGCTCTGCGAGGGTGATGTGGTTGAGATGTATATCAACGACGAGTTCTTCGTCAAAAGTGAAACAAGGTATGATTTTTCGGGCGCATCGAGCAAAATCGACATTATTTATGAGGATGAAAATCTGCTTTTGCTTGATAAAAAGGTCGGTCTCCTCTGCCACCCTGACGACAAGGAATATATCGACAACCTCATCGCGAGAGTCAAGAAATATCTTTATGAAAAGGGGGAATATGACCCCGACCGCGAAAACTCATTCACCCCTGCCCTTGTGAACAGAATTGACCGCAACACCGGCGGAATTGTTATTGCCGCCAAAAATGCCGAAAGCCTTAAAATCCTCAACGCACAGATGAAAGAGAGAAATCTCAAAAAGACTTATCTTTGCGTTGTGCACGGCGTTATGGAAAGAAAAAGCGGTCTGCTTGAGGGCTGGCTTGTGAAGGATGAGCAAAAAAATAAGGTCAGGGTTTATACCCGACCGAGAGACGACGCAAAGGAAATCCGCACAAAATACAAGGTTATTGAAAACGACACCAAAAACAACCTCAGCCTTGTGGAGGTAGATTTGCTCACAGGCAGAACTCACCAGATCAGAGCCCATTTTGCTTCAATCGGCCATCCCCTGCTTGGCGACGGAAAATACGGCACCAACGACCTTAACAAAAAGTTAGGCTATAAAAAGCAGTTTTTGTATTCATACAAATTAGCCTTTGAGCTTGACGAAAACGCAGGGTCCCTCAGCTATATGAACGGCAGAGTTTTCACCGTGGACAACGTGTGGTTTGTGAAAGAATTCAAAGAAAGAACGCTATAACAAAAGCTCGGGCCATCCCGAGCTTTTGAGTTTATGACCAGTAAAAATATATTTTGCTGCTATTCTTCGAAACAAAACAAAGCATCCCTTCGTCTATCACAAGCTGTTCGGAAAAAAGATAAGTTTCATTTTTCATAAGCTCTTTCAAATCATCACAAGCATATTCCTGCAAACCTTTTGCCATATTTTCTCTAATCCCAATATTCAAAGGCGGAAAACCAGTATATTCTTTCCAATCACTATATTTATTGATTATAAGTTGATAGTTTTCCTCGGTAAGGGTAATTGTCCCTGTGTACGGTGCTACGACTTCATCTGCAAACAACGATGAATTTTGCAACGAACAGTAACAATCAAAGCTTTCAATCTGCACCGACAATATGGGTTTATTCAGGTCGCAGGGAAGATCTTCAACATTCGTTATGTGATAGATTTCCCCTTCTTCCATAACCGGTTCACCGAATTCGATAAAAGGTGAAAGCAGGAAAAGAAGTATAAAGAAATAAGCTATAATAAGCGCAACAATTATAAGAACGGCATCAATAATAAACTTTTTAACTTTCATTTTTCTGCCCCCTTTTACTCATTAGATAGAAAAAATCAATAAACGTTACAACTTTTTTAATCAATAACCGTGGTCAACGTGTTCCCATTTTCCGACAGCATTTCTTACCAAAATCCAATTCCAACCTTTGTAAGTACTGTTGGCGTTCAAAGAACCGTCACCACCTGAGGAATCCACATCAAAGGTTGACACAAACACAATTACATTCTGTGAATTGTTCCTGTCTGCAAAATCCTGATAATCTGCATTTTCTTCATCACCGATATATTCTATTTCTTTAAGGGTGCAACCGCCAAACTCTTTTTCAAAATAATCAATTGCCACATTCACAGCATCAGATATTTCATCTTGTGTGTAAATCTCGGAACTGATTCGGTTAATTTTCACATCCTTGGCATCACCGTTTTTTGTGCAGCCGAACAGCACCAATAAGCACACTAAAGGCAAAAGTAATAACACCATCTTTTTCATCGTTTTTTCCTCCTAATCTCTTTTTCAGTTTAGAATATACTTCTCAATTATGCAATAGATATTAAGGAAATATAAAGAACTGATAAAATTTTGAGCTTGTACCACCGAAGTGATACAAGCTCATTGCTTTTATTTTTTCTTTTTACCGAAGAAGCCTGTTTTTTTCTCTTCACCTGTTGGCTGTTTGTTGCCGAGGCTTTCGTTGAATTTGTTAAGAAGCTCCTTCTGCTCATCGGTAAGACTTGTGGGCACATCAACAATGATTCTCACAAGCTGGTCACCGCGGCCTCTGCCGTTGATATTCTGAATACCCTTTTCGCGAAGCTTGAACACGTCCATAGGCTGTGTACCGGGACGGAGTGAATATTCAACCTTACCATCAAGTGTGGGAACAATGATTTTGTCACCCAATGCAGCCTGAGCGTAAGAAACGTGAACCTCACACCACACATTGAAGCCGTCACGTTCAAAGAAGGGATGCGGTCTGACAAACACGCCAACATGAAGGTCACCTGCAGGCCCGCCGTTGACGCCCTTGTTGCCCTCGCCTCTTACGTTGAGCACCTGACGGTCGTCGATGCCTGCGGGTATGTTGATTTCAAGCTTTGAGGTTTTGGTAAAACGACCTCTGCCCGAGCATTTGGGGCAAGGAGTTTCAATAATCTTACCTCTGCCACCACAACGTGAACAAGCCTTCTGACTCTGAATAACACCGAAGGGAGTTCTCTGCTGAGTTGAAACCTGACCTGTACCGTGACAGTCGGGGCAGGTTTTGGGGCTTGTGCCCTGCTTTGCACCGCTGCCTCCGCAATCGGGGCAGGTGTCGATACGGTTAACATCAACTGTACGCTTACAGCCCTTTGCAGCTTCTTCAAACGAAACAGTTACATTCGCCTGGATATCCTCACCGCGTCTGGGCGCGTTGGGGTTGGAACGGCGTCCGCCGCCTGCCGCACCGCCACCGAAGAAGCTTGAGAAAATATCACCGAGGTCAAAATCCATTCCCCCGCCGAAGCCGCCACCGAATCCGCCGCCGAAGGGATTGCCGCCACCTGCGCCGAAGTTGGGGTCAACACCTGCGTGACCGTACTGGTCGTAGCGGGCTTTTTTGTCAGCATCGCTGAGAACTTCATAAGCTTCGTTGGCTTCCTTGAACTTTTCTTCGGCTGCTTTGTCACCGGGATTAAGGTCGGGGTGATACTGCTTGGCCTTTTTTCTGTATGCTTTTTTAATTTCGTCATCACTTGCACCCTTCTGCAAGCCGAGGACTTCGTAATAATCTCTTTTTTCTGCTGCCATAAAACGGCACCTCTCACTTTAATACACCGCTCCGCCGAAAACGACGGAACGGTAAATTAGTTGCATTTAATTATTCGCCTGTTACATCCTTGAAATCAGCATCATAGTAGCCGTTTTCATCTGCACCGCCTGCGGGAGCTCCCTGTGAGGGATCTGCGCCCTGAGCAGCCTGAGCTGCCTGATACATTTTTTCACTGATTTCATAGAACTTTGCCTGAAGCTCATCCTGCTTTGATTTGATGAGGTTGATGTCTTCACCCTTGAGAGCTTCCTTAAGAGCATCTACCTTTGCAGTGATTTCAGCCTTGTCAGCTTCTGGGAACTTGTCACCCTCTTCGCTGAGCATCTTTTCGCACTGATATACAAGCTGATCAGCGTTGTTGCGTGCATCAATTTCTTCACGACGCTGTTTATCTTCCTGAGCAAACTGTTCAGCTTCCTGAACTGCCTTTTCGATGTCTTCCTTAGACATATTTGTGGAAGATGTGATTGAAATTGACTGCTCCTTGTTTGTACCGAGGTCCTTAGCTGAAGCGTGAACGATACCGTTTGCGTCGATGTCGAAGGTTACTTCAATCTGAGGAACACCGCGACGAGCAGGAAGGATACCGTCAAGGTGGAACACACCGAGAGTTTTGTTATCCTTTGCAAATTCTCTTTCACCCTGAAGAACATGAACCTCAACTGAGGGCTGGTTGTCAGCGGCTGTTGAGAAGATCTGGCTCTTCTTTACGGGGATTGTTGTGTTTCTGTCGATAATCTTTGTGTTGATACCGCCCATTGTTTCAATGCCAAGTGAAAGAGGAGTAACGTCAAGGAGAAGAAGACCCTTAACCTCACCGCCGAGAACACCTGCCTGAAGTGCGGCACCGATTGCTACGCATTCGTCGGGGTTGATGCCCTTGAAGGGATCCTTACCGATGAACTTTTTGATAGCCTCCTGAACAGCAGGAATTCTTGAAGAACCACCTACCATAAGAACCTTATCAATTTCGCTTGTTGAAAGACCTGAGTCGCTGATTGCACGGCGAACAGGAGCCATTGTTGCTTCAACAAGGTCTGCTGTGAGCTCATTGAACTTTGCTCTTGTGAGGGTAAGTTCAAGATGCTTGGGACCTGTTGCGTCAACTGTGATATAGGGAAGATTGATGTCTGATGAAGTTACACCTGAAAGCTCAATTTTTGCTTTTTCTGCAGCTTCCTTCAATCTCTGCATTGCCATTTTGTCACCCTTGAGAGAAACACCGTTTGACTTCATAAATTCGTCAACCATCCAGTCGATAACTCTCTGGTCAAAGTCGTCACCG
>JAZQYU010000039.1:0-3672 GCA_045633685.1 Acutalibacteraceae bacterium | reverse complement strand
GTTCTTACTATGTAAATCGCAACCTGTCTTGCCTTTGCGGTTTTGGCATCCTTTTTCTTTGAAATAATATCGCCCTGCGGAACGCCGAAAGTCCTTGACGTTTCGCTGATAATCCTGTTAACAACCACAGCTACGGGTCGGCTGTCATTCATAATATCCTTGATTGCGTTCTGTGCCATAGCGATATTGATTGCCGCACCTTCGATATTTACGAGAGCGTTAATTTTCTTTACCGCGCCCTCAAGCTGACGGATGTTGGCTCTGATTTTTTCTGCAACAAACTGAACGACATCGGCAGGAAGCTCAAGACCGAGAGTGTTTGCCTTTCTCTGAATGATTGCCATTCTGGTTTCAACGTCAGGCGGCTGAATATCAGCAATAAGACCCCACTCAAAGCGGTTTCTCAGACGGTCGTCAAGAACGTCAATATCCTTGGGCGAACGGTCGGAAGCAAGAACTATCTGCTTGCCTGCCTGTGTAAGTGTGTTGAACGTATGGAAAAATTCTTCCTGTGTTGAAGGTTTTCCTGCAATAAACTGAATATCGTCAACAAGAAGAACATCACAGTTTCTGTATTTTTCGTGAATAGCGTTCATCTTGTTTGCGTTAATTCCACCGACGATAAGGTTAACAAAATCTTCGCCGCCCGTTGTGATGATATCAGCCTGGGGGTTATTGCGCTTGATTTCATTGCCGATAGCTCTGAGAAGATGTGTTTTTCCCAATCCTGAGTTGCCGTAGATGAACAGAGGGTTATAGGCTTTACCCGGTGCTGCCGCAACCGCCTGTGCCGCTGCGTGCGCAAATCTGTTTGAAGGACCTACAACGAAATTTTCAAAAGTATTCTGTTCAATGCTCATCTGTGCTGTAGCAGCCTTGGACTCACTTGGCTGTGCGGGTTTTACGTCTGCGGGATTAACAAGTGCTATTTCAACGTCAAAGCCGAGCACTTCTCTGAAAGCATCCTTGATTTCACCGAAAAACTGCTTTTCGATTGTTGTTTTCATCAGACTACTTGCGGCAAGCTCAACCTTTGTGCCGTCAAAGCTGATTATTTCAAGGGGTTTAATCCAGATTTCATAAATAACTTCGCTTACATTTTTCTTGATTTGTTCACAAACCAATTGCCACATATCCTTTACGGATTCCATTTACAACTACCTTCCTCTTTAGAATTCTTTATTTTTGTCCGAAAATTCGGCATTTTACTGATAATGATACATTGTAGAGTATATCACAACAGCGGAATATTTGCAAGCGTAAAGAAAGTAATTTTAATATAATTGAAAAAAAAGTTGACAATTCGGGGTTTGCTGTTATATAATGTGTATTCTGAGGGGTATATCCCTTGGTTTGTTATGCCTAATAATCAATTTATATTATATATTTTGATTGTTTCCGGCTTTACTCCACCTTTACTTCCAAGCCGGCTTAAGCTATAGCAGCAGAATAAAAGTGAAACGGAGGTCAGAAAAATGAAAAGAACTTACCAGCCCAAAAAGCGTCATCGCAAGATGGAACACGGTTTCCGCAAGAGAATGGCTGACAGAAACGGTCGCAAGGTTCTTGCTCGCCGCAGAGCAAAAGGCAGAAAGCAGCTCACATATTAATCTGAGAGGATGCTTTGCAAATGCCCTATCCTGTAACCCTAAAACAGAATACAGAGTTTAACCGGGCATACTGCAGGGGAAAGGTTAAAGCTTCTCCTGCCATGGTGACCTATGTTTTAAAAAACAGAGGTCTTGGCTGCCGAATCGGCATTACCACGTCAAAAAAGCTCGGCAGTGCAGTTGAGAGAAACAGATGCCGCCGTATTATTAGGGCGGCATTCTACTCACTTGCCCCAAAATGCAGCGGAAACTTTGATATTGTGTTTGTTGCAAGGTTTAAAACCAAAAAGCTCAAAAGCAGTGAAATAATCCCCGTTATGCAGGCTCATTTAACCGAGCTCGGGGTCATTAAGAAAACAGACGGGAGCTGATTCTTGATGAAAAAAATACTTATTTCCGTAATTCGTTTTTATCGCAGGCATATTTCGCCTCATCTCCCGGCAATGTGCAGGTTTTACCCTACCTGTTCTCAATACGCTATAGAAGCATTAGAGGTTCACGGAGCCTTCAAGGGCAGTTTGCTTGCCCTTTTCAGAATTTTAAGATGCAATCAATTTTCGCGCGGCGGGTATGACCCTGTTCCGCAAAAAAAACACTCACATTCGGAGGATAAATAATGGAAGGTCTTTACAAAGTACTCGGTGTTCCGTTCGGATTCGCACTGGGCTTAATATATGAATTAGTGCAAAACTATGCTTTTGCAATTATTTTACTTACCCTTTTCACAAGGTTCCTTATGATTCCTTCGACAATCAAACAGCAGAAGAGTATGGCCAAAACCCAGCGTATGCAGTCAAAAATCCGCAAGATTCAGCAGAAATACGCAGGTGACCAGAAAAGAATTCAGGAAGAAACAAACGCTCTTTACCAGAGAGAGAATTATAACCCCATGAATATGGGCTGCTCATCAATGATCTGGCAGTTCGTTATCCTTTTCGGTCTTATCGGAGCTATCTATTATCCCCTCAGCAACTTCCTTCGCGTTGACGAAAGTCAGATTGAAGTTCTCGTTGCTGCACTCAAGGATCTTAAGCTCTCACCGAAATCAAGCCTTCAGGGCGAGCTTTACGTTGTTGCACACATTGAAGAAATCATCAATGCTTATAACGGCGGCAAACTTGTACTTAAGGGCGTTACACCCGAAACTCTTGACGCTATCAAAGGCATCAACTTTGAGCTCTTCGGTATTTCTCTCGGATCAATTCCTCAGGGCACTCCCTTCCCCAACGTTATCTGGCTTGTTCCCATTCTCTCATTTGCTTCATCACTCCTCACCGGTATCCACTCAATGATTAAACAGAAGCGTCAGAATCCCGAGGCTCCCAGCAACGCTATGATGACTGGCTGTATGACTCTCGGTATGCCCATTATGTCGCTTGTTTTTGTTGTTCAGTACCCCATCGGTGTCGGCATTTACTGGATTGCATCCAGCGTATTCGGATTTATTTCAACCCTTATCATCGGCCACTTCTACAGCCCCAAAAAGACACTTGCAAAAATAATGGTTGAAGAAACAATTGAACGCCGCTCAAAAGAAGAAAATACCAAGCAGGTTGCGGCTAACAAAAAATGATTTATTAGTTTTTGGTGGTGAATTTTTTGATTAAAGAAGCTATCGGCACAGGCTCATCAATTGACGAAGCAAAAGAAGCTGCTCTTAAGGAGCTTGCAGCTCCCGAAGATGCAGATGTTAAATATGAAGTTCTTGCAATGCCCCAGGCAAAATTCCTTGGCCTTTTCGGAGGTTCACAGGCAAAGGTTAAGGCATCTTATGAAATCGAAGACGATCCCTTTGTTAAGGCAAAGGATTATATCACGAATATCCTCAAGAGTCTCGGCATCGACGAAGCTGAAATCAGCGTTGAAGCTGACGACGAAGATGTTCGTATTTCAATCAGCTGCGGTGATGATTACGGTTCGGTAATCGGCAGAAGAGGTGAAACCCTCGACGCTATCCAGTACCTCACAAGACTTGTTATCAACAGAGGTTCTGAAGATTACAAGAGAGTATCAATCAACGTAGGTAATTACCGTGAAAAGAGAGAAAACACTCTTCGTTCAC
>JAZQYU010000038.1:0-3507 GCA_045633685.1 Acutalibacteraceae bacterium | reverse complement strand
CATTGCCGATATCAGCAGAGTTGATATCAAGAATTGATTTAATCTGCTCGTCGGTGATACCTTCAATGATTTGTCTTAACTGGTCTCTTGTCATAATTTTCTCCTTTTCGCTTTCAGTTTGTTATCGCGGTTCCTGTCCGCATGAGCTTGATAGTTTTGCGAGATTCCGCTCAAAAATGGGTATAAAAAAAGCAGCATTGATTTCTCAACACTGCTTGATTTATTAAATTTGGGTAAAAGAATACCGCCCCGATTGCTCGAAGCGGTAAAAATTACTGCGGAATAATATATTGACTTAATTCTCTTATAGTCAAATCAAGTGGGTCTATTCCTTTTTCTTTGCAATACTTGCTTATTTTTCGGAGGTCATAATGAACTCCGCTGTTACCGAAAGATGAAACGAATCCTCCTGCTTTTTCAGCAATTTCGTCTAATTCACGCATATTTCTGATTTCCTGCTCTGACATAATTCATTCTCCTTTCAATGTATAAATTCGTAAAAGCTCCATAGCTTTTTCTTCATCTATAAACATTCTGTACGGATGAGGCATACCTAAGTGAGTTGCGCCAAACTTTGTTTTATAATATTCAACAAGCTCAGCATTCTTTGCATCCAAAAATAAAAAGCCACCATATCCTTTATCATACGACACTTTTGCAGCAATTGCAAATAAATGTCCTCCGACGCCCTCATATTTTTTTGAAAGTCCCATATTGTGAGGTGCACTTTCTGCAAGATTGATATACAAAGCTTTATCACGCGGAAAATCTGTAACAGCTACTAAACCTTGTATTTCATTGTCATTTTCAAGCAGTAGTTTGTAAACATCGGCTTTTTCCAAATCTTCTGCAAACCAATCAAAATTCCAGCCTTTTTGTTTTACAAGCTCTATATCCTCTTTAGTTGCCAACGAATATACGGTGTCAATAAGCTTTCCTGTTGCTTTTTCCATCAAGCATGGTGTGAACGCATCAACTTCAAGTGATAAGCCCATAGAATCACCTCTTGGTTCTATTATACCACCATTTTCAGATTTTGCAATAGGCTCGGTTTTCGCAAGCGCTTGGGAATTTGGCTTTGTGGGGGCATTCATATTGATTTTGCCGAGGCCGTCGGAATAAATGCGCTGTCTTTCCTGGGGAAGTCCCATTTTTTTGCTGAAATCGGTGTATTCCTTTGACAGCTTCTGATATTTGGCTTGTCAATCAACAAAAATGTTGACTCTTACACAAAAAGAAGACGACAAAATGCCGCCTTCTGGAACTTAATAATATAACACTATTTCCCCATTCCGGAGGGATTTTTTCACGTCGATTATCCTTTGATTTTCTGAGCCTCTGAAGCGGAGGGTGATATTTCTGAGCTCCTGTTTGAACTCACCGTCAACAAGAACATCAATCATCCCCAGCATTTCGTCGGTAACCTCGCACCTTGCGCGGCTGTCTTTTAGCAATTCTTCATCCAAAAGATACCCTGTGTAGCACCAGATGCTTTTGTGGGGAAAATTTTCTTTCACCTTTTTCAAAAACGGTACAAGGGCTCTTTGATTCTGCGGTTCAAAGGGTTCACCGCCAAGAAGAGTCAGACCGTTGATAAAATCGGGAGAAAGGGCGTTTAAAAGCTCTTTTTCCGTTTCTGAGGTAAATTCCCTTCCATAGCAGAAATTCCACGTTTCGGGATTAAAACAGCCCTCACAATGATGGGTGCAACCCGAAACAAACAGCGAGACCCTTACACCCTCACCGTTGGCAATGTCAGTTTTTTTGATTTCGCCGTAATTCATTACAGATGAAGCACTCTTTCTTTAATTTCCTGAGTTCTGCCCTGATTCCAGAACTGTGAGCCGATGTAGCCGCAGGTTCTTCTTGCAACATTCATCTTAGCCTGGTCACGGTTGCCGCAGTTGGGACATTCCCACACAAGCTTTCCGCCATCATCGTTAACGATCATAATTTCACCGTCGTAGCCACATTCCTGACAATAGTCACTCTTGGTGTTGAGCTCCGCGTACATAATGTTATCATAAATGAATTTCATCACCTGCAAAACTGCCTCAAGGTTGTTCTGCATATTAGGAACTTCAACATAAGAAATTGCGCCACCTGTGGAAAGAGCCTGAAATTTTGATTCAAAGCTGAGCTTATCGAAAGCATTGATTTCTTCTGTTACGTGAACATGGTAACTGTTGGTGATGTAGCTCTTATCGGTTACACCTTCAACAATACCGAATCTCTTCTGAAGACACTTTGCAAAACGGTAGGTTGTGCTTTCCAACGGTGTACCGTAAATACCAAATCCGATTGAGGTTTCTTCCTTCCACTGATTGCAGGCTTTGTTCATATATTTCATAACATCAATCGCAAAGGGAGTTGCTTCGGGATCGGTGTGTGACTTGCCTGTCATATATCTCACGCATTCACAAAGACCTGCATAGCCGAGAGAAATTGTTGAATATCCGCCAAAAAGAAGCTCATCAATAGGAGTTCCCTTGGGAAGGCGGGCAATAGCTCCGTGCTGCCACAAAATGGGGGCCGCGTCTGAAAGTGTACCCTTAAGACGGTTGTGACGGCACATAAGAGCTTCGTAGCAAAGCGCAAGTCTTTCATCAAAAATCTTCCAGAACTGATTCATATCTCCGCCGGAAGAAAGAGCAACGTCAACAAGGTTGATTGTTACAACACCCTGATTGAAGCGACCGTAGAATTTGTATTCACCGTTTTCATCCTTCCAGGGAGTGAGTGCACTTCTGCATCCCATAACAGGGAAGCAATTGCCCTCTTTGAGCTCTTTCATTTTCTTTTCAGAAATGTAGTCGGGAACAAGGCGCTTGGCTGTACACTTTGCGGCAAGCTCGGTGAGATAATAATAACGTGAGCCTGGCTGAATATTATCCTCTTCAAGAACATAAATCAGCTTGGGAAATGCGGGAGTTACCCACACACCGCTTTCGTTTTTAACACCCTGATAACGCTGATTGAGTGTTTCTTCAATAATAAGAGCAAGGTCAGCCTTGGTACGTTCGTCCTTTGCTTCGCCCAGATACATAAATACGGTAACGAAAGGAGCTTGACCGTTGGTGGTCATAAGGGTAACAACCTGATACTGTATCATTTGAACGCCCTTGCGAATTTCTTCAAGAAGTCTCTTTTCAGCAATAGTATCAATCTGATTGCCGTCGAGAGTAACGCCTGCCTCGGCATATTCGTCCTTTACCATACTTCTAATCTTTTGTCTGCTGATTTCAACAAAAGGAGCAAGGTGGGTAAGAGAAATACTCTGACCGCCGTACTGACAGGAAGCAACCTGCGCAATAATCTGGGTAGCAATATTACAAGCGGTAGAGAAGCTGTGGGGCTTTTCAATAAGGGTACCGCTGATAACCGTTCCGTTCTGAAGCATATCTTCAAGGTTAACAAGGTCGCAGTTGTGCATATGCTGAGCGTAATAGTCTGTGTCGTGGAAGTGGATGATTCCTTCTTCGTGCGCTTTAACGATATCCTCAGGGA
>JAZQYU010000037.1:0-65468 GCA_045633685.1 Acutalibacteraceae bacterium | reverse complement strand
TCCTGCACCAGCTCAACAGCGCGGATTGCCGCCTTTTGGCCGAGATAAAGGTGGCTGACTCCCATCTGACGAAGTGTTTGTTTTAATTCTTCCATTTTTTCATTCCTCCTGAATTTATTATATTTAAGGAAGATGAAATTCTGGAAATTTCGATAAAGGTTGGCTTAATTCGACACAATTTTACATTCAATTAAAATTGACAAATGAAAAAGGCAAATGGAACAAGAAATAAAAAAATTTCCCTCTGACGAATTAACGTCAGAGGGAATCGTGGGTTAGGGATTACTTGCTGTTGAAAAATACTTGTTTAAATAAAAATTGATAAATTTAATCATCATCCTTTTCGATTACATTGACATTTCCGTACCATTCCTCGGCCTCGCTATTTCCGTAATATTTAACGCCACAACACGCAAACGCAACCGCTGAACCTATTACAAACGGAACAAAATCAAACCGTTCATCATTTCCAAGGAACAGTATAAATAACCCAAAAGAAAACATCCCAACAAGAATTATGATTAAATATGCTATTCTTTTTTTCTTTTTGCTCATGGTTCTACTCCTCACAATACTTTGCTAAACGGCTATCAATGTAAGCGTTAGGATTGCGTTCTTTTACTTTTTTGCAGAGATCATTACACAATTCTTTGTGTTTTTGAAAGCTTAAAGTTATTGGGACTTTGCTTGGAAGGTTTTTACCATTTACGTAAATTGCCCACAATCCAATCACGGGAAATGTTCTGCATTCAATACTTATCACATCTTCATAACGAATAGTATATGAAATCGAGCGTGTTTTTCCTGCATTTTTTAATATAAAAGAGTTAAATCGTATTGATTCATGTTGCAATTCAACATACTTATTCATATATTCTCCAGTATATCTTGAAAAAAACACCAATAGTAATCCACAGGAACCAAAAATCAATTTTATCATTGTTTTCTCGCTTGTTCCAGTAAAATAACTTATCGCTATAAGTAATGCATTAAAAAGAACAAGGAAGGCCCATTGGACAAAATATGAGGATTTTTTATAATAATATTTCATTCATCTTACCCTCCACTTGCTTCATCCCACAATTGTGTTGCAGCAAAGTAAAATAAAAGTCCACTTGCAACGCCAACAACTGCATTACCCGAAGAAAGTGCCGTCATAGCTAAGCCGAATTCAACAGAAAATTTTGCAATACCAACGCCAGCAGCAGCATCAATGACATGTCCAAACATCCGGTCATTTACTTCATAGTCAAACATCAGTGGATTATATATATCAGATGCAATATTTACAAATAAACCAAGAGCTGTTGCTGATTCGCCAATAAGAACATGCATACTCTTTCCAGCAATATCTAACATATCTAAAAAGACTCCAGATGCCTCAGATGCATTGCCCATACCAGTGCCGTACTCTAAAACACTAACTCCTAACATTAACGTTTTAGCCGCGTTAGAAAGTGAGGTATCACTACCAATAGCTCTACCCCAAAAGTCATTAAAAGCATTGATATCTTTATTGTTCTTTTCTGCATAATCTGCAATATAAGCCAAACAAGCAAAGATTGTTGCCACATCAACTGCAATTTGTTCTGTTTGTGTTAAATTGCCGCCTGGATCAGAATAATTAACCGGATTATTCAAGCAATAAGCAAACATGTTTTTAGCGGTTGAACTCAAGCCGGTGCTTGCATATCCGTCACCATTCACAAACCTGCCCCATTCGGGATTGTAGTAGCGTGATTGGAGATAATAGAGTTCTGTTTCGGTGTCGTAATAGTACCCACGGTAACGGATGGGGTTTTTGCTTGCCAGTTCGATTGCATCATCGGTCAAGCCTGCAGGGATACTTATTGTGCACTGACCCCAGGCATCATAATGATAGTCACAAACAATGTCTGCAAGTTCGTCAAGAATACCTATTACGTCGCCCTGAAGGTTTTTGATGTAATAATAAGATTTATCCTTGTATCTGAGACCTACAATTTCACCATCGGCAGAGTAGATAAATTTCATCCAATCAGTACCGTCATACTGAGCGAGAAGAACATCTCCACTGTAATAATATTCGGTTGTAGAGGTTGGTGAAATCTTTTTGGTTCTCAGCCCGTCAGAATTATACTTAAAGCTGAGATTTACACCGTTTCCGCTGATTGAGGCAAGCTGACGACCCTTTTGCCATGAGAAAGTATATCCGTCATAGGTCAGAGGATTGCCTATTGCGTCATAAGCAACAGCCTTGCCGTCATAAGAAACAAGCTTATCCTTCCAGGAAGAATCGTAAGTATAATTTACTGTTTCAACAGGTTCACCAAGGTCGCCTGTTGTGTAATCATACTCAGATTTGCTGACGATGTTGCCGCCATCATCATAAGAATAGGTATAAGAGGCACCGACAACAGCATCATCGTGACGAATGAGCTGATTTAAGCCGTCGTAGGTATAGCTCTGATAAACCGCACCATTTTGATTGACCGTGGTTATATTGCCGTTAGCATCATAAGTGTAAGTAGCGGTGTACCAATCACTTTCAAACTCATCACCGTTATCGTTGATAGCGCTTACAACCGTCATACCTGAAACAAGGCCGGTCTGAACAAGCTTTCTGTTTACACGATCCAATCGTGAAAGATAATGGTATTCGGTATAAATCTGAGAGCTGTAATCAGTTAAATGCTCTGAGGGTAAATCAATACGCTTTTCAGAGGTACGGTTAAGGTTATCGTAGGTATAACTGAGGGTGGAATTATCAAGCAACGGCAAAGAAACGGAGTTAAGTAAGCCGTCATCCTGATAAGTGAAGGTATTGTTCGCAAGAACGGTGCCGTTTTTGGTAACAGCAAGGTCTTTAATATTATTGCGCTCGTCATAAGTATAATTCGCGCGGAGACCGTCGGATGAATAAGCACCCGTAAGGCGCTGAGCCAGGTCATATTCATACTCGGTGGTTACGTTGTTGGCGTAATCCTTTTCGCGAGCAACCTGACCCTCACGATTGTAATCGTATTCATAGGTCTTTACGTCATTATAGCTCAGTGAAGTTACTCTGTCAAGAGAGTCATAAGCATAAGACACAGAATCGCCGTTGCCGTAAGTAGATTTATTTATGGTGCTGTTGGCATTATACGAGTGTGAAATGAGCGTCTGACCTGCAACAGAGGTTGAGATTGTGCGACCGAATGAATCCGTATTGAACATGTAATTAAAATCGTTATGATTGATTGAATGTAATTGGTCATCTTCGTAGGAATAATAATTATACGTCATATAGGAATCAGACGAAGCCCTGCCACCCGTGCATATCAGTTCATCGGTCATTGGGTCATAGTAATAATAAGTTGTGTTGCCGTTGGCATCGGTCATGGAGGTAAGGGTACCGTTATTCTCGTTATATTCATAAACGGTTGTGCCTTCACGAGCATCTATAACCTTATAAAGGAAGTTATAGTCATCAGTATATTCCATTTTGCACTCAGAGAATTTTGTTCCGTCAGCGCTTGTAACCGTTACCTTTGTGGGATTGCCGTAGGTTGATGTTTCACCCTCACGGGGAGTGTAATCGTATTTGGTAACAATTCCGCTTGTGGTGGTCTCAGAGAGAATGTTATGAGTGTTTCCTTCGTTCTCTTCGCCGTCGTCATAATCATAAGTGATGCCGTCAACCTCTTCACCGTCAAAGGTCTGGCTGATTTTGGTGACGTCGGGACCGCGGTAGGTGTAGGTTATACCGTAGCCCGTTCCGTCACTTGCCGAAACAAGCTTTCCGTCGGAATCATATTGATAAGATGAGCCGAAGTTATCGAGGTAAAGGCAGGTGTTATCAAACACCGCATTGTTTACATCGTAATAATAAGTGAAGTACAAGCGAACATTACTGCAATCTTTCTTCAAAGTAACATAAGTGCAAAGAAATTGTGGCGCACTTACATCTGCATTGAAGGTATCGCTCTTATATTCAACCGAACCATCCGAATAGTTTATGGTAACAGATGTTTTGAATGTTGTTGAGGATGAATCATCGTTAGCCTGACCTGCGGCATTGGCTTTAACCCAACCGCCGAAAACAAGAGTGTCACCGGCTTTTCCGTTTATCTGAACGCGCTGAGAGATATTCTTTCGCGCACCGGGGGCACCGTAAAGGCGAACGCTTTTGCCCTCAATACCGGAGGAAACAATTCCATCGGCAGAAGTTGCGGCATCATACATCCAGTTGAGGTTGTTATAGTCAAAGCTGCTGTTATCAAGAAGATTATAACGGTTCATAGTTGAACCTTTTTCAAGCTGAACACAATCGAAATAAACCGTGCCCGAAGTATGCTTGATAATCAGCTTGATGCCGATATCACCGGTTGCATCTGACGGAAGTGAAAATGTGTAGCTGATACGCTTCCAATCGGTCGAAGCTTTGATTGTTTCGTCATAAACTGTTGTCCACGTTCCATCGGCAGCCTCGTAGCTATAGCCAAGGCAAGCACCACTGTTAACTCCACCTGCAAGGGCTGCAGGGATTTTAACATATGCTGAGAGTGTGTAGTCTGTACCGGGTGTTATAGTGAGTGCCTGACAGAAGTTTACACCGCCTGATGTGGTAGTATTGGTAACCTTAAAGGATTTGTAGCCGATGTGGGCATAATCGGTGGATATGGTAGCGCTGCCCGCACCTGCGCCTGCGATTTGCTGATACCATTCGCCGTTATCGGTGAATTCTGCGCTGTTATTCTTGGCAAGGTTATTTATGTGCGCAAAGGTGCCCGACTGCAAAGCAAGGGTATTAGCCTTGTTACCCGAAGAATTGTAACGTGCATAGCTTGAATTGGCTTCGTGGTCACGGATATTTACGGTTCGGCCTGCATTATCAAAATAGATATAATTTGCTTTACCGTAACGATCTGTGATTTTTGTTTCACCGATTCCGTAAGTATAAGTGAGTTTATTGATTGTTGAACGAGCACCGTCAACAAGTTTGCCTCTTGTTTCAATAGAAGAAATGCGATAAAACGCGGTGGTTTTGCAATTGACTGTTTTATAGGTGAATTTAACATCGCTCGTGTCATAGGAGACAATGTTATCCAGTCGTCCACCGGGACCACCGTAATAGAAGGTGGTAGTTTTGTTGTCTGAATACTTTATACTGCGGAGATAACCGGTGTTATTGCCGTTAGTATCGGTAGCATAGATAAAATTAACGCTACGGCCGATACGCGAAATCTTGGTGAGATAATTCGAACTATCGTACTCAAATGTGATTTGATTTCCTGCACCGTCAGTGATAGAGTCGATTAACAACCAATTGTTGATGTAATTTATAGTCATTGAATTCGAATTTGAATCAATCACTTCGAGAAGATAACCGCCGCCGGCATAGATTTTCTTGTTGTTTTTCTCATCAACCATTTCAAACAAACCGTCTGATCTATGAGTGATTTTCAACTTCTCATTGAATTCATGGGCATAAACATCATCTTCATCGGTTGACTTGTAGTAGTGTACTGTTCCGTCACTGTCTATGTGTTTAAGCCTGTATCCTGCCTCATAAAGAGTATCATTGGTTGGTAAAAGCTTTACTTGTTCAAGGATATTCAATCTGAAGCCGACACCCATCTTAAAACCACAATATGAGCCGTTGAAATAGGTTCTGTCGCTTGAATACACATGGCTCACGCTTGCAGGCATACGATTACCATAAGTGGATATATCATCGTGAATATAGGTAAATGTGCCGTTATAATCACCTACATAAGCGCTTCCTGAGCGACCTAAATCAACGGTCTGATATGTCCAATAATCCTCAACACCTGAGTTATTTACATAGCTCACCCAAACAGAGGGGAAATATCTGCTATCCGTAGAAAATTCAGATGAGCAAAAACGGCTCCTCTTGGTTATACTTGTATCTGCCGATGCAAGCATAATTCCGTTGTTGACGCCATTTTCATACCAATTTTTTGCCGCCTTAGTAATATCAAATACATACTCGGCAGCGTATACCGTGTTGCCGGAGGTCGTATTGTTTACATACTTTTGATAATCCAACACAGTATACGATGATAAATCAGTTTTGTTCATCGGTTGATTATTCCAGGTGATAGTTTCACTTGACCAACTGCTTGCGCCACAATCATAGGCATAGATATAGTTGGTTGCGCCCGAACCGGGATCATGCTCATATTGTTTTAAAGTAAGAGCTGCACCTGTTACAATACTACAATCCGGCAAGTTGGGAAGATTATATTTAATGTAGGTTCGAGTTGTGCCCAAACTATTCTTTCCTACGTAAAGATAGTTAGAATACATATGGCTATATGTGGGGTTAGCTGAATCAACATAAACATCACTGATATCCGCACGATCCACATCAAGCCTTACCGTAGGGTCAATTACAACAGGGAATTCGCGAGCTTCATCATTTATCCATTTCTTGTCGGCAGTAACTGTTACGATGTACTGACCCTTTTTCTCTTTATATGTAATTTCAACATCGTTTGAAATTTCACTGGTGGAATCGTACATATACGGGGCTTCAATTCGCATAACGAGAACTTTTTCTTCATTATACAAGCCAATTGCTCCGTCAGCTTCAATTGATGGAGTTAATCCACCGAAATCTGCATTGAAATCGTAAACATATTTATTTTGAGGTTTGTTTACAACAATGTTTTCTTTAACAGTTGAAGACGTAACGATATACTCAATGTCGGTATCTTCAAAAACATCTGAATATTTTAAGCCGGACTTTTTGCCTTTCAACGCCATTTTTTCTGCTTTTTTATCAGCCTTTTCTTGCTTTTTCAGCGCTTTTGCGGAAGTTAAATCTTCAACGTCTTTTTTCTTAACTTTTACACTCTTTTTATCTGTTACGGGAGTGAGTGAGATTTCGTATCCGTCAGCACTCTTGATTTCAACACTTTCATCTGAAAGAGATTCAGAGAAAGTAACTTTGTTGTTTGAATTTTTGTTGGTGAAATAGCTTTGGTCGTCAACTTTTTCTTCCACCAAAGTGTTATCTATTTCCTTCCACTCTCCGTTTACCTCATAATGAACAGGTTCCGGATAAGTGGCAGCTATATATGTTCCGTCAGACATTCTGAAATGCTTTGTAGATTCTGTTCTTAATTCTTCAATTTCACCCACAACAGTAGCGTCTTCAATAGCTGCTTCTGAGTTCACTTCAGTAGCAGAGAACTCTTGAGCAAAAGTGGACATAGGTAAAATCTGAATTAATAACAAAACAACTAAAACAACTGACAGTATTTTGCTACTAAGTTTTTTCACAAATATTCCTCTTTTCAAATCTTAATATTATACTAATCTGATTCCAAAGCACATCGGAAACACCTCCTGACTTTATATAAAACAAGAATAGATATTTAATGTAACAATTCTTTATATCAAGTAAGTTGTATTAAACAAGGCTACAACAAAAAAAGAGCCAACCCACTGAGTCGATTCTTTGTATAGTTATATAGATTTAATACCACGGACCGTGAACATCTGTTTTTCCGGCTTCCTTGATTTCTTCATCCGTGAGAACGTTGCCCCACGGAACAACCAGCCAAAAACCATTGGCGTAATAATTTGCGCCGGGATTAGGTTCATAGCCTGTGGTGCCGTCTTCGTAATAATACAAAATCTTGTCTGATTGTGTGGTAGTCGGCTTCGTTGTAGTCGGCTTCGTGGTCGTTGGTTTAGTTGCTGTTGGTTTCTTCGTAGTTGTAGGTTTTGTTGTAGTAGGCTTACGGGTAGTGGTGGTAGCCTTCTTAGTTGTCGTTGTAGTTTTCTTTGTAGTTGTGGACTCCTTGCTCTTTGTTGTGGTGGTAGTCTCTTTTTTGGTTGTTGTTGCGGTAGTACCGGCAACATCTTCCTCACCTTCTGTTGTGGAAACAAGGTTGGCTGTGCTTACCTCTTCTGAGGGAACAGTGGGAAGATATTCTTCTTCCGTGTACGGTTCTGTTGAAGCAGTTGTTGATTCCGAAATTGGTTCGGTTGGATCAACAGTTGATTTTTGGGAAACTTGTCCGTAAATGGAATCCTCTGATACTATATCGGATTTATTTTCACTGCATCCGACAATTAACCCAAAGGAAAGATGTTAAATGAAAGCAAGATTAATTAGACAAAAAGGGAAGTTGTATCTGTTATTACCCGACGGAACAACCGCAAATGCCACAGAAGGTGTCTTAAAGCAATTGTTTGTCTCTTTTGCCAATGTAGATGCCATAAAAGGCAAAGATGGCAGATGGGACAATGAAAACCTAAAAATGGAGGATGTAAAGGGTAAGGAATTAGCCTGGGTCGATGACAATAACATACTCTGTATTAAAGAGAATCCATTCACTTCTTTTATTCAGACTATTGTAGATGATGAATATATAACCCTCCATATGCTTCGTCAAGTTTTAATATAGATGAAAGCGTTAATATTTCTTCGTCATCTGAAGGTTCAACCCTTGGCACGGGTTCAGTACTTACTATGACATATGGTGACGGAACGCAAGAAGAGTACGAAGTTGTGATTTTCGGTGACGTTAACTGTGACGGATGGTATAATGGTACAGATTCAATCATTGTTTCTTGCCTCGCAAACGGAATGCTCACCAAAGATGACGTCGGTGATGCCGCTTATGAAGCCGCTGACTGCAACCATGATGGGCTTATTGATGCTCTTGATGTTGCATTGCTTGAACAAGCAGGTATGCTTTTGACAAATATCGACCAATCTAAACCTGCCGAGGAGCTCATTGAAACATCCTCAGTTTATGTGGAATACCTCGACCTAATGGACCAATCGCCCGAAATTGAGTTTAAAGAACCGGTAGATAATAGCCGCTCCGAACCAATTAAAACAGAATTGAGTATGGTCGAAATTATTATCAAGCTTATCAAATCAATTTTTGAAACACTTCTCACATATTTACTTGTTAAATAATTAAGCAATATTACGCAAAGCCCTGTGCAGTTAAATCTACACAGGGCTTTATATCTTTTTTCACCTGATAAAAAGTTTAGAAACAAATACTATTTGCTAATACTTTTTAACATACTAAAAAATTATAATATGTTGTAATTATATTTTTATTGAATTATTCTGCCGAAAGGGGTATAATTATGTCGGTGATATATTTTGAAGGAAGTAATTTTTGAAAAATTTTTTGGTAAACCAATAAGCGTAGTATTTTTGTTTTGTGGTCTTACAGCTTTCGCCTTTTCGGGCTTTCCTGAGGAAGATGAAAATCCAACAACGTTTATTGTATATAGCATAATCTCGTTTATAGTTTTTATGGTTTATTGTGTATATGTGGTCCATAAAAACTCTATACCACACGCAAGGAAGAATGAGATTGGAATACTTTTTATTTTTAAAACATCTACTAACGAACAATTTGAGGACTTTAAATATATCGTTGAAGAAAATTTCAAAAATAAAGCTACTCATACAAATCAAAAAATTGTACCTATTTGTATTTGGTCTGCAACAATAAAAAACTATGATATAACCAACGAAAAAGTAATGGTAAAACTTTTATACAATACTCGATGTGATGTTTGTATAGAGTTCTTTGTTGAATCAAACTCATTAAACAATCCTACTAAATATAATACGGCTATTCGAACCGGTGTATTACATCCAAAAGCATCAAGAGAACTTACCGAAGTCTTAATGAATAGTTTATCCTTTGGAGGCAGACCATTAAAGAAACTTCAGTTTGATGTTGATAACAAACTGAACACACTAAAAACTACCGCTGACTATATAGCTTTGCTATCCGAATACATAATTGGAATACTCTTGATTATGTACAATGATTTTGTCAATGCTCAATATATCCTTGCAAAGATTTTTGAAACTACTTCAGAAAATCATATACTATACTCTTTAATTGCGGATGCCTTGTATAATGTTTCGGTGAAAATTGGTTCATATCATATGGATGAATATACTAAACATGGTAAATTCGAGAGTCTACTTGAGGCTGAAAAAAGTTATCTGTTAGCAAACAAAGCATCTGCTAATGGATACGAATATCACTTGTGTATGGCAAAATTAGTGTTTTTAAAGGATAGAAATATTACTATTGCAAAAGAACATATCTATATTTGCAAAAAAATAAATAAAAATGACTATTGGAAATACAGTGAAGCGTTTTTGTTAGCTTACGAAACAAACAACCCTAACATTATTTATAGTAAATACAAAAATTTAAAGAATAACAGTTATAATAATATAGAAATAATCCAATTTATAGAAACTGTTTTGGAAAATGAACCAGATAAAACAATTTTACATTTAGCCTTAGGTGTTTTATATGATAATATCGAGGATAAAATATTATCTAATTGCCATTTTAAGCAGTTTGTTTATCATCAAAAAAGTGAATTTCGCTTACGCCAAAAATCTTTTCAAGAAATCAAAAATAAAATTAACAAAACCCTTTGTATGGATAATCCGGATAAGTGTGATTGTGGCAATTGTCCGTGTAATGAATAGGTCAAAAATCAATAGTTTGCGATATAGTTACTTCCGAGCAACATTATTGTCTTTATTTATCTGATGTAGATGTTTTTGAAAAACATATTGATTTTTTGCAAAATTCAGCATCCAAATAAAATGTCAACTCCCGTGAATGACCACGGGAGTTTTTTATATATAGAATAATTCGAAAACTTTCATATTGCAAAATCAAACGAAATAATTGATTTGTTTTGGCGTTCAAATAATTGTAAGGCTTGTAGCCATTTTCTATATCGAAAATCAGGAATAGTTTTATTAGGGAGCGAGTTGCCATTGTTTTTTTGATTAATCCGTCAACCGTATTAATAATCATATCAATATCGTCAGGCTTTAATTCAAAGTTATTATTTTTATAAAAAGCTTCAAATAAGTTTTTGTTTGCACGTATGCCGATACAAATAAAAATAAGTTAAATGAATTGTTAACTTTTCATGAAAACATTAAGCTCTCTGCTGGTATAGGGAGTTTTTATTATAAATAATCGATTGTAATATTAAAAAATGTGTTGCAATATGGGGAAAGACTTGTTTTATTGTATATGAAAGTATAAAACTCTGGACAAGGTAAGGAAACCAGGAAAATATGTTTTCATATATCATTATGTTTTGGCTAAAATAATATTTTTGAGAGGAGAAAATTATGAGCATTAAAAGGAAGGTATCATTTTATTATTTATCAGCAAAAGAATATATTGAAAATTACGAAAAGAGAACAGTGCAAGAAAAAGAATTAACTCTAAAAGATATTGAGGATATTTTTGTTGAGATGTTTAACACAAAAATGCAGCCGCTTGCAAATAACCATAAAGCTATTAATGTAACAACAAAATTAAATCATTATGTGATTGAAGTTTTTTACTATAAAAATAGTTTAGCCTTTTTGCGTATAGGTCAGCAAAATGATGCAAACACCGTGGCTTTGAGACACCAAACCACTTTGGAATCAGAAAATGTTCCAATGAAAGAAGGGCAGTTACTTGAACTTTTTACATATTCACTGATTGATTTTAAAACAGGTATTATAAGTTATATCGGAATAAATGGAGCCCCTAAAATTTCCGCAATACAAAGCTTATTCAGTTTATGTGATGATAGAAAAATTGTTGCTTCTGTGTCATCGATTATGACTGACGATATTTTAAGTACTATAACAAAAAAGAGAATAATAAGCAAAATCTTATTGACCGTTGCGATTCCTAAAGATAATATATTAAGTGATGTCGGTGTATCTCGAACTGATTTTGATGATTTGCGAAATATAAAAACAAGCACAATTACATATAATATTGTTGCACAAAGAAATAAAAATATTTTTTCTTCAAGTAAGTATTTAGCAAATCTTTTTGTTGGATTAAAAGAGAAATTTGGAGACGGGTTGAAAGGCTTTAGTGTCAATGCTAAAGATGAGAATGAAGATTCTCAAACATACGATTTGTTAGAGCATAGTTTTACTAAAACGGTTTATTTGGGTGAAGAGAATTCCTCAAAGCTAACAGAACAAGAGTTTGAAAAGTCTTTGAAAAGGGTATATAGTATAAATCAAACTGAATTATTAAGATATATAAGATAAGAGGTTATGTGTTATGACCAAAATTAAAAATTGGTTAAAGCTAATATCTGTGGTAATAATTGTTTTGATATCGGTCATTTTGTTGATTAAATATGATATTATTGATTTATCGAAAGTAATTCAAAAAGGTGATGATTTTCAATATAATGCAATATCTTCATCAGCTATTATCGGTGGATTTTTGTTTACAGGAATTAGCGTTTTGATTTCAGCAATTGACAAAGAAAGGATTAAAAGGTTATGGAATAACCATTATTTAGATAATTTGTATCGAGCTTCATTCTTAGGTATAACTTCAAATGTTGTCACAATTATTACTGCTATTATCTTGCTCTGCTTTTCGATAAGCAAAAGCAAAGAGTGGATTTTTGTTAGTGTTGAGATTGCTTCGTTGATTTTAGGCATTACTTTATTTATTTGGTGTGTTAAACAATTAATCTTTATTTTGAAAAGAATGAAAGACGATTAAATTTTTAATGTTTGCAGAGTAACGAGTTTAATTATTTTTCAAAAGTTTGTTATGTTTGGTACAAGATTGTTGCTGAAATTATTATACAAAAAAATAACGCAATACTTAAACTAAGTTAAATGAACGACTGAATTAAATGATTCTTTTTTCTTTCAAATGGCAGATGAAAAGGCAGAGGTATTCTCTGCCTTTTTGATGTTTATGATATAAAAACAACAAATCCGAACGCTTCGCCGATGATGGCGAAAGTGTTCGGATTATTTGGGTTTGGCCCGCCCGAAGGGATTCGAACCCCCGGCCTTCAGAATCGGAGTCTGACGCACTATCCAACTGTGCTACGGGCGGATTATTTTTTCTTTTTCTTGGCAGGCTTTACATATTCGCCATAGATGTTGTTTTTTGGCTGTGAATCTGACATAAAAATAAAAAGCAATGCAACCACACCCAACACAGGGATGAGAATAACAAGAGAAAATGTTCCTCTTATTCCCGTGTCGTGCATTCTTCTGAACCATAATGCAAGGCGGGCAGAAAAAGTTGTGAGCAAATAAATTGTTGCCACTGCGCCCCAGAAAGCCAGCATATCGCTGAAAATAATTGCAAGCAAGGCGATTGTTGCCCAAATAATAATATCTATGCAGGCGCTTTTCCAAAAATCCTCTTTTGTTTGTCTGGTGGAAAATTCCCTGTCCCTTTCAAACATTTCAAAATAAGCTTTTATCATACCGTCACTCCAAAATTAACAACAGAAAAATGATACCACATAGCAAGTTTTTTTTCAAGATTTATATGTTGAAATTTGTGTTTGTTCGTGATAAAATAAAATGAAATTTTATTTGATTTTATCTACGGAGGCAAAGCGATGAAATACGTAGTAGTTTTATATGACGGAATGGCAGACTATCCCGTTGATGCTCTGTGCGGCAAAACACCTATGATGGTGGCAAACAAGCCGATTTTTGACCGCATGGCATCAAAGGGTGAGGTAGGTCTTGTCCGCACAATCGGTGAGGGTCTCAAGCCCGGCAGTGAAATCGGCAACCTTACCGTTATGGGCTATGACCCCAAGATATATTACACAGGCCGTTCACCTCTTGAGGCTATCAGTATCGGCGTTAAAATGGCTGATGACGATATTGCCCTTCGTTGCAATGTTGTTACCGTTTCTGATGAAGAAAATTATGACGACAAAACAATGATTGACTATTCCGCAGGTGACATTTCAAGTGAAGAAGCCGCACAGATTATTGAAACAGTTCAGTCTGTTTTCGGCGGCGGTGAGTTTGATTTTTATAGTGGTGTAAGCTACCGCCATTGTCTCATTCACCACAAGGGAACAACTGACCTCGGCACAATGACACCACCTCATGATATTTCTGACAAGGTGGTTGGCCCCTATCTTTCAAAAAGTGAAAACGCACAGAAGCTTGTTGATATAATGAAAAAGAGCTATGATTTGCTCAAGGATCATCCTGTTAACAAAGCCCGAATCGCCAAGGGAAAGCGCCCTGCAAACTCTGTGTGGTTCTGGGGCGAGGGCACAAAGCCTATGCTCACTCCATTTGAAAAGCTTTACGGTGTTAAGGGAACAGTTATTTCTGCTGTTGACCTGCTCAAGGGCATCGGTCAGGCGGCAGATATGCAGACTCCTGACGTTGAGGGCGCAACAGGCTACATTGATACAAATTTTGAGGGCAAGGCTGAAGCTGCTGTTGCGGCGCTTAAAAAGGACTGTGACTTTGCTTATGTCCACCTTGAGGCTCCCGATGAATGCGGTCACCGCTTTGAACCTGAAAATAAGGTGAAATCCATTGAACTTATCGACAGCCGTGTGCTTCCCATTATTCTCAAAGGACTGGAAGAAATCGGTGAGGATTACAAAATTATGATTCTTCCCGATCACCCCACACCTCTGAGCACAAAGACCCACGCGTCAGACCCTGTGCCCTATATGATTTATCACAAATCAAAAGAAAAAGACAGCGGTGTTGCTTCAATCAATGAAGACTCTGCAAAGGCAACGGGCGTTTACATTGACGCAGGCTACGAACTTATGAATAAATTTATCAAGGAGATATAAAAATGAGTAAATATCGTCTTAACACAAACTGCCTCCACGCAGGCTATACTCCCAAAAACGGTGAACCCAGAGCGCTTCCTATTTATCAGAGCACCACATATAAATATGATTCAAGTGAAGAAATGGGAAAGCTTTTTGACCTTGAAGCTTCAGGCTATTTCTACACAAGATTGCAGAACCCCACCAACGATGCAGTTGCCGCCAAAATTGCCGCTCTTGAGGGTGGTGTTGCCGCTGTGCTTACTTCATCAGGTCAGGCTGCAAGCTTTTATTCAGTTTTCAACATCTGCTCCGCAGGTGATCACGTTGTTTCTTCTGCCGCAATTTACGGTGGAACCTTTAACCTTTTTTCAGTAACAATGAAAAAGTTGGGCATTGATTTCACATTCGTTAGTCCCACAGCAAGTGAAGAAGAGCTTAATGCTGCTTTTAAAGAAAACACAAAGCTTGTTTTTGCAGAAACTCTTTCAAACCCCTCACTTGATGTGCTTGACATTGAAAAATTTGCCCGCGTTGCTCACGCTCACGGCGTGCCTCTTATTGTTGACAACACTTTCCCCACACCCGTTAACTGCCGCCCCTTTGAATTCGGTGCAGATATTGTTACCCATTCAACCACAAAGTATATGGACGGACACGCAACTCAGGTTGGCGGTGTTATTGTTGACAGCGGTAATTTTGACTGGACTCAGAACGATAAGTTCCCCGGTCTCACCACTCCCGATGACAGCTACCACGGCGTAACCTACACCGAGCGTTTCGGCAAGGGTGCATACATCACAAAGGCTGTTGTTCAGCTTATGAGAGACCTTGGCTCGATCCCTGCTCCCCAGAATTCATTCCTTCTCAACCTCGGTCTTGAAACACTTCCCCTGAGAGTTGAAAGACATTGCAGCAATGCTCTTGCAGTTGCAAAAATGCTTAGTGAAAGCGATAAGGTTTCATGGGTTAAGTATCCCGGTCTTAAGGGTGACGCTCAGTATGAAATCGCAAAAAAATATATGCCCAACGGCACAAGCGGTGTTATTTCATTCGGTGTTAAGGGTGGCAGAGAAGCCGCAACAAAGTTCCTTGACAGCCTTAAGCTTGCTTCTGTTGTAACTCATGTTGCAGACTGTCGCACCTGCGCTTTGCACCCTGCAAGCACTACTCACCGTCAGCTCACCGACGCTCAGCTTGAAGAATGCGGTGTTAAGTCAGACCTTATCCGCCTTTCTGTCGGAATTGAGCATATCGACGATATCCTTGAGGATATTCAGCAGGCACTTGAAAATTCACAGAAATAAACGAGGTATTTAAAATGGTATATTTTGTTGCTTTCGGCATTCTGTTTTTGTTAGGTATGTTTGCGGGAGATCCTGTATCAACGGTTTCGTATCTGGTGTCAATAGTGTTCCTTGTTCTTGGTATCAAATCGGTTAAAGCCACCAAGAAAAAGAATTCAGGTGGCACAGGCTCCGGCAGTGACGGCGGTTATGATGGCTCGACTCATACCGGCACAGACTTGCGCGGTGAGTTTGTAACCCAAAGCGGTAGAACAGTTGACACAACCGGAGATAATTGGAATCGTGATATCGGCGGAAATTCCATATCAAATCCCAGTACCGGCGAAAGAGTTGGAACAGATCTTTACGGCAATATATATTACACAAATGATGACTAAAAGGAAAGCTCCGTTTGAGTTAATCAAACGGAGCTTAAGTTTTGCTGTTTAAAGCACGATTGCGAGGATTGTTACAACAATGCTGATGATGAAGGTTAAACCGTATTTTTCAAGGAATGAGCCTGCAAGCATAAGAGCTGAGGGGATGAAAAGAAGAATTTTGGCAACAATGCTTGTTTCTTTGATGAGCTTCTTTTCTTCACCTTTCTTTTTGTCAGACTTCTGTCCGTTGGCTTTTGCAAGCTTTGCGGCTTCTTTCTGATAGGCATTGTCAGCTTTGATTTTTTCGTTTATCTGCTTCTGCTCGTCGGTGAGCTTTGTCTGATAAAGCAAAGCCCAGTTGTTGAGTGCATCCTCAAAAAGAGGGAACATATTGCAGAAAAATGAAACACCGAGATAAAACAGAACAATATAAATCCAGAAAGCAATAGACTGAGCTTCAGAACCTGTTGGCGCCTCGGGGGGAGTTACCTTTAACATAAACAGACCCATAAAGCCGGCGCCGCCGAGGAAAAATGCAAGCAGTCCGTTGACAATTGAGGGGATGAAGCCCACAAGAAATGCTTTTGCTCTGGAGCCTGTGAGCTCGTGCTCAACGTGGCCGCAAAGCTCGTTTGACTGGAGATATCTTCCGTCTTCAACAAGAACCTTGAGCGTGCCGCAGGTGATGTGCTCCCACAAGCCTTTTATAACGGTTGCAGGCAGGGTGATATATTTTGAAATGAGATAAAGGATTTTCATTTAAATATCCCCCTTTCCTGTGGTGAACAAATCTTCAAAGGTGGTGTCACCTTGGATTACGCTCTTAACAGAATCCTCAAGCTCGTAGTCCTGAGATTCAAGCATTTCGATGATCTCGTTATACATAACCTTTTCTTCATCGCAAAGGTAACTGATGAGAGCAGATGTGTTAAGAACCTCAAGTGAAATCGTTCCGCCTGAATATGATGCGGCATAGGTTGCCTCATAAGCTGACTTTGCAGCTTCAAGAGCTTTTTCTGCTTCTTCGTTGAGCATATATGAGATTGAAGCCTGTCTGTAAAGCTCGGAATCTTCGCCTGCCTTGAGACCCTTTTTGCAGATATCGGTTGAAGCGCTGTAATCGCCTGTGCGACGGAGCACCTCTGCTTTGAGAGTGTAATAGTCAAGGCTGTCGGGGTTGGCAACGAGAAGATCTTCGCAAACTGCGGAAGCCTCATCCCATTTTTCTTGCTGACCATATGTCTTTGCAAGGAAGAAATATGCGCCTTCGTTGGCGGGGTTAACCTTGAGCGTTTCATTGGCAACCTTAATCAGGTCGTCATAGTCCTCGCTCTCCCACGCAAAGCTGAGGTAATAGTCGCTGTAGAAATAGCCGTATTTACCTGCTTTTTTATAAGCGGAGTCAAGGTAAGTCATCACATCGGAATCCTTGATTGAGCCGAAAGCGGAAGCTTCATAATAAACTGTCCACATTTTGTAAAATTCAAGTGTGCTTGGCTCGGCATCAGGGTTTTTCTTAGCATAGTCATCAAGCACGGCAAAAATCTCTTCAACAGTGGGAGCATCTTCTTTGGTGAGCTTGCCGTTTTCATCAAAGGCGTTCATACGTTCTTCAAGCAAGGCGTACCATGCGTCATAGGTTGCGTTTGCTGTGTCATCCATAGATTTGCAGAAATCGTAGCAAGCCTTAACGTCGGCATATTTTTTGCTGTTAAGCTCTTTTTCGGAGAAGGAGCTTTCAACAATGCCCATAAACGCTTCGCGGGAAGCATATTCGGAGGTTATGGTTTTAACCATAATCTGTGCAAGCTCTTTGTCGGCAACTGTGCCCGCATCAAAAACCTTGACCTCTTTAAAATTATTGCTGATGCCCTGCAAAAAAGCATTGAAGCCTTCGTTGAGGCTCATCGCTGTGGACTCAACATAGTTGTAGCTGTCAACAGCTCTTGCAAGGTGACCGTTTTCAAGGTGAGCGCGTGCATCGGAAATGTTAGAAACAATTTTGCTCGTTGATGCAAATGAAACGATGCCGATAACGGCAACAAACATCATCACAACGGAAAGGATGATGTGACTTGCTCCGTAATTTACCTTGAGATATTTTTCACGGCATACGTTGCAATAAAATTCGCTGGGGCTGTTTTTGAGCTTTTCTCCGCAGATTTCACAGCAACCGGGCTGATGTGACGGCTCTTTTTCTTCTTTTTCGGGAGCTTCTTCAACAGCTTCTGCTTTTGCGGGGATGTCAAAGCTTTCGATTTCTACGGTTTCAACGGGAGCGTCGGGAGTCTGTGCATCCCATTCCCAATCTTTTTGCGGCTCTTCATTTTCCTGAGAGCCGAGCTTTTTGTTTGTATCTTCAGCCAAAGGAATACCTCCTTAACAAAATTCATTTTATTTTATCATAAAAAAGGTGTTAATTCAAATAAATATTTGAAAATTAACATATTATTAAATTTTTGGGTGATTTGGTAAGGTTCCGGCAACCGTCAGCGGTGACAAAAACCATATCTTCGATTCTTACACCGAACTCATCGGGGATGTAAATTCCCGGTTCAACGGTGATAACGTTACCTTCTTTGAGGATGATTTTGGGGTTGCCTCCCACAACAGGACCTTCGTGGATTTCAATACCGACTCCGTGACCTGTAGCGTGGCGGTAAAACTCACCGTAGCCTGCTTCTTTGATGACATTGCGGGCGGCAGAATCAGCGTCAAACGCAGAAACTCCTGCTTTGATTGTTCTGAGGGCATTTTCTTGTGCCGAAAGAACGATATTATAAATTTCACATTGTTTGTCACTTGGTTCACCAACGCAGACGGTGCGGGTCATATCACTGTGATAGCCGTCAACAACTGCACCGAAGTCCATTGTGATGAAGTCACCTTTTTCAACAAGCTTTCCGTCGGGTACGCCGTGAGGCATAGATGATTTCTTTCCGCTGACGGCAATTGTGTCAAATGAAAGGGCTTCGGCACCGTGGCTGAGCATATAAAAATCAAGCTGAAGGGCAATTTCTTTTTCACTCACACCGGGTCGGATGAAACTGAGTACGTTTTCAAAAGCGGCTTCCGCAATGCGCTGAGCTTTGACTATACATTCAAGCTCTTGCTCTGATTTTACCTCGCGCAGGGAATTGATGATTTTGTCACCGCCAACGGTGGAAAGATGTGCGGGCTTAAAAAGTGAGCGGTAATATTTAAGCTCGCTTACCTTCAATTTGTCACTTTCAACAAGGAGCTTCGGAAGAAGCTTTTTATGAAGACCCACGGCTTTCAATATGTCGGGAATCTGCTCTTTGATTTTTCTTGATTCCATAACCTGACACGCGGTGATTTTGTTTTGTGCCGCTTCGATGTATCGGCTGTCGGTGAGAAAAACCGCATTGTCGTGAGTGACAAACAGCATACCTGCCGATGAATGAAAGCCTGTGAAATAACGGCGGTTTTCTTCGCTTGTGATGAGAATTCCGTCGCAGGTGCGAGGCAGTTTCTCTTGCAGTTTTTTAATCATTATTCAACACCTCTGTAAAGGAGTCCTCGTGTAAATTCACCCTGAGGCTTGCCACCGACGAGATATTGGTTAATAATATTCTGCGCCTGCTGTTTTGATTCATCGGTGAAATATAAAAGAATGAAGTCAACATTTTTAATTTCATTTAATCTGTCTGCCATATATACGGGGCGTGAGTTTAAAATTTCACTCATACCGCTTGAACAGTCAATGGAAAAAACGGTGTTTTTTCTGTCGGTGAGTGTGCCTGATTGACGGCATTCACCGCAAGCTTTTACATTTTTGACAGGACAATTGCGGGTGAGCATCAGCGGAAGTCTGCCGTAGGCAAAAACTCCTCTCGGCAAATCACCGCCGAGATTTTTAATCTGATTAACCGTAAGCTCTGGAGAAAGAAGAGCCTTTTCAACACCGAGGTTTTTGTAGCCGTCAAGGGCGAGGGAGTTAAAAATGTTGGTGCCGTAGCCTGCGGTGACACGAAGACCTGCTTTTGTGGCAATTTCAATGCCGTCAAGAGTGCCTGCAAAGGCTGAGGTGACGCCCTTTTCTTTAAGCTCAACGAGCTTGGATAGAAGCTTTTTGTCGTTGCCGAAAATTCCGCGGGGCAGTTGTGCTGTTGCATCAAATCGCGTTCTGATGTTGTTCACGGGGATGATTATTTCACTCACTCCCGTCAGATCGTCGGGAATAGAGCTTTCATCTTTGAATCGGCAGATAATTTTTGTCTTTTTTGCATTATGGGGAGTAAAAGAAAAATCGTTGCTTCTGAATTCCTTTTGTTGGTTTTCGGTAAATCTCTCTTCAATCAGCGAAAGAGCATCCCTGCGCAATTTGTTGAGCACCGAAACGGGAACATTCAGCCCGTCACCGATTATGCACTCAATATTTTTTACAAAGAATTGTGTGCCTCCTGTTTTGGAAAGCTGTTCTTTAACCGAAGCTTCGTCAATTGCCTTGCTGATAGCTTCGCGCGGAACAAAATCACTTTCGCAAAAGACATCAGTTCCGTTACATTCTGCCTTTAACGAAACTGCTTTTTCGGGAAGAGCGGTGAAGTGAAAATCAACAGGGAAACGGGGAGCTTCCTTTTGATAAAGTGTTTCAAGGCGGGATAAAATCGGGGCGGCAGAAACAACATCTTCCTTTCGTCTTGTGCCGAACATATCCTTGCCGAGAGCGTTTTTATAATATCCGTCAGTAAAACCTGTGCGTGAAAAAATATCCTGCAAATCCTTTTTTATCTGCGGGTCAATCTGACCGTTTACTGCCTGCTTGCAAGCGGTAACGGCGGCGGCAACATATTCGGGGCGTTTCATTCTGCCTTCAATTTTGAATGAAGCAATGCCCATATCGCGCAGCTCTTTGAGGTAATCGGTGAGGGTCAGGTCTTTGAGGCTCAGGTCAAATCTGCCTGTGCCCTCTGCGCTGAAGGGGAGGCGGCAGGGCTGGGCGCAGGCTCCTCTGTTGCCGCTTCGTGAGCCTAAAACCGCACTCATATAGCATTGACCCGAAACACACATACACAGCGCACCGTGAATAAACATTTCAAGCTCAATAGGGGAGTTCTCACACAAAAATGCAATTTCTTCTTTGGTCAGTTCTCTTGGAAGAACAGCTCTTGAAAAGCCCATATCGGCAAGCCTTCTGATGCCGTCGAGAGTCTGCACCGACATCTGTGTTGAAGCGTGAATGGGCATACCAGGAGCGCACCGCTTCGCAATTTCTGCGGCGGCAAAATCCTGTAAAATGAGCGCATCTATGCCACTTGCACAGGCGCGCTCAATTATTTTTGATGCAGTTTTGATTTCACCGTCAGAAATAACGGTGTTCAATGTGAGATACACCTTAACCCCGCGCGAATGACAGAAATCAACCGCTTCACTGAGCTGGGTGTAGTCAAAATTTTCTGCACCCCGCCTTGCGTTGAGCTCCTGAACACCGAGATAAACGGCATCTGCGCCGCAAAGCACAGCCGCTTTCAGTGCGTCGGGGGATCCGGCAGGGGCAAGAATTTCATGCATATTATTCATATCAGTTATTTCTGAGAGCCTTGATCTCTTTGTTGAGTCTGTCAATTTCTCGTTTTGCAATTTCTGCTTCGGTTTTTGCTTTGGAGGCGTCTTCCATATAAGCCTGGATTTCATTGCGCAAGGTAGCCGAGGTCTGCTCAGCCTGATGCTTTTCATCAGCCATATGCAACGCACACAGTACAGCTGCCTGAGTGATTGAAAGGCGCGGATGCTCTCTTAAAAGACCTGAAAGCACAAAGTCAACCTCATCTCCGAGGTTGCGCATATATTTGGTGTCTTCGTCGGTGGTAAGGAAATAATCTGAGCCGTAGATGCGCAGACGAACCTTATTTGTTGCCATAACAAAATCTCCCTTTTGATTAGACTTGGTACATTATACTATACTTTTAAAAATAATTAAAGAGCAAAATCACAATTTTTTATCTTTTCAGACAATATATTTGAAATGCCGTATACAAACTGCACAAAGGTGCATCGAAAAAACTGTTTAATTTTTTGGCTGAAATTTGACGATAATAATGACTTTTGAAGCAAAATGTGATATACTTAAACAGATAATAGGATTAGTATTATTTTTTCGGAGGCACCTATGTTTGAGCAGATTATAAATTTTGACCGTATGGAGCAGGCGGTAACACTTTTCGGAAGCTTTGATGCGAACATCAAGCTCATAGAAAGTCAATACGGTGTGAGCGTAATCAGCAGAGGCTCAGACCTTAAGGTTACGGGTGAAGCCGAAAATGTGGCAAAGGCAGTCAGAGCTATCAACGGACTGCTCACTCTCATCAACAAGGGTGAGGGCCTCAGCGAGCAGAATGTCCGTTATGTGATGAATCTTGTTGCCGAAGGCAGTGAAGAAAAGCTTGCTGCAATGGCAAACAACTGTATCTGCATCACCTCAAAGGGCAGACCCGTCAAGCCAAAAACATTGGGTCAGGAAAAGTATGTTGATGCGATTAAAGATAAGACAATTGTTTTTGGTATCGGTCCTGCCGGTACAGGCAAAACCTACCTTGCTGTTGCAATGGCGGTAAATGCTTTCAGAGCAAAGGAAATCAACCGCATCATTCTGACCCGACCTGCCGTTGAGGCCGGTGAAAAGCTTGGCTTTTTGCCCGGTGACCTCCAGCAGAAGGTTGACCCTTATCTCCGACCCCTTTACGATGCACTTTTTGATATGCTCGGAGCTGAAAATTTTCAGCGCTATCAGGAAAGGGGGAATATTGAGGTTGCCCCCCTTGCATATATGCGAGGCAGAACTCTTGATGACAGCTTCATTATTCTTGACGAAGCACAGAACACCACTCCTGAGCAGATGAAAATGTTCCTGACCCGTCTGGGCTTCAATTCCAAAATTGTTGTCACAGGTGACATCACTCAGATTGACCTGCCCGACGGCAAGCGCTCAGGTCTTGTGGAAGCGAGCAAAATCCTTAAAAACATTGATGATATTGAAACCATACATTTCACTGAAAAGGACGTTGTAAGACACCGACTTGTTCAGGATATTATCAAGGCTTATGAAAAATATGAGGAGGTTAAAAGAAGAAAATGAGTGACAAAATCAAAGTTGTAATTTCAGATGACCAGAAGGCAGTTAAGGTTCCCACGGGAATCAGGCTTCTCATCCGCCGTTGCTGCAATGCTGTGCTTGTCAACGAGGGCTTTGACGGCTCGGTTGAGGTTAGTGTGCGTTTTGTTGACGATGAAGAAATTCACGCTCTTAACCTTCAGTACAGAAATGTTGACAGAAGCACCGATGTGCTTTCATTCCCCTTGGGTGAAGACGGTGTTTATGACATAAACTATTCCACAGGCGCCAAAATGCTTGGTGACATAGTTATTTCGGTTGAGCATGCTATTGAGCAGGCAAAAACATACGGACATTCTCTTCAGCGCGAAATCGGATTTCTGACAGTTCATTCAATGCTGCATCTTCTCGGATATGACCACGAGGCTGGCGGCATTGAACAGGTGAGAATGAGAGAAAAGGAAGAAACAATTCTCACTCAGCTGGGTCTTAAAAGGCATAACAGCTATTATCTTGACGAGGAATAATTATGAAAGCTTTTATCAAAGGCTTCGGTTATGCTTTTAAGGGAATTGCTTACGGCATTGTGAATGAAAGAAACTTCAGGTTTCATATGAGTATTTTTGTTTATATGATGTTCTTTCTTCTGCGTTACGATTTTTTTGAAGTGAGCAAAACCGAATTTGCCGTTCTGCTTATGATGTCTGCCCTTGTTATGGCAGGTGAATTGCTGAATTCGGGAATTGAAAATGCCGCCAATGCGGCAACTCTCGAAAAAAACGAATATGTTAAAATTGCAAAGGATACGGCGGCAGGCGGTGTGCTTGTGTTTGCAATTTTTTCGGTGCTTGTGGGTGTTGTGATTCTGTTCCAGCCCCTTGCCTTCCAAAAGCTGTTTGCCTATTTTGGGGCAAATCCGCTTTATATTGCCGTGCTTGTTGTGAGCCTTGTTGCAGACGGATTTTTTATTTTTGCAGGGCCTGAAAAAATCTATAATTTCTTAAGAGGTAAAAAGAATGACTAAAACCGCTTTTATAGCAATCGTCGGCTGCCCCAATGTTGGCAAGTCGTCAATTCTCAACAGAATGTTAGGGCAGAAAATTGCCATTGTGTCAGATAAGCCCCAGACCACCCGCACCAAAATTATGGGTGTGCTCACAAAGGATGACACTCAGCTTGTTTTTACGGATACTCCCGGTTTCCACAAGCCCAAAACCAAGCTTGGCGAAAAAATGATCAAAGCGGTTGGTGACAGCATATCAGGTGTTGATGCCGTTCTTTTTGTAACAGAGCCCGAGGGTGAACTGCGCCCGGCTGAGCAGGAGCTTATTGAAAAATTCAAAAAAGAAAAACTCCCTGTTATTCTTGCAATTAACAAGGTTGACACCATTCCTGAAAAGGAACAGCTTATGGAAAGAATTCTCAAATTCTCGCAGCTTTATCCTTTTGAGGCTATTGTGCCTGTTTCTGCAATGAGGGGCATCAATATGACCGAGCTTGAGGAGGAGCTTTCAAAGCTTGCGTTTGAGAGCGTTTTCTTCTTCCCTGAAGATACTCTCACCGACCAGCCCGAAAGAGTTATTGCCGGTGAAATTATCCGCGAAAAGCTTCTTCGTTCACTTGATAAAGAAATTCCCCACGGTGTGGCTGTCAGCATTGAAAAAATGCGTGAACGTGAAGACAGTGATATCCTCGATATTGAAGCCGTGATTTATTGTGAGCGTGAAAGCCACAAGGGAATTATTATCGGCAAGGGCGGAGCAATGCTCAAAAAGGTTTCTACCCGTGCAAGAGAGGATATGGAAAAATTCTTCCAGTGCAGAATCAATCTCAGATGCTGGGTTAAGGTTAAAGAAGGCTGGAGAAACCGTGAGGGTCTTATTCACAACTTCGGACTTGATTGATTAACAAAATTTTCATAACAAAATCTGTATCCCTTTGCAAATAATATTTGCGGAGGGATTTTGATGGAATATAAAAACCTTGCCGCTTGGGATAAATTTGCCCGAAGCGGAAAAGTTGAAGATTATCTTCAATACAGAGCAACTAACAGCGTGCAGGAGAATGTAAAAAATGCGAATGAACACAGAAGGGCTGATAATCAAGGAACACAAAACAAGCGGTGATGACCGCCTTGTGACTGTGCTTACCAAGGATTACGGTGTGCTCAGGGCTTTTGTCAGAGGAGCGCAACGAATCAAAAGCCGCACTCAATGCGGAAGCCAGATGTTTTCTTATGCAGATTTTTCTATTTACCGCGGAAAAGATGCTTATGTTATTGATGAAATTCAGACAAAAGAAATATTTTTTGATTTGAGAAATGATATCGGTAAGCTTGCCCTTGCACAGTATTTCTGCGAGCTTCAGTATGAGCTTGCTCCGCAGGAAAGTGACGCGTCGGAGTTTTTGCGTCTTACACTTAACTGCCTTTATATGCTCAGCAAAAACAAGCGACCCGAGCTGCAGCTCAAGGCAATTGCCGAGCTTCGCACCTTGTCGCTGGCGGGATATATGCCGGATTTGATTGCTTGCGATGAATGCGGAAAATTTGAAGATGATGTGATGTATTTCGGCACCTATGACGGGCATCTGTATTGCTCTGAGTGTGTGGGAGATGTGCCTTGTGAGGAATTGCCCCTCAGCGTTGTGACCGCTATGCGATACATCTGCTATTCAAAGCCCGAAAAGCTTTTCGGCTTTTCTCTGGGTGATGAAAATTATCCCATTCTTGCCGACGTATGCGAAAAATATCTTCTTAATCAAACCAACAGAAAATACAAAACTCTTGATTTTTACAAGAGTATTACATAGGACAAAAAGTATGAACAGACATTATTTATCTCTTGAACTTGATAAGGTGCTTGAAATGCTGGCTTCTCACGTTTCGTGTGAAGATGCCCGCATTCTTGCCCGTGAGCTCAAGCCCGAGCCGTCACTTCCCTTGGCTCAGGCATTGCTCAATCAGACAAAAGACGCCCATATGCTTCTTGCACGCTTCGGCGGACCTGCGTTCGGCGGGCTTGTGAATGTTACCAATGCTCTTTACAGGGCAGATGCGGGCAGCTCTCTTTCGTTGAGGGAATTGCTTGATATTGCAAGTGTGCTTCACGTTATCAGAACAATCACCCAATGGAGAAGCACCTGTTCAGGGGTTGAAACCTGCCTTGATACCTTGTTCAATGCTCTTTCACCCAACAGATTTCTCGAAGATGCAATCAGAAATGCGATTATTTCGGAAGAAGAAATTTCTGACAATGCTTCGCCCGAGCTTGCAAGCATAAGAAGAAAAATCAGAGCGCAGGAATCTCACGTAAGAGAGCAACTGGGCAAAATTACCCGAAACACAAATTATTCAAAATATCTGCAGGACAGCATCATCACAATGCGCAACGGCAGATTTGTTGTTCCTGTTAAAAGTGAGCACCGTGCCGATGTGCCCGGCCTTGTTCACGACACATCATCATCAGGCGCCACGGTTTTTGTGGAGCCGATGGGTGTTGTTGAAGCCAACAATAAAATCCGTCTTCTGCAAAATCAGGAGAAGGATGAAATTGACAGAATTATTGCGGAGCTTTCTGCTCAGGCAGGCTCCTTTGCCGACACAATCAAATCAAGCTATGAATGTGCTGTTGAGCTCAATCTCATCTTCGGAAAGGCGCAGTTAGCGTATGCTATGAAAGCATCTGCTCCAACGCTCAATAACGAGGGTATAATAGAATTGCGCAGGGCAAGGCATCCGCTGATTGACCCCAAAAAGGTTGTGCCTGTTGATATAAAATTGGGTGAGGATTTTGACACTCTTGTGATCACCGGCCCCAATACCGGCGGTAAAACCGTGTCTATCAAAACAATCGGTTTGCTTTCGCTTATGGCGATGTGCGGCCTTATGCTTCCTGTTGATGACCGAAGCAGAATTTCTGTTTTTGAAAACGTACTTGCCGATATCGGTGATGAGCAGAGCATAGAACAGTCACTTTCAACCTTTTCGTCACATATGACTAATATCATAGAAATTTTAAAGGTGGCGGGTGAGGGCAGTCTTGTTCTCATTGACGAGCTTGGTGCAGGCACCGACCCCGTTGAGGGTGCGGCATTGGCTGTTTCAATTCTTGAAAAGCTTCGCCGTCAGGGTGCCGGAATTGCCGCCACAACTCACTATGCCGAGCTTAAGGCTTATGCCTTGCAGACCGACGGTGTAATCAACGGAAGCTGTGAGTTTGATGTTGCAACCCTTAAACCCACTTATAAGCTTTTAATCGGTGTGCCCGGCAGATCAAACGCTTTTGCAATTTCGCAAAGGCTCGGTCTTCCTGATGAAATTGTTGATACCGCAAGAGACCTTGTTTCCACAGAGAATGCAAGGTTTGAGGATGTGGTGGATAAGCTTGAAGAAAGCCGACGCAATATGGAAAAGGGCAGAGCAGAGGCTGAAGAGATGAAGCGTGAGGCTCAGGCACAGATTGAAAAAGCCAAGCAGATGAAGTCCGAAATCCAGACTCTTCGTGAAAAAGAGATGGAAAAGGCAAAGGCTCAGGCGCTTAAAATCACTGAGCAGGCAAAGCGCGAAGCCTATGCACTTCTTGAAGAGCTTGAACGTCTCAAAAAAGAACAGGCAAAGCAGAAGGATGCTGCCGAAATGGCTCGCCGTGCAAGAGCTGCTGTTAAAAAGGGAATCGGTGCGATTGATGCCGCCGCTGACCCTGTTATCGGCACCTTTGATGCAGATGAAAATTATGTACTTCCCCGTGAGCTTAAATCGGGCGACAGCGTTATTCTTGCTGACATCGGTGCAGAAGCAACCGTTGTTTCGGTCAACACCAAAAAAGGTGTTGCCGAAGTGCAGATGGGAGCCATTAAAACTAGAACACAGGTTTCAAATCTCCGTCTCCTTGAAAAATCCAACAAGCCAAAAATTCAGAAGCCCAGGGCAACCCACGGCAGCAAAATGGACAGCAGAATGAATATTTCCGCTGATACCCGCCTTGATCTGAGAGGTATGACAGTTGAGGAATGTCTGATGACTCTTGATAGATTTATGGACAGCGCGCTTCGCACAGGGCTTAGTGAATTTACAATAATCCACGGCAAGGGAACGGGTGCATTGAGAACAGCTGTAAGGGAATATCTCAAAAAGAGCCCCTATGTCAAAACCCACCGCCTCGGCACCTTCGGTGAAGGCGAAGACGGTGTGAGTATTGTTACGTTGAAGTGAGGTAAGGTTATGGGTAAAGATTGGCTTTTTAAAACTGATGACTATACCTGCCATTTGAGAACCGTTGGAGTTTTGATTAAAGAAGACAAGGTGTTGGTTCAAAGAGAACGAAACGGTGAAGAATATGCTTTGCCGGGTGGTACGGTAAAAACAGGCGAAACAACAGAAGAAACCTTAATCAGGGAGTTTGAAGAGGAAACAGGTGCAGGTATTGAAATTCAAAAGTTGCTGTGGACAGAAGAAACATTCTGGGAATGGAACGGCAAAAAAGTCCACGGAATAGAGTTTTATTATCTTGCCGAAGCTGTTAAGGGGTGTGAAATCCCTGATAACGGAGAGTTCGTTTCACAAAAAGATAATTGTAATGTGTTGCTTGGTTGGATGCCAATTGAGAAAATGAAAAACATCACAATTTATCCTGAGTTTGTGAAAGAAGAAATAAATTATTTGGATGGTCCGCCAAAGCATTTTGTGAGCAGATAACCCTTGCCTCCCTCTGATGAGGGAGGTGGATTTCGGGTCACAAAAGACGGAGGGAGAGACCTCTGTAGTTAATGAAGTAACTGCAAAATCCGACTACCCCTCAGGGTCTTTGACCCAGCTCCCCTCACAAGGGGAGCCGATTAAGATTGCACTTCAAAGGTGGCAATTATGAAAGAATACAACAAAAATAATATTCCCCTTGCAAAGGCTCTCCGTAAAAATATGACACCATGGGAAAGAAAGCTGTGGTATGAATTTTTGCGAAATTATCCTGCGAGATTTCAAAGGCAAAAGGCAATAGGTGAGTATATTGTTGATTTTTATTGTGCCAAGGCTCAGTTGGTTGTTGAGCTTGACGGTGGAGGTCACTATACGCAAGAGCAAATATCAAAAGATAAATTGCGAAGTGAAGAGCTTGAACGAGTGGGCTTAAAGATTTTGCGAATTTGCAATCTTGATATAGACCAAAATTTTTATGGTGTTTGTCAGTACATTGACACACAAGTTGAGCAAAGAATGAGCAGATAGCTCTTGCCTCCCTCTGACGAGGGAGGTGGATTTTGCGAAGCAAAAGACGGAGGGAGAGATACTCCAAGCAGACTACCCCTCAGTCGCTTCGCGACAGCTCCCCTGACAAGAGGAGCCGAGTAAATTTGATAAAAAACTAAAACAGTAAAGGAAAGTTTTATGATTCCGCAGAAAGTAGAAAATGTGTTGCTTAAAGTTCAGAAGCCCGGCAGATATGTGGGCGGTGAGCTTAACAGCGTTATAAAAGATAAAAATAAGGTGGATTTGCGTTATGCATTCTGCTTCCCCGATACATACGAAATCGGAATGTCCCACCTTGGGATGAAGATTTTGTATTCTCTCGTTAATGAGCGTGAGGATGCCTGGTGTGAACGTGTGTTTGCTCCGTGGGTGGATATGGAACAGCAGATGAGAGAAAACAACATTCCGCTCTATGCCCTTGAAAGCGGTGACCCTGTTAAGGATTTTGATATGATCGGATTCACTCTTCAGTATGAGCTGAGTTTTTCCAATGTTCTCAATATGCTCGATCTGGCTCAGGTGCCGCTTTATTCCAAAGACCGTGAGAGCCTTACCCCTCTTGTGGTTGCGGGCGGACCTTGTGTGTGCAATGCTGAACCGATTGCAGATTTTATTGATGTGATTATGCTCGGTGAAGGTGAAGAAACAACAAACGAGCTTTTGGATTTGCTTAAGGAACACAAGAAAAAAGGCTCATCAAAGCTTGAATTTCTTTGCGAGGTTGCAAAGATTGACGGTTTTTATGTACCCTCACTTTATGATGTTGAGTATAACGATGATAACACAATCAAAAGTGTAACTCCCAAGCACACCGCACCCGAAAAGGCAGTTAAAAGAGTGGTTAAGGATCTGGACAAGGCATTTTATCCTAAGGCATTTATTGTGCCGAGTATTGAGATTGTTCATGACAGGGTAACTGCCGAAATCTTCCGTGGATGTATCCGTGGCTGCCGTTTTTGTCAGGCAGGATTCATTTACCGCCCCATACGCGAAAAAAGTGCCGATGTGGTTGAAAGTCAGAGCAAATGCCTTTGTGAAACCTCAGGCTATGATGAAATTTCACTTTGCTCATTGAGTACAAGCGACTATACACAGATTGAGCCGCTTCTTGATAAGCTGCTCAGCTGGACAATTGATGACAAAATCAATGTTGCTTTGCCGTCGCTTCGTGTTGATAATTTCTCTGATGAGCTTATGGAAAAGCTTACCGCAGTAAGACGCGCAGGTCTTACCTTTGCTCCCGAAGCAGGCACACAGCGTCTTCGTGATGCGATTAACAAAAACGTGACAGAAGATGAGGTTATGACCACAGTAACCAAGGCCTTCAACGGTGGTTGGACAGGAGTTAAGCTTTACTTTATGCTCGGACTCCCCACCGAAACCCTTGATGATGTGGCGGGCATTGCCGAGCTGGGTCAGAAGGTAGTAAACGCATTTTATGCTAACCCCGACAGACCTAAGGGAAAAGGTGTAACGGTTAACATAAGTGCATCATCGTTTGTTCCCAAGCCCTTCACTCCTTTCCAATGGGAGCCGCAGGACACAATGGAAACGCTTGAAGAAAAGCAAAAGCACCTTTTTGAAAGCGTAACCACAAAGAAAATAAATATCAGCACCCACCTGACTCCCACAAGCTTCCTCGAAGGTGTGTTTGCCCGCGGTGACCGCCGACTTTCCAAGGTTATGGAGCTTGCGTGGAAAAAGGGCTGCCGCTTTGACGGATGGGATGATCAGTTTGATTTCAGCAAGTGGATGGAGGCTTTTGAGGAATGCGGAATTGACCCCAGATTCTATGCCAACCGTCGCAGAAGCTTTGATGAAATTCTTCCTTGGGATCATCTTGATTACGGTGTGAGCAAAAAGTTCCTTATGAAGGAAAATGAAAAGGCTCACAGAAGTGAAACCACCCGAAACTGCCGCGAAAAATGTGCAGGCTGCGGTGCTAACAAGCTCAACGGAGGTGAATGCCATGCGATGTGTTAGAATCAGATTTTCAAAAACAGGCAGAATGATTTATATATCACACCTTGACATAAACCGCCTTATGACAAGAGCGGTGCGCCGTGCAAAGCTTCCTATGTGGTACACCGAGGGCTTTAACCCTCACCCGTATATTGCCTTTGCGCTTCCTCTTTCTCTGGGCCAGAGCAGTGAATGTGAATATATGGACATCAGAATTGAGGGTGATATGACAAACGCTCAGGTTGAAGAAGCCCTCAGAGCCGTTATGCCCGAGGATATCGGAATTGTGAGCGTGGCTGACCCTGTTTTCAGCCCCAATGAAATTGTCAGCGCAAAATATGCCGTTACTCTTGATTTTGAAAATAAAAACGAAGCTGAGAATTTTTATTACAGCGCAATGGCTTTGCTGGACGGCAACGAGCTTATGGCAGAAAAAATGGGTAAAAAAGGACGCCGTAAGGTGCTCAAGCAGGTGAATCTGATTGAGCAGATTTTTGGTAAAGAGCTCAGCTTTGACGGTGAGCGTGTTTTGCTCAGCCTTAACCTTGCAGCAGGTAATTCCGTTAATCTTAACCCTGCGTTGCTTGTTGAAACCCTTGAAAAGAATATTCAATTATCCTCAAAACAACAATATATAGTGCGTGAAGATCTGTTGACCGCAAGCGCAAAAAGTTTTTGTTAGAAAACGAAAAAAATACTTGCATTTTATGACTTCTTGTGATAAAATATTTCAGCATTTGTATCCGCTTGATTACAAGTGGGGATTTAATGCCCAACATTAAAGCGGACGGTCCTCTGCTGCGTATGCGGTATGAACGCCTGAAATTATCGGGAGGTCTATTATGGACGCACTTAAACTCATCGCTCAGGACAGCCTCAAGGCTGACGTATCTGAGGCAATCAAAGTAGGTAACACAGTTAGAATTCAGGTTAGAATTCGTGAAGGCGAAAGAGAAAGACTTCAGGCTTTCGAGGGCACAGTTATTGCTCGCAAAGGCGCCGGTGTTTCCGAAACATTTACCGTTCGTCGCGTTGCATACGGTGTAGGTGTTGAAAGAGTATTCCCTGTTCACTCACCTAACGTTGACAGCGTTGAACTCATCAGAACAGGTAAAGTTCGCAGAAGCAAGCTCTACTATCTGCGTGACAGAGTCGGCAAAGCTGCTAAAGTTAAGCAGAAGCTCGGCTAATTCAAATGAGCTGAAGGTACGCTCAGGTCGTACCATTGAGGGTATGCGGAGTGTCGCATACCCTATCTTTTTTATGGAGGTAACCGCTTTGTATAATCACAGACATACAGAAACTTCAAAAATAAAGTATTACCCGGGCGGATTAACTCCTGAACAGGCGGAGTCCAAACGCAAAAAATGGTTCCAGGCTTATGATATGGCAGGCTCAATTCTTGCTGCCCTTGTTATTATTCTGGTTATATTCACTTTCTGCTTCCGTGCGGTAAGCGTTGTGGGCAGTTCAATGGTGCCCACCCTTTCTGACGGTGACTGGTTGCTTGTTTCGTCCAGAAGTGAATACGAGCGCGGTGATATTATTATTATCACTCAGCCAAATGACAGAAATGAGCCTTTGGTTAAAAGAATTGTTGCTATGGGCGGTGAAACAATAGATATTGATTTTAACACCCACGAGGTCAGAGTCAATGGTGAACTTCTTGATGAGCCATACATATTTGAACCTACCGCACTTTCTTATGATGTGGAGTTCCCTTATCACGTGCCGGAGGGTTGCGTGTTTGCAATGGGAGATAACCGAAACGACTCTCTTGACAGCCGTTCATCCCGAATCGGCCCTATTGATGAGAGATATATTCTTGGTAAAGCTGTTGTAAGAATTCTGCCCCTTGATGAAATCAAGGTTTTTAACGAAGATTATTTTGGTGAAGAATAAGAGGTCCTTTAAATGAACGAAGAACAACAGAATCAAAAGGAAATCAAACAGCCTTTTTTATATGATTTTGTTTCAATAGTATGCTCTGCACTTATTGTGATAATGATTGTTTTCACATTTTTTGTCAGGTTTGTTGGTGTTGTGGGTGATTCTATGAACCCGACTCTTTATGAAAACGACTGGCTTCTTGTCAGAGCAATTAACACAAACGGTTATGAATACGGTGACATCATCATCAGCACTCAGCCCAACGCTTTTAACGAGCCTATCGTAAAGCGAGTGATTGCCACAGGCGGTCAGACGGTTGATATCAATTTCAGAACAGGTGATGTTTTTGTTGACGGCAAGCTTCTGCAGGAAGACTATATTGCAGAGCGCACCAAAGTTCAGCAGGATGTTCAGTTCCCCGTGACTGTTCCTGAAGGCTGTATTTTTGCAATGGGTGATAACCGAAACGATTCAACTGACAGCCGCTCATCGGCTATCGGTATGATTGACGAGCGTTATATTATCGGTAAGGTTCTTTTCAGAATTCTGCCTTTTGATCAGTTTACATATTTTGAGTAAGGGTGACGGATTTTATCTGTCACCCTAAGGTGATATTATGAGTGATTTTCAAAAACAGACGGTACAATGGTTTCCGGGGCATATGGCAAAAACAAGGCGTCTTATCAAAGAAAGCCTTTCAATGGTGGATGCCGTAACAGAATTGCTTGACGCAAGAATGCCTCTTTCAAGCCGCAACCCCGAAATTGAACAGATTACGGCAGACAAGCCGAGAATTATTTTGCTCAACAAGTGTGATGTTGCTGATGAAAAAGCAACAGCCGAATGGGTGAGATATTTTGAAAACAAAGGCTTTGCCGCATTGCCGGTGGATTGCCGTTCAGGCAAAGGGCTCAACGCTTACCGTCCGTTGGTAAGAGAAGTGCTCAAAGAAAAAATCAAAGCCAACGAAGAAAAAGGAATGGGTGGCAAGAGCCTGCGAGTGATGGTTGTGGGTATTCCCAACACAGGTAAGTCCTCATTCATCAATAAAATGGCAGGCAAAAACAGAGCAGCTGTTGCGGATAAGCCCGGTGTAACCAGGCACAACCAGTGGTTCAACATCGGCAACGGAGTTGAGCTTCTTGATACTCCCGGTGTTTTGTGGCCGAAGTTTGATGACCCGAAGGTTGGCGACAGACTTGCGTTTATCGGCTCAGTCAAGGATTCTGTGCTTGACAGTGAAACGATGGCTGTCCGTCTTCTTGAAGTGCTCAAGGAGGATTATGCCGACAGACTTGTTGAAAGATACAAATTAAAGAATATTGATCTTGAAAATTGCGAAGGCTACGAGGTGCTTGAGGCTATCGGCAGAAAAAGAGGAATGCTCATAAGCGGCGGAGAAATTGACACCGAAAGAGCATCAGTTATGCTCCTTGATGAATACCGTGGCGGAAGACTTGGTAAAATCACAATGGAATTGCCGCCGAGGAAGTGACAAAAATGAAAAAAGAAATTATTGAAACCGATTGGCATAAATTTGAAAACGAGGCAAAGGCCGAGGGCTTTGCCGTTGTTTGCGGTGTTGATGAGGCGGGGAGAGGTCCTCTTGCAGGGCCTGTTTGCGCTGCGGCGGTTATTCTGCCTGACGGACTTATAATCGACGGGCTAAATGACTCCAAAAAGCTCACTGAAAAAAAGCGCGATGTGCTTTATGATGTAATCAAAGAAAAAGCTGTTGCTTATTCAATTGCAATGGCAGATGAAAAAGAAATTGATGAAATTAACATTCTGCAGGCAACATTTCTTGCAATGAAAAGAGCTGTTGACGGCTTGAGCGTCAAGCCCGATTTTGTTCTTGTTGATGGCAACCGTGATCCGAAGCTTGGCATCCCCACCAGAACGGTAATCAAGGGTGATGCGCTTTCTGCTTCTATTGCGGCGGCTTCGGTGCTTGCAAAGGTGACAAGGGACAGATTTATGCTTGAAATCAGCGAGCAGTATCCCGAATATGAATTTCCGAAGCACAAGGGCTACGGTACAAAGCTTCATTATGAAATGCTTGAAAAATATGGCATAAGCCCGGTTCACCGCAGAAGCTTTCTGAAAAAACTCACGGGTGAAAAGTAATGCAGATAAACAAATCAGGCTTGTGGGGCGAGCTTTATGCCGCACGGTATCTGCGCGATGAGGGTTACAGAATTGTGACCGGCAATTACCGCAGGCGCGTGGGTGAAATTGACATTGTTGCGCAGAAGGGTAACGTTGTTTGCTTTGTTGAGGTTAAAACGCGAGGTGTTAACCATATGTATGCCCCCATTGAAGCGGTGGATGAAGCGAAGCAAAGCAAAATCCGTGCCACGGCAGGGCTTTTTATGAAAACCTATGGTGACGAAAGTGAAATGCGATTTGATGTTATTGAAATTATTCTTGATGAAAATTTCAATAAGCTTCAACTGAAACACACAGAAAATGCGTTTTGATTATGGAGGGTTGAAATGAAAATTGCATTTTTGGAAAAAGGTAAAAGTCTTGCGGAAAAGCAGGAATTTTATGCAATAGATTTTTTCAGACTCATTGCAGCTTTTATGGTTATAGCGATACACTATCCTCCGTTCGAAAATGTCAGCCATGCCTTGTCCGGTGGATTCAGCAATATTTTGTGCCGAATTGCCGTTCCTTTTTTCTTTTTGATATCAGGATATTTTTTGGGTGAGCGAATAAAAAATTCTGAGAAAACGAAACAATATATAAAAAAGTTGGTAAGGTTTTATCTCATATATTCTGCTGTTTATCTTCCACTTGCATTTTATGGATTCAAAGGTAAAGAGTATTCGGCATTTGAAATTATTGTCCGATACCTGAGAGGACTTTTTTTAACAGGCAGTTATAGTCATTTATGGTATTTTATTGCATTGATAGTATCTGTAGGTTTATTGTTTTTGCTGGTAAACAAAATTCATATTGGCGATAAAGCTCTTGTAGGTATATGTTGTATTATATATTTTTTGGGAGTTTTGGGATGCTTGTTTGAAACCGAGTTGCGTTCAGTTTCGTTTTTAAAAGTACCGATCGAGTTGTATTTTGATATTTTTGATGACACTAAAAATGGCCTTTTTTTCGGCTTTCCGTTCATATCTTTGGGCTATATTTTGGCAAAAAACAGAGCGAGAATAGAATTCGCAACTAAACATATATTGCTTCTCATACTTTTTGCAGGGATAATGTGTGCGGAAAAGGTTGTTGAAATGGCACTGGCTGTTTCGGTTAAACAGGATATGATGATTTCAATGATGCCTACTGCTTGTTTGTTGTTTTTGTGTCTTGCTTTTGTAAAATTAAACAATTCGAGCAAAAATGCAGCATCACTATTCAGAAAAATGTCTGTATTAATTTATGTGTGGCATCCGCTGATTGGATTCATCGTTGAAAAAGTATCAGAAAATGTCGGCTATCAGATTCATAGTATAGTATTATATTTAAGTGTTTTGATTATTTCGGTTGGTATTGCCCTTGCCACGATAAAGCTTTCTGAACGATTTAAAATTTTGAAACAGTTGTATTAAAACAACTGTTTACACTATTGACAAAGTGTGATATAATCTATTGCGAAAAAATAGCAGTATAAATCCAAAGGAGAATGTACGATGTTATACACAAGTACCCGCGACAAAAGCATAAGAGTAGAGTCTGCTCAGGCTATTGCTCATGGTATATCAAAAGAAGGCGGCTTGTTTGTTCCTGTTGAAATTCCGAAAATTTCTCTTGATGACATTCAGCGCCTTGTAAATTGCAGCTATATAGAAAGAGCAAAAGAAATTCTTTCTCTCTATCTTACAGATTTCAGTGAGGACGAGCTTGATTACTGCGTTAACGGTGCTTATGCCGAAGGCAGATTCAGCGACAAAAAGGTTGCTCCTCTCTATACTCTCAACGATAAGGCTGAAATTCTTGAGCTTTGGAAGGGTCCGACATGTGCATTTAAGGATATGGCTCTTCAGCTTCTTCCCTATCTTCTCACAGTTGCTTCTTCAAAGTCAGCTCCCGATAAGGAAATTGTTATTCTTGTTGCAACATCAGGTGACACAGGCAAGGCTGCTCTTGAAGGCTTCAAGGATGTTCCCGGTACAAGAATTCTCGTTTTCTATCCCGAAGACGGTGTAAGCCCTATGCAGAAGCTTCAGATGACAACCCAGGAGGGTGCAAATGTAAGCGTTTGTGCTATTGAGGGAAATTTTGATGACGCACAGAGCGGTGTTAAAAAGATTTTCACCGATAAGGCTGTTGCCCAAAAGCTTGAATCAATGGGCATGATGTTCTCCTCGGCCAACTCAATCAACTGGGGTCGTCTTGTTCCTCAGATTGTTTACTATGTTTCAGCATATTGCGATATGCTCGAAAAGGGCAAGGTCAAGCTCGGAGATGAAATCAATGTTGTTGTTCCCACAGGTAACTTCGGCAACATTCTTGCGGCTTATTACGCAAGAGAGATGGGTGTGCCCATCAAAAAGCTTATCTGCGCTTCAAACGCAAATGATGTTCTTACCGAGTTCCTTTCAACAGGCAATTACAACAGAAAAAGAGATTTCTACACAACAATCTCCCCTTCAATGGATATTCTCATTTCATCCAACCTGGAAAGACTTCTTTTCTTGCTCAGCGATATGAACGATGAAGCTGTTGCAAAATGGATGAACGAGCTTTCATCAGAGGGCAGATATTCAGTTGATGAAGAAGTGTTTGACAAAATCAAGGCTTTGTTTGAAGCCGGTTCCTGTGATGACAAAGGCACAAAAGAAACAATTGCAAATGTGTTTGATGAATACAAATATCTTTGCGATACCCATACAGCAGTTGCTGTTGCGGTTTATGATGATTATTTCCATGTTACCGCAGATGAAACTCCCACAGTAATTGCTTCAACAGCCAATCCCTACAAATTCAGCGCATCAGTTCTCGATGCTGTGCGTCCCGGTATGACAGAGGGTATGGATGAATTTGATATGGTGCTCGGTCTTCATGTTGAAACAGGTGCGGAGTGTCCTCCTCAGCTTGCAAATCTCAAGGGCAAAACACCCAGATTCACTAAGGTGTGCAAAAAAGAAGATATGGAAGCTGTTGTTTTTGAAATGCTTTCTGAATAATAAATTGCAGGAAACGCATCAACTGTGTTTCCTGCAATTTTTAAGGTTATTTATTGTTTGTCATATTGGCGTTGGGCTCAAATGTTGCGCAAAGTGTTTCTGAGCAGCTGCAAGCGCTTGAAGGGCCGACTTCGATTGTGCCCGCTGTGCACTTGTGTGTGCCTTCGTGGTAGATGCAACTGTTTACGTTACATTTGATGTCTTTGATTTCGTGACGCATAAAATTAACCTCCGTTTAGTATTGGGCTTTACCCATAATAGTTTGAGCAGAAATTTTCGTTATATGCGAGGTGTTACAATGTCTTTGTTTGCAATAGGCGATACTCATCTTTCTTTCGGCACAGATAAGCCGATGGATATTTTTTCGGGCTGGGAAAATTTTGAACAGAAGCTTGAAAAAAATTGGCGTGCCATTGTTAAAGACAGTGACACCGTTGTCATTCCCGGTGATATAACCTGGGGTATGACTATGGAAGAGGCGTTGGAGGATTTCAGATTTCTTGACCGCCTTCCCGGCGAAAAAATCATTTTAAAAGGCAACCACGATTATTGGTGGTCAACCAAAAACAAAGCAGATAAGTTTTTTGAAGCAAACGGAATTACCACAATAAAAATCCTCAATAATAACGCATATAAGGTAGGGGATTATGCCCTCTGCGGCAGCCGCGGCTGGTTTTTCGACAGCGACAAGCAGGCTGATAAAAAAATTGTTGCCCGTGAAGCAGGCAGGCTGAGAATGTCCATTCAGGAAGCAGATAAGCTCGGCGGTGAAAAAATTGCGTTTTTGCATTATCCGCCTGTTGCAGGCGGTCAGGTGTGTGAGGAGATTTGCGACGAGCTTGTAAAAGGCGGCGTCAGTCAATGTTATTATGGCCACCTTCACGGCTATTCAACCACATTTGCTTTCAATGATGAGATGTTTGGTATTAAATTTCACCTTGTTTCGGGAGATTATCTAAATTTCTGCCCAAAACTTATTGTAAAATTTTGACTTTTTTGCATAAATTTTTTCAATAAACTATGGAAAAAAATAAAAACATCTGTTATAATACATGAGTTAAAGAATGTACAGGAGGAAGTACAATGTTAAAATCAGCAAACAAAACAGAAACAAACACATACACTCTTGAAGTGTCAATCGGCGGCGAAGAGTTTAAGGCCGCAGTTGTAAAGGCTTACAACAAGCAGAAGAGCAAAATTGCAGTTCCCGGCTTCCGCAAGGGTAAGGCTCCTCTTTCAGTTATTGAGCGTTATTACGGTAAGGGCGTATTCTATGAAGATGCTCTTGATATTCTCTATCCCGAAGTTGTTGGCGACGCAATCAAAGAGTCAGGCATTGAAGCTGTTGCAGCTCCCTATGATGTTGACGTTACCAAAATTGACGAAACAGGCGTTGAAATGACAATGAAGGTTACTGTTAAGCCTGAAATTGAAATCGGCGAATACAAAGGCCTCAAGGCTGTTAAGGCTGACACAACTGTTTCAGCAGCAGACGTTAAGAAAAAGCTTGAAGAGCTTCAGGAAAGAAACGCAAGACTTGTTACTGTTGAAGACAGAGCAGTTAAAAAGGATGACATCGCAGTTATCGACTTTGAAGGCTTTGTTGACGGCGTAGCATTTGACGGCGGCAAAGGCGAAGGCTTTGAGCTCACAATCGGTTCAGGTCAGTTCATCCCCGGCTTTGAAGATCAGATCATCGGCCACAACGCAGGCGAGGAATTTGACGTAAACGTTACATTCCCCGAAGCATACACACCTGAGCTTGCAGGCAAAGAGGCTGTGTTCAAGGTTAAGGTTAACGAAATCAAGGTTAAAGAGCTTCCCGCACTTGACGATGAGTTTGCAAAGGACGTAAGCGAAGATGCTGACACACTTGCAGCTCTCAAAAAGAGCATCAAGGCTGAACTCACTGACGCTAAAAAGGCTCAGGCAGACAGAGATTTTGAATCAGCTCTTCTTGAACAGCTTGCAGCAAACGTTCAGGGCGAAATCCCCGAAGTTATGTATGAAAACAAGATTGAAGAAGAAATCAACAACTTTGCTCAGCGTCTTGCTCAGCAGGGCCTCAATCTTGATGGCTATCTCAAATACACAGGTATGGATATGGATGCCCTCAAGGCTTCATTCCGTGACGGTGCTGAAAAGCAGGTTAAGCTTATGCTTGCAGTAGAAAAGATTGTTGCTCTCGAAGGCATCGAAGCAACAGACGAAGAAGCTGAAGCAAAGTACAACGAAATGGCTGAAATGTATAAAATGGAAGCAGAGCAGATCAAGAGCTTTGTTCCCGTTGCAGACATCAAGGCTGACCTTGTAAACGGCAAGGCAGTTCAGCTTGTTGTTGACAATGCAGTTGCAGAAGCTGCAGAAAAGCCCGCTAAGAAAACAGCAGCAAAGAAAACAACTAAAAAAGCAGCAGAGAAAAAAGAAGAAGCTGCTGAATAATTTTTAAAAATTAAACCTATAATTAAATGGAGTGAATGGCTTTATGCCATTCATTTCGTTTAAGTTGCGGCAAGAATAAGGAAAATCCTAAGGAGGACATTATTATGGCATTAGTACCCTACGTTATAGAACAGACAAACAGAGGAGAAAGACAGTACGACATCTTCTCAAGACTTTTAAACGACAGAATCATAGTTCTTTCTGACGAGGTTAACGACACAACTGCCAGCCTTGTTGTTGCTCAGTTGCTCTTCCTCGAAGGTCAGGACCCCGAGAAGGACATCAGCCTTTACATCAACAGCCCCGGCGGTTCAGTAACCGCAGGTATGGCAATTTATGACACAATGCAGTACATCAAGTGCGATGTTTCAACCATTTGTATGGGTATGGCAGCTTCAATGGGCGCATTTTTGCTTTCATCAGGTGCAAAGGGCAAGAGACTTGCTCTTCCCAATAGTGAAATTATGATTCATCAGCCTCTTGGCGGTGCAAGAGGTCAGGCAACCGAAATTCAGATTGTTGCTAACCACATCATCAAAACAAGAGAAAAGCTCAACAGAATCCTTGCTGAAAACACAGGCAAATCAATTGAGCAGATTGCACTTGACACAGAAAGAGACAATTACCTCTCAGCTCAGGAAGCTATGGAATACGGTATTGTTGATAAGGTAATCAAAAACAGATAACCCGAAAGGAAAAGTTTCTATGAGCAGAGATGAAGAAAGACGCGAAAAAAATGTCCGCTGTTCTTTCTGCCAGAAGACGCAGAATCAGGTTTACAAGCTCATCGCAGGCCCCGGAGTTTTTATTTGTGACGAATGTGTTGAGCTTTGCCAGGGAATTATAGACGATGAGTATCTTGAAGACTCAAAGTCCAAAAAGAGCAAGGATCCCGTAAATCTTCCCACTCCCGCCCAGATTAAGGCTCAGCTTGACGAATATGTTGTTGGTCAGAATGATGCCAAAATCGCACTCAGTGTTGCGGTTTATAACCATTATAAGCGCGTTTACAAGGGCGGAGATTGCGGTGTTGATATTCAGAAGAGCAACATTATGCTCCTTGGCCCCACAGGCGTTGGTAAAACAATGCTTGCCCAGACTCTTGCCAAAACATTGGATGTTCCCTTTGCCATTGCAGACGCCACAACTCTCACCGAGGCAGGCTATGTTGGTGAAGATGTTGAAAACATTCTTCTTCGTCTTATTCAGGCGGCAGATTTTGATATTGACAAAGCTCAGCGCGGCATCATCTACGTTGATGAAATTGATAAAATTGCAAGAAAGTCTGAAAACCCGTCAATTACCCGTGATGTAAGTGGTGAGGGTGTTCAGCAGGCGTTGCTCAAAATTCTTGAAGGAACGGTTGCCAATGTTCCTCCTCAGGGCGGCAGAAAGCACCCACAGCAGGAATTTATTCAGATTGACACATCCAATATCCTTTTCATCTGCGGTGGTGCGTTTGACGGCATAGAGAAAATCATCGAAAAGCGTATGGGCGGTTCAGCCCTCGGCTTTGGCGCAGAGATTAAGAATAAATCTGAAATGACAGCCGAAAACCTTATGCACAAGGTCATTCATCAGGATTTGTCAAAGTTCGGTCTTATCCCGGAGCTTGTTGGCCGTTTGCCGGTTATCACAACTCTCAGTCAGCTCACCAAGGAGGATATGATTAAAATCCTCAAAGAGCCGAAGAATGCCATTCTCAAGCAGTATAAAGCGCTGTTTGATATGGACGGTGTGGAGCTTGGCTTTGACGATGAAGCCCTTGCAGCGGTTGCAGAGCAGACCCTCGAAAAGAAAACAGGTGCACGCGGACTTCGTTCAATTATGGAAAAGGTTCTTCTTCCCACAATGTATGAAGTGCCCGGTGATAAAGACATTGTTAAGGTGGAATTCACCAAGGAATGCATCACCGACGGTGCCGACCCCATTGTTACAAGAAAATAAAAATCAAGACGGTAGAGCGAATCTACCGTCTTTTTGTTTGCCTTGAAACCGAATGTTATTTTTTCTCAATGCCGTCTGCTGAACCGATAATCTCATAATCGTAGGGGAGAGCATCGTTCAAGTATTTTCCGTTTTTGGTAATGGAATCTGTAATGTAGCCTTTTGCAACAATTTTGTCACCAACCTTTAATTTGCCAAAATCGTAATCTTCGGCTTTTGTGTAAAGGTCATATCTGATGGTATAAACAGCGTTGTTGTTTATCTGGAATTTGATGATTCTGCAGGCTCCGCTTTCAAGGTGAGCGGATTGCCCGTTAACAGTTACGCCTGAGGTGGTGTCATCTATTTTTGTGATTTCGCCTTCAATGGTAACCTCTGCAGGCAAGTATGTGTTGACAAAATCCTTATATTTGTCGTTTGCCATATAATCTTCGTAAACGTCACTTAATTCAGCAATTTTGAATTCTTCGCCGTTTCTGGTGGTTATTATTGCGGAATTATTGTTTCTGATTATGTAAAAAGCGGGATAACCGACGACAATTGCAATAATAACAAGAAAAGCAATGAGTTTTGTGATTTTCTTTTTTGAGTTTTTGGCTCCGCAAGCCGGACACTGTTTTGCACTTTTTGCCATAGGTGCGCCGCAGGTTTTGCAGGCGGCCATTTTTTTGTTCATAACCGGTTGTTGTGTGGTGGTAGGTGTTGTCTGATTGTTTTCCATTTTTCTTTCCTCCAAAATAAAAAGTGCGGCTACCGAAGTAACCGCACAAAAACGCAAACTCCGATAGTCGCCAAACCAACTCTGCAGAAAATGAAACATTTCACAACAACAGAAAAGGAATTTGCATTTTATCAAATTCATTTTGTTGTTGCAAAAAAGAGCATAATATCCCTGTGGGAATTACACCTTCTGCATACTATTAAGTTGGTTTGGCAATATTAGTTTATCACAAGTTTTAAGATAATGCAATAAAATACCGAGATATTGTTTTTACACCTCACCATCGCCTACGGAGGAGCCTCTCCTTGAGGAGAAGTCAGGTTCAACGGCAGCTCGTATTTTGCTTTGTAGGGAATGGCGCTTGTCGACATTCCGTTGGCACTGTGTTTGAGGTGCGTTAATCTCGACGACTTTTACCGAAACTTTTCCAATTTCAGTCAAAAAATAACAGCTCCCCCTATTGCAATAGAGGGAACTGAAAAAATCAATTTTCAAACGAACCGCGGTGGGTTACGTCAATTATTTTTGTGAGCTGGTCAAAAGCTATGTCTGCAAAGGACTTGGGAAGCACGGGCAAATCAACCATATTTGCCACACCGTCGGCAAGAGCGCTTGTTGGCGGCTGTGAGCTCGGGGTGAAGGTGACAATGTTTCTGTCTTTGAAATCAAACTCAATTGTTCTTCTGCACACCGATTCAACAGGGCGCATATTGATAACAAGAGTGTCATCATCCTTCCACGCGGCGGTGCTGTAAGCGGTGAAATCCATTTTGGCAAGGCGTATTTTTGAAACTCTGTATTCACCGTCCATGCCGCAAATGATAGTGTTGTGCTCCTCTCCCTCGTCCCAGGTCATAGTGCACTCGTTTTCGTTGAAATCGAAGCTGACGTTTGTGATGTTGCCCGCTTTGTCGGCTGACATATACACAACGGGAATGGGTAGCATACTCACCGGGAAGCCCGATGTTTCAAGGATAAGATTTTTGCTGAATTTTATATTTCTGTTTTTGATTGTTTCTTCAAGCACACTGCGCTCTGTCGGCTCAAGAATATCGTCAAGAGGAGCGAGGCTGACCTCGTTTTCATATCTCGGCTCACTGTCAGGTGTTATGAAACCCTTTGGAAAGTGGCGCCAGATTGTATCGCGGGTTTTCTGCTCGTCAATTTCACCTGCGGTGATAATTATGGAAGCATCGCGGTCTTTGAACACGATACCGAACTGCGAAAACATACCGTCAAGTCGGTAGGCAGATGCACCTGCACAATGCCACACACAGTAGCCGTATCCGCACTGACTGTCAGGGTAGGAGTTGGCCTGAGAATTGTCAACATGGCGCTTTCTTGTTTTTCGCACCCAACTTTCGGGAATAACCTGCTTGCCGTTGAAAATACCGTCGTGCTGATAACAGGTGACGATTTTGGCAAGGTCCTCGGTCTTTAAGAAAAGTCCCCATCCGCCGGCTTCAATGCCGCGGGGTGAAACCTCCCACGCAGGGACGTCAATGCCCAACGGCTCGAAAAGGCGGGGAGTGAGAAACTCGGTAACAGTTTTGCCCGTGATTTTGTGAATCGCGGAGCAGAGCATATATTGGTTTTCGCTTATATACTGAAAGTGGCCGTCGTTGGGTGTGAATGCCCAGGGTGATTCAAAAAACTGACGCTCCCAGTTGGGCTTGGTTTTGTCGGAAAAAACGCTCACATTTTTGCCCGAAGACATTGTGAGGAGCGAGTGGATATCAAGCTTTTCAAGGTTTTCATCGCGCCTGTCAGGAATGAATTCAGGAAAAATATCAATCAGCTTTGTGTCGGTGGTCAACAGCCCTTCCTCCACGGCAAAGCCGATTGCCGCTGAGGTGACGGTTTTGCTCACGGAATACATTGCGTGAGGAATGTCGGGTGAATAGGGGGCAGCCCAGCTTTCAAAAGCAACCTTGCCCTCACTCATAATCATAATGCTGTGAACTTCAATATTGTTTTCTTTAAAATCGGCAATAAGAGCCTCAATTTCTTTTGAAGAAACACCAACCTTTTCGGGATAAGCGGCTCTTTCAAGACGGATTTTTTCTGACATATAATCACCCCTTTCGGGAATTTGAATTATAATTTATTTCTTTCTCTTTTTATAAAGGTAAACTTGACTTGCAACGATTCCGCCGCCGCAAAGCACCACGGCAACAAGTCTGCCGATTGAGAAGGTGAATTTGCCTGCAGTTTCATCAGCTGAAGCTTTTTCAAGTGCGCTGTAAGCTTCACTCAGATCATAAAATGCGGCTGAAATCTGACTCTGAGAAGCAACACCGTCAACGCAGGCCTTGGCTGTGTTGTAGGCGGATGTGAATTCCTTTAAGCTGTCGGCAGAATATTCACCCTCAAGGTAAGTCTGACACATATTCACAAGGTTGCGAAGCTCATCTTTGAGCTCCTCGGTGGATTCAATATATTTGCTCAGAAGCTCGGGATAGTCAGTTTCAATAATTGAATAACCGTGAGAAATAACGTTGTCCCAGCCGGTTACGTCATCTTTTCTGTCGGCTGCATATTCATCCACCATGGAGAAGATTGCCATAATGGAGTTTTCTTTGAATTGAGCGGTGTATGAGTCATAAAGAACAACACCGTTGCGGTTTTTGGTGCCCACCTTAACAATGCTGAGCTTTGCTTGCACGGCATTGTCAATGAGAGCGTTTGCACCGAAAATGATGTTGCCGTTATACTGCGGGATAATAAGATTTTTGAAACGCTCATTTTTAGCAACAATTGATGCCGCGTCACTGCTTGATGCGTCTGTGAGGCGAAAAAGCACCTTACTAAGCTTCTCTTCGTTTTCAACCACGCCTGCAACCTTGCCAAGGTCATCAACGCTGACGTCGATAATAAGAGTGTTTCCGTCGTCAATGGCGTCAAGTGCCTGTTCAAGGGAGGCAACGGCAAAGTTGCTTTTTTTAGTAAGCTCACCGCCATTGGCATAGCGGAGAAAATATGTGGAAATTTCGGCATAGGTTTTGTCACTTACAAGGCCTGAAACGGTGTTGCCCTCAGCGTCAATACACATTCTGTCGAGAGTTTCGTCCGCCATAAGCACGGGTACTCCGTCCTTGGTGAGACGCACGTCAACAGAAATATATTCGGCGGTGCAGTCAACAATACCTTCAACTGAGTTTTCGGCATATTTCTGCCAATTACCTCTGTTTGCGCAGATTTTCAACTCAGGAGTGTATTTTGTTGCAACAACCTGATTACCGGAAAGGACGGATTTATCCACGGATTCACCGTCACCGTAGGTGTCGATAACGGCAAAGGCAGATGTTGAGAATGCGCCTGAAATTAAGGCTAAAGCAATAAAAAAGGTTAAAAACAAGCGGAGATTTTTCATTGAAATACCTCGTATAAAAATTTTTTTAAAAATAACAAACAAATGTTTGCATTTGACGAACATTTGTGCTATAATATGAAAAACTAACACTACTTTTGAAAGGTAGGGATAATTTTGGCTATAAATGATAAGCAAAGAGCTATTTATGATTTCCTTGTTGAAAGGAGCTGTGACGGTGTTCCCCCTTCTGTGAGGGAGATTTGCGCCGCCGTGGGTCTCAAATCCACATCTTCAGTTCAGGCTCATCTTGATGTGCTTGAAGCAGAGGGATATATTTCACGCGACCCTCTTCTCAAACGTTCAATCAGAATTGTGGGTCAGCAGGACAATATTGTTCAGGTGCCCATTGTGGGCACGGTAACTGCAGGTGCGCCCATTCTTGCGGTTGAGTCAATTGAGGGCTATTTTCCTTACACAGGCACGGTCTCAAGAGATAAGCCTCTTTTTGCCCTTCACGTAAAAGGTGAAAGTATGATTGAGGCAGGCATTCTTGACGGAGATCTGGTTATTGCCGAAAAAACACCCTTTGCCCGCAATGGAGACATTGTGGTGGCTCTTATTGAAGACGAAGCAACCGTTAAAACCTTCTACAAGGAAAACGGCTATTTCAGGCTTCAGCCCGAAAATTGCACATATGAGCCGATTATTGTTGACGATGTATCAATCCTCGGTAAGGTTGTTGCCGTTATGCGCTATTATTGATTGCCGAGAAGAAAAGCAATCAGTGTGCAGATTACCGCGGAGCCGCCAATGGCAAAAGCAGTGATTGCCGTTAAATTGCGGCGCAGCAGACTGCCTGCCTTTGCGGCATTTGAGTGAAGCTCGTCATATTTTGACACGACGATGTTGCCCGCTGTTTTAAGGGCAAATTCAACGCCTGTGTTAACAAGCTCACGGGCGGATTCTTCCTCTTTGGCAAAAACCTTGGTAACGGTGGTTTCGTTTTTGTCAGCCACCGCGCAATAAATGAAAATTGAATCATCATTACCTGAAAACGCGCTTGAAACAGCCACGGCATAGTCGCTCTTGGCTTCAATGCGCGTTTTTTGTGCGCAGGCGGCAATGTAATCCTTAACGGGCTGTGATGACGCTCTTGACTCCATATCATAAACAAAACGGAATGCTTTGTTTTCGGGGTCAATCATCTTGGTGCATTCTTCAATAAGGTTAACACCGTTGACTGCGGCAAAGGCAAGTGTTGATTTTGATTTGGTCACGGCAGTAAAAAGTCTTTCTGTAAGACGGATCCTTGTGAGCTTTTTCAAATCATCAGTTTCTTCAACTCCTGCAAGTGAAGCAAGATAGCTGTAAAGGCTTCCAAAAACAACCTCGGAGGTTTTAACAGAGTCAAGGGGAAGCATAATGATGCTCTGTGACCCGGATGAAATCGAAAATCCGCAGGACATAAGGTTGTCGGTAGGGAAAATCTGCGCCTTGACAGGGAAGATTGAATTGTTGACAAGGGCGGTGTTGGTGATTTTTCCTTTTTCAAAAAGGGGAAGAAGGTTTATATAAATTTCTTCAACCTGTTGAGTTTTAATCTCAAGGGCGTTGAAAAGCATTTTTTTGATTGAATTGTAGGACTGATTCTGCACGGCAATCACAACGCAGTCAGCACTGCGCAAGGCCTGCGAAACAGCAAGGAACATTCTCTTGGGGGAGGCAAAGTTGCTGAATTTTGCAGGTTCCTGAGTGAACGCATTGGCGCAGTCGGAAATCAACTTTTTGTTTTCGGCAAAAGCAGCGGGGTTGCCCTTTGCAAGGGAAAAAAGCTTTATGTTCATATTGGCTCCTTTCTGAGTTTTGTTGTTTCAGATAAAGGTCAGTTCTGTTCATACCACGCCTGAGGAAAACGCTGGTTTGCGTTGACCCCGGCTGATGAAGTGTCAACTGCTTCGCTTTCACCGTCGCGGACAAGCCTTGCCATAACAACAAAGCGAGCATCATCCATAAGGAGGCTGCAGGTGGATAGTGTGAGAAGCTTGTCTTCAGGTGTTACATCTACATCAGTTGTGAAATATGAACGCTGAATGACCTCGTTATAAAAATCGTGGAATTCCTGGTCTGTGGCAAAGTCGGTGCGCAGATAGTTGAACACATAACCGTTGTCGTGCTGAGGTTGAGTGTTAATCAGAAATGCGGCAAAAACCTTCCACTTATAATCGTTATAAACGGTGTTGAAGGTGATGACTGGGCAGGCACGGTAGGTGTCAACGCTTTTATACATATTCAGCATACCAAGCTGTGTGCCGTCGTGCATATTGTGACCGTAGATAATGGTGTTATCATTCAGATCGGCAAGGTTGTTGCGATAATCTGCAAACAGAGTGCCGTGCTTGTCTTTTTTACCGTCAATATTGTGTCCAAGGTAATAAGAATTGTCATTCCCCTGAACAACAGGGAAATCTATTTCAAGCCCCTTGATAATAAGCTTACCTGCAAAATCGCTATATTGTTTTTTGAATTCAGCATATTTACCCTGCACCGGGGCTGCGTCTTCGGCAGAAGGCTGTTGATTTTCATCAACAACGAAAATCTGATTTTGCTTTCTGACAGAATAAGGCAACCATACAAGGTCATAAACGAGGTAAGCGGAGCTGACGACAATTCCGATAACAGCCAGAATAAGCAGACACTTTTTGGTTAAATCTTTCGGCTTTGTTTTAACCATCTTTTTTAACCGAACGTGAAACAATTTCATCCTTGCTGAATTTCAGTTCAGAGCTGATGGGCTTTGAAATAGGGATGTCGGCAGGATGACTCTCTTTTTTGGCGGAGTGCTGAATTTTTGCAATAGCGGCCTCTTTTTCGGCTTTTGCCTTTGCAATGGCGGCATCTCTTTCTGCCTTGGCTTTTGCAATGGCGGCTTCTTTTTCGGCTCTTGCTTTTGCAATAGCTTCATCGCGCTCGCGACGGATTTTTTCGGTTTCGGCTTTGCGTGATTCCTCACGTGCTTTTCTTGCAGCGCGTTTGGCGGCAAGCTCCTCCTGATGAATTCTTTCCGCTTCGGCTCTTTCACGGGCTTCGGCATCAAGGCGTTCTTTTTCTTCACGGGCAAGGCGGGCAGCTTCTTCCGCCTGCTCTTTAAGGGCAAGGGCATCTGCGGCGGCTTTGCGCATGGCTTCAAGCTCTGCCATTAACTGCTCGGCGTCTGATTTTGCTTTGCGTACAGCCTCTTGCTGATTGTGGAGCTCACGCTGCGCCTCTTCCTGTTGCTTTTGGTTTTCTTCTTGCTCGCGGCGAATACGTTCTTTTTCTTCGGCAAGCTTTTTCTGCGCTTCCTGTGCGGCAAGCTCTGCTGCTCGTTGAGCATCATCTTTTTGCTTTTTGGCAAGCTCAATAACCTTGGCCGCCTCTTCACTTTGTTCTTTGGCTTTTTTGAAAGCCTCTTTGGCAATGCTTTCGGCATCGGCTTTTGCCTGCTGAGCCTCAACAACTGCTTTTTCGGCTGCCTCTTTTTCTTTTTTAGCTTTTTCGGCGGCAAGCTTGGCTTCCTGCTCGGCTTTTGTCTTTTCAGCCTGAGCCTTTTCAGCGGCAAGCTTAGCCTCCTGCTCAGCTTTTGCCTTTTCAGCCTGAGCTTTTTCAGCGGCAAGCTTAGCTTCCTGCTCAGCTTTTGCCTTTTCAGCCTGAGCCTTTTCAGCGGCAAGCTTAGCTTCTTTCTCTGCCTTTTTCTTTTCGGCTCTTGCCCTGTCGGCTGCTGCCTGAGCTTCCTGACGTTGGGCCTTTGCCTTCTGCGCGGAAACAAGGTCTTTTTGCACTTTTGCGGTTGAGGCTGCAGAGGCGAAGCTTTCAATTTTGCCTTCAAGCTCCGCAAGCTTAGCCTTTTCTTTTTCGGTCATTTGCTTGGCTTTGAGTTTTTCTGCTTTGAGCTGAGCTTTTCTGATTTCTTTTTCAGCTTTTTTTCTGGCTTTTGCCATTTTCTTTTCAAGGCGGATCTGCGCTTTGATTTCTTTCTTTTTTTGCTTTTCCTGAATGCGACGCTTTGCACGGGAAAGCTTTGTGGGTTCGGTGAAAAGCTCCTTGCTTTCGGCAGAAACCTCTTCTACCTTGTTGCCGTTGGCAAGGGCGTCTGCTTCGGACTGGAAAATAACCTTGGTGTTGGTTTTATACATATCCCTGAGTCTGGGGGTGTCATCGTCTTTTCTTGCGTCGGCAAGAGAAAGGGCACGGGGATTATCGTCAAGAACATTATAGCCGGCTTTTTCAAAAATGCTTTTGGGGTCAGATGGCTCATCGGGTTTGGAAGAGGCCTGCTTGGGTGTAGCAATCTTACCTTGCTTGATGGGCGCAACAGGCTCAGCCGGTTTTTCTTCTTCTTCGCTCAATACCTCGGCTTCGGAAAACAGACGCGAAAGAGGAGAAGGCTCAACGCCGTTAGCGTCTTTAGGAATACTGCTTGCAGGGGTACCGTAATAGCTGTAGCCTCTGCTTGCAGACAAATGTCTTTTGATAAAGCCCATTTGCTGAGGGGGCTCCATAGTTTCTCTCACACCGTCATCAACCTCAACTGAAGCAAATGTGTTTTTGAGATTTTCTACGCCGGTGGTAACTATATAACCGCTCAGACTTTCCGAAGGGTCGGGCAATGGTTGCCCCTTGTCATCAACGGGGATGGCTTCGGGAGATTTTTTCTTATCTTCCTTTTTGGGCATAATAGGTTTATCGAATCCGTCTGCCATTCATATTTGCTCCTTTCGTGAGATTTATTTTGAGGGCTTCCAGCTTCTGTGAGCTGAATATGGGTTGGTTTTGCCGTTTTTGTCATACCAGAGCTGAGGTCTGCGATAATCCTCATTAACGGTAACTGTATCAGTATCGGCAGCTTCTGATTCACCGCTGCGGAGAAGTCTGCCGACAACAACAAATCGAGCATCAACTCCGCCACTCTGAAGATTGTCATAGATGTGGGTGCAGGTTGAAAGAGTGATTATTTTATCTGTTTTTTCAAGCCCTGCATCGGTGGTGTAAAGTGCATATTGATTAAGAAGCTCAATATAACCGTTGAAGCTTTCATCACTCATATCAGGGTTGTAATAATCAAACACATATCCGCTGTCATCCTTTGCCTGAGTTGTGGCATAAAACACGGCGTAAATCTTAAAGGTGTATGAGTCGGTGAGGGTATCGTAACGGATGACGGGATGCTCCTGATAATATGCCTTGTCAGCATAGCTTTCAAGAGAACCGAAGTGAGAGCCATTGTTCATTCTATGGCCGTAGATAACGGTGTTTTTGCTCAAACCGGTTTTGGCGCAACGGAAGTCAACAAAAGGAGTGCCGTAGCGTGCGGCTTCGTCAAAGGCGTTGTTGCCATGGAGATAATGTTTGTTTGAACGATCCTGCATAATGGGATAGTCAATTGCTGTGTCGTCAATAGTTAACCAACCTGCAAGATCATTGTTTTCGGAATACATTGCTCTGAGGCTTTCGTTGATTGAGTCCAGGTGAGCGGTGTCTTTGTAGCTGACTGTCAGGTCGTCATAAGGGTTAACACTGCCTGCGCTGACAGAGGAGCTGCCTTCTTGGGGATTGTCGGCTTTCCTGTTCATAAAATTCAGCACGGCAAGGGTTGAACAAACAACCGTGGCAATTGCAAGAACAATGCAGATAACCGTAACAGCGGCTCCTTTTTTGTGGGTCTTTTCTTCATCAGATGAAGAATTTTCTTCTGTGTTTATTGCCTGTTCAGGGGCTTGCTCAATGTCGAGAATTGAAGAAAAAGCAGCAAATTCAATTTTAGTGGCTTCTTCTGCCACAGACTCAACCTTTGGTTGCTCAAGAGGCATTTCGTTGTCGACGTCCGCCTGCTCAAGAAGCTTTGCGGAAATTTCCTTCTGCTCCAGAGCCTTAGCTTCTTCAGCTTTTTTGGCGGCAAGCACAGCGGCGGCTGTTCGTTCTGCGGCTCTGCGGGCTTCCTCTTTTTCTCTTATTTCAAATTCAGCCTTTTTTCTTGCGGCAAGCTCTTCGGCTGCTTTGCGCTCCTCTTCCTCTTTCTGACGCTGTTCTTCAAGACGGATACGCTCCTCCTCAGCAAGCCTTGCGGCTTCTTCAGCGGCTTCACGCTCAGCCTGTTCTTTGGCTTCTGCCTCGCGTTGGGCATCCTCTTCTTCAAAATATTCTTTGAAGTCGGTCAAATCGAATTCGGTTAAATCAATTTCACTTCTTCTGTCTTTTTTCTGAAACTCGTCCATATATTTCAGCTCCTTTGTTTATTGGAGGTTATTATCTAAATAAAGCCTGACAAGGTTGAGTGCATTTGATGCGTTGACCAGTCGGTTGTAGTCACGGCAGCCGGGGCCGTTTTTGCCTGTGAGCAACTTCTTTACAAACACGGTGCCGTCTTTGGCGGCAAGGGAAATGAAGCTGAGCCCAACGGGCTTGTCTGTGCCGTCACTTTCAGGACCTGCAATGCCTGTGACACCAACGGCAATGTCGGCGCCGCTTATTTTCAGCGCACCGAGAGCCATTTGCTTTGCAACCGGCTCGCTGACTGCACCGTATGTTTTAAGGTCGTTTTCGTCAACACCGAGAATGTTGATTTTTATATCGTTGGAATAAGAAATAATTCCGCAGCCGTAAACTGCTGATGAGCCTGAAACATCGGTGATTCTTTTGCCGATGAGACCGCCTGTGCAGGATTCTGCTGTGGCGAGGGTCAGGCCCTTTTCTTTGAGCTTTTTCACAACGGCAGTTTCAATGTTCGGTTCGTCAATGCCGTAGATAAATCCATCGAGCCTCGATACGATTTCGTCAATAACAGGCTGTGCGATTCTGTCGGCTTCAGCTTCGTTGTCTGCCATAGCGGTGACACGAAGAAGCGCCTCTCCCTCTTTGGCGTATGGGGCAACAGATGGGTTTGAGCTGTTTAATAAATCGTCCACCTTCTGTGCCATAAGGCTTTCACCGATGCCGAAGGTGCGGATGGAGTGAGAAACAATAATCTTGTCGGAAAATCTGCTGAGGTAGGGAACGGCATAATTGAGAAACATCGGTTTCAACTCACGGGGTGGACCCGGGAGCATCAGAATGTGCTTGCCGTCTTTTTCAATGGCGCAACCGGGTGCGGTGCCGTTATCGTTCGGAAAAACAACTCCGTCGGCAGGTAGAAGAGCCTGCTTTTTGTTGTTTTGGCTCATAACAAGCCCTTTGCTTTCAAAATAGCTTTCCATTCGGTTAAGACTTTCCTGATGAAGGACACATTCTTTTTTGAAAAATTCGCAACAGATTTCTTTTGTCAGGTCGTCGGGGGTCGGACCAAGTCCGCCTGAGGCGATAATAATATCACTTCGTCCCAACGCAATATCAAGCACATTGCTAAGTCTTTCGGGGTTGTCCCCAACGGTTGTCTGGTGGAGAACGCTGATTCCCATTTTAGCAAGCTCAACTGATAAAAACTGAGCATCGGTGTTTACAATGTCACCTAAAAGAATTTCTGTGCCAACGCTGATGATTTCGCAAATTGCCAAAAGATGTCACCTATCTGTCTATCATAATGAATTTTGTGTTTGCAATAGCTTCTGCAACAAGACCCTCTACATCAATCAGAGCCTCTGCTTCTTCAAGCTGAGAAAGCTTTGGCTTGGTTTTGGGATGCTTGGGGGTAAACACCGTGCAACAATCCTCATAGGGGAGGATTGAAGTTTCAAAGGTGTCGATTTTTCTTGAAATGATAACTACCTCATCCTTGTCCATTCCGATAAGAGGACGGAAAACGGGCATATTTGCAACAGCCTCAGTGCAAGCAATTGCCTGCATTGTCTGGCTGGCAACCTGACCAACACTTTCACCTGTGATGAGAGCACCACAATCTTCTTTGCGGGCAATGATTTCGGCACAGCGCATCATCAATCTGCGCATAATGAGGGTGAAAAGGTCTTCGGGGCAGTTGTCTTTGATTTCTTCCTGAATGTGGGTAAAGGGAACAACGAAAAGAGGGATTCTTCCGCAATATTGCGAAACCTTTTTGCAAAGGGTGTGCACCTTCATTTCAGCTCTCTGAGATGTGTAGGGTGGGGATGCAAAGTGAATACCAACAATATTGAGACCGCGTTTCGCCATCATCCAGCCTGCAACAGGGCTGTCAATTCCGCCGGAAACAAGTAATGCGGCTCTGCCTGCGGAGCCTGTGGGCATACCGCCTGCACCCTTGATCTGGTTGCCGTGGATATAAGCATAAAAATCACGAACCTCAACCATAACCACAACGTCGGGGTTATGAACGTCAACCTTAAGGTGATGATACATGCTGAGAATTTTGCCACCCACCTCGCGGCAGATTTCAGGGGATTTGAGTGGGAAATTTTTGTCGGAACGCTTGGCTTCAACCTTGAAGGTGCGAGCTCCCTCAAGCTGATCACGGAGATATTCACCTGCACAGTCAAGGATGACGTTCATATCTTTTTCAACTGCGGCGGCTCTTGAAAGGGCGGCAATGCCGAAAACCTTTGTCAGGCGGCGCACAGCTTCGTCAAAATCAACGCTTTCATCCTCGGACTCAACCATAATTGTTGATTGAGCCGAGGTGAATCTGAACTTACCGAGGTCACTCAAACGGTGACGCATATTTTTTATAAGAATGTCTTCAAATGAGCGGCGGTTAAGACCCTTGAGGGCTAATTCACCGTTTTTGATAAGAATTGTTTCCTTCATTTTAAACTCCGTTCTTTTATTTCATTCTCCTCATTGTTTTCTGGGCAGAAGCAACGCCCTGAATGAAATAATCAATTTCTTGCTTTGTGGTGTATCTGGAAATGCTGATTCGGATAGCACTGCTGATTCTTTGCGAATCAATGCCTATTTCGGTGAGGACGCGGCTCTTGTGACCCTTTGAGCAGGCCGAACCGCTTGAAATATAAATGCCCATTTCCGAAAGGTAATTGAGAAGAACCTCAGACGGAATACCCGTTACCGAAATGTTGGTGACATATGGAAGAGCATCGGCAGGGGAATTGAACACAATTCCGTCAAGCTCCTTGAGCCGTGAAACGAGATAATCCCTCTGCTGAGTGGCTATTCTCAGGTTTACGTCGATATCTTTAATTGCATCTGCTGCTGCGCCAAAGCCGGCAATTGCGGGCAACGGCTCTGTTCCCGGGCGGATGCCCCTTTCCTGCCCTCCGCCAAAAACGGTGGTGGCAAGGCGTGAACCCTTGTTGACAAACAAAGCAGCGGCGCCCTTGGGGCCATGGATTTTGTGGGCGCTTATACTCATAAGGTCGATGCCCAATGCGTGAGGCTTGAGAGGGATTTTGCCAAAGGCCTGCACGGCATCGCAATGAATAAGCGCGGGTGCGTTAAACTTGCGAACAGCGGATTTCACTTTTTCAACGGCCTCAATCGTACCGATTTCGTTGTTGACGGCCATAATGCTGATAAGTGAGGTTGAGGTGTTGACCGCGGCATTGAGCTGACGCTCATCAAAGTGACCGCTTTTGTCAACATTGAGCCTCACAACATCGTAGCCCTCTTTTTCAAGCTGTTTCATCGGTTCTTCAACGCTGGGGTGCTCAATGGAGGTTGTGATGATTCTCATTCCCTTGGGGCGGAAGGCGTGAGCCGCGCCGAAAATGGCGATGTTGTTACTCTCTGTTCCACCTGAGGTGAAAATAATTTCACTGTCCTCACAGGATAATTTTTTTGCTATTGAGTGCCTCGCTTTTTCAAGAACTTCACTCGCTTCAATTCCGCCAAAATGCAAGGAAGACGGGTTGCCCCAGCACGTTGTCAATGTGTTGTTGATTGCCTCAATCGCCTCGGGGCAAACGGGTGTTGTTGCGCTGTTATCAAGATAGGCTTCCATTAAACTTCCCTCCAAAATGCAAAATTTTCGCTACTTTAAAATATACGCTTACATTATACATCAAATTGACCTCTCTTGCAATATTAAAGTATTATTTATATAAGAAAAAATTTGGCGATTTTCAAGGAATATTTTTGCAAAAACATATTCCCGATAACATAATATGAAGGTCAGACTTTTATTGTTATTATTTACAAAACAAAAAAACTCAAAAAACAAAGAAAAAATAAGAAAAACAGAGTATTAGCATAATAAATTGAATTTTATAGTCAAATCAAAACAATTTGACCTTGTTTGACTTTTTGACTTTCCTGCAAAAGGTCAATATAATATAGTCAAGGTCAAAGAAAGTCAAAACTAAAAAGTGAGATGATTTTATGAATATGAGCAATGAAATAGCCAATATGATTCTCAGAATGCTTGAGAACGACGGCTTTACGGAAATTCAGCGAAACGAGCTTGCGCAGACAATCGGATGCGTACCCAGTCAGATCAACTACGTTATTTCGTCAAGATTCACGCCCGAACACGGGTATATTGTAGAGAGCAGACGAGGTGGCGGCGGGTATGTCAGGATATCCCGCGTAAGCTACGACAAGGGCTCAGCGCTGATGCACGTTGTTAACAGCATAGGTTTAGCCGCAGATGAGGCAACCTGCAGGGCACACATAAGCAACCTTAACTATCAGAATCTGCTCAGTGACGAAGTTTCCGTTGCAGCTCTGGCGGCAACAAGTGACAAATGCCTCAGAGAGCTGAGTTTGCCAATGAGGGATGTTATCAGAGCGTCAGTATTCAAAAATATATTGTTATCAACTGTTAAGAAAGGAAGATGATTATGCTTTGTCAGAATTGCGGAAAAAATGAGGCAACAACCCATATCAAAAGGATTGTGAACGGGGATACCACACAAATGCATCTTTGTTCCGATTGTGCAGGTCACCTTGGATACGGAGATATGTTTTCGGGCTTCGGTCTGAACCTTGATGATTTCTTTGGCGGCTTTCTCGGTGATACCGTGCAGAAGCTTGCTTCACCCACAGAGCAGAGATGCCCCAAATGCGGTAATAGCTTCAGCGATATTGTCAGAAGTGGTAAGGTGGGTTGTAGTGAATGCTACGGTGTTTTCTATGATAAATTGCTTCCGTCGATTCAACGTATTCACGGCAGAATCAAGCACAACGGAAAGCAGGCTCCCGCAGTTGAAGCGGTAGCACAGCCTGTTGCCGAGGTGAAAGAAGATCCCGTTGAGAAGCTTAAAAATGAACTTGCCCTTGCTATTGAAAATCAGGAGTTTGAGCAGGCTGCGGTTATCCGCGATAAAATAAAGGAATTGGAAAACAAATAATCTAAAAAAATAGATATATGGTGACGATTCAACGAAAGGAACGATTTTTAACTATGAATAAATGGTATATAGAAAGTGGCGAACAGGGCGATATCGTTTTAAGCACACGCATCCGTTTAGCGAGAAATATCGATGAATATCCGTTTCCTAACAAGCTTTCAAAAACAGGCAAAAAAGAGGTCTGCGAAAAGGTAAGGGATATCCTTCTTTCTCAGAAGCATTGGGATTTTTCCTATACCGAAACCTCTACTCTCACCAAGGCTCAGGCGGTGTCTTTGGCGGAGCGTCATCTTGTAAGCCCTGATTTTGCAACCGACAGCGACGGTGCACTTGTGCTCACCGATGATGAGGCCATCAGCATAATGCTTTGTGAGGAGGATCACATCAGACTCCAGGTTATGATGTCAGGTCTCGCCCTTAAAGAGGCATACAGTGTTGCCGATAAGGTGGATAACATTATTTCGTCGGGTGTTGATTATGCCTTTGATGAAAGAATCGGCTATCTTACCCAATGCCCCACAAATCTTGGCACGGCAATGAGAGCATCGGTTATGCTTCATCTCCCGGCACTCACAAAATGCGGCCAAATCGGCAAGCTTGCCAATACCGTATCAAAGCTGGGCCTTGTTATCAGGGGTGCTCATGGTGAGGGCAGCTCACCCAAGGGTGCGATTTATCAGCTGAGTAATCAGATTACTTTGGGCATTTCCGAGCAGGAGGCTCTTGATAATCTGCAGTCAATCACTCTTCAGCTTGTGGCTCAGGAAAGAGCCGCCGCCAAGAGCCTTCTTGAAAATCCTGCTCAGGTTGATGAGATCTGGCGTGCAAGAGGAATTTTGCAATATGCAAGAATGCTCACCTGCGATGAATTTATGGAGCTTTCATCTCTGGTTCGTCTTGGTGCCAGAAGCGGAATTTATGACTTTGATTTGAAAAAGCTCAACGAGCTGACATACAATGTTCAGCCAGCAACAATCAAGGCTCGCGAAAATGCCGAGCTTACAGCGGCTCAGCGCGATGTTATCAGAGCTGATGCGGTGAGAGAAATTTTTGCATAAGTTAAAGAACTATCAGGATATAATATAATTTAAAGGAGAGGTGCTGAATGTATAAATTCACAGGCTTCACACAAAAAGCAAACACAGCGTTAAACGATGCCATTGAATCGGCTGAGAATCTCGGACACACATATATCGGCAGTGAGCACCTTCTTGTGGGCTTGCTGGGTGTTGAGGGGAGCGTTGCCCACACGGTTCTGACTTCAAAGGGTATAACTCAGGCGGTAGTTGAAAACACTCTTAAAACAACGGTGGGTATCGGCACTCCCACGGTGCTTTCACCCAATGAGTTTACTCCGCGAAGCAAAAAGATTGTGGAAAGCGCGATTGCTTCTGCCCGTTCGATGAATCATTCTTATGTTGGAACAGAGCATCTGTTGATTGCAATTGCCAAGGATTCAAGCTGCTTTGCGATGAATATTCTTGAAAAATCAGGAATCGCATCCAACGAAATAATCAATGAAATCACAAAAAGCGTTTCTTCTCAGAATACATCAGCTTCAGACAAAACCAAGCAGGGCAAAAAGAGTGAAACCCCGACAATTGAACAGTTTGGCAGAGATCTGACCGACCTTGCACGTCAGGGTAAAATTGACCCTGTAATCGGCAGACATACGGAAATTAACCGTGTTATTCAGATTCTTTGCCGCCGCACCAAAAACAACCCTTGCCTCATCGGTGAGCCGGGTGTGGGCAAAACTGCAATTGCAGAGGGTCTTGCACTTAAAATTGCAACAGACGAGGTGCCCGAATTGCTCAGAGGTAAGAGGATTGTTTCTCTTGACCTGACGGGCATGGTTGCCGGCACAAAATATCGCGGTGACTTTGAAGAGAGAATCAAGTCAGCTATCAACGAAGTTATCAAAGCCGGTGACGTGATTCTTTTTATTGATGAAGTGCATACGCTTATGGGCGCAGGCTCAGCGGAGGGTGCGGTTGATGCGGCAAATATCCTTAAGCCTTCATTGGCAAGGGGAGAGATGCAGGTTATCGGTGCAACAACACTTGAAGAATATCGCAAAAATATTGAAAAGGATTCTGCTCTTGAAAGGCGTTTTCAGCCTATTGTTGTAGGTGAGCCAACCCAGGAAGAGGCAATTGAAATTCTCAAAGGTCTTCACGATAAATATGAAGCTCACCACAATGTGAAAATTCCCGATGAAGCCATTGAAGCAGCGGTACATCTTTCTTCAAGATATATTACCGACAGATATCTGCCCGACAAGGCAATTGACCTCATTGATGAGGCGGCTTCAAAAATCAGGCTCAGGGCATTCACTCCACCCGAAAACATCAAAGAGCTTGAAGAAAAAATCAAGTCTGTCTGCGATGAAAAGTCCGCTGCGGTCAACAGCCAGAATTATGAGCTTGCCGCAAAGCTGAGGGACGAAGAAAAAGAGCTTCAGCAACGGCTTGATGAAACCAAAGAAAGCTGGAACCGTAAAAACTGCGAAATGAAAGGGGAAGTAACTCCCGAAGACATTGCAGCGGTTGTGTCAGAGTGGACACATATTCCCGTTGTTCAACTCACAGAAGAAGAAAGCCATCGTCTTCTTAATCTTGAAGAAGAAATGCACCGCAGATTAGTGGGTCAGAACAAGGCTGTTTCCGCTATTGCCAAGGCAATCCGCAGAGGCAGGGTGGGGCTGAAAGACCCCAACAGGCCAACAGGTTCGTTTATTTTCCTCGGCCCTACAGGTGTTGGCAAAACGGAGCTTTGCAAAACCCTTGCGGCTACGATGTTCGGTGATGAAAACGCACTCATCAGACTGGATATGTCGGAGTATATGGAAAAGCACACTGTTTCCCGTATGGTCGGCTCGCCTCCCGGTTATGTCGGCTATGATGACGGAGGTCAGCTCACCGAAAAGGTGCGCCGTAAGCCATATAGTGTGGTGCTTTTTGATGAAATTGAAAAGGCACATCCCGACGTTTTTAATATGCTTTTGCAAATTCTTGATGACGGTGTGCTCACCGATTCTCAGGGCAGAAAAGTGGATTTTAAAAACACCGTTGTGATTATGACCTCAAACGTGGGTGCAAAGCTTATCAGCGGCGGTGCCGGTAAATCCCTTGGCTTCAATGCTGATGAAAACGGCGGTGCTCTTTCTGACAGCAGGATTCACGATGCAGTTATGGGTGAACTTAAAAAGCTGTTCCGCCCGGAATTCCTCAACCGAGTTGATGACATAATTGTGTTTGAACAGCTTAAAAAAGATGATATCAAAGAAATTGCATCAAGAATGCTTGACACTCTTCGTAAGCGTACTAAAGGCCTGGGTGTTGAGCTTGAATTTGATGATAGTGCCGTTTCGCGGATAGCCGATGAAGGCTTTGACCCTGTTTACGGCGCAAGACCGTTGAGAAGGGCAATTCAGTCAAAAATCGAAGACCCCCTGAGTGAAAAAATGCTTGATATGACTATTGTTCCCGGCAAAAAATATATCTGCAAATACGAAAACGAAGCTTTTGTGTTTGATGAAAATTAAATTAAACGCGGTATAGCTCAGGCTGTGCCGCGTTTTTGTTGACTTTATTACATATAAATGTTAAAATATAATGTCTAATTATGTAATCAGGGCGGTGAGTAAATGGCAGTGTATAAAATTGCAGGTTTGAATGTGGAATACACCTGCCGTTTTGACCTTCTGAAAAAAAGAAGCGAAAAATATCTGTGCAATGAAACCGAATCGCAGATTACTATCAGCCTTGATGAAAATTACTTTGTCTCCCGAAGGAAAAATTTTCCTACCCTTACGGATGAAGAGATTGAATACATCGGCATGGGTGCGGCTTTTTATAAAGAATTGCTCCGCTTTGACGGGATGATGCTTCATGCATCGGCAGTTGAGCTTGACGGACAAGCTTATCTGTTTTCTGCCCCCAGCGGAACGGGTAAATCCACCCACACAGAGAGGTGGCAGAGAGCATTTGAAAGGGCGCAGATCATAAATGATGATAAGCCTGCTATCCGTAAGATTGACGGAAGGTATTATGCCTTTGGCACACCGTTCAGCGGCAAGCACGATATCAGCCTCAACAAGGGTTATCCGATAAAGGGTATCTGCTTTCTTGATCGGGGAGAAAATCAGATTAAAAAGCTGACCTCTCAGCAGGCTATGACGCCTCTTTTCAATCAGACAATCCGACCTGACGATGAAGGCAAAATGGATTTGCTTTGCCGTTGCGCAGAGGATTTGCTGAAAAATGTCAGCTTTTACGCAATGCTTTGTGACACAAGTCAAGAGGCTGCCAAAATGGCTTACGAAATGATGAAATGACGGAGTTATTATGAAAAATAAAAACAGACATCAGGATATGGCCGCTGTTAAATGGATGTACCGTGTATCGAAAAACCGCCTCGGAGGTGTGTTTGTTTATGGGGTGCTCAGCGTTGTGTTGGCTTTTGCAGGGGTGCTGTCTGCTTTTGGCACCAAAAACATTGTCAACGGCGCAACCTACCATGATTTGCCGTTGCTTACCGAGGGCGCAATAATTCTCGGTGTGATTCTCAGTGTGCAGTTTGTTTTTAAAATTGTGAGCAGGAATATTTTTGAACGCACAAAGGCCAGAATTGAATTGGGTCTGCGCTCTCATATATTCAAAACGGTGCTCAGAAAAGATTACTGCGCAGTTTCTGCTTTTCACAGCGGTGAAATTCTCAACCGTATCACCTCCGATGTTGGTGTTGTTACCGACGGAATAATGAGCCTTTTGCCGAGGCTGATTACGTTGATTGTCCGTCTTGTGGTTGCCGTTGTGATTATGGCTGGCTTTGACCCGCTGTTTACTGCCGTGTTTGTGGCAGGTGGAGTTGTGCTTATCGGATTTTCAAGGCTTTTTAAAGGTTATCTTAAAGATATTCACAAACAAAGTCAGCAGGCCGACGGAAAAGTTCGTTCTTTTATGCAGGAATCATTGGGCGAAGTGCTTGTTATCAAGGTGTTCAACGCTTATAAGCAAATCGGTGAGAAGGTCGATCATCTTTTGAGTGAAAATTACCGCATAAGAATCAGACGCGCAACGGTGAGCATTTTTGCTAACAGCGGAATAAACCTTGTTTTCAGCGCAGGTCATCTTTTTGCAATTATCTGGGGTGGCTATCGTGTGTATAACGGATTTATTGATATTGGCGAAATGTCGGCAATTCTTCAGCTTGTGAATCAGATTCAGGGGCCGTTGTCCTCACTTTCGGGCTTTTTGCCGTCGCTTTATGCAACGGTTGCGTCTGCTGAAAGGCTTATGGAATTTGAAAACCTTCCCGACGAAAAAACATCAGATGAAAAGATTGACGGCATAAACGATTTTTACTCAAAGCTTGAGTCAATCAGAATTGATGATGTTACCTTCAGCTATGACCGTGATGCGGTGCTTGAAAATGCGAGCTGTGAAATCAAAAAAGGTGATTTTGTGGCCGTTACGGGAATTTCAGGCATCGGTAAGAGTACTCTCTTTAAGCTGATGCTGGGTGTGATTAACCCTCAGCAGGGTGAAATCACCCTTTGCGGTGACGGATTTAATGTTGCCGCAAGCAGTGAAACCCGCAAGCTGTTTTCTTATGTTCCTCAGGGTAATCTCCTTTTTTCGGGCACGGTTTATGAAAACATAACCTTTATGTCTGACGGCAAAACCAAAGAAGAAATCAGCAGGGCAATTAAGCTCAGCTGTTGCGATGAATTCATAAATGAGTTTGAGCAGGGGCTTGATACTGTTCTTGGTGAAAGAGGGCAAGGCCTTTCCGAGGGTCAGGCTCAGCGTGTTGCAATTGCAAGGGCAATTCTGTATGATGCGCCGGTTATTCTTCTTGATGAGGCTACCTCCGCCTTGGATGAAGCCACCGAGAAGAAATTGATTAAAAATCTCAGAGAGCTTGAAGGTAAAACGATGTTGCTCATTACCCACAAAAAGGCGGCACTCAGCGTTTGCAGCAAAGAACTGAAAATCATTGACGGCAAAATTATTATTGAAAAAGCAGGTGAAAGTGATGAAAATTAAACCTGAGTACAAGCTCCGCGAGGTCAGCGGAATGAACATTGTGGTGTCTACCGCAAGTATGGATTTTCAGGGCATCATCACCGTGAACGAGACTGCAAAATTCATATGGCGTATGCTTGAAAAAGGCGCCGGAAGAGATGAAATAATTTCTGCCCTTGCCGTGGAATGTAATGTGAGTGAGGCTCAGATTAAGGCAGATGTTGAAGAGTTTTTGTCAACACTTGAAAGGGAGGATATAGTTGAGTGACATCCTCTCATTAAAAGATGCGGCACCCGTGATTGAAGAAATTCTACTTTCGGGCGGCAAGGTCAGAATCCTTGCCTCAGGCAAAAGTATGGAACCTGTTATTGTTGACGGGCAGGATACCGTTGTGCTCACAAGGGCAGAAAAAAGCCTTCGGAAAAATGATATTGTTCTTTTTAAAAGAAACAACGGAAGACTTGTTCTTCACAGAATTATAGCTATTGACGGCAACCAAATCACCCTGCGTGGTGACAGTCAATGGATAATCGAAACCGTTGATGCTTCGCAGGTTATGGGTGTTCTTGATTCAATTGAAAGAAACGGTCAGACAATAAAGGCTGACAGCGAATATTTTGAAAAATATAAAAAAACACTCACCTTTATCAGGTGGAAAAACAGATTAACAAATTCAATTAAGATAAGATTAGGAGCAAAAAACAAATGATAAGCACAGTTAACGTAGGACTTCAGTATGGCGGCAGAGAGCTTTTTAAAAATGTTGATATGACATTCACTAAGGGTAACTGCTACGGCCTCATCGGCGCAAACGGCGCAGGCAAATCAACCTTTTTAAAGATTCTCTCAGGTGAAATTGAACCAAATAAAGGCGAGGTTATCTATACCCCCGGTGAGCGCCTTTCCGTGCTCAAGCAGAACCACTTTGAATTTGACGAGTTTTCGGTTATCCGCACAGTTCTTATGGGTAATCCCGATCTTTGCAAAATTATGGACGAGCGAGATGATCTTTATTCCAAAATGGAGCTGACCGAGGAGGAAGGAATCCGCGTTTGTGAAATTGAAGACGAATTTGCAGAAATGGGCGGCTACAGTGCAGAAAGTGATGCTGAAATTCTTTTGAACGGACTTGGCGTTACCAATGAATTCCACTATCTGCAGATGAATGAGCTCACCGACGCTATGAAGGTTAAGGTTCTTCTTGCTCAGGCTCTTTTTGGCAA
>JAZQYU010000036.1:0-7660 GCA_045633685.1 Acutalibacteraceae bacterium | reverse complement strand
CTTGACAAATATCTCAAGGTTTCAAGAATAATCAAACGCCGCACCGTTGCCAATGAGGTCTGCGACGCAGGCAGGGTAGTGGTCAACGGTAAGGTTGCAAGAGCGTCCTATGATGTTAAGCAGGGCGACGTTATTGAAATTGCCATCGGTGCCAACACCACAAGGATTCAGGTTGAAAAGGTTGTGGAGTTTGCCAACAAGGACGATGCCCCCTTAATGTATAAGGTTTTGTAATAATTTTTAATCCCTCTCATAAATTGTTTATGGGAGGGATTAGCTTTGAATATGAATGATGATAAAAAATACCCGGCAATTCCCCATTGCGTTTCAATGGAAGACAGAAAGAAAATAACCCTCACGGGGGTCAGGGATGTTGATTCCTTTGACGAGCAGACAATAACCCTTGTGACGGATTTCGGTGAGCTTTCCCTCAGAGGGTCGGAGCTTCACATCGGCAAGCTGAGCACCGATTCGGGAGAAATGACCGTTGAAGGCAGAATTGATGCCCTGGTCTATTCTGATGAGGCACCGCGTCAGGGCGGATTTTTCGGCAGGGTGTTCCGCTGATGTATATTCCCTCGTCAGCCCGTCAGACCTATGTTTTTTTGCTTTGTATCGGCTTTGGCTTTTTGCTGGGTGTGGTGTATCATCTCATACGCTTTGTGAGAAAATCTTTCTTCCGTTCCCAAAAGGCAATCTTCGTGCAGGATATCCTTTTTTGTGTGGTGGGCACCTTTGCAACGTTCTGCTTTCTTCTTTGTTGCAATGATGGTGAAATAAGGCTGTTTACTTTTGGTGGCCTTGGTCTTGGTTTTTTCATTTACTATATAAGCTTCGGAATATTTATTGCCCGTTTTCTCGATAAAATTTCGTCAACCGTTGCATTGTTTTTTTGTGCTTGGCGGGTGAGGGGCAAAAGAATTCTTAAAAAAATCAAAAAAAGCCAAAAAAATTCTCAAAATAAGACAAATACCCCTTGAAAAATCCCAAAGTGTTGTTGTATAATTATCGTTGTATAACAGTATTTATGGATATGGGGGTTTATTATGGCTAAAAGCAAAGTTAAAAAGCAGCGAAGCTTCAGCTTCATTCTTTTGGTTATTGTTGTTGCTTTTGTTGTTTATTTTGCGGTTTCTTTGGTTTCTTCTGCAAAAGAAATTCAGTCCAAGCAGGCAGAAGTCAATGAGCTTCAGGCTCAGTGCAATCAGCAGCTTGCTGAAAATGAAGAACTTCAGGAAGCTATCAACAGCGGTGATAAAGATGAATACATCCAGCAGGTTGCCCGTGAAAAATACGGTTATATTATGCCCGGAGACAGAGTATATCAGGACATCGCATCCGGTGAATAATTATACAACAGGTACATAGTTTAAGGAGAGTCACAAAGTTTATGCAATTGGAAGTCGGAACAATAGTTGAAGGTAAAGTTACAGGTTTCACATCATTCGGAGCTTTTATCGATTTGGGTGAGGGCAAAAAAGGCCTCGTTCACATTTCAGAAGTAGCTTCGGATTATGTTAAAGAAATTTCCGACCACCTCACGGTAGGCCAGAGCGTCAAGGTTAAGGTCATCTCAATCGGTGATGACGGTAAAATCAGCCTTTCTATCAAACGTGCTAACGAAGAAAAAAAGCCTCAGCAGCCTCGTCAGCCCCGTCCTCAGCGTTCATCACGCCCCGCAAATGTATGGCAGGGGAGTGCCAAGTCTAACGACGGTCAGAACGCATCTTTTGAAGATATGATGGCAAAATTCAAGCAGGTCAGCGATGAAAAGATGTCTGACCTCAAGCGTGATTCCAAGCACGGCGGCGGATACAACCGCAGAGGAACCAACAAAATATAACCATTAAGAGCAGAAATTTCTGCTCTTTTTACTTTTATTGTGAATTTTTTATAATTTTTTCATAAAATTTTTAAAACCTCTTTTAATTTATTATGCAATGTGCTATAATAAAGCCACAGTACAAGAAGTACTGCAATCAAAGGAGGCTGATTTTATGAAGACTACTATCGTTGGTCGCAAATGCACACCCAAAGATTCATTCAAACTTCACGCTGAAAAGAAGCTCGAAAAAATCGAAAAGTTCTTCTATGATGAAGCGGAAGCCAAAATCACAGTCACCGTTGAAAAATCCGAGCAGATAGTCGAGCTGACCATCGCAAGCTCAGGAATGTTCTTCAGAGCGGAAGAAAGTGCTGTTGATATGAACGATGCCTTGGATGCCTGCATTGATTTCATAATCAGAAAAATTCGCAAGAACAAAACCAAAGTGTCAAAAAAAATCCGCGCAGATGTTATTGATGACTTCATTGTTGACGATGATGATGCCGATGAAGATTTTGACATTATCCGCTCCAAGTCGGTTTATCTCAAACCGCAGATGCCTGAAGAGGCAATTTTGCAAATGGAAATGCTGGGTCATCAGTTCTATCTGTTTATCAACGGTGAGAATGATAAGACCTGTGTAGTATATAAAAGAAAAGACGGAGGTTACGGTCTTATCGAGCCCGAAGTCGAATAGGAGTTTAAATGAACATCAATTTTGTTATACCGTGTCTTTTAGGCGTTGAGTCAGTCATAGCCGAAGAAATGCGCTCTCTCGGCGCAGAAAATGTAGTTGCCGAAAATGGTCGAGTTCTGTTTTCGGGTGATGAAAATATATTGGCAAGAGCCAATATCTGCTCAAGATATTCTGAAAGAATTCAGATTCTCGTCGGTTCCTTTGAAGCAAGGAGCTTTGAAGAGCTTTTTCAGGGCACCAAAAATCTCCCCTGGGAGCAATGGATCGGCAAGGCAGACGCTTTCCCCGTTAAGGGCTATTCAATCAATTCTGCCCTGTTCAGCGTCAGCGATTGTCAGTCAATCATCAAAAAAGCTGTGGTTGAACGCCTTAAAACAAAATACGGTATAGCCTGGTTTGATGAAACGGGTCCCGTCCATCAGATTCAGTTTTCAATTATGAAAGACAAGGTGAGCCTGCTTCTCGACACTTCCGGTGCCGGACTTCACAAACGAGGCTACCGCATCGAGGCAAACGGAGCCCCGCTGAAAGAAACTATGGCGGCAACTCTCGTCAACCTTGCAAGGGTTCGCAACTATCACACTCTTTATGACCCCATGTGCGGAAGCGGAACAATCCTTATTGAAGGTGCTTTGCTCACTCACAACATAGCTCCCGGTGTCAACCGCCATTTCTCTGCCGAAAGATGGGATGTAATTCCCTCACAGGTGTGGGAAACCGAGCGTGAAAGAGCAAGAGATCTTGTTATCCGTGAAAGTCAGTTTGTGGCATATGGCTCCGACATTGACGATGAAGCCCTGAGAATTGCCAAAGAAAACGCAAAAAGGGCAGGGGTGGCTGACAAAATTCAGTTTGAAAAGTGTGATATCAAAGACTTTTCAATGAAAACCGAAAGAGGCACCCTCATCTGCAACCCTCCTTACGGTGAAAGATTGCTTGATATTAAGCAAGCCTCAGAGCTTTATAAGATTATGGGCAGGCAGTTTGCTCCTGCAAGGGGTCGTTCCTATTATATAATCAGCCCGTCAGAGGAGTTCGAAGCCGATTTCGGCAGAAAGGCAGATAAACGACGCAAGCTCTATAACGGTATGATTAAGTGCCAGTTGTATATGTATTTCAAATAATTTTCCGAGCCACCTCACAGAGGTGGTTCTTTTTTGCAAAATAGATAGAAAACAGTGCCAAAAATTATGCAATTTTTTTCTTCTTTTTTCTTTACAAAATATTAAATTTCTGTTAATATTACACTAAGATAATAGAGTAGGAGTAGAATTATCTATCGACTCTATGGTCAAAACTAAAACGGAGGTGCTTCATAATGAAACAGGCTAAGAGAATGTTATCCGTGCTTCTCGCAATCATCATTATGTGCTCTATGACCACAATCGGCGCTAACGCTCTGAAAACATCATACGTTAAACCCGATCATTACAACGACACACTTGACCCGGTTATGTCAACCGAGCAGGTGGCAACAATGCTTCTCGACATGCTCGACAGTGATGTTATGTCAACTCTTGACGTTAACTTCGAGATTCTTGACCTCGAGCTCAACCTCGGTAGTATCGACAGAGCATTGGACTCTTTGCGCAGTGTTAACACAAGTACTACTGCAGCTATTGCTATGCCTATGCTTGGTGATATCGGTGACCTCGACCTTGACCCTATCGACGGCAGCACAAGAAGAGCATCTGCTAACAACAGAGATATGGCTGTTCTTGTTCATGTTCTCGGTTTGTTAGAGGCTCCCGGCAACGGCAAGGTTATTTCAAACATTCTTGACAATAGCTTTGACTTCGGTGCTCTTGAAACATTCGGTGTTCTTGACCCCGATACAGACCTTGCTATGTTCAATGACCTTCATGGCTTTATTACAGATATGCTCTTCAACCTTCTTTACGGTGACGGTGCATCCACAGCCGAAGGCACACTTTACAGAGCAGATATGAAGCTTGAAGAAATGCTTCAGATGTTCATTGACTACGACCTTGTTAAGATGATCGTAGATATGGGCGCATCTGATGACGGCTCCAACGACATCGCTGAATTCCTCGGCTTCACAACCTATAAAGAAGCAGGCGCTGAGTCAGACCTTGACGAATTCGGTTGCCTTCGTGAAAGAGTTCACATTTCAACTGTTCTTCCCACACTTTCTCCCAGCACAGAAGAAGGTGACGGCAAGCTTGGCTACCTCAGCCTCACAGGTGACTCAACTCTTGACTTCATCTGGAAGATTCTTATGGCTGCAATTCAGGACCTTGTTGTTCCCTTTGCAGGCACACTTCTTGCTGACCTTCTCGGTTCAGATGGTGAAATGATCTTCGACCTTATTATGGGTGTTGTTATTGAAGTATTTGAGCTTGACGCTTCCGAGCTTAATATTCCCGACGATGCTGACCTTCAGATGAAGCTCGACCGCTTCCTCACTTGGTTCCTCATCGGCGGTGGTATTTCACAGTTCATTCACTTCGAAAAGACCTTCGACGAAAACGGAAAGCTCGAAACAGCATACCTCAAGTTTGCTGATGGTCTTGATGACAAGTTCTGCAACCTTATCGTTGTTGCTCTTCCCATGCTTCCCGGTTTCTGGGAAGATGCTCCCGAAATTGACAAAACTGACGAAGAGCTTTCAGCTATGACAAACGTTGAGCTTGTAACTTATGTTCTTCAGAAGTTCCTCGGCACTCTTGTTGATGGTCTTGAACTTCCTGATGAAACATGTGCTTCAGTTAAAGAGCTTGCATCACGCACACTTGTAAGTGTTGCCGCAGAGCTCACTCCCACAGTTGACTTTGAGGGTATGTTTGAAACCAACCAGCTCCTCTATGATAGCGAAGACTGTCTCACAGTTGGCGCTAAGGTTGCTCAGTATTACCTCAATGGTCACACAACAATGCAGAATGAAACCTTCATTCCTTCAATCCATGAAATTCTCGAAGTTGCTGTTGACTGGGCTCTCGATCAGTTCGGTGGTTTCTTCGGTTATGAACCCAGCAAGTACACAGGCGACCATATCACAGTATGGCACAAGCTTTATGACACAGTGTTCCAGGTTATCCCTGTTGATTCATTCTACGGTGTTGAAGATTCCCCCGCAGGTGTAGAAGACCTTATTATGAACAAGCTCATCGGTTCTATCCTTAACCTTAAGTTCAACCAGCTTGTTTCTATCATCGGTGTTCACCCCGGTTCAGGTATCAACAAGTCACTTCCTGACCTCATCGTTGACCTTGTAGGTCGTGTTCTCAACCCCTTGCTTGGTCTTCCCTTCGAAAGAGATTATGCTAAGAGCGGTTACACACCTCAGCAGATGGCTGTTCCTTATGAATATTCAACTCTTGATGAATTGATTACAGTTTACCACTCATCAGGTACTCTTGCAGGCTGCGGTCTTAAGAACCTTGTAGTTGTTCTTCTTGGCAACCTCGGTCAGTTCCACGCAACAACCGAAAGTACTCTTTATTCAATTATGCCGTTGCTTGGTCAGCTTCTTGGCTTGTGGGATGCTGCAGACCATCCCTTCGCTCCCAATGCAGCTCCTGCTGACTATCCCATCCTTAACTTCAAGGAATTCAAGGCTCTCTATGCTCAGTATTCTGAAGAAGCTAACGACGGCAAATCTTATGACGACGATACTTACAGCTTCTTCCATATGGTTGACTTCAAAGGCTTCCTTTACAAGGACTTCAAGGATGCACGCGATGCTTGCGGCAACCTTATCAGCCAGTATGAAGAGGCACAGACAAATCCCGAAGTTGTAGCTCCCACAAGAAGTGAAATGACAAATGCAGCTTACTATATGGAAGCTATCTACGAAATGCTTACAACAGGTTATAACATGGACGGCTCAAAAGAAGCCAATGAAAATAACTATCAGCATTACGGTGAAACAACAGCTTCTAACTTCCAGCTCAACCGCGTTTTGACCAAAGCTCTTAACGCAAACTATACTCAGGTAGATAATGGCGACGGAACATTCACCTACTCTGAAAGAAGCTGGAGAAACTACCAGAAGGCTCTCAACTTTGCTATCAAGGTTAACAACGAATACCTTGCAGCAGCAAATGACGAAACAGATCCCGCAAAGGCACTTCGCGATATGCGTCAGTCACGCATCAACGAAGCAAGAAAACAGCTTATCAAAGCAGTTAAAGAGCTTAAAGAATGGGCTCCTCTTGCTGACTATTCAATGCTCGACGGCTCAATTGAAATGGTATCTTACATCACATCATTGAGAAAGTATGATCCCGAAGCAGTTCAGGAAGCTATTGACGCATTCCTTGCAGCATACAACCTCGACCGTGACTACGATGAAAGCGATCAGCTTGTTGTTGACAACCGTCAGGAAGCTCTTGACGAAGCTATTGCCAACCTCGATAACTACCTCACAGACTACATCGACCTTTACTATGAAGGTGATCCTTCAATGGGTCAGATAGTTGATGAAAGCACCGGCTATCTCTTCGGTCTTGATGAAGGCTTTGGTAACCAGATGGCTGTTGAAGAAATGGGTGGCATTTTCAACGATTACTTTGTAGGTTATTACGGTTATGGTATTGCATCTAGCGGTGACTACTACAATATCGGTATCAAGAGCACTGCAAACGGTAACGGTACAGGCGCAGTCATCACAATGCACTCAATGGATGATGAAGAATATAGCAACCCCGTTGATGTTCAGTATCCCATCGTAATCCTCGGTGACGTTGACGGTGACGCTTATGTTGACGCTCAGGACGCAGTTCTTCTCAGAGCTTACAACGCTATGTTGTTTGCTGATGTTGAAATCGACGGCACAGTTCTTACTGCAGCTGACCCCAATATGTCAGGTGTTATTGATACTTCAGACGTTAAGCTTTGTGAACAGTCCGGTCTTAAGAAAGATGTTGTAAATCAGAGACCTGATGAAATCTTCGGTAAGACATACGGTATCCTTGACAGACTTGGTATGAGATAATCAAACCACATTTTGCGGCACTCGGAAGAGTGCCGCTTTTGTTGTGTTCCGGTCTCAAATCACTTGACAATTATTTGTATTCATTTTATACTATTACTGCACCTTTTTGGGGGTGCTTATTGTTTTTGAAAGAAGAGATTTTATGAAAAAGAAACAGTTTAAAGCAGAATCAAAAAAGCTT
>JAZQYU010000035.1:0-6388 GCA_045633685.1 Acutalibacteraceae bacterium | reverse complement strand
AATACAGTTATCTGACATTCTTCCCTGATTTAATTGTTGCAGGAACACCTGATAACTATGATAAAACAAGCGAAATGCTCGATTTCAGAGCCAAGGATATAATTTCCCGTTCTGTTCAAACGGGACAGGTTACAGCAACAGGACCGGTTGATGTTGAACAAGGCTCAACATATAGATTGAGGTTGCAACAAGGGTCAGATGCAGGAAAATACAAAAAAACATCAGCGGCAATTAACCTCGTTGACAAATCAAATAATTCAACCGTTGCCAGACTTGACATTTATCCCAGTACAAATGCAAACGGAACAGTAATGATAAGAACTATACAAGGTTCGTCTGTTGGCTATATGAGTTTATCTCCAACATATCTTACTGTCGGAGACTTGGAGAGCAACAGTTATGCAAAGGTAAAAGCTTTGGATTTTGAACAATCTTCCACCGAATCTATCAAAACCAACATCGCCGCAGCGGACAGTGCGCTGGGGTTGTTTGAGCCTGAGAATTCTCAGATATATTCCTACAACCTGAAAAAGACCGTCACAACTCCTGTTGAAGGCGGTGACGACGGTGATGTTTCCATTGATGGTGAAGGCTTTGAGATTACGGAAGAGGTTGAAGACACAACTTCCTACGGCTTTGTTATCGGTGACGGCTACGCGGTGCCTGAGCAAGTGCTCAATAAAGAAAGAAACGCTATCAAGCTTTATTCAATGGCCGCCCTCACGTGGAAGGCGGTGCAGGAATTGAATGCAAAAATCAAACAATTGGAGGAAAAAGTCAATGCTCAGTAAATCATTTATAGAAAACAAACTGGAAGAAATTGCAAAGACCAAGGAACAGCTGGTCGCCAACCTCAACGCTCTTTCGGGTGCGGAGCAGGCATACCGTGAAATGCTTGCGGCCTGCAAGGCAGAAGAGGTGGGAGAGAATCCCGACACTGAAGAGGTGAGCGCAGATGGATAACATCTTTATTGTCTGCACGGAAAACGAATCTCTTCGCTGGGTGCAACAGCCTGAAATCACGTCGGGCAATGAGAACGTTGATGTGCTGCAGGTGGAATTCGGCCCCGAATGGGATTTGTCCGGTGCGCGGTATTTTGCATCGTTTTTCATTGACGACCCCGAAAAGACCATTGACATCGAGCTTGATGCAAAGCATTCCTGCACAATCCCCAAGCAGATGCTCGCACAGGAGCAGACGTTCCATTTCGGTGTGTGGGCTCAGGCCGACGGGCAAAAAATCAAATCCAGCGAAAACAAAGATTATTTTGTCAAGCAAGGCGCAAAGGGCACAGGCAATGCCGGGGCAGGAGATTCGGCAACGGTTGAAGCTATTGAAAAAATCCTCTACGAAAACAATGTTGAGGGTGAAGATACTGTCAGCAAGGTTTCGAATGTTGTCGGCACTTTGACCGAAATTGAAAAACTCATTGATGAAAGCGGGGTAATAGAGTATGACAATTCTTTCCAAGCTTAAAACACTGATTGAGTACGCAAAATGCGGAATGGGTATTTGTCAGATTTACAAATTTGACGCCGATAACCCAGGTGATTTATACTTCCCTCAAAATCTTGATTTAGGGGTCAAAATTGGGGATAGCAATGCTATAGCAATGGCTAATAATTTGTATGTGCGTTCGATAAAAGGAAGAGCTAAAACATTTGGTGCTTATGGTTGTAATGGTACTTGTAAAAATATGCTCAATCTTGAAGAGATAGATTTGCCCGAATGTACGAGTTTTTATGTGCCTTATGGCTTTGGTTATTGCACAAAATTACACACCGTTAAACTTTCTGCACTCAAAGAGATAACTTGTATAGCAGCGTTTGAACATTGTACGTCATTGAAATATATTGAATTTGGCTCATTGGCAATAATGGGAAATCAAGTTTTATTAAGATGTACGGAGCTTGAAACGGTAGTTGTTGGCAAGGACACAACAGCAAGCTTATATCTGCATTATAGTGTTTATTTAACACAGGAGTGCTTACATAACATTATAGATAATTTGGCAGATATGACAGGTCGCGCAGCACCAACACTTCAAATAGGAAGCAACAATATAGCAAAATTGTCGGACGAATACAAAACCAAATTGTCAAACAAGAATTGGAATTTAGCATAAGGAGGGTGGCAACTATGAAAATTGAAACAATCAACGGTATCAGGGTTGCCGTTCCTGAAAGCGGTATGTTGCTTTGTAACGAAGAACAAAAGGTTATCTGTGCAAAGGTTTATCTTGGGGTAAATTCAGATGAAACATTGTGGAAAGAAATCACCGAAACCGAAAAGGCGGAGCTTGAAGCAATGTGGAGTGAAGAAGCAACACCCGAAACACCTATTGACGAAGAAACAACCGAAACCGATTATATCAATGCACTTGAAAAATTGGGGGTAAACTTTAATGAATAAAGAAACCTTAAACAAAGCCGTTGAAATCAGCAAGGCTGAAACTAAGGAAGCGATTGAAACTATCATTGCAGAACTCAATAACGGTCAGCGAAAGAAGCTTTTGAAGAATGAAACAATCAAAGCTTTGGTTGACCGTTACGGGGTTGAATATTAAGGAGGAAACCAATGGTTAACGTTATTCACCTCTACATAGCTGTCGCAACCCTGTGCCTGACGGGTGCAGTCCCGCCCGAAGAGGTGTTGCAGCTCTTTGCCACCTTCGCCACATCCCTTGTTAATCTGATTATGGGGGTGGCAGGGTGACAACTGAAATCATTGTTGCGCTTGTTTCGGGGTTGCTTTCCCTCACCGGTGTTGTCATCACCGTTGTCATGGGCAACAAGAAAACCGAAAAGAGCGTTAAGGAACAGACGAATCTCACAATCTACCGTATCAACGAGCTTGAAAAGAAGGTCGAGAAACACAACGGAGTTATCGAACGAGTGTATTTCCTTGAGCGTGAAGATGCGGTTGAAAAAGAAGCAATCAAGGTTATCAATCACAGAATCAGTGACCTTGAAGGCTTTCACAAATAGGAGGAATAATATGCCAAACTATGTTACATATCCCATGAAAAATATGCGCATCACCCAGCTCCCCACCGGAACAACCTCTCACAAGCCCCACACAACGGGAACGTCCAAAGATTATCCCATTGACGAGGGCGGCAAGGACACCGGCAGAGAAGCGGTCTGTTGCCCTTGTGACGAAATCATCATCCGCCGCATTTACGGTGTGGGCGGCAACGGTACAAACACCGTTTTCTTTGAATCAACAAGCGTTTGCGATTTTGCTGACGGCACTCAGGGTTATCTCTGCGGATTGATTACCCATTCCAACGACAGCGACCTGAGAAAGCATTACGAGGGCAAAAAGCTCAAACGCGGTGAAATTATCTGCTACGAAGGCACCGACGGCGGTGTTGGTATGCACGCGCACATTTCCCTTGGCAAGGGCAAGCTTCTCGGCAACGGCTGGAAGCAGAACAACAAAAAGAAATGGGTGCTCACCGCATCGGGCGGCACTTACAAGGTTGAACAGCTCTGCTACCTTGATCCCACATTCACAAAGGTTATCAACGCGAAGGGGCTCAAGTTCAAGACCCTGCCTTCGAAGGTGGAATATCTGCCTGAGTACGAAGGCAAAAGCACAAGCCTTGTTGATGCGCTGAAATCGTTGAAGCTTGACAGCTCATTTGCCAACAGAAAGAAAATTGCCGCTGCCAACGGTGTGAAGAATTATCTCGGAACATCGAAGCAGAACACACAGCTTCTCAATCTTCTTAAAGCAGGGAAGTGTGTGAAGCCGTGAAAACATCAACAAAGTTTGTAGTGGCGGCGGTTGTGTTCGTCACGTTGTTTGAAGCGGCGGCTTTTGCCGTTCTCTGGCACACGGGGATGAACATTGACCCCGCAATCACCGCAGGGCATTTCAGCTTCTGGACGGCTGAAATCATCGCCCTGGCGTCAATTAAAAACACCAAAACCAAGAAAACCAAAAAGAAAAAACAGGAGGATGTAAATAATGTGGACAACAATCCTTGAAATCGTGATAATTCTTGCGGCAATGCTTGCAGTGGGCTTTGTGCGCCTGCGCTCGGTGATGAATGTTGACATAGTCAATCTCATTGCCGAAGCCGAGAAAATGACTGTGCCGGGCGCAGAGAAGATGCAGTGGGTGGTAGGGAGCATTTATAATTCTCTGAGCGCCCTTGCAAGAGCCTACTTCACCAAAGAGCGCATTGAAGCAATCGCACAGAAACTGTTTGACAAAATCCGCGCCTATGCGGAGGAATACAAAGAAAGAACGAAAGTGCAGGAGACAAAAGATGAATAAATGTGTAAATTATTTTGATTTCGGTGAAGCCGTCAGAAAACTCAAGGACGGCAAGAAGGTTGCCCGAAAGGGTTGGAACGGAAAGGGGATGTATCTTTGGTTGCTCCCTCCAGCAACAATCAAAAAAGAATGGTGCAGGGATGAGAGACTTCTTGAATGCTTTGGCGAAGGCGATGAGCTTTATTGCCTTGGCTCAATCAGAATGTACACTCACGACAGTACCGGCAGAACCGCCGTTCTCACAGGTTGGCTTGCAAGTCAGTCTGATATCCTCTCCGAAGACTGGTACGAGGTTGAATAAAACTGAATTATCTCCACAAACACACCGCCCCTTATTCCTGTAAAAAGGAACGAGGGGCGGTTTTGTGCTTTATGAGGCAAATTTACAAGCGATTGGGAGTTTTGTCAACGTTTGCAAATCTTTACAACACTGATATGTTTGCTTTTCTTTCGTTCAACTTCTTCGATGCATTTTATAAATGTAGGTGAGGTTGATTTAAAAAGCAATTTTTGTGTTTTTTTTTGATATTTTTTAACAAGTTTTTGAAAAATTGTTGCATTCAGTTTTTCTGATTGTTTCATTGTCGTAAAAGTTTTATCTTTTATTTAAAGTGAGTGATATGAGGAAAAACAGGTAATTTGAGAAGTTTAATATTTAGAATTATACTAAAACTTTATTGAAAAGTGCTGCTTTTTGTGGTATAATAATTGAACTTCTCAAAGGTTTAGAATATGTTTCTGCTTTTAAAAACAATCGATAATATTATTGTTTAAAAAATCAACCAAACTACTGAGGGGTAGTTTTGAGAAGGAAGTGTAAATTTGGACTTATCCATAATACTTGAACACATTAATCTTGATAATGTAGCTGATGTAACGGGAATAATTTCTTTTGCAATTTCAATTCCAACTCTTATTTTGGCAAAAGGTACAAGGAAAGCCATAAAAGAACACGATGATGCTAAAGAGTATCAAATAGAAATTGACACACATATTAAAGATTTAGAAAATCTTTCTACATCAATAGAAAAAGATGATGTATATAACGTACAACTTCTTAGGTCTTTGCAGAAAATTCTTGATACAATTAATATTCAGTATTCTTCTGTAGTCAAACCTTTTAAAAGAAAAATAAGTAAATTGTTAAAGTGCATTAGTCAAGCTTTACAATTGGTCGAACACAATCCGAATTACAACAAAGCAAAAGTAATAAGGTTACTTGAACAAGTAATTCAGCATTTAAAGAAGGTGAAAAAATCTTTATGAAGGATTCTATGAATATTAAAAAAGAGTTTAACGATGTTTCAAACAAATTAATTGAAACTATTATTCAATCAACCAAAAATCAAATTATGTTATGGAACCGTCATAAGCTTTTTTCGGATTTGACAGAACCAACCACAGCGTTTGATGATTTTATTCAAACAATGCTCGGAAGTGGATTAGCTTTTTTGAGTAATGATTCATATTTTTGTTCTGTAGGAGATGCCTATTATCATTGTCTCACTTTTATAAGCTTAAAAAACAATGAGAAATTTAACATAGTAGCTTACAGTAAATATGTTGATAAGATTTTTTTTCCATTGATGCCATCAGATGATGAATTGCCTGTTAGATTGTACAATTTAATACGTTTTTCTATATCTGATTCAGAAGATGATGAAAGCAGAAAACTCCAAGAATTAAAATCTGCTTATGATTCTTTAAATAACTCATAATTATTTTCAAGTTCTTTAGTCAACGATGTAACAGATAAGAATAAATTCAACAGTTCCATCACTGAAGAATTATCGCGTTTTTTGAATTCAGCTTTCATATTATGCAATAGATTCGAGCATTCATTAATAGAAATCAAAATTGCATCTTGTAAAGTCTTGGAATCGATAGTTTCGCACTGTGACAAGTAAAGTTTTGCTGTTGATGAAATCATACTAATATCAATCATAGTTTTCTCCTTTTTGTTATTATATAAAAATATATGGAATTTATGCTGACACTATTATAATATTTTAAAATTATCATTTCCCCATGTTGCAACGATATTAAATAAAAGAAGCTGGTAGAATTAACTGCCAACTTCTTTTTTTATATCCATTTACA
>JAZQYU010000034.1:0-33952 GCA_045633685.1 Acutalibacteraceae bacterium | reverse complement strand
GTCACAACAATGAATGGCGGTACACTCAACATCCTTTGCAACGGTGGTACTGGCGAGGGCGATGGCATCGATTCAAACGGCTGGCTCGTAATCAATGGTGGTACTGTAATTGCACAGGCTTGTGCAACCAGCGGCGATGCTGGTATCGATTCGGATAAGGGCATCTATATAAACGGTGGCAAAGTGGTGGCTTCTGGTAATATGTTTGACCATATTGCTGGCGGCAATCAAACTTATGCCGTTTTCAGTTTTGCAAGCAGGCAGAATAGCAATAGTACCTACACCCTTAAAAATGATTCTGATAAGATAGTGGGAGAATATGCGCCCACGAATGCCTTTACTTACCTGATTGTTGCAGGTGATGAACTTTCTCCTGGCGAATATACTTTCTGGCAGGGTGATACCCAGCTGGAAGCCAGTGCAAAGCCAAATATGAACGGTGGTATGCCGCAGGGAGAGAGACCCCAAATGCCTAATGGCGAACAACCGCCGCAGGGTATGCCTCCCGAAGCTCCTGGTGGTCAGGAAAGCCCTGAGCAGCCGAATAGCGAGCCCCCTGAAATGCCTAATGGAGAGATGGCCAACGGTGAACATCCCAAAAATCCTGGTAGTGAAATACCCGAAATGCCCGAAGGTCTGACACCACCCGATAATATGGGCGGAATGGCGGGTGGTAACATGATGCCAAGCGTTGAAGCATCCACCACATTTATGATTGTGAAAGGCGGCAATCAGTTTACTAATGTCTCACCAAAAGACTAATAGTTAGTTAAACAAATTCCAATTTGTCGAACTGATCCATACTACTTTTACCTCGATTTTACTACGTTTAGTTACTTTTTCCCAGACAAAAGCAGCCTTCGAGCTGCTTTTGTCAACTAAATCCGCCCTTTCAGGTGGGTAAAAATATTGCTTCGCAATGTGAAATTCTCGCTTTGCTCGAATAAAATTGCTGCGGCGGTGGGTGATTTTAATTTCACCGTATGCATAGCAAACGGCTTCACTGATAATTATTCAAGAAGATTGCATATTATTGAATTACGTATTACAATGTATTCAAAGTAGGAGGTGCGATAGTTTTGTTGTTTGGTAAAAAGAAGAAAATCTCTAAATATTTAAGCACTAAACAAACCGCCGATAACCTTTCCCCTTTCGACATAATTCTGTCCGACTACCTTTCAGGTTCACTTGAAGAAAAAATGTGTCAGTTATCCGTAAAAAGAATAACCACACACATCGATTGGTTGGCTGATTACAAGTGTATCAACATCCAGGGAACTGTCGACGATTATTACTTGGATATTCAAATTGAGCCTTTTTCGTTTTCCGTCGCTTATGATAAAGCTGAATCGGATGTTGCCACAGAGTATTTGTTGAAAAGCCCTGCAGATTTCTATAAAAAAACAGAAACTATCATTCAAAAAATCACACATAACAATGAGGCGAACGATTATAACGCCAATACAGACCCCAAGCCTATAGAAGTATTCACAAACAGTGAAAACACTAAATCGGTTGAGCTTTATTACAAAAACGATACATTCACTTATACGGTGTTTGAAAAACTTTCTGACAACTACGAAGGCAACGTAATCTATTATTGGTGTCCGACTTCACAAACAGCAAGCTTTTTTGATACAAAAGAAAATGCTATTGCTGAAATAAAATCAATTATTGAAGTTGAAGAATAAAACAAAACTCCCGAGGTGATTTTATGCCCGAAATTTTAGAAGTAATTATGATTGTCAGCTTTGGCGTTTCATGGCCGCTGAATGTCATCAAATCTTACAAGGCACGCACAGCAAAAGGCAAAAGCATTTGCTTTTTGTGCCTGATTATTTTCGGTTATATTGCCGGAATAACGTCAAAATTTATCAACCCCGTTTTTATGGCTGATATTTCTCAGAAGTGGTACGTTTTGTTTTTCTACTTTTTAAATTTATTTATGGTCAGCCTTGATTTGATTATTTATTTCAGAAACAAAAAGCTTGATAAGGAAAATGCAAAATGAAAATTTTATCAATCGGTAACAGCTTTTCAACTGATGCTCACAAGTGGCTTTGCAAGCTGGCTGAGATAAACGGAATAAACATTGAAACCGCCAATCTTTTCATCGGCGGCTGTTCACTTGAAGCTCATTGGAAAAATTTCACCGAAAACAGCGCAGATTATTCTCTTGAAATTAACGGCAATGAGGGAGAAAATTTGATTAGTATTCCTCAGGCACTTGCAATGGATAAATGGGATGTTATCACCTTTCAGCAGGCAAGCCATTTCAGCGGAATGTCTGAAACCTATGAGCCGTATCTCACGAACCTTGTAAATGCCGTAAAAGAAAGTCAACCGCATGCAAAGTTTTATTTTCACCAGACCTGGGCTTATGAAACAGACTCACTTCACGAAGGCTTTGCAAGCTATAACCGCAACCAGAAAGAAATGTTCGAGCGCATTATTTCCGTTTCACAAAAAGCAGCAAAAGCGATTGGCGCAGAAATTATTCCGGTGGGAACTGTAATTCAGCAAATTAGAGAAACAGTACCCGGGTTTGATTATCAGCACGGCGGGCTTTCTCTTTGCCGCGACGGGTTTCATCTCTCTTTCGATTACGGCAGATTTACCGCGGCAGCCGTATGGCTCAGAACCCTGACAGGCAAAAAAATTGAGTGCAACGCCTTCCATAATTTTGACACCAAACTTCTGAACAAAATTCTTAAAGTTGTAAACTGCATATAAAAAACGCCACGACGTATTAACCGTCGTGGCTGAATTTTTCTTATTTCTTAAGCTTTGCAAGAATCATGTTTGCACAATCAATCTGATTGGGGATGTTGCCGTTTTCATCGCGGACTCTCCAGATGTCAGGAGTGATTTCGTCAGCAACATAAACCTTGCCGTTTTCATCATAACCGATTTCAATCTTGAAGTCGATAAGTGTGAGGTTCATTGTTGCAAGCTCTGCCTTGAGAACTTCACCAACGCGAACGAGAACATCGATAGCTTCGTCATACTGACCTTCTTTGAGCATACCCTTCATAAGGCAGATTCGCTCGCTGATAAGGGGGTCGCCCTGCTCGTCACTCTTAAGAGTAACCTCTGTGTAGGGAGGATTGAATTCGATACCTTCTTCAAGCTCAAAACGGCGGCACATACTGCCTGCTGTCTGATAACGGAGAACAAATTCAAGTCTGGGAACGGTGAGGTTGCGAACCTTCATAAGGCCCTGGCTGATGTCACCACCAAGATAATGTGTGGGGATGCCGTTCTTTTCCATAAGTTCAAAGAAATAAGTTGATACTTCAAGACCAACCTTACCCTTGCCCTCTACGCTGCCGCCAACAGAGTTTGAGCCGGGATCGAACACACCGTTTTCACCTGTTGCGGAATCTTTAAAGAAAAGATGAACAATGCCTGTTTCTTCATCAAGAAGAACGTTTTTGGTTTTTCCTTCATATAACTGCTTCATAAAAGGAGCTCCTTCCAATATCGCCGTCTGCCAAAAGGTATCTGTCACGATAAAATTATTTTGGGACATTCACAACCCATATCCGTATTATATCACATCAATATTTTATATATCAACAAAAAATTTATCATTTTTGAAATTTTTATTCCATTTATAATAAATCGGCATATAAACACCTCACTTTTGTTATGTATTTACAAAAATAAAGCCCTCACCTTCTCTGCGCTGAAGCTTTGCTTGATTATTTCGGCAACAAATAGCTGTCTTTGTACAAATTTACTTGCCAAGCAAGAAATTTTCGGTTATAATGTTTTCAGTATTTTTGAAAGGGCGTATACATATGTTAGCTTTTTTACAACAGATTCTTGCATTTGTTCTGGCTTTTCTCCAGACAATCATCCCATTTGTCAGTTATTCTCCGATAGAAGAGGATGAGGTTTTGCTCAATGTTGCTATGGTTTCCGATTTGCATCTTGATGACCGATTCCCTCTCGGCAAGTGGAATTTCACCTTTGGTCTTAAAGATATAGCACGCAACAGCACACCTGCCGACGCCGTTGTTGTAGCCGGCGACCTCACCAACTACGGTGATGAGGCTTCCGTTGCCTGCTTCTATGAGCTTATGGACAAGCATTGTAAAACCGATCCCTCGGCATGGATTGTTGCCACAGGCAACCACGAAATCGGTCATCCTGAAGAATTCACCAATGAAGAAGCCCGACAGAACTTCATTAAATATCACAAACAGTACACAGACCACAACATCGAAAATGTTTATTACAGTGCAGATGTCAAGGGCTACACCTTCATCGTGCTTGGAGATCAGAGCGAGGATAACTGGGATAGCTGCGACATTTACGACGATCAGCTTGCATTCCTCGATTCTGAGCTTGCCCGTGCAACCGCAGAAGGTAAGCCTGCTTTTGTTGTTTGCCACGTGCCAGTTGCAGGTGTTAACGGCCAGGACGTTATTTATGAAAATGGTGGTCTTAAGCCCGGATTCACAGAAAAAGTATCCGCAATCTTAGAAAAATATAACAACGTTATTTTCATCAGCGGTCATGTTCACACCGGTATCAACGGAGCTGTTCTCCAGAATCTTTTTGGAGAGGATTTCTCCTGCGTTGAAGAGCATAACGGCGTTACTTACGTTAATCTTCCCACTTACGGCATCGTAAACCGCTATGGCATCCCATGGAATGGCATGGGCTTCTGGATGGAAGTTTATGAAAACGAAATCGTTTTCCGTGCAAGAAAATTCAACACATCAAGATGGTACGCGTATAACGAATTCTCCGTTGAGCTTGACTGATAAATTCCCTCTCGATTTATGCAATCGGGAGGGTTTTGTTAAAATTAACCTTTGAAGGGAGCACAATTATGTTAGACAAAATCGCAGATGCATTAGGACTTGTTCTCAGAGAAGAATGGGCTTTCAAAAACATTTTTTATTATCTGGGTCAGGCATTCAGTTCCTTTTCTTTTAAGGGATTTTTTGCAGGTATGCTTGCTGTTGTTGAAATGTTTGGTATGCTTGTATTCGGACTTCCCACAACCCCCAGAGGTCAGGAACTTGATTTAACCGACTATTCTCTCGTTTTTTATGACGAATTTGATGCCGACACCCTTGACACTTCCCTTTGGCAAACAAGAGGAAACGGTCCAAGACGCGGAGGATATAATGCACCAAGCCAGGTTTTTGTCAGAGACGGAAATCTTATTATTGCCGGTGAATATCTCACCGACGGAGAATACGGTGAAGGTTGGTATTCCGGTGCAGTTAAATTAAAGGAGCGTTACACACGCGGCTATTTTGAAATCCGCTGTATCTGCAACCCTGGTGATGAATACTGGAGTGCTTTCTGGATTCAGGCTGATTCTCCTTACACCGCTTCCGTTTCAAAGGGTGGCATAGGCGGAGCAGAAATCGATATTTTCGAAGCATTCAGCTACGGTGAAACCTTCAGCGGAAACTGCGTAACCCACACTATCCATTGTGCAGGCGTTGACGGTGTTCAGGAAGGATTTCAGTCAGCCAACCTCGGCAGATTCAACGGTAACAACATTTACCAAGAGTACAACACCTACGGCCTTGAATGGACCGAAGACGAATACATTTTCTATATCAATGGTGTGGAAACAACCCGTTCAAGCTTCGGCAACGGCACTTCACAGGTACCGGAAGACGTTATCGTTTCATTGGAATTCCCCGAAGACATCAGTCTTGACAAGGATTTCTATACCGAGTTTGTAGTTGACTACGTTAAGATTTATCAGAAGTAATTTTCATTTAAAAAGCAAAAAAGACCGTGGTCGCAATGACCACGGTCTCATTTTTGTAATTAAACTTATTTAAGTTCAACCTTTGCGCCAACTTCTTCAAGCTTAGCTTTGATATCTTCAGCTTCTTCTTTTGAAGCGCCTTCTTTAACAGCCTTGGGAGCGCCGTCAACGAGAGCTTTTGCTTCTGCAAGGCCAAGACCTGTGATATCCTTAACAGCCTTAACAACCTTGATCTTCTGTGCGCCTGCGTCTGCAAGAACAACGTCAAATTCTGTCTTTTCTTCAGCTGCTGCTGCGCCGCCTGCTACGGGGCCAGCTGCTACAACTGCTGCTGCAGCTGATACGCCGAATTCTTCTTCTACTGCTTTAACGAGCTCTGAAAGATCAAGAACTGAGAGAGTCTTCAACTCTTCAACGATTGCTGTAATCTTTTCTGATGCCATTTTAGTCATCCTCCTGAAAATTTTTTAATTTAATAAAATAGTTTTGTTTTTAGCTTAGATTAAGCTTCTGCAGGAGCGTCTGCTCCGTTTTTATCAGCAATAGCCTGAACCGCACGTGCAAAAGATGCGATAGGTGCGCTGAATACATTTGCAACCATAGAAAGCAATACTTCTCTTGAGGGAAGTGTTGCAAGCTCCTTGAGCTTTTCATCGCTGATAACTTCACCGTCAATGTAACCTGTTTTGAGGTTGAATGACTCAATCTTCTCAGCATACTTATTAAGTACGCGAGCAGCTGCTACGTAGTCATCATTGCTGGTTGCGATAGCTGTTGTGCCTTCAAGAGCGGCATTCATGCCTTCAAGGCTTGTGTCTTTGATTGCGAGACCGAGAAGAGTATTCTTAACAACAGTGTATTCAACACCTGCTTCTCTGAGCTCCTTACGCATTGCTGTGTCGTCTGCAACAGTGATACCCTTGTATTCAACAACAACACCTGCGATTGACTTTTCAAGTCTTTCTGAAAGCTGAGCAACAACCTGCTTTTTCTGTTCCAATACGCTTGCGCTTGGCATTTTTTGTTTCACCTCTCTGTACTGTAAGTAAGTGGTGCATATGCGAGAAAATCCCTGCCCACGAAACCGCAGGCAGGGAAATACATACAAATTATCTGTATGTTCCTAACCTCGGCAGGTGGGGTTTACCCATTATGCATTAAGCACCTGCTGTCTTAAGTAAAAAGAACAGCTTAGTTATAATACCACACGAATTGCTCCGTGTCAAGTATTTTTAATTATTCAGCAGTAACAGCACTGGCCTTTGCGGGGTTGATACGAACGCCGGGGCCCATTGTTGTTGCGAGAACGCAAGAACGGATGTACTGACCCTTTGCAGCTGCGGGCTTAGCCTTTTCAATAGCTGTGATAAGGGTGTTGTAGTTCTCAGCGAGTTTCTCTGCGCCGAATGATACCTTGCCGATGGGGCAATGGATGATGTTTGTCTTATCAAGACGATATTCGATCTTACCTGCTTTTGCCTCTTCAACAGCCTTAGCAACATCGGGTGTTACTGTGCCTGCTTTGGGGCTGGGCATAAGACCACGAGGTCCGAGCACTTTACCAAGACGACCAACAAGACCCATCATGTTCGGTGCTGCGATAGCAACGTCGAAATCAAGGAAGCCTTCGCCCTGGATTTTTGCTACAAGATCTTCAGCGCCAACAACTTCAGCGCCTGCAGCAACTGCAGCTTCAGCAGCATCGCCTTTTGCGAAAACTGCAACTCTAACCTGCTTACCGGTACCGTTGGGAAGAACTACTGCGCCTCTAACCTGCTGGTCAGCATGACGAGAGTCAACGCCCAAACGTACGTGGATTTCTACTGTTTCATCAAATTTTGCAGAAGCGGTTTTAACAACAGTTTCAAGAGCTTCTGCAGGCTCATAAAGCTTTGTTCTGTCAACAAGCTTTGAGCTTTCAACATACTTCTTGCCGTGTTTCATTTCTTAATTTACCTCCCAAATAAGTGGTTAATCGGATTTTTCCTCCCACCAGGGAGCATTAGTCCACTACAGTTACACCCATGCTGCGAGCTGTTCCTGCGATCATGCTCATAGCTGTTTCAACACTTGAAGCGTTGAGGTCGGGCATCTTCTGTTCTGCGATTTTTCTAATCTGCTCACCGGTAATAGTTGCAACCTTTGTTTTGTTAGGAACACCTGAACCGCTCTCAATACCGCAAGCCTTTTTAATAAGAACAGCTGCGGGTGGAGTCTTGGTTACAAAAGTGAATGTACGGTCTGCATAAACTGTGATAACAACAGGAATGATAAGACCTACATCGTTCTTTGTGCGCTCATTGAATTCCTTTGTGAACGCCATGATGTTTACACCGTGCTGACCTAATGCAGGACCAACGGGTGGAGCCGGGGTTGCTTTGCCGGCGGGGATCTGAAGCTTAATAAAGCCTACAACCTTCTGAGCCATTTCTTGCACCTCCAAAAATATGTGGTTATGGCGGAACATCTGAAAAAAATTTATGTTCCTCCCACAGGGAGCCGAAGCTCCATGCGTAAAATACGCATATAATTAAACGGCGGACCGTTAATTATCAGTGTTGATTAGTCGGCAATGGGTTCAACCTGGTCAAGCTCAAGTTCTACCATGGTTTCCTTGCCAAAAAGAGCTGAAACAGTAACGCGAACCATATTGTTTTCTGCGTCAATTTCTTCAACTCTGCCTGTGAATCCGTCAAAGATTTCGTCAATGATGTTGACTGTGTCTCCGACAGCGTAGTTGACCTCAACTGTGCGTTTTTCAACGCCCAAGCGATAAACCTCTTCCTCTGTGAGGGGAGTGGGCTTGCTTTCGGGACCTACAAAGCCCGTAACACCTCTGGTGTTTCTGACAACAAGCCAGGCTTCATCGCTGATAACAGGAAGGTCGTTGTCGTCAAACTCAACGGCCATTTTAACCATTACATAACCGGGGAAGAGCTTACGCTCAACCTCTCTGGTTTTATCTTCCTTAACCTCAACAACAGTTTCGGTGGGAATCTTAACCTCAAGAATGAGATCCTGCATACCGCGGTTTTCAACGACTTTTTCAATGTTTCCGGCTACTTTATTTTCGTAGCCGCTGTAGGTATGCACAACATACCATCTGGAGTTATTAGACATTGCTTTTCCTCCGAAATCAGCCAATTTCAACAAGATTATTCTGCACTCTTTGCAGTTGTGGTTGTTTCAGTTGATTTATCGGTGTCTTTGCTTTCGCTCTTATCTTCGTCGGCAGACTGGCTTGTCTTGTAGTTCTCTGCAAGACCTTCAAGTCCGCTGATGCCCTCGGAAAGACCAAGGTCAATTGCGAAAACAACCAAACCGATAACAACGATTGAAACAAGAACAACAAGTGTGCTCTTAAGAACCATCTTAGCACCGGGCCATGTAATTTTCTTGATTTCACCTTTGAAATCCTTGCAGAATTTTACAATAGCTTTGCCCGCACGCTTAAAGGGATTACCCTTTTTCACTTTGGGAGCTCCGGCCTTCTTTTCTTTAACGGCCTTTTCAATCTTTTCAGCAGCTTCGGATTTTTCATGTTTAGCCATAAATGTAACCTCCGCTTACTTTGTTTCTCTGTGGAGAGTGTGCTTCTTGCAGAATCTGCAATACTTGTTCATCTCCAACCTGTCCGGTGTGTTCTTCTTGTTTTTCATTGTGTCATAGTTGCGCTGTTTGCATTCTGTACACGCAAGGGTAACTTTTACTCTCATATCGGCACCTCCGTTTAACCGGGTTTTACCCGGAATTTTAGCCTCCCTCTTGTCAAAAGCTCTACCCTGTAAGCTTTTGAATCAGGGCACAAAAAAAGAACCCTCTTTAAGAGGTACGAGTATTTTAACACCTATACCCCTTTTTGTCAAGGAAAATTTACAAAAATAATTTATTTTTTTGTTTATTTCCACAACTTGTGTTTGCTCCGGGATACACACACCAAATATGCTCAGCTTCTCCGCGGAATGTATAATTACGCTTTGACAATCAGATAAAAAATGATATAATAATCAAAACAAGCAAGGAGGTGCAACACTTGACACAGGAAACCTGCCGCCCATTTAATTGGTACCCGGTAATGACTGTTGTGGGATTTTTTCAGATAATCACCGGTTTTACGGTTTTGCTGCAGAAAGACGAGTTTGATTGGATTCTTGCCGCAGTTCTGTTAGGCTATATATTCATTGAATACATTTATTTCTTCGTTTCTGCCGCTTTTTTTAATCAGAAGCATATGGAGCTTGAGGTTATCGGCTTTTTTCTTTCCGGAATAGGGCTTACGATTTGCGCCAGCGTGGATTCGGGCTACGCAGTGAAGCAAGGTGCCGCAATACTTCTGGGGCTTGTTGTTTTCATTATTATGCTGGCGGTGTTGCGCCGCTCTGATATTGTGATGAAGCTGAGAACACCCATCGGCATTCTTGCGGTGTGTCTGCTTGCACTGAACATCGTTCTTGCCGAAACCACCAACGGAACCCTCAACTGGATTGAGGTTGCGGGCATTTCTGTTCAGCCGTCAGAAATTGTCAAGCTCGCTTTCATTTTTGTCGGCGCCGCATCCCTGGACAAGCTTCAGCGCACCCGAAGCATCACTAAATACATCATCTTTTCAATGGTTTGCGTAGGCTTCCTTTTTCTTATGCGTGACTTCGGCACAGCCCTTGTTTTCTTTTTCACTTTCATTATTATAGCCTTTATGCGTTCAGGCGATTTCCGCACGATTGCTCTCATCTGCGCAGGTGCGGTGCTTGGCGCGGTGATGATTATTTATTTCAAATCCACCGTTGCCGCCCGTTTTGCAACATACCGCCATATATGGGACGATATGTACGGCAAAGGTATGCAACAGACAAGAACTCTCATTTATTCTGCGAGCGGCGGTCTTTTTGGCCTCGGAATCGGCAAAGGTAAGCTCAAGGGTACTTTTGCTTCCACCACCGACCTTGTTTTTGGTATGATTTGCGAGGAATGGGGACTCATTCTTGCTTTTGCAATTATGCTTTGCTTTGCATTTCTCGTTATCTATTCTGTCAGAACCGCCCGCAACACACGTTCAGCCTTTTATGCCATTGCCACCTGTGCCGCATCGGGTATGCTTCTTTTTCAGATGGCACTCAACATTTTCGGTGTAACGGATTTGTTGCCCTTCACAGGAGTTACTCTGCCCTTTATCAGCCGCGGAGGAACAAGTATGCTTTGCTCCTGGGGATTGCTGGCATTCATAAAAGCCGCGGACATTCACACCTATCCCAAGCTTTCCGAAACAATTTTGCCCGACCACCCTCTTTACCCCGATGACATCCCCGTCACCAAAAGAAGGAGGCGACCAACAAAATGAAAAACACCACCGGAAGAGCCTATGTGCTTTACTTTGTGCTGATTGCATTTTTTGTAGGCTTCGGTATATTATTATATACATTTATAATGAACGGCTCCGATTGGGCAACCAACAAAGCCAACCGTCACCTTTATTCTGACGGAAGCATTTCTGCCGCGGGAGCAATTTATGACCGTGACGGTGACGTACTGGCTCAGACTGTTGACGGCAAACGCAGATACAGTGAGAGCTCCTCTGTCAGAAAATCCACTCTACACACAATCGGCGACCTTAACGGTTTTATCGCAACAGGTGTGCAGTATACCTACCGCCACACTCTCACGGGCTACGATTTTGTCAACGGTATTTCATCCATTGTTCAATACGGCAAGGGCAATGATATTCACCTCACCATTGATTCTGATGCCTGTGAAACGGCATATAAAGCACTCAACGGTCGTAACGGCGCCGTAGGTGTATACAACTACAAAACGGGTGAAATCATCTGTATGGTTTCAACCCCTACTTACGACCCCAAAAACAAGCCCTCCGACATCGACACCAACAAAAAATATAACGGTGTTTATCTCAACCGTGTGTTGTCAGGTCTTTACACTCCAGGTTCCACCTTCAAGGTAGTCACCGCCGCAAGTGCCATTGAAAACATCCCCGACATTTATCAGCGCGAATTCACCTGCACCGGTGAATATGACACAGGTGACGGCAAGGTTATCTGCAACAGCACTCACGGCAAGATTAACTTTGAAAAGGCTCTCAACCGTTCCTGCAACAGTGCGTTTGCACAGATTGCCATTGAGCTTGGCAACGAAAAGCTCACCGCAACAGCGCGTGAGCTGGGCTTTAATGTCAGCCTCGATGTTGACGGTGTTGCCTCACCTGCAAAATCAATGTTCAACACAACCAATGCCGCCAATGTTGACCTGGGCTGGGCAGGTATCGGACAGTATACTACACTTGCCAACCCTTATCAGATGATGACCGCTATGGGTTGCATTGCAAATTCAGGCATTGCAGTTGAGCCATATGTGGTTGACTTTATTGAAACACCCAAGCAATTCAAAAAAGAAACCCAGGCTCAGGCAAGTGAAGAAATTTCACTCCCTGCCGACGTGGCAAACAAGCTCAGAGCTATGCTCCGCTCAAATGTTGAAAATTACTACGGTGACAGTAAATTCCCCGGCCTTGAAATGTGCGGAAAAACCGGAACAGCCCAGATTGACGACGGCGAGCCTCATTCATGGTTTGTTGGCTTTTCGCAAAACGAAGCCACCCCCTATGCAATTGTCGTGGTTGTAGAAAACGGAGGTTCAGGCCTCAAAGCGGCAGGAACAGTTGCCAACAAGGTTATGCAAAAAATCTGTGACTGACACAACAGATTGTGTTAGCCTGATATACGTCACACTAATGCATTGGCATAATAAACAAAATGAACATTGTATTTTTTTTACAAAAAGAATTTATTTTTATTTTTTGGAAATTAAAACTCATTTTCTTGTGATAGTATTACTATAACAAAGTGTATAACTTTGCAAAATTATACGCACAAAGTGCAAAAAGGAGAAAAAGCAATGAAAAAGATCTTAGCAGTAGTTCTCGCTCTTGTTATGACATTAGCTATGGGAACAGCCGCATTTGCTTACGTTGAAGTTGCTCCCGGCCAGATTTATGTTGGTCCCGCAACTGCTGAAACTCTTGCAAATCCCGGCGACACAGTTTCATTTGACATCCGTTACGCAGGTAACCCCAACGAAACAGACGGTTATCCCACAGACGGTTACGTAGTTGTTCCTTTCTTTGGTACAATCGGTGACCCCAACCTCAACACTCTCGACAGCGTTGTTCTTACTCAGGAAGCTATCGATGCAGGTGTTACACTCATCGGTGTTGAAAGCGGCACAGCAACTGAAGTTGCTTCATTCACAGCAGAAGAAATGGGCGAAGTTGCTTTCGGTTCTGCGTTCGCTTCATACTTCACACCTGAAGACGGTCTTCTCTTCGGTGCATTCATGATGCCCGCTGACCTTGTTAGCGCTGACTTCAACGTTCTCACAATCACAACAACAGTTTCACCTGACTGGGTTGTTATTGACTACGTTGAAGAAACACCTATCGACATCGCTTTCTATGCAGCAGAATATGCTCTTGACGTTTCATTCTTCATTTCTGATGATGACGCAGCAGCTATCGTTGCAGGCGAAATGCTTCCCGAAGAAGCAGAGCAGAACGGTAACCTCGTTGGTATCATCGAAGTTGGTAACACAGTTATCAAAGCTATGCCCTACCAGCCCACATTTGAAGAAGCTCTCACAGAGCAGCTCAAGGGTATCGGCGCAGCTCTTCTCGACGTTCTCATGATCGGCATCAACCTTCTCAAGGGTGAGCTTGAACCCGCTGATTGGTTCATCCCCGGTGAGCATGACGTTGTTGACCTCAGCTTCGTTACAGATGGTATCGCAATGATCGTTGGTATGATCCTTGGCGGCTAATACTTAACTTAAACAAAAAGTCGGTTCTCACGAACCGACTTTTTTATTTGCATTTTCACTTTTTCAACCAACCTTTTTCTACGCTGTCGTCAAGCATCGCCTGAACCTTCGGCCACAAAGCAGGCATTGCCGCCTTGATTTTGAGCATTCTTTTTTCGACCTTGTCATAGGTCACGCCTTCAACCCAGGTGTGACCTTCTGTTTTATAATTGTTGAGCAACGGCTGAAGTCTGTCCAGCGCACAGGTGTAAAGTGCGTCGGGAGTTTTTTCTTCATCAAATTCAAGCCATAAGGCTTTGTATTCTTCGCCCGATCCGTCAGGAAGCTGACTGAAAAGCTTTTCTGCTGCCGCCTGCTCACGCTGAAATTTATCCTCATACCCCTGAGCATCATAAGCAAATGTGTCACCTGCATAAATTTCAACCAGATCGTGTACAAGCGCCATTCTCATGCAACGGTCAATGTTGACATCCTCATTTGCATATTCCTTAAAAAGCATAACCATGGTCGCAAGGTGCCAGGAATGCTCCGCATCAGTTTCGGTGCGACTACGGTCGATGAGAAGCGTACGGCGGTAAACTGATTTCATTTTATCAATCTCTGCCGAAAATTCTATAAGCTTGTCTATATTATCCATATCAGAACTCCTTGAGATTTCTCACGGTTTCGGCAACGGGCAGACCCACCACATTGAAATAATCGCCGTCAACGCCTTTAACAAGAACACAGCCGTTGGTCTGAATTCCGTAACCGCCCGCCTTATCATAGCAATCGCCCGATGCAATGTATTCGTCAATTTCACTCTGAGAAAGAGAATAAAACTCAACCGCTGTTTTCCTGCAGAAAACTGTGGTCTTTTCTTGGGACATCAGACATACACCCGTAAAAACAAAATGCTTTCTGCCCGAAAGAAGATTAAGCATTTCACTTGCTTCGTCATAATTTTTCGGTTTGCCGAGAATTTTTCCGTCAATGGCAACCACGGTATCAGCACCGATAACAACACAGTCACTATGCTTTTCAAAAACAGCCTTCGCTTTGATTTGTGCAAGCTGCTTCACCGCCTCATCAGGGGCTATACCGTCTTCAAGAGTTTCGTCTGCATCAGCAACATCCACCGTGAACCTTACCCCTGCAAGAGTGAGAAGCTCTTTTCTTCGGGGAGATGCAGAAGCTAAAATTATATCCTTCATTTTTTCATCCTCAAATAAGTTTTCAGAATTGCCGCCTGAGTTTTTCCGTCGGGAATTTCATTATTAAGCACCATTTCAACGGCTTTTTCCAGAGGGATTTTTTCAATGTTGAGAAACTCATCCTCATCAAGCTGCTGCTCACCAAAGGAAAGACCCTTTGCAAGATAAAGATAAATAATTTCATCCACATAACCGCAGGTAGGATAAAACTTGCCGAGATTTATATATTCCGCTGCGGTGCAACCGATTTCTTCAAGCAGCTCGCGTTTGCCCGTTTCAAGAGGATCCTCTCCTCTTTCAAGCTTGCCTGCAGGCAATTCGAGAATAACCTCCATATAAGGATACCTGAACTGACGCACAAACATAAGCTCGTTGTTATCGGTCAGCGCGGCAATACACACTCCGCCGGGGTGCTCCACAACCTCTCTGATGCAGGGCTTTCCGTTGGGTAAAAGTGCATCATCACACCTGAGATTTATAATTTTACCTTTGTAAATATACTTTTTTTCAACTGTTGTTTCTTCAAGCTTCATAATACACCTCACCTGATTTTTACTTTGAAATCTGTGGAACATCTGGGGCAACATACGGTGTGTTCACCCTTGCGCTTCGGCAGCCTGATAACCGCCTGACAACCGGGGCATTTTTTGAACACATGCGTTTTTCTGTCCCTGAATCTCATTTTGTAAGCATCAATTTTCTTTTTAAATTTCGACGGCTTTTGGGCTTTCACTTCATAGGGATTTCTGCTGAAATCCTTGTTTTTAATCTTCGCAATTATCTGCATAAATTTTGCGTTTTCCTTTTGCCTTTGCACAAGATTTTTTGAAAAAAATCTGTACATCGTGAGAACAAAAAACATCAAGGCAACGGCAGAATAAATTCTTGAATTTATGAACCAATCCGCAACATCAAGCACAAGGCTCATCACAATCATAGCGTAATACAGCTCATCTGAACCGTTTCTGCCACGCATAAATTCCATAAACTTATACTTAAAATTGCTCAAATTATTCACCCATTTTCTTAATCACTTCTTTGTAGTGATTGCCCTTATATTCGAAGTTTTTATACACATTGTAGCTTGATGCCGCAGGAGAAAGCAAACAGCTTTTGCCCTTAGCGGTCAGCTCAAAAGCGGCACCCACAGCATGCTCCATATCCGCAGCCTTAACCATAGCTTTGGTGCAACCTACAGACATAAGCTTGTCAATTATTTTGTGACCTGTTTCGGGCATTCCGATGAGATTTGACACCGGGCAGGTCATCAGATATTTTTCAAATTCATCGTAGCCGATGCCTCTGTCAAGTCCACCGAAAATCAAAGTGTCCACATTACCGATAGCCTCCACTCCGCACTCAACCGCGTGAGGAATTGTGGCAATGCTGTCGTTAAAAAACTTAACACCCTTAAACTCACCAACAGGCTCCAGACGGTGGGGAATTCCCTTAAAGTTTTCAACGCCTTTTTTAACCGCGTCCTTGCTGATTCCGAGAATTTCTGCAACCTTGGCGGCAAAGAAAATATCCTGATGAGTATGCACCCCCAGAAGTCTGTCATTAAGAGCGGTAAGGCTCTGCAAAAACTCATCATCCTGCTTGCCGCTGACTGCAAATTTTGTGCTTTTCACCTTGTCAAAATCAACAATTCCTGTCAGATCCTGGTCGGGATTGAAGATAAGATAATCATCCTCACTCTGGTGATTCATTATGTTGAGCTTTGCACCCACATAGCCCTCAAAACCATTGTAATGGTCAAGGTGTTCGGGATAAACATTGGTAAGCACCGCAATGTGAGGTGATGTTCGGGTAAATTCAAGCTGATGTGATGACATTTCAATAACAGCTATTTTGCCTTCCGAAGCATCAATCACATCAAACACAGGCACACCGATGTTGCCGATCAGGCAGGCATCCTTTCCCGAAGCGGCAACAACCTCATAAATCAGGGTCGAGGTTGTTGTTTTGCCCTTTGTGCCGGTGATACCCACTTTTATGCAAGGGGCATATTTCAAAAACAAATCTGTCTGGCAGGTCAGCATAACCCCCTTGGGAATTACAGCATCTCTGACGGAAATGCCGGGAGTCTTCATAACAACATCATAATCCTTCATTGCGCTCATATAATCCGCGCCTGTGTGGAGGGTTACGTTTTCGTCCTCAAGGGCAATTTCTTTCATATCGGCAATACCCAGTTGCTTTTGGGGCAGATATTTGCGGATGTAGTTGTAGGTGGATATACCCTCTCTGCCAAAACCCATAATGAGAACCTTTTTGTCTTTATAAAATTCAATAAGCTTATTGCTCATAATCACATCTCCGTTTATTTCTTTTTGCCGAAAAGTCTTGCCTGCAAAGAAAGCATATCCTGCTTTTTGCTCTGGGTTTCTTTGTTTAAAATCACATATTTTTCGCCGTCAAAAGCAAGAATGTCACCGTTTTTGGCATTATGTGGAAGAAGAGCCACTTCAACCGTAACAAAGCTCCCGTCTTCCTGTTCGCATTTTGCAATGCCGTTTTCTATAAATTCAACAACAAACCTGCTCATCTTAAAACTCACTTTCTGCCACACAACGTCTTGTGCTGATAAGTGAGCCTGCTTCAACTGCGCCGTTTTCACACCCGCACCACGGACAATGGATATGCTCCATAGGTGCTCGAAGGTCGGGAGTGACGGGAATCGATGTATCTCTCACCACTTCAAAGCGTTTAAAACAACCTGCACATTGCTTTTTCATACCATAACACCCCATAATAAAATATATATTTATTATAACTTTTATACACCAATCTGTCAACGACCTGAAAAGGGCAAAATGTTTTTTTAGGTCAAAGTGGCAATATCAACAAATTTTGTTTATTTAAAGCCCTTTTTTCGTTATTTTTTATTGTCGAAATATACAAACTTGATTTTTTTCTACATCTTATATTGACTAATTTGTAGAAAAAGAGTTTTAGCCCTTGTTTTTGACTGAAAGTATGTTATAATAACTGCAATTATTATGGAGTTGTGAGGAATTAAAATGTTTTCATTCGCAGCACAATTGGGAATAATAATTATTAACGTTATCAATCTCGTGGTCGTCGGCTCGGTTGATAACGTAAAAGATTATGCCCCAAGGTGTCAGAAAGCAGTTTAATTTAAGCCCCACGGAATTGCCAAGGGTTTTTATTATGCATACTCGAAGCCTATGGTTTAATCTTTAAGCCATAGGCTTTTATTAACGGGTACAACTCACTCACAGAAAGGAAAAGCTATGAAGTTAACAGGTGCGCAGATACTTATCGAAACACTTATTGAGCAAGGTGTAGACACATTGTTCGGCTACCCCGGCGGCTCAGTTCTTAACATTTATGATGAGCTTTACAAAAACAGCGACAGAATCAATCATATAATCACCGCTCACGAGCAGGGTGCGGCTCACGCGGCAGAAGGCTACGCAAGATCTTCCGGCAGACTCGGTGTTGTGCTTGCAACCTCAGGCCCCGGTGCCACCAACCTCGTTACAGGCATTGCAGACGCCAACCTTGACTCAACTCCCCTGCTTGCCATCACAGGCAACGTGGGAACAACCGTCCTCGGCAGTGACGGCTTCCAGGAGGTTGACATTGTAGGTGTTACATACCCCATTGTCAAGCACAGCTATCAGGTCAAAGACGTAACCAAGCTTGCCGACACAATCCGCGAAGCTATGCAGATTGCCCAGTCAGGCAGACCGGGACCCGTTCTTGTTGATATCCCTAAGGATGTTCAGCTCGCTTACGCTGAATTCGAAAACAAAGATAAAATCACTCTTTTTGATAATCCTCCTTATGACGAGGAGCTTATCGACAAGGCTGTTGAAATGATTGCCGAAAGCAAGCGCCCCTTCATTTATTGCGGCGGCGGTGCGGCAAAAGAAAGATGCTGCCACGATATTATGGCTTTTTCAGAAAAGATTGATGCCCCCATCGGCACAAGTATGATGGGTCTTGCTTCAATCCCCGCTTCTTTCAAAAACGGCCTCGGTATGTGCGGTATGCATGGTCACTATGCTTCCACAGCGGCTATGTATGAATCTGACCTTATCATTGCCATGGGTGTCCGCTTCAGCGACAGAGCCACAGGTGACAAGGCAAAATTCTCACTTGACAAAAAAATCATCCACATCGACATCGATCCTGCCGAAATCAGCAAAAACATTTCAGTAAATCTCGGCATCACAGGTGACCTTAAGGAAGTCCTTTGTGCAATCAACGAAAAGACAGCCGCAAGCAAAAAGCCCGAGTGGATGGCAAAAATCGACGAATTCAGAAAATATGAAGAAGAGAATACATACGTAAGCCCCAACAAGCTTACCCCCTACGATATTATCGATGCTGTTAACGCAATCAAGGATGAATACTCACCCGTAAGCACCGACGTTGGTCAGCATCAGCTCTGGACCTCACAGAGAAACAAGGTTCACCATTCCAAGACCTTCATCACAAGCGGAGGACTCGGTACAATGGGCTTCGGTATGGGTGCCGCAATCGGTGCCGCCGTTGCAACAGGCAGAACCAGCATTCTCTACACAGGTGACGGCAGCTTCGGTATGAATCTCAACGAACTTGCCACAGCAGTTTCTCAGAATCTTCCGTTGGTTGTTGTTCTTTTCAACAACGGTGTTCTCGGCAATGTTCGTCAGTGGCAGACAATGTTCTTTGGTGAGCGTTACGCTCAGACAACCCTCAACCGCAAAACAGACTTCGTTAAGCTTGCAGAAGCCTTCGGAGCCAAGGGATTCAGAGCCGACGACAAAGACACCCTCAACAAGGCGCTTGAAGAAGCCTTCGCTTCAAAGAGCCCCTGCGTTGTTGAATGTATAATTGACAAAGACGAAATGGTTCTTCCCATGATTCCACCCGGAAAATCCATTGACAGTCTGCTTATGCGATTCAGATAAGGGGGTCAGAAAATGAAAAAATTTGTTATCGGTATGCTGGTTTCAAACCAGTCAGGCGTTCTGACAAGAATTTCAGGTATGTTCTCCCGCCGCGGCTTCAACATCGACAGCCTCACTGTTGGTGTTACCGAAAACCCCGACCTTTCGAGAATGACCGTTACTATGACGGGCACCGAATATGAACGTGACCAGATGCTCAAGCAGCTTGATAAGCTCTTTGACGTTAAAGAAATCAAAGAAATTGAAACCTCCACAGCAATCAACCGTGAGCTTGCAATTGTTAAGGTTAAGGCAAATCCTGCCGACCGACTGGAAGTACTCACAGTTGCCAACACCTTCGGTGCAAAGGTTGTTGACCTTTCAGCCGAAACCATCTGCTTTGAAAAAACAGGTGAAAGCAACAAGCTCGATTCATTTGTTGAGCTTCTCAAACCCTACGGTATAGTAGAGATGTGCCGCACCGGTCTTGTAGCAATTGACCGTGGCAGCACAACCCTTAAAAAATAAACAAATAAACTTTTATTCAAAGGAGTAATTCAAAATGGCAAACATGTTCTACGAAAAGGATTGTGACCTTTCACTTCTCGACGGCAAAACAGTTGCAGTTGTCGGCTACGGCAGCCAGGGTCACGCACACGCTCAGAACCTCAGAGACAGCGGCGTTAACGTTGTTATCGGTCTCTACGAAGGTTCAAAGTCAGCAGCAGTTGCAAAGGCTGACGGTTTCGAAGTTCTCAACACAGCAGACGCAGTTAAAAAGGCTGACCTCGTTATGATTCTTATCAACGACGAGAAGCAGGCAGAGATGTACAAAAAAGACATCGCTCCCAACCTTGAAGACGGTATGACACTTGCATTTGCTCACGGCTTCAACATTCACTACAAGCAGATCATCGTTCCCGAAACAGTTAACGTTATCATGATCGCTCCCAAGGGCCCCGGCCACACAGTAAGAAGCCAGTATGTTAAGGGTCAGGGCGTTCCCTGCCTTATCGCTGTTGAGCAGGATGCAACAGGCAACGCAAAAGACATCGCTCTTGCTTATGCTATGGGCGTTGGCGGTGCAAGAGGCGGCGTTCTTGAAACAACCTTCCGTGAAGAAACAGAAACAGACCTCTTCGGTGAGCAGGCTGTTCTTTGCGGCGGCGTAACAGCTCTTATGAAAGCCGGCTTCGAAACACTTGTTGAAGCAGGCTACAAACCCGAAAACGCTTACTTTGAGTGTATCCACGAAATGAAGCTTATCGTTGACCTTATCTTCGAAAAGGGCTTCTCATTCATGCGTTACTCAATTTCTGACACTGCTGAATACGGCGATTACACAATCGGACCCCGTATCATCACTGAAGAAACAAAGAAAGAGATGAAGAAGGTTCTCGAAGAAATCCAGACAGGCGCATTTGCTCGCAACTGGATCCTTGAAAACCAGTCACACCGCGCATACTTCAACTCACGCAGAAGACTTGAATCAGAGCATCCCGTTGAATCTGTTGGTAAAGAGCTTCGCGAGAAGATGAACTTCAAAGCATAATTATTCCTATTTTCACCCTGCCCGATAAGGGCAGGGTGTGCAGGGTTTATCTGAGAGTTTTGTTTTCTGAATTCTGAGATAAACCCTGTAAGAAAGGAGCTGAAAATATGTCTGATTTGAAGAAAATCGAGATTTTTGACTCCACTCTCCGTGACGGCTCACAGGGTGAGGGAATCTCATTTTCCGTTCAGGACAAGCTTAAAATTGCCGCTATTCTTGATGAATTCGGCGTTACATACATTGAGGCCGGCAACCCCGGCTCCAACCCCAAGGAGCTTCGTTTTTTTGAAGAGCTGAAGAATGTTGAGTTCAAAAACGCAAAGCTGTGCGCCTTCGGAAGCACCGCAAGAGCAGGCAAGCCTGTTTGTGAGGATGCCAACATCATCGCACTTCTTTCGGCAAACACTCCCGCAGTTGCCATCTTCGGCAAAACCTGGGATTTGCACGTAACCGAAATTCTTCACATTTCTTTGGAAGATAACAAAAGAATCGTCAGAGACACCCTCGCCTACCTCAAGGAGCAGGGTAAAGAGGTTATATTTGACGCTGAACATTTTTATGACGGCTACAAAAACAACCCTGCTTATGCAATGGAGGTTCTTGCCTGCGCTGTTGAAGGCGGAGCCGATGTGCTTGCCCTTTGCGACACAAACGGTGGCTGTCTCCCCGATGAAATCGCAGAAATTACATCAGCCGTCACAAAGGCTTTCCCTGATGTGAGAGTGGGTATCCACTGCCACAACGACTCCGGCTGTGCCGTTGCCAACTCAATGTCAGCGGTCAAAAGCGGTGCCGTTCAGGTTCAGGGCACATTTGTCGGCTACGGTGAACGCTGCGGAAACGCAGACCTTAGCACAATCATCGCAAACCTTGCCCTCAAATGCGGCTACGATGTTGGCGTTGACCTGACTCAGCTTCGTCTCACCGCCCGCAAGATTGCCGAAATTTCCAACGTGCGCCTTGCTCACAACCACCCTTATGTGGGCAAAAGTGCTTTCGGTCACAAGGCGGGAATGCACATTGACGGTGTTCAGAAATGCTCCCACTCTTTTGAACACGTTTCTCCCGAATCGGTAGGTAATGAGAGAAGATTCCTTATGAGTGAGGTTGCAGGCAGAGGCACAGTGTTGCCCAAGATTCAGAAATTTGCCCCCGAGCTTGACAAGAAATCTCCCGAAACGGGAATTATCACCGAAGAGCTTAAAAAACGCGAAAATGCAGGCTATCATTACGAAGCTGCCGAAGCAAGCTTTGACCTGTTTGTTAAAAAACAGCTTGGTAAATACACCCCGCATTTCAACGTTATTATGTATAAGGTGCTTGACGACTTCCCCGCCCCCGACGGTGAGCAGCAGTCAAACGCTATGATTAAAATCTCAGTTGACGGTAAAATTACCATGGCTTGCGCTTCAGGTAACGGTCCCGTTAACGCATTGGATAAGGCTATGAGAGATGCCCTTTCAAGCTTTTATCCCGAGCTCAATGATATGCGCCTTATGGACTATAAGGTTCGCGTTATCGAGTCAGGTCTTACCACCGACTCAAAAACCCGCGTAATGATTGATTCTGCCGATACAGAATCTGCTTTCACCACCATAGGAGTTTCCAGCGATATTATCAAGGCCAGCTTTATGGCTCTGGTGGACTCTTTTGAATACAAATTATCCAAAAAGGAGAATGAATAATGGGAATGACAATGACACAGAAAATCCTCGCTGCTCACGCAGGTCTTGACTCAGTGAGCGCAGGTCAGCTCATTCTTGCAGACATCGACCTTGTTTTGGGCAACGACGTTACAACACCCGTTGCTGTATCAGAATACAAAAAGCTCGGTCTCGACAAGGTGTTTGACAAGAATAAGGTAGCAATGGTAATGGACCACTTCACACCCAACAAAGACATCAAAGCCGCAACACAGTGCAAAATGTGCCGTGAATTTGCAGGTGATATGGACATCGTTAACTATTTCGACGTTGGCGATATGGGCGTTGAACACGCAATCCTCCCCGAAAAAGGCCTCGTAGTTTCAGGCGACGTTGTAATCGGCGCTGACTCTCACACCTGCACATACGGTGCTCTCGGCGCTTTCTCAACAGGCGTTGGCTCAACCGATATGGCTTGCGGTATGGCAACAGGTAAGGCTTGGTTCAAGGTTCCTTCAGCTATCAAGTTTGAGCTTAAGGGCGAGCTTCAGCCCAACGTTTACGGTAAAGACGTTATCCTCCACATCATCGGTATGATCGGTGTTGACGGTGCTCTTTACAAATCAATGGAATTCTGCGGCGAAGGCGTTCACACACTTTCAGTAAGTGAAAGACTTTGCATGGCCAATATGGCTATTGAAGCAGGCGGTAAGAACGGTATCTTTGAGGTTGACGATAAGACAATCGAATTCATCAAAGAAGCAGGCGGCAAGGAGCCCACAATCTACAAGGCTGACGATGACGCTGTTTATGATGAAACTTATGTTATCGACCTTTCAGAAATCCGTCCTACAGTTGCTTTCCCCCACCTCCCCGAAAACACACGCACCTTTGACGAAATCGGCGAAGTTAAAATCGACCAGGTTGTTATCGGTTCCTGCACAAACGGCAGACTTGAAGACCTTGTTGTTGCTGCTAACATCCTCAAGGGTAAAAAGGTTAAGAAGGGCGTTCGCACAATCGTAATTCCCGCAACCAACAAGATTTATCTTGACGCTATGGAAATGGGACTTCTCAAAATCTTCATCGAAGCAGGCGCTATCGTTTCCACTCCCACTTGCGGACCTTGCCTCGGCGGTCACATGGGTATTCTTGCTGAAGGTGAAAGAGCAGTTGCCACAACCAACCGTAACTTCGTTGGCCGTATGGGTCACCCCAAATCAGAAGTTTACCTTGCAAGCCCCGCAGTTGCTGCTGCTTCAGCTATCACAGGTAAGATTTCTTCACCAGAGGAGGTTATGTAATAATGTTATTTGAAGGTAAAGTTATTAAATACGGCGACAACGTTGACACCGACGTTATCATCCCCGCCCGTTATCTTAACACAATTGATAAAAAAGAGCTTGCTGCTCATTGTATGGAAGACCTTGACGCAACATTCATCAACCGCGTTGAAGAAGGCGACATTATGGTTGCAGGCTTCAACTTCGGCTGCGGCTCATCACGTGAGCACGCACCCATTGCTATCAAGGCAAGCGGCATTTCTCTTGTAATTGCAAAGAGCTTTGCAAGAATTTTCTACCGCAACTCAATCAACATCGGTCTCCCCATCATCGAGTGTCCCGAAGCTGTTGACGCTATCAGCGAAGGCGATAAGCTCAAGGCTGATATGGATGCAGGTGTTATCTACAACCTCACCACAGGTGATGAATACAAGGCTGAGCCCTTCCCTGCATTTATTCAGGAAATCATCGCAACAGGCGGTCTTATTGAATCAATCAAAGCAGGTAAAATTAAATAATTACAAAAGGATCTGACTAAAATGGATTTTAATATTGCTTTACTTAAAGGCGACGGTATCGGCCCTGAAATAGTTGACAGCGCCGTTGCAGTCCTTGACAAAGTTGCCGCTAAATACGGCCACAAATTCACATTCACACCTTACCTTGCAGGCGGTTGCGCTATTGATGCAACAGGTATTCCTCTTCCCGAAGAAACCGTTAAAGCTTGCCAGGCAAGTGACAGCGTTCTTCTCGGTGCTGTTGGCGGACCCAAGTGGGACACTCTCCCCGGTCACCTTCGCCCCGAAAAGGCTCTTCTCGGTGTTCGTCATGCTTTGGGTCTTTACACCAACATCCGCCCCGCAAAGATTTACCCCGCACTTAAGGGTGCAAGCCCCCTCCGCCCCGACATCATTGACAATGGCGTTGACATTGTTATGATCCGTGAGCTCACAGGCGGTATCTACTTCGGAGAAAGAGGCCGCAGACAGGGTGCAGGCGGTGAAGAAGCGTTTGACACAGAGTGCTACAGCGAGATGGAAGTTGAAAGAATTGCACGCGTTGCATTTGAAACAGCAAGAAAGAGAAGCCACGTTGTTACAAGCATCGACAAGGCTAACGTTCTTGAATCATCAAGACTCTGGAGAGAAGTTGTTCACAAGGTTGCCAAGGATTATCCCGATTGCGAATGCGTTGATATGCTTGTTGACAATGCCGCAATGCAGCTTGTTAAAAACCCCTCTCAGTTTGACGTTGTTGTAACCTCAAATATGTTCGGTGACATTCTTTCTGACGAAAGCTCACAGATCACAGGTTCAATCGGTATGCTTGCTTCTGCATCACTCGGTGATACAAAGTGCGGTATGTATGAGCCCATCCACGGCTCTGCACCTGATATTGCAGGTCAGAACAAGGCTAACCCCATCGCAACAATCCTTTCAGCAGCTATGATGTTCCGTTATTCATTTGACCTTGAAGACGAAGCAGTTTGCATCGAAAAGGCAGTTGACGATGTTCTTGAAGCAGGCTACAGAACTGCTGACATTCTCGGCTCAAGCGACACAAAGCCGCTTTCATGCACTGAGATGACAAAAATAATTCTTGATTATATTAAATAATTTCAGTTTTTGAAAGAAGGAAATTAAGATGCTCGACATCAGAATAGAAAAAACCTCATCACCAAAAGCCAAACCCCAAAAGGGTGAGCCTCTCGGCTTCGGTCACATTTTCACTGACCATATGTTCATTATGAACTACACCGAGGGCAAGGGCTGGCACGATGCAAGAATTGTTCCCTACGGTGACCTTTCACTTTCACCTGCCGCTATGGTTTTTCACTATGGCCAGGAAATGTTTGAGGGTCTCAAGGCTTATAAGGGTGACGACGGAAAGGCTTACCTTTTCCGCCCCGAAATGAACGCCAAGAGAACAAACGCCACCAACGACCGTCTTTGCATTCCTCAGCTTCCCGAAGAAGATTTTGTTCAGGCAGTTAAGGCAGTTGTTGAAGTTGATAAAGACTGGATCCCCGAAGAAGAAGGCACTTCTCTTTACATCCGTCCATTCATCATTGCAACTGATGCTTTCTTGGGCGTTGCCCCCTCAAAGACATATTTGTTTATGGTTATCCTCTCCCCCAGCGGAGCCTACTATGAAAGCGGTCTTGCTCCTGTTGGCATCTGGATTGAAGATGACTATGTCCGCGCTGTTAAAGGCGGTATGGGCTACGCAAAAACCGGCGGCAACTACGCCGCAAGCCTTGCAGCTCAGGTTAAGGCTCATGATGACGGTTATTCTCAGGTGCTCTGGCTCGACGGCGTTGAGAGAAAGTATATCGAAGAAGTCGGCGCTATGAACATCTTCTTCAAAATTGACGGCAAAATCGTCACTCCTATGCTCAACGGCTCAATTCTTCCCGGCATCACCCGTGACTCCGTAATCAACCTTTGCAAGCACTGGGGTATGGACGTTGAAGAAAGAAGAATTTCTGTTGACGAGCTTCTTGAAGCCCAGAAAAACGGCAAGCTGGAAGAGGTGTTCGGCACAGGCACTGCTGCTGTTATCTCCCCCGTTGGCAAGCTTCGTTATAAAGACGATGTTATGGAAATCAACGGCGGCGTAATCGGTGAAGTGAGTCAGAAGATTTATGACACCGTAACAGGCATCCAGTGGGGCAAGCTTGATGATCCCTTCGGTTGGAGAGTTGAAGTTAAATAAAATTTTAAGCGGACTGAAATTCAGTCCGCTTTTTTTATGCGTAAAAACGCCCCGACTGAGTGAAGTCGGGGCGTAAATTTTTGCTTTTATTTATTTTGTGATTGTGCGCACACGGATAACACCGTCAATACTTGCTACCTTTGCTTCATCAGCATTGTCGGCAACAACGTAGCCATATCCCTTGCGGGTGGCTGACTTTGCCTCTCCGAGAGCCGCCTTAACAGCTTCAACTGCCTCTTCCTTGCAGATTACGCATACGCGGTTAGCGTCAAAATCACCAAGACCTGTGAGGTTGGGGAGGTTTACACTGTTTTTGATTTCACCCTTTTCGATGTAGCCGATAAGCTCATCAGCAGCCATCATAGCGCAGTTATCTTCACTTTCGGGTGTTGATGCACCAAGGTGAGGAAGAGCTGTTACGCCCTCAACACCGATGATTTCATCGCTGGGGAAGTCAACAACATAAGCGGCACATTTGCCGTTGCCGAGAGCCTCGATAATTGCATCGCTGTTTACAAGACCGCCTCTTGCATAGTTGAGAATACGTACACCATCCTTGCAAAGGGCAAGCGTATCAGCATTGATCATATTCTTTGTTGCATCGTTAAGAGGAAGATGAAGTGTGATATAATCACTCATCTTATAAACATCATTAAGGTCTGCAACAACCTGAGTGCCTTCAGGAAGCATTGCCTTAATCTCATCGGTAACAAAGGGGTCATATCCAACGATATTCATTCCAAGGGCATTTGCGGCAACTGCAACCTTAAAGCCGATTGCACCAAGACCCACAACACCGAGGGTTTTTCCTGCAATTTCGGGGCCTGCAAAGTTTGACTTGCCCTTTTCAACAAGCTTGCCGACTGCTTCGCCCTCGCCCTTAAGAGTCTTGCACCAGTCCATTGAAGCGGCCACCTTGCGGGACGCCATAAGAAGACCGCAGATTACAAGCTCCTTAACAGCGTTTGCATTAGCGCCGGGAGTGTTGAAAACAACAACGCCCTTTTCTGCGCAAGCTTCAACAGGGATGTTGTTTGTGCCTGCGCCTGCTCTTGCAATTGCAATTGTTTCGGGAGCAAGCTCCATTTCGTGCATTGATGCTGAACGCACCATAATTGCAATGGGGTTTTCAACCTCTGTGCCGCAAACATAATCGCTTGAAAACTTATCTGTTCCGCAAGCGGCAATTTTATTAAGAGTTAAAATGTTATACATTAAAATCGACCTTTCGTTGTGAAATTTGTCAGCAACTTATGAGTTTGCTTTTTCAAATTCTTTCATAAATTCAACAAGCTTTTCGATACCTTCAACGGGCATAGCATTATAAATTGAAGCTCTCATACCGCCAACTGAGCGGTGACCCTTGAGATTGACAAAGCCCGCTTTTTCAGCTTCTGCAACAAACTTTTTGTTGAGCTCGTCACTTTCGGTAACAAAAGTAACATTCATCATTGAGCGGAACTCTTTCTGCGCTGTTGCTGTGAACATTTTGCTGTTATCAATAAAATCGTAAAGAATGCCTGCTTTTTTAACGTTGCGCTCTTTCATTGCTTCAAGACCGCCGATGGATTTAATCCATTCAAGCACAAGCTTGCACATATAAATTGAATAGCAGGGAGGAGTGTTATACATTGACTCACCATCTGCCATTGCCTTGAGGTCAAGCATTGTGGGAGTGAGGGGCATTGCCTTGCCGAGCAAATCTTCACGGACAATTACAATTGTGAGACCGGCAGGAGCAACGTTTTTCTGTGCGCCGCCATAGAGCATACCGAATTTTGAAACATCCATAGGCTCTGACAAAAAGCTTGATGAAATGTCAGCCACAAGGGGAATATCGCCTGTGTCGGGAATTTCGGGATACTTTGTGCCGTAGATTGTGTTGTTGTGGCAGATATAAACATAGTCTGCATCTTCCCTGAATGAAGACTTGTCAAGCTTGGGAATATATGAGAAATTGCCGTCCTTTGAAGAAGCTGCTTCTTTAACATCACCGTATTTGGTAGCTTCTTTGTAAGCCTTGTTTGAAAACTGACCTGTAACAACATAGTCAGCCTTGCCTGAGCCTGTCATAAAGTTCATGGGAATTGCAGAAAACTGTGTTGATGCACCGCCCTGAAGGAAAAGCACCTTGTAGTTTTCGGGGATATTCATAATCTCACGCATAAGGCTTTCTGCCTCTTTGATGATCGCATCAAACCATTTTGAACGATGTGACATTTCCATAACGGACTGACCGCTGCCCTGATAATCAAGCATTTCAGCCGCCGCCTTTCTGAGCACTTCCTCAGGCAACATTGAAGGGCCTGCTGAAAAATTATAAACTCTTGCCATATATAAAACCTCCGAAAGATAAAAAATATCAACAACTGTCTTTGTTAAATTGTTGTCATATATTATATTACCATAGTTCTGTTTAGTCAACAAAAAATTGTAGAAAAATAACAAAAAAATCCCACAATTACAATATGCAACTGCAGGATTTTAGTTAAAATCATCAAATTTTGACCGTCATTCCCGCAGTGGAGTAATCAAACGGGGTGAATCCGATTTTTTCACAGGCCTTGCTATCAACAGGGAGAGTGAAATCAAAGTTTTTCGCATCTCTGAACAGCGGATCCATATAAACACCATTGTGCATATACCCCATAAGCTCCATTGCCTTAACTCCGTACATATCTTCAAAATCCCATGAATCATGCTTGAAGGAAATAACATTTGAAAGCATTGAGTAATCCCAATAAAGGTTGCGGTCATCCACAAACTTGCCCTTTTCTGTTCTGGAATATATGCCCTGCTTGTCACTTACAATAATGTTACCTGTGAGGTACATTTCTGTTCTGCCCTCATTTCTTGTTACAATAACCTGGCTTGTTTTACTCAGAGCAAAAATATTGTTTGTTACAATATTGTTTTCACCATAATGCTGGTGGAAGCTCTGGTTGCCGCAATTGTACACAAGATTGTTTTTAACAAGAATGTATGAGCTGCCCTCGTCAAGGTAAATTCCCCAGCCGCCGTAGCCACCTTCAAGCGGGTCAGCCGCAACGTTGTGAATCACATTGCCCGAGATTTCGGTGCCCCTCTGAACGCCGAGGGTGTATATTCCGCCCATATCAGAAAGCCAACCCTGTCCGATATCATAAATCAGGTTGTCACAGATTTTGTTGTTATAAGTCACGCTGTAAGCAAATCCCCATACCCAGCCAACCGAAATTGCGGTGTAAAATCCGTCGTGAATTTCGTTGTGGCAGATGTCAACGGAATTTGCGTGAATAACAAGAATACCAACAGCATTGTAGAAAACTCTGCCGTATTTATAAATATGGTTGTTTTTGATTTCAATATCCCTTGTTACCGTTTTGTTTTCAACAGGGAGGTTTTCGCCTCTGATGTAAACAGCATGAGCACCAAGATTTTCAAAATTGCAGAAGGTTATTGATGAATTCTGCACATTCACACCCATAAACACAGCGCAAGCGGCAATATCCTTGAAAATGCAATGAGTGATTGCAAAATCCTTTGCGTTTTCAACCCTGATACAAGGAGTTGCGTCATAAGCCGCCTGGGTAAATTCTCGACCTGTGCCGTTAAGAGTAAGGTTAAATCCGTTGCCTCGGAATGTAATATCTTCAAATTTTATGCCGTCAACACCGTTGACAGTAACCATTGTTTCAAGCTCGCTGCCCCAGAGGGTGAGGGTGTCGGCTTTTTCATTTTCATAAGGAATGTAATAAAGTACGCCTTCTTTTTTGTCAAGGTACCATTCACCTGGTTCATTAAGAGCTTCAAAAACATTTTCAAGAAAATATTTGTGCCCCTCAAAAACCGACATACTTGAAAGACGGCTGAACATAACTGTGTTTGTTGCCTCGTCAAAGCTCTTGACGTTGAGCATCTCGTCCTTCCAATAATGAAGCATTCTGATTAAAACATCTTCAGAATTATAAAAATCCTTAAAATCGCCTTCTTCAGCAACCATACCTGTAAATCCGTTGTGCATTTCGGTATGATTGAATTCACCGATAAATTCAGGAGAATCTTTAGCAACAAAGAAATATCCGCTTTCGGGATAACGAGTGCGACGCAGAGTGGTTTCTTCGTTAAAAAGAATATTGAAATCACCGTCAACTTCTTTTGAAAAGGCTTTGACTCCATTGACCTCACATTCAGAAAATCCGCTGATAGCTTCGCCGGAGGTGAACATTACATCTTCATTATTGTATGCGCGGATAACAACGTTATCTCTGTCTTCTGATGCAAATTCAAGGGTTTGTGAAAAATTGTAGATACCCTCGCGTACCCAGATTGTAACAGGGTCGTTGCCGTCAACACCGTTTGCAATTTCTTTTGCTCTTTCAACGGTGGCAACGGGGCTGTCTGCTTTGCCTTCGTTTGCATCATCTCCGTGGGTGCTCACAAAAACATCTTTTTCACCCACTTCACACGCAGGGCTCACATATTCAGCCTTTTGCGTTGCAACAGTTTCAGGGTATTCCACATCTTTTGCGTCAATGGATGTTTTAATGGCATCCACAGCAAGATTAAAAGGAAAGGTGAAGGCTGTTATAGCAGATAAAAAAACAATCCATACCGACTCTAAAAAAGCCAACATATCATTACCACCTTAATAAGTGTGCTCGCACACCTCATTTATTTTTTCTCTGAGAGCTATAAAATCTTCAAACGCATCCGGCTTCTGAGCAGGATTTCTCAAAAGCGCCGACGGGTGAAAAGTGCCCATCATATAAAACCCGTTTTTATAAAAAAACTGTCCGTGCTGACGGGTAACCTTGAAATCGGGGTCTATAAGCTTGGTTGCCGCAATTCTGCCGAGGCAGACAATGATTTTGGGGCGGATAAGCCTTGTCTGCGCCTTGAGCCATCCGATGCAGGCATCCTGCTCCTCGGGCAGAGGGTCGCGGTTGTTGGGCGGCCGGCATTTGATGATGTTGCCGATATAAACGTTTTTGTTGCGGTCAAGGTCAACAGCATCAAGATATTTATCAAGAAGCTGTCCGCTTCTGCCCACAAAAGGCTCTCCCTGCAAATCCTCCTGCTCACCGGGACCTTCTCCGATGAACATAACCTCGGCATTTTCATTGCCGACACCAAAAACAAGATTCGTTCTCGTTTTGCCCAAAGGGCATTTATCGCAAGCAAGACATTCGTCTTTAAGTGACTGCCAATCATTCATCTGCGCTCACCCGCCTCACATCATCATTGAGCTGATTGATTAAGCTTTCTGCTGAAGAAAATCTGCGCTCTTCTCTGAGATATTTCACAAGCTCAACGGTAATCTTTTTTGAATAGATATCCCCCGAAAAGCCGAGGATGTTTGTTTCACTCAACACCGTATCGAGAAGATATGTAGGGCGGATACCTATGTTTGTTACACCGCGATATTTTTTGCCGTCAACGGTAACAAGAGTTTCATAAACACCGTATTTCGGCACAACAAGGCTGTCATCAATCTTCTGGTTGGCGGTGGGAAATCCAAGCACCCGACCACGCCGGTCACCGTGGATAACCTCTGCTGTGAAAGAATAATTTCTACCAAGCATCTGAGCCGCCTTGTGAGGCTCACCGTTAAGAATAAATTCTTTTATGGCGGTGGAAGAAACGGTTTTGTTTTCTGTTTTGGTTTCAGGCTCAACAATGCATTCAATTCCTGCATTTTTTGCAAGGGTAAGCAGGCGCTTACAATCCCCCTCACCTTTTTTGCCAAAGGAATAATTGAAGCCGCAGCAAACCGCTTTTGCGTTGAGCCTATTTATTAAAATTTCATCAAAAAATCTTTCGGGAGAAAAATCTTTCACCTCTTCAAATGAAATAGTGAAAATTCTGAATCCCATTTTTTTAAGCAGGCTTTCTGTCTGTTCACCGGTCAGAAGTCTTCTGACCTTTTTGCCTGTCAGGGCTTCTTTGGGATGAACATCAAACAAAATCACCGTGGGTACATAGCCGCATTCTTTGAAGCTCAACGCTTTTTCAAGCACCGACATATGCCCCTTGTGAAGACCGTCGAAATTGCCCAAGGCAACGGCTGTGCCCATATTCACTTTTTCTACGGTCATAAATTCACCTTATTTGTTAAGAAAATCAAAAACTACTGTCGAAAGCTCTTCGGCTCTGTCTTCGTGGCAGATGTGACCGCCGCCCTCAACAAGATAGTGCTCGGCATCGGGCAAAGCGTCTGCAACGCTCTGCTTCATATCGTCATTAATAATCATATCGTTTGTTGCGTTGATAATAAGCACGGGGCAATCTATTGCACTTGCACCCTCAAGGTCTGTTGAACGGACATTTCCCATCATATAGCAAAGTCCTGTGCCCGAATTGTCAAGCTGCAAGGGGGCGGCAACCTTTTCCACATCATAAGAAGCTGTGAATTCTTTGTTGTTTGTTGCCATAAGAACAATCATTCTCATAAGAAAATCAATCTTGGTGAGATTCTTGAAAACAAAATTCATCATACCTGTCACAACAGGATTGGTCATAAGGCCCGCAGGCATTGAGCTCATATCTGCCATAGGTGCAGGGCAAACAAGAAAAAGTGCTTCAACATCTGTTTCCTGAGCGATGTTGATGGCAACACCGCCACCCATTGAGTGACCGGCAAGAATCCATTTGTCATCATCAGCAATTGATTTCATAAGCTCAATAATAAGAGTTTCTCTGTAAACAACCTCGGTGTCAGCATTTTCTCTTGTGCTGTAACCAAAGTTGGGGAGGTCTGCCATATAGCAGTCATATCCCTTTGCACTCATCTGAGCTGCCATATTTTCCCAGGAATAGGTTGACTGGCCAAAGCCGTGAAGCATCATAATTCTGCCCTTACAAGCTCCCTGATGCTCAACCTTGCGGTAGTGGATTGAATAATCTCCGTATGTAAAAAACTGGCTGTTTTCAAAAGGCTTGTCTGTCTGTTCATTTGTTGCGAAGCTTGTAATGCAGGTCATACCTAACAAAACAACGCTGAGAAAAATTGTTAAAAACTTTTTCATAAATATTTCTCCTTAAATTTATTTTGTTCTGTGGAGCATTTTTAATCTCTGCTCTTTTGACAACACACGTTTGCGAAGACGGAGAGTG
>JAZQYU010000033.1:0-4837 GCA_045633685.1 Acutalibacteraceae bacterium | reverse complement strand
ATTGCTATGCGCGACCTTGAAATCAGAGGTGCAGGCAACATTCTCGGTACTCAACAGCATGGTCATATGGAATCCGTCGGATATGATTTATATATGAAAATGCTTAATCAGGCGGTTGGAGAAGAAAAGGGTGAATTACAGCCCGCACCCGAAAAAGAGTGCCTTATTGACCTGCCTATTGATGCATATATTCCGCCTGAATATATCAAGAGCGTACCTAATAAAATTGCGATGTACCGAAGAATTGCCGACATCCGCACAAGAGATGATGCCGACGACGTTATGGATGAGCTTATCGACCGATTCGGTGAGCCGCCTATGAGCGTTCAGGGGCTTATTATGGTATCACTTATGCGAAACACCGCCCTGGCTCAGGGAATTTATGAAATCGGCAAATCAGGCAATAAAATCAACCTTTATATTGAAAGCCTTGATATGAACAAAATTTCGGCTCTTGCGGCAAAAATGCGTGGACGAATAACCGTTGCCGCTGCAGGAAAGCCTCATATTGCAATCAAGCTCAACCCCGGAGAGGAGCAGCTTGCAATTCTGAAAAAAGCTTTGGAAATTATGGAAAAAGCTTAATACACACAAAAAGCCGCCAGCAACTGCTGACGGCTTAATTTTATGAAATTAAAGGAGAGATTTGTAAAGAGCGGTGATTTCTTCAACGCTTGTATCTCTGGGGTTGCCGGGACGGCAAGCATCGTCAAATGCTGACTGTGCAAGGAATGCGACATCTTCTTCCTTAACGATATCTTTGAGGTCTGCAGGGATACCAACATCTGCAGAGAGCTTTTTAACTGCATCGATAGCAGCCTTTCTTGCATCCTCAAGGCTCATAGCGTCAACACCTTCAACACCCATAGCTTTGGCAATATCTCTGTATTTCTCGCCTGTTTCAGGAGCATTATATTCCATAACTGTGGGAAGGATGATAGCGTTAGCAACACCGTGGGGTGTGTCATAAAGAGCACCGAGAGGATGAGCCATTGAGTGAACAATACCAAGACCTACGTTTGAGAAGCCCATACCTGCAACGTACTGACCGAGAGCCATACCCTCTCTGCCGTCAGCAGTGTTATCAACAGCACCGCGAAGACTTCTTGCGATGATTTCAATTGCCTTGATGTGGAACATATCTGAAAGCTCCCAAGCACCCTTGGTGATGTAGCCTTCGATAGCGTGAGTGAGAGCATCCATACCTGTTGCGGCTGTGAGACCCTTAGGCATTGAAGCCATCATTTCGGGGTCAACAACTGCAACAACAGGGATATCGTGAACATCAACACAAACCATTTTGCGGTTGTTCTTGGCGTCGGTGATAACGTAGTTGATTGTAACCTCAGCGGCTGTGCCTGCTGTGGTGGGAACTGCGATGATGGGAACGCACTTGTTCTTTGTGGGAGCAACACCCTCAAGGCTTACAACATCAGCAAACTCGGGGTTAGTGATGATGATACCGATAGCTTTAGCTGTGTCCATTGAAGAACCGCCGCCGATAGCAACAATGCAGTCTGCACCGCTTGCTTTAAAAGCCTCAACGCCACCCTGTACGTTTTCTACTGTGGGGTTAGCCTTGATTTCTGAATAAACATCGTAAGGGATGTTTGCGTTGTCAAGGATATCAGTAACCTTTTTGGTTACGTTGAATTTAATAAGGTCGGGGTCAGAGCATACAAAAGCCTTTTTGAAGCCTCTTGCAATAATTTCATCAGCAACTGCTGAAATTGCTCCTGCGCCGTGATATGATGTTTCGTTAAGGACAAATCTGTTTGCCATTGGAAATTCCTTCTTTCTGAATTTATTAAAAGTGAAACACTTTTGAACAACTCTATTTTACTATGTTTTGATTAACTTTTCAATAGATTTTGTTAAATTTTTATCAAAATCTTCCGCCTCTGCCGCCGTGAGATGTACCTGAAGAGCTTACACGCACTCCGCCACCGCCTGAACGACCGTTTGAATTATTCTGCTGTCGCGGTGTTCTTGTTACATTTCGGTAGAGAAATCTTTCATTTGACGCTGTTACATTCATACTGCCAGCAACAACATAGTCAGCCGCACCTGATTTGGCACGGACGGTTTTGAGCTTTGATTTCATACTGAGTACTATCAAAAGAGCAATTACAAATCCTGTTACAAGGGCGATAACAGCATTTTTGAAGAAATTAAAGCTTTGAGGAGCATAATCACCTTCATAATAATACTCATCTGAATAATAAGAATCATCATAACCGTTGTCTTCAATAAATGATTCCCCATAAAAATCGCATTCAAGAATTTCATCACAGGTTGATACAAACTCCGAGAAAGCATAAAGATAATCACCGTCTGAAAGATACGGTATTATCTCATATTCAATATAATCAATTTCGGCATCTGAAATAAGTTCTATTCCCCTGCCCGTGGTAGAAATAAACCAATTTCTGCCGCCCATATCCACAAGAAAAAGGACACCGCTGTTTTCTTCATCAATGCCGTAGCCGTTATAATCATAATAGTCATCAGCAAAAGCTTCGGCAGTTTTGCCTTCTGTGGAATCAACGGTGAGAATAACAACCTCAAAATCGTATGTATCTCGAATCTGATTTATTGCGAGCTGAAGGTCGGCTTCATCCTGAGAGGTCAGAAGATCAGCTTCATCCACAACGTTTGCACTCTGTGCGCTGACTGCAAAGCTCAGCATACTCAAGCATATAATCAGGGAGAGAATTAAGTAACTGATTTTTTTCATAATTCAACCTCCCTCTTATAAGTAGAAAAACATTGCAAGCAATGCAAACACCGCGGCGCTGAAGCCTGCACCCAAGCCAAGAAGCCATTTGATAAATTTGTTTTTATCCATTGGCAAATCGCCCACGAATTTGCCTGTCTGTCCGTTCATAGCAAAGGTAAACTTCTGATTTTCCCAGGTGGTGTTAAGAATCCACACGGGGTACAACGCATATTTTGCCTTGCCGTTTTGGAGATTGAGTCTGGAATGTTCTGCGGTGACAGTGTTGAAACCGGTTACCGTTGAAGCAAAGGAATCTTCTGTGCTTTTACGGATTCGGTTGTTGGCAAATTCAACGCTTTCTTCGGCAGAAACGTCATACTTATCGGCAAAAAATCCCGAAAGATATGCCGTCTGAAAATCAACAGCCTCGCTGAAATCAAAAGGCTCAATTGACTGCATAAGCTCATCTGCCATTTTGCTTGAACCGTCAACAGGCACGCGGTTGAAGCTGATATTACCGGCACGGTGAACAGAATAATATCTCGTTTCGTGGTAGTTATATTTCGAATCGCTCCACATTCTTGTTTTGGTTGCCTTATAGCGGATATCAGCTTCCACATCAGCATCAAAAAGCCAGAACGGAACATATATCCCCTTGATTTCGTCAATATGATTCTGATCCTTGAACACATCGGGTAACAGTCGTTTACCCTCAAGATGCTTCATAAGACCGGCCTTGGCCGCTTTTTTATCAAACTTGAAGGGAATAACAAAATCAGGCTTCAATGCACCTGAAAGCTTGCCCGCCATAATAACGGGATTTCCGCAATAAGGACAGGCTGTGGCAGCAGTAGTGTTATCTCCCACAATTTCACCACCGCAGGAATTACAGACATAAACCGCAATGTTATCGGCTTCACCCTCCTGCCATTGGGAGCCGGGCTGTGCATCCCATTCAAGCTGCTCCGCTTCTTCGGGGGCATTGAGCACATCGTCATATTCCTTAAGTGCCTCAACATCAAAGGTTGTGTCACAATAAGGACATTTCATTTCCTGCAACGAAGTGTCAAACTCAATCTGACCTCCGCAACAGGGACATTTATAGCCAAGTAAATTACTCATAAAATCACCAGAATTTATTTAACGTCTTTTTCGTTAAAGGGGTCACCGCATTCGGGGCAGAACTTCGGAGCGTTAGTGGGGTCTGCGGGCTGCCATCCGCACTTGTCGCACTGATAAAGCGGTGCGCCTGCAGGCTTCTGTGAGCCACAGTTGGGGCAGAATTTACCTTTGTTAACCGCACCGCAGGAGCAGGTCCAGCCTTCTGCCTCCGCAGGCTTCGGGCTTCCGCATTCTGTGCAGAAGTTTCCGTTTGCTGTTGCTCCGCAAGCGCATTTCCAACCGTTAGCAGGAGCTGCGGGAGTGGCTGCTGCAGCATTTGCCATCGCCTGAGCCTGTGCATCAATCAACTGCTGTGCCTGCTGCTGAGCTGTCATCTGCTGTTGCTGCTGAACGCCTGCCTGATACATCTGCTGCGGGTTGAAGCCACCATTGGCACCCATTGCCATATTGAAGCCCATAAAGCCGTTCATTGCTCCGTTGGGATTGCCTGCTGCGGTTTCCATTGCGGTTGCCTGTGCATCTGTCATTCGTCCTGCCATCATAAACGGATTGGAGCCCATTGTTGAGGCATCTTCCATCTGATTAATTTTCTTCATATCCTCTTCCGTGAGGGTAATGGGATTCAGGGCTATTGACTCTACTGAAATACCTCTTCTGTCTGTCCACTCAATTTTAAGAGCGGAGTTAAGAGCGTTTTTGAGTTCTGTTGTTTTTGCCGGAATCTGTGCAGGACGAAGCTCAAGCTCTGAGAGCATTGCAAATGCAGGCTGAAGAGCTGAGATGAACTCTGTTTTGAGCTGATTGTCAATTTCTTCTCGTCTGTATTCGTCACTTACATTGCCTGCAACCTTTGTGTAGAAAAGAAGCGGGTCTGTGATTTTGTATGAATACACACCGTTACATCTTACCTGTACGGAACGGTACATATTGAGTCTTTTGTTGGCAACCTCAAACATAAAGGGATTTGGGGTGCCGAACTTGTTGTCCATTATTTCC
>JAZQYU010000032.1:0-10152 GCA_045633685.1 Acutalibacteraceae bacterium | reverse complement strand
GATGTAGTTGAGAAGAGCATCAACCCAAACATAGATAACGTGCTTTTCGTCACCGGGGAAGGGGATGCCCCACTTGAATGTGGAACGAGAAATGCAAAGATCCTGAAGGCCGGGCTTGATGAAATTGTTGATCATTTCCTTCTTGCGGCTTTCGGGATAGATGAAGTTGGGGTTGGATTCAATGTATTCTTCAAGCTGCTTCTGATATTTGCTCATTCTGAAGAAATATGCTTCTTCCTTGGCAGGCTTCACTTCGCGGCCGCAGTCGGGGCATTTTCCGTCAACAAGCTGTGATTCAGTCCAGAAAGACTCACAGGGGGTGCAGTAAAGACCTTCGTACTCGCTCTTGTAAACATCACCTTTATCCATGAGCTTTTTGAAAAGCTTCTGCACAGCTTCTTCGTGCTCCTTGTCGGTGGTGCGGATGAATTTATCATAAGTGGTGTTAAGACAGTCACAGATAGCCTTGATTTCACCTGCAACGCCGTCAACGTATTCCTTGGGTGAAACACCTGCAGCAGCGGCATATTCTTCTATTTTCTGACCGTGCTCGTCAGTACCTGTCTGAAAAAACACATCATAGCCCTGCATTCTCTTGAATCTTGCAAGAGCGTCGGCAAGAACGATTTCGTAGCTGTTGCCGATATGAGGCTTACGTGAAGTGTAGGCGATAGCGGTGGTAATGTAATACTTACCCTTGTTCATAATTAACCCTCCGAGAACAAATTTATACCAATATATTATACCATTTTATCCCGATTTATCAATAGGAAAAACAAATAAAAAACGGGATTGCTCAGGCAATCCCGAAAAAATTATTTAGGCTGTGATAATTCCTGTGGTAAGCTGAAGCACAATCAGCGCATCATCTGAAAAAATTGAACCTGAGCCGTTGAGGTCAGCGTTTTTGAGTGACGTGCCTTTAAGCTCCTTAAGACCTGTTACGTGCTGAAGAATTGTGAGCGCATCTCTTGAAGTAACCTTTCTGTCACCGTCAATGTCTGCGCTGAGCTTGGGTACGGAAATAACCTTATCAACGTGACCGCAGACTGTGCACTTGTTGTGGTTTTCTCCCGTTGATTTGTAAGTCGGAAGAGAGTGTGTTACCAGACTGAGCTTGTGGGCAATTGTGTCAATGGGGCCTGTTGCGCAAAGCTGTTCACATTCGGTGCAATAAAACTCATTGAGACCGGGCTCGGAGCAGGTAGGGTCCTTGACCTTTATAGCCTCACCGGGAATATGATTTTTAACGGTAACCTCAAAGGTGGCTTCTGCATAGTAATTGTTTTTAAGATAGCATACAGTAACTGTTTTCTGACCCGCTGTGCTGAAATCATAGCTCAGGCTGTAGTCTGACAAAATTTCTTTTTTGCCGTTGAGAGTCAGGGCATAAACGGAAAGACCTTTGGCGTCAAGAGGCTGATTCATACAGTAGGTTGTGGTAAAGGGGGGTGCCGCAACGCGGATTTCAAGATTGTTTCTTGCAAAAACCGGGTCAACGGGGTCAACTCTTGTGTTTTGAATTTTGCCGTCAACGGTGTGCGTTACGGTGCAGTCACCGATATTGAATGCAACGGAATAATTGTTGAGACCTGAATTGGTTACCTGATAAGTGACATAAAAAACAGAACCTGCAACGGAAAAACCGTCGGTGCATACAAGGGAAATATTGAAGGCTGATTTGTCGGGAGTTTTGTTGGTTGCTGCCCAACCTTTTTCTGCAAAGCTCGGAGAGGTTGATATGTCATAACACGAAAGCCCCTTCGAAGCAACAAAGTTTATGTCAAGGGAGTTGAAGCTTCCGCTTTTAAGGCTGAAGCAAAGCTTGATATACCCGTTTGCAGACTCCTGCTGGGTAACTTCAAAAACAGGAACTTCAACAACATCGGATTCCGCTGCCATAACATTGCCTGTGAAAGCAACTGAGATGAGTAGTGCCGCAATCAGTAAAACAGAAATAATCCTTTTCATAAAAACACCCCTATATTTGCTTTATAGAAACATTATATATCCGTGTTCCTTTGCGTGTCAAGATGTTTTAGGTCGAAAAGAGAATATTATCTCTTCAGCTCTTCAATTATACCGAAATGCTCGGTATAAAAGCTATGAGTTTCGTTGGTGTCGGCATTGAGACCGATAACCTTTCCGTGGTCACCGTTTCTTGTGGGCATAACATTCCAGATGCCTTTTTTGATTTTTTTGCCGTCAAACTCTGTCCATTCTTCGCCTGAAGGATATTGGGCAGAAACAACACTAACAAGACCGTCGTTGGGCTGCCAGGTTTCGTCAATAACAATTCCTCCGGGAGTGGTGCCTTTGTATGAGCCCATAGCTATTGCTGTGGGATAAAGCACGGCAAAGGTTCCGCTGTCGGGGACTTGACCGCTAAGAAGTGAACCGTCCTTGGTGGTGAGATATGAATAAGAGAAATAGTAAACGCCGTCAACTGTTCTGATTGTTTTGTTAAGCTCAGCCGCACCGTCAGGTGAAAGATCATATCCTGCGTGGTCGTTGCCTATGGCCGTAACACGAGCAAAAGCATCGGCAACATCGTCAGCGTTACCGCTTATTTCTCCAACGCCGAATTGGTCGAGCATAAAATCATACACACCGCTTGCGGGCTTTGCGATGCCTGCAACGCCAAAGCAAAGAGAAACCAGCATCTGTGTTGAATCGGTGAAACCTGCGACGGAGCCGATAGAATCAATTACACAGGTGAGAGTAGAGCCGTTGTGAGGTGCGCAGAGTGCGGTTACGCTATGCACCCATTCACCCTTTTTGCCGGTGAAAAGCGGTGATGTTTCGTCACCCGTGGCATTCATTTCTGCTTCGTTGCCGTATTCAAGCAGAGAGGTGAGCAGTCTTACCGTAGCACCACCGAAGCTGTGACCCACAAGGTTGATTTTAATGCGCTGACCGCCATTGATTTTCTCTCCCCAGTTTTCAACAAGGGGAGTTGTGTATTCTCTACCGTAACGGGCGTGTTTGTGTTCTTTCGAATGAGCTTCACCATAGTCAACGGTTGTTCCGGTAAGCTGAGCATAAAGCTCGCACACTCTGTCCCATGTGCTTGAAAGAGGTCCGACGCTGGGTGCGTGAACTGTGTAACCCTGTTCCTCAAGATAAACGGTAAGGTCTCCTGTGGTTGCACCCCAATAGGTTACAGTGTTGTTGATTCCTGTGGTTTCACCCCAGCCGCCGAGACCGTGGACAAGCACATAAGGATATTGTACCTTGCCTCCGCAAAGAGCCCACCACGCTTCTTTAATTCCGCCGAAGCAGGCAGGTACGGCAATTGCCGTTATAAGCACACAAACGGCAACTACGAGTGCAATTGTTTTTTTAGGAGAAAATCTGATTTTCTTTTCTTTGGTTGAGGAAGGCTCCGTCACCTTTTCGGCAGGTGCAACATCTTTTTCATTTTTAAGAAGATAATCTGTTGAAACACCGAAAAGCTCACTCATCGCCAATATTTTATCAGTTTCGGGGATTGATACACCTGATTCCCATTTTGAAACCGATTGGCGTGAAACACCTAACTTTTCTGCAAAGATTTCCTGGGAAAGCTCTGCTTCTTTTCTCAATTTCAAAATTTTATCGCCTGTTGTCATTTTGATCACTCCTTATGGCTTGATTATACATTACAAAAACTGTTTTTTCAATCAACTTGGGTTTACAAATAAAAATTTTTCATGTACATCTGTCTTTACAAAAGCAAAGCAATGGCTTTTGGCCGTTGCTCGGTCAGCTGTTCATTGTGAAAACATCTGCGACTTCACTCATAATAATATAAGCATTATCGTCAATTTCGTGAACAAGCTCTTTCATCTTTGTTACCTGAAAACGGTTCACAACAAAGTAAACCACAGTTTTGTCTTTGCCTGAATAACCGCCTTTGGCTTCCACACGGGTGAGTCCGCTTTCAAAAGCGTTGGTGAGGAGTGTGCATATTTCGTCGGGCTTTTCCGTTACAATCATTGCGCATTTTTCACGGTCAAAGCCTTCCACAATAAAGTCGATGGTTTTCAATGCCGCTGCATAAGTCACAATGGAGTAAAGGGGAAGAATCCAGCTTTTGAGCACAATTCCGCAGATAACATACAATATAACATTATATATCATAACAAAACTGCCTACGCTGATTCCGAGCTTGCGGGCAAAGATAACAGACATAACCTCAACGCCGTCCATTGCACCGCCGTTACGGATTGCGAGTCCGCTGCCGATACCCGAAATCAATCCGCCGAACAGAGCGCAAAGGAGCAAATCCGTGCCGGCAAGGGGAGAGGCAATGCTGACATCAACAGGAAGAATATCGGTGATAAGCCAGGCTGAAACAGAATAAATCGTAACTGTATAAATTGCATATACCGTAAAAACACCGCCCTGCTTTTTAAGGCCGTAAAGAAAAAGCGGAATGTTTAAAATCAGAAGAAAAACTGAAAGTGTAAGATATTCAGGAGTAATCTGAGCCAGAAGCATTGAGGTGCCTGAAATTCCGCTGTCGTATAGCTTCACCGGGTACAAAAACAATGTGACGCCTATTGAGTTTATAATACCTGCAATGGTCAGGAAAAGGAACTTTTTAATTTTGAATTTTCTAATTATTTCTGAAATTTTTTTCATTTGTACCTCCTGAGTGTTTTATATATTGTATCATATTTTGCCTGAAAAAGCAAATAGAAACACGGTGGCAAGCTGTTGTCTGCCACCGCTTTTGAAGGATTTTTGAAAGGATAAATTTTCAATGTCCTTATTGATAATAACATCTGTTTATTGCTGAATTCAGTAATTGGTGTGAAAAAAGTGTTAACTTATATCACGGGAATGAGAAGAGGTGTGCCGTCGGGAGCGCATTCTCCCTGAAGAGTGTTTTCTGCTTTAATCATATCCACCGTTGTGTTAAACCTGCGGGCAATACTCCACAGACTTTCATCCTTGTCGGGAAAGTAAACAATGACGCAGGTGGCGGATTTGATATCGGAAGGAACAATGTCTGCATTCACAAGGGCGTTCACCGTGTCCAGAGAAAACACATCTGCGTCAATAAGGAACTCACCCTTGATTTCGGTTCTTCCGTCAGATATGCTTCCGGGAGAAAAACCAAGCGGCACAACCCATTCGTCTTTAACGGTACTCGCATGGCTGTCAACAGCCTTTCTGAATTCAAAATCAACCTCTCTTTCACAAAAAACAGGTCTTCCGCCTGAGTCAACAGCAACGATGTTAAGCGGTACAATGCAATGTAAATCTAAGGTTCCATCGTGTAAAGTCTTGTTTACCTTAGGCATATCCCACCAAAGACAGCAGATTTTTTTTGCATCAAGGGAAGAAAGGTCAATAGAAAATTTATGCATATGGGTTTCGTGTACCTTGTCGCAAAGGGTCATAAAATCTCTTGTTTCATAGTCGGATTGCAGACTGCCGTCAATGCAATAAGCGTCTGTAATACAGTTGAGCTGTGCTTTTGAATAAGCCTTTACTGTGGCAAGGATGTTGCTGTTAATCTCGATAAGTCTGGGGTCAGAGTTTGCGTCGTTTCTCACATTGCATTCACACCCAAGGGATTTGAGCCGCACCGCAGGGGTGGAGCTTTCGGTTATGCCGGGCACATCCACAACCTGATTGATGGGGATTGAATGGCTGAACCTGACACTTTCGCTGTGGTTTTCGTCAGAACAATAAATAACAGAAACATCGGCTTCACCCTTGATAAGAATTTTATCCTGAACAACCCTCACATCATTCACAACGGGAGTAACACAGCAGGCAACTATTCTTTCAATAGGGAGATAATCGACAGGAAGCTCCACCGTTTCGCTGAGTGTTATTATTTTGCATTCCGTACTCAGAAGGTCAGAAAAAACTACCTCGCGTGTTTTTGTCTGCACGGTTTTTCTGTCAACGGCTGTTATCGTTGAGCATCGAGAAATGCCCGAGATTTTAAAGCTAATATGTAAAAGTGAATGAACCTCTACGCGCTTTTTGTTCACTGCGCGACAGTTTGTGTATTGTACGCTTATGTCTGTGCTCAATGCTCCCGATGTGTCACTTCCAAGCTGAATGAATTTTGAAAAAGGAAAATTCTGCTCGTATGTGCAGATATTGTTTTCCTCGTCGGCATAAATAATTCTCACAATAGCGTTTCCGTCGGCACAGGCACGGTCACCCGAAATTTTGGAAGAAATTACACAAGGAACAACACAGCAACGCAGCACACGGGAAATGTCGGGGCAGTAGTCAGGCAAAGAAACATCGCAATCAACAGCCTGCTCGCAGGAGCCCTCAAACAAAATTTTAAACATTCCCATATTTTCGGTTGAATAATCTAAAGCCATAAACCTCACCTTTATAATTTATTTTCATCACATTATATGAAGTGAAGGGTGAGTTTATAACAAAAAAATCAGGTGCTGAAATCAGCACCTGAAAAGTTTGATTATGTAAAATTACAAAACGTCAATGTTGATGTCGTAAGCAGGCATATATTCGCCCTTTGCAAAATTTCTTGCTCTGAAAATAACCTCGTCGTCATAAACCTCAACCATATAGCCGATGCCTGAGATGTTGCCTGCGTCGTCACCGTCTTTGTTTTCAATGGTGATTGAAGGAACGTTAACAGAATGGATTCTGCCCACAAGGTCATAAGAACCGATACCGAAGCCCTGATGAAGGTGACCGGTAATGAGAACGATGTTATCATAGCGGTTCATAATTTCATAAAGGGCGTCTGACTGGTCGCCAACTGAGCCTGCGCCTTCAACGGAGCTGTTCCATGCGTTTTCGATGTTGTTTGTGTCCTTGAGGGGCTGATGAAGAATAACGAATGTGGGCTTGCCTGTGGCTGAAGTTTCTTTAAGAGTTGAATCAAGCCATTCGAGCTGAGCGTCGCTGATATAAGCTTCTTCAAACACCATTTTTTCTGAGCCGAGAACAACAAAGTCATAGCCGTTAACCTGATAACGGTAATACATTTTGTCAACTCTCAGATCACCGCCGCCGTTTTCGTTGAGAGCATTGGTGAAGGTTGTGAAATGCTTGAGTGAGTTGGAATAAGCGCGGAGTCTGATGTCGTGGTTGCCTGTGGCTGTGATGAAGTTTTTGATGCCTGTGGTTGAAAGTCTGTCATAAACAAACTGATATTCACCGTAAAGACCGTTTTCGGTGATGTCACCTGCAAGCACAAGGGCATCAACGGGAGTTTCGGCATTTGCCAAATCCTCTGCTCCGCCTCTGACAAACTGCTCACGCTCAAACATATAGTTTGAAATCTGAGGGTCTGCCCATGTGGCAAAGGTCATTTTAACGCTGTCTTCGTCAACTGCTTTGATAGGGTCTGTTGTTGAAGGGGGAACAAAAACGTTAACTGTGTAAAAAAGTGACATTACAACTGCAAAAAGCTTGTAAAAAGCTGTCCAGATTAAAGAGAATAAGCCGTTAATGGGAAAAATAGACATTAGAAATTTGCTCCTTCTTTATAAGATAAAATTATGATACTACCAATAGATAGTTTTGTCAATAAAAATCACTTAGTGTCTTCTTTTGTTATTTTATAAAGCTCTTCGGCAGCAAGGCGGGTTTTGGCAACAAAGTCCCCCTCAACCTGAGGGAAGCAATAGAAAAGCGCCTTTGTGTCACCGATACAAATCATATCACCCAGCTCATACCAATAATAGTCTGAATAAAGGCTGTATGAGGCAAGGGGCTTCTGTCGGTAATCAAGCTTTCCGTCACAGCCAGTGAGGTGAAAACCGTCTTTGGTGTGTACCAATCTGCCCTCACCGACATTATAAATGCTTTTGGAATTCACAAGCATACGGATTTTAACAGGGATATCCAGCTTGTATTCGCCACTGAGAATTTCGTTTCTGACGCATTCTCTTTCCCAATTATACCAATTGGGAATGTGGTCAAATTCAGTTTCACCGCAGGTAGCTTTCATATAGCCGAATTCGGTAAGCTCCCACTTTTTGCCGCAGCTGTGGCAGGTGAGGTGAATGCCTTTTCCCTCGGTTTTGCCTTCACTCAGGCAGTTGGGGCATTTGTAAAGCACTCGGTTAAGATGGTCTGCACGGAAGCCCTCGGTGATTTTAACTTTATTTTCCTGTTGCCAACGGAAGTTATCAAAGCTGAATCTGTCTCTGATTATGTCATTGATTTCTCCTGCGGTCATTTTTTTGATTTCTTCGGGAGAAAGCACATATTCAACCTCTGCGCTGACCTTGGTTTTGCGAAGCTGAAGATTGTTATACAGCGGGTCACGGGCAAAGGCTCCATAGGTGCGGATGATGATAAGCGGAATTTTGAGTGCCTTTACACATTCACCCAAAGAATCGGGCAGAGTGGTTGCTGTGCCGTCAAATGAATAGCTTGCCTCAGGGTACATAAGGATGGAGTTTTTAAGCTTTTTGACCGCATAAATCATATCACGCACAAGACCCAGATCGGTTACAAATTTGGCGGTGGGAATACAGCCTACACTGCGCATAAGCCAATTTCTGCCAACAAGACCGTCAGATGTGCTGACAATATTATATGGTCTGGGATACAGAATTTTTGATGCAATTTTCAAATCTATGAAGCTTGAATGATTCATCAGTATCAGGCAAGGCTCATCTTTTTTCAGTTTATCCATACCGATTTCGGTGTGGGTAAACCTTGTTGCAATAAGGTCGGGGATTGAAGCCAGGCGTATAACAGTGGTGAGAATTGGATTGGGCTTTTGTGGCTTTGGTCGGTTTTCTTCGGGTAATGCCAGCACTTCTGTGTAATCCGCGTTGGTGGTTTTAATTTTCATAAAACAATCCTTTATCAGTTATTCATTGTATATTCGGCAATTCTCTTTGCGCTGTTGCCGTCACAGGCAGACATAAATTTTTCTCTGAATGCCTGAACCTTGCTCATATCCGTGCCGTTGAGGATGTAGTTGATTACTTCATCGTCCGTTGAAGCAATGGGGCCGGGCACAAAGGTTCTGTAATCATAATAATAGCTTCTTGTGGTGTCATATTCCTCAAGGTCATATGCAAAGAATATCATCGGTCGGTTGAGAAGTGAATATTCAAACACAAGAGAGGAGTAGTCAGAAACAAGAATGTCAGCGGCGCACATGGCGGTGTCAATGCCGATTTCTTTGGGGCAGAGGAAAATGCTGTCACCGTAAAGGGATTTACATTCCTCGGTGAATGTATCCTCACCATTTGTAAAGGGATGATATTTCAAAACAAGTACATATTCATTTCCCATAGCTTTTTTGAATTTGCCGAAGTCAATGACATTGTCGTTGTGGGCGTCGGTGGGGGAGTCGCCTCTGAAGGTGGGGGCATAGAGGATGATTTTTCGTTCGCCGATTTCAGGGATTGCGGCAACCAGCTTTTCTCTGCCTGAGGAAACAAAGCCTTCATCAAAGAAAACATCGGTTCTCGGAACACCAAGAGGTCTGATGATTTCTTCCTTGCAATTAAATGCCTCCGCGTAGCAGGGGATAATATGCTCAGCCGAAACAAAAACATCGGTCACGGTGTTGTAACGGGGGAAAATCTCCCACATCCTTCTTTCGCCGCCCCAGTCAGCATCAAGGGTGGAATATCCCCATTTTTTGAATGCGCCGCAAGCGTGCCAGAGCTGAATAACTTTCGTACCTTTTCTTGGCTTGCTTGCCCAAAGGGGATCAAAATTGTCGGTGATAAAAACTCTTGCACTTCTTGCATATATAAATTGAAAGCGGATATCACCTATGAGACGCTGAAACGCACTTTCTTCATTGCCGTATTCAACGCATTTCCAACCGGCCTGCTCATAAATCCTTTTAAGCTCAACCATATTATCTGGCAAGGAGGAGTAATGCTTGTTATAAGCAAACAAAGCCTGCTTTTTGTTCACGGGCAAAACACAGCCCAGGCGGTATGCCAACGGCCATACAATATAAAATATAATCAATCTTCTGAGAAAGTTAATTTTCTTTTTCAAAATATTTCCTCCTTAAAAGACAAAGAGACTGCCCGAAAGGACAGCCTCACATATCTTGATTGAAAATCAAACGGCACGAGTCACCTTGCCGGAACGTAAGCATCTTGTGCAAGCATAAACTCTGCGGGGTGAACCGTCAACAATTGCCTTTACACGCTTAACGTTGGGTTTCCATGTTCTGTT
>JAZQYU010000031.1:0-23963 GCA_045633685.1 Acutalibacteraceae bacterium | reverse complement strand
CACAGAACGACATGGCTACGATCCGACTTCCTTAACTCTTGTGTCGGGATTGATACCTGTAGCTGCGATAATGTCGCTAGCAGTCTTACGACCTATACCAAAGATATAAGTAAGAGCGATTTCAACTCTCTTCTCTCTGGGAAGGTCAACACCTGATATACGCGCCATTTGTCAGTTGCACCTCCATTGAATGGTTTGCGTCGGATTAACCCTGACGCTGTTTGTGCTTAGGATTCTCACAGATAACCATGATTTTTCCCTTGCGCTTAATGATCTTGCACTTCTCGCAAATTTTCTTTACAGAAGGTCTGACTTTCATATTAGAATGCCCTCCTTAAAAATTAGCCTGTTAATTTCTGTAAGCGTTATTTGGAACGCCATGTGATACGGCCTCTGGTAAGGTCATAGGGTGAAACCTCAACCGTTACCTTATCTCCGGGAAGAATTCGGATATAGTTCATACGAAGTTTACCGGAAATGTGGGCCAGAATTTTGTGTCCGTTTTCCAACTCAACCTGAAATGTTGCGTTAGGCAATGCTTCGATTACCACGCCTTCAAGTTCAAGCATATCTTGTTTTGACATAGCTTTTACCTCCTCAAATACGGGTCAGAATTACCGGCCCGTCCGGTGTGATAGCCACCGTGTGTTCAAAGTGTGCTGACAGTGAACCGTCTTTGGTTTTTACTGTCCAACCATCGGATAATGTTTTAACTCCTGCTTTGCCCATATTTATCATAGGCTCAATGGCAATTGTCATACCCGGTAACAGTCGCACACCTCTGCCGGGAGTGCCGTAATTCGGGACACTGGGGTCTTCATGAAGACTTTTGCCGACGCCGTGACCAACATACTCACGAACAACGGAAAATCCTCTCTCTTCACAGTAAGCCGCAACAGCCGAACCGATATCACCGACTCTGCCGCCTGCGACAGCCTTCTGAATGCCCACATAGAGGCTCTCTCTGGTTGTGTCGCACAGCCGCTTCGCTTTGGGAGAGATATCCCCCGCTGCGAAAGTAGCAGCATTGTCGCCGTTAAAGCCGTTCAGCTTTGCACCAAGGTCAATGCTGACGATGTCGCCTGCTTTGATGACTCTGTCTTTACTGGGAATTCCGTGAATGACCTCATCGTTTATGGAAATGCATGCGGTAGCGGGGAAACCACCGTAACCAAGGAAGTTAGGCTCTGCGCCGCACTTGGTAATGTAATCAAAGGCGATTTTGTCGATTTCGGCGGTTGTTACACCGGGCTCGACTGCCTCCCCCGCTAATTTTAATGCTCCTGCCGATATAACACACGCTTCGCGCATCAGCGCTAACTCGTGATTCGTTTTGAGCACTATCATGCTTAATCCTCCAATGCCTTGAGTGTGAGTGCTGTTGTATCAGCAACCTCCTCCTGGCCTTCAACTACCTTAAGCAAACCTGCTTTTGAGTAGTAATCCTTGAGAGGCTCGGTCTGTTCGTGATAAACATTGAGTCTGTCAAGAACGGTGTCAGGGTGGTCATCCTTACGCTGGATGAGCTCACCTTCGCAAACGTTGCATACACCGTCTTTAGCAGGCTTCTTATATTCGAGATGATAAGAAGCACCGCACTTTGAGCATACGCGTCTGCCTGACATTCTTTTAATAATTTTCTCATCAGGAACTTCGATGTCGATAACGCGGTCAATGACAACGCCCATTGCATCGAGAGCCTCTGCCTGAGGAATTGTTCTGGGGAAACCGTCAAGGATAAATCCTTTCTGGCAATCATCTTTAGCAAGTCTTTCTTTGATGATTCCGATAACTACTTCATCGGGAACAAGCTGACCTGCGTCGATGTATGATTTGGCTTTAACACCCATCTCCGTGCCCTTTGCAAGAGCTTCGCGGATGATGTTACCGGTTGAAATTGCAGGAATCTGAAGCTTATCGCAGATAACCTCTGCCTGTGTGCCCTTACCTGCACCCGGTGCACCGAGAAGAATTAAATTCATATTCTCGTCCTCCGATTAATCAAGGAATCCCTTGTAGTGACGCATCATCATCTGTGATTCGAGCTGCTTAACTGTTTCAAGAGCTACACCAACAAGAATGATGATTGAAGTACCGCCGAGTGAAACTGCCATTTCGTAGCCGCAAACTTTTGTAACCTGCTGGAACAGGATGGGGAAAAGAGCAACAACGCTGAGAAGCAATGCACCAAGCAAAGTGATTCTTGACAAAATTTTCTTGATGTAATCAGATGTGGGCTTACCGGGACGGATACCCGGAATAGCACCGCTGTTTTTACGGATGTTATTTGCCATTTCAACAGGATTGTACTGAATGCTTGCATAGAAGTAAGCAAAGAAGATAATCATGAAGAAATACATAATTCCGTAAGCCCAGTGTGAGCTTGTGAAAATGCTGAAGAATGTTGCAAGTCCTGTGCCTTCCTTAGCATTAACGAAAAGGTTAATTGTGGGAGGAAGAGAAAGGATTGAGCTGGCGAAGATGATGGGCATAACACCTGACATATTAACCTTAATCGGAATATGAGTGTTCTGGCCACCGTACATCTTACGGCCAACAACTCTCTTAGCATACTGTACGGGAATTCTGCGCTCTGCATTGTCCATCCATACGATGTAAGCAATCATAAGAAGAAGAACAATAACAACAGCAACTGAAAGAACTGCCCATACACCACCTCTTGTGAAGTAACCGCCTTCGCTTGAGAAGAGCTGAGCTACAAGAGTGGGGATTCTTGACACGATACCTGTGAAAAGAATGAGTGAGATACCGTTGCCGATACCGTTTGAGTTGATCTGTTCACCGAGCCACATAAGAAGTGCGGTACCGCCGGTGAAGCAGAAGATAATAACCAATGCCTGGAACACTGCAGCAAAGCCTGTGAAGGCTGCGCCGTCAGCATTGCCGAGCAAGAAGTTGTTACCTCTGAGGTAGAAATAATAAGCAGTACTCTGAAGAACAGCAAGAGCGATTGTAACAAATCTTGTGATTGAAGCAATCTTTTTTCTGCCTTCTTCACCGTCTTTTGCAAGTCTCTCAAGGGGAGGAATTGCAACGGTGAGCAACTGCATGATGATGGAGCTGTTGATGTACGGTGTAATTGACATAGCGAAAATTGTACCGTAGTTGAACGCGCTACCTGTCATCATTGTCAGGTATTCCATAAATGTGCCCTGCATTGAAGCATCGTTGACGAAGTCGAAAATACCGTTTTCGCCAACGTTAATGAAGGGAACGGGAATAGCTGAACCAATTCTGAAAACTAAAAGAATTAAAGCTGTGAATAAAATCTTTTTTCTGAGTTCGGGGATTTTCCATGCATTAGCAAATGTCTGAAACATGTTAAATCACCTCAGCCTTTCCTCCGGCTGCCTCAATCTTCTGTTTGGCAGACTCAGAATAAGCATTTACCTTAACCTCAAGGCTCTTAGTAAGTTCGCCATTACCGAGAACCTTAACAGAATCAAAGTAATTTTTAACGAGACCTGCGTCTTTAAGAGCTGCAACATCAACAACAGCACCGTTGTCGAATCTTGCTTCGAGGTCTGCAACATTAACAGTAACAACTACATCACGGAAAATGTTGTTGAAGCCTCTCTTCGGAACTCGTCTTTGCAAAGGCATCTGACCGCCCTCGAAACCGGGACGCATGCCTCTACCGGCACGGGCTTTCTGACCTTTGTGACCTTTACCGGCTGTCTTGCCCTGACCGGAACCTGCACCTCTACCGATACGCTTACGCTCTTTTGTTGAGCCAGCTGCCGGTGAAAGTTCGTGCAACTTCATACTTCGCACCTCCTTGCTTATGCTTCGCTAACCTGGATAAGGTGAGCAATTTTCTTCACCTTACCTAAGGTCTGGGGATTTTCGGGCTGAACCGAAACATCACCGATTTTATGAAGACCAAGTGCATGGGCGGTGGCAATCTGATCTTTCTTGCTGCCGATTAAGCTTTTTACAAGTTTAACCTGAACTTTTGCCATTTTGTCCACCCTCCTTAACCTAAAATTTCTTTAGCTGACTTCTCGCGAACTGCTGCAACTTCTTCGATGTTACGAAGTTTTGAAAGTCCGTCGATAGTAGCTCTTACTACATTGCAGGGATTGTTGGAACGAAGTGCCTTAGAACGGATGTCCTTGATACCTACTGTTTCAACAACGGCACGAACCGGGCCGCCTGCGATAACGCCGGTACCGGGTGCTGCCGGTTTAAGAAGAACAACACCTGCGCCGAACTTACCAATGATTTCGTGAGGGATTGTTGTGCCCTTAAGTGAAACCTTGATAAGATTTTTCTTTGCATCTTCAATGCCTTTGCGGATAGCGTCAGGAACTTCGCCTGACTTACCCATACCAAAACCAACTGTGCCGTTACCATCGCCAACAACAACGAGAGCTGCGAACTTGTAGATACGACCGCCCTTTACTGTTTTGGAAACTCTGTTGATGGCAACTACTCTTTCCTGAAGCTCCATAGCCGATGCATCAATCTTAGCCAAAAGTAATTCCTCCTTACTTAGAACTTGAGGCCACCCTCACGGGCGCCTTCGGCCAGCTCTTGCACACGGCCGTGATAAATGTAACCGCCACGGTCAAAAACACATTCAGTGATGTCTTTTTCAGCGGCTCTTTTTGCCAATAATTCGCCCACTTTGTGAGCTGCGGTTTTGTTTCCGCCGTACTCCTCGAAGTCCTTTTCTACAGTTGAAGCAGATGCAAGGGTAACACCATTAACATCGTCAATTAACTGAGCGTAGATGTTCTTGAGAGAGCGGAATACATTAAGGCGAGGACACTCAGCTGTGCCTGAAATCTTACCACGAACTCTTGTGTGGCGCTTGATTCTTGCCTTATTACTATCAGGTCTGTTAACCATAAGTGTTTCACTCCTTCATTTAGACTCTTATTTGCCGCCCTTACCGGCTTTACCTTCTTTACGACGGATAACTTCATCAACATACTTGATGCCCTTACCCTTATAAGGTTCCGGAGGACGCTTTTCGCGGATATTAGCGGCAAACTGACCTACCTTCTGCTTGTCAGGACCGGAAATACGGATTTTTGCGGGTGATACAGGAACAAGAACTTCAACTGTGAGACCCTCGGGGATTGCCATGTTAACAGGATGTGAGAAACCGAGGTTCATCTGAAGCTCGTTGCCCTGAACTGCAACACGGTAACCGATACCGATAATATCGAGTTCTTTGCTGTAGCTTTCGTTACAGCCCTGAATCATGTTAGCGATAAGTGTTCTTGTGAGACCGTGAAGAGAACGGTTCACCTTATCGTCATTGGGACGAGTAACAACAACTGTTTCGCCCTCTTTAGCAACTGTGATGTTGCTGTGCACTGTTCTGGTAAGAGTTCCTTTAGGACCTTTAACTGTAACAGTGCTGCCGTCGATTGTTACGTCTACACCTGCAGGAATAGCAATCGGTAATCTACCTATACGTGACATTCTAACAGCACCTCCTTACCAGATGAATGCAAGAACTTCGCCGCCAACGTTGGCCTTGCGAGCGTCCTTATCAGTCAAAATACCCTTGGGAGTTGAAAGGATTGCAATACCAAGGCCTTTCATAACCTTAGGCATATCCTCAACGTTTGTATAGATACGCAAGCCGGGCTTAGAAACTCTGCGTAAACCTGTGATAGCTGATGTCTTGTTGGGGCCGTATTTGAGAACGATCTCAATCATGCCCTGTTTGCCATCATCTTCAACTTTAAAACTTTTTACATAACCCTCATCAACAAGAATCTGAGCAATCGCTTTCTTCATGTTGGATGCGGGAACCTTAACCGAATCATGTTTAGCCGAACTTGCGTTACGGATTCTTGTTAACATGTCGGCGATGGAATCAGTAATCTGCATACCGTCAACCTCCTTTATGCAACTGCTCTCTTACCAACTGGCTTTTTTAACTCCGGGAATCTGGCCTGCGTGAGCAAGTTCCCTGAAGCAAATACGGCATACTCCGTACTTACGGAGGTAGGCATGAGGCCTGCCGCAGATTTTACATCTGTTGTACTGTCTTGATGAATATTTAGCGGGTCTAGCCTGCTTAACTTTCATAGCTGTCTTGGCCACAATAATACCTCCTTACTTTGAGAACGGAGCGCCCATAAGTGAGAGTAACTCACGAGCTTCTTCGTCTGTATTAGCTGTTGTAACGAAGCAAATATCCATGCCTCTTACTTTGTCGATCTTATCGTAATCGATTTCGGGGAAGATCAACTGCTCTTTGATACCGAGAGAGTAGTTACCTCTGCCGTCAAATGAGTTGGGGTTGATACCTCTGAAGTCTCTTACGCGGGGAAGTGCGAGATTGAAGAATCTGTCGAGGAATTCATACATTCTCTCACCACGGAGTGTTACTTTAACTCCGATTGTCATACCTTCACGAAGCTTGAAGTTAGCAACTGACTTCTTAGCCTTGCAGAGAACAGGCTTCTGACCTGTGATCTGCTGGATATCGCTAACGATAGCATCAACAACCTTGGGATTGTCTCTTGCTTCGCCGCAGCCTACGTTGATAACGATTTTATCAAGCTTAGGAATCTGCATGACACTCTTGTATTCAAACTTTTTCATCAAAGCCGGTGCGACTTCGTTAACATAAGTTTCCTTTAATCTTGCCATATGTCATGCTCCTCCTTATTCAAATTCTGCGTGGCAGCCGTCTTTCTTACAAACACGGACTTTCTTGCCTTTTGCATTTACTGTGTGACCAACTCTTGTGGGCTGACCACATTTGGGGCAAACAAGCTGAACTTTGTCTGCATAGAGAGCGCTTTCTGCCTTGAGAAGGCCGCCCTGCTGACCCATCTTTCTGGGTTTAACATGCTTTGTAACGATGTTAACGCCTTCAACGATAACCTTGCCTTCAGAAGGGCTTACCTGAAGCACCTTGCCTCTTGCACCACGGTTTTTACCATTGATAACTACGACTGTATCACCAGTCTTAACGTGTACTTTGTTCATCTTTGCACCCCCTGATTAAAGTACTTCGGGAGCGAGTGACAAGATCTTTGTGAATTCTTTTTCACGAAGCTCTCTTGCTACCGGTCCAAAAATACGTGTTCCTTTGGGATTTTTATCTTCTCTGATAATAACAGCTGCGTTCTCATCGAAGCGGATGTATGTGCCGTCGTTACGACGAACACCGCTTGCTGAACGAACAACTACTGCTTTTACTACCTCACCTTTTTTGACAACTCCACCGGGTGTTGCTTTTTTAACTGAAGCAACAATTACGTCACCGATGTTAGCATATCTTCTGCCTGAGCCACCGAGAACGCGGATACATCTGATCTCTTTAGCGCCCGTGTTGTCAGCTACTTTGAGGTTACTTTCTTGCTGTATCACAATATAGGCCTCCTTACACCTGCGCCATTATTTGGCTTTCTCGATAATTTCTACTACGCGCCATCTCTTATCTTTTGAAAGAGGACGAGTTTCCATTACAAGTACGCGGTCACCGATGCCGCATTCATTGTTCTCATCGTGTGCTTTGAGTTTAATGGTACGGTTAATAATCTTCTTATAAAGAGGATGTCTTACCTTATCCTTAACTGAAACAACAACAGTCTTATCCATCTTGTCGCTGCTAACAATGCCTACACGAGTTTTTCTGAGGTTTCTTTTTTCCATTAAAATCTACCTCCCTTTCTTACGAATTAGCGCCGTGAAGCTCGATATCACGCTGAACAGTCTTAATTCTTGCGATATCCTTTTTAACGGCGTTAATACGCATTGGGTTGTCGAGCTGGTTAATGGCCTGCTGGAAACGCAGTTTAAAGAGCTCGTCCTTCAAATCGTGAAGCTTTGCTTCCTGCTCAGCTGCGGACATCTTTCTGATTTCACTAGCTTTCATTACTGCTCACCACCCGTTTCTTCCTTAGTAACAAATTTGCATTTAATGGGGAGCTTGTTAGCTGCAAGGCGAAGAGCCTCACGTGCAAGTTCCTCATCAACGCCGGCGATTTCAAAAAGAACTCTGCCGGGCTTAACAACGGCAACCCAATATTCGGGAGAACCTTTACCTGAACCCATTCGAGTTTCAGCGGGCTTCTCTGTGATTGGCTTGTCGGGGAAAATCTTGATCCAAACTTTACCACCACGTTTGATATGACGTGTCATAGCAATACGGGCTGCTTCAATCTGGTTTGATGTGATCCATGCAGGTTCGAGAGCCTGAATACCGAACTGACCGTTGGTAACTGTATTACCTCTGGTAGCCTTACCCTTAAGACGACCTCTCTGCACTCTGCGGTGTTTAACGCGCTTAGGTAACAGCATTATTTAGCTCCTCCTTCCCTGCGACGTCTGGGTCTGCGTGAAGTTGTGTCGTGAAGAACTTCTCCTTTGTAAACCCAAACTTTAACGCCGATGCGTCCGTAAGTTGTTTTAGCTTCTGCAAAACCGTAGTCGATGTCGGCACGGATTGTCTGAAGCGGAATTGTACCTTCATGGTACTGCTCTGTACGAGCGATTTCAGCGCCGCCGATACGACCTGAAACCTGAGTTTTGATACCCTTTGCGCCGAGCTTCATTGCACGTCCGATAGACTGCTTAAGAGCACGACGGAAAGAAATACGTCTTTCAAGCTGAGATGCGATGTTTTCAGCTACAAGCTGAGCATCGAGATCAGGCTGCTTGATTTCAATAATGTTAATTGAAACCTGCTTGTCACCGCCAAGCTTCTTAGCGCAAATTGCCTTGAGCTTTTCAATCTCTGAACCGCCGCGGCCGATTACCATGCCGGGCTTTGCGCAGTGAATGTTGATGTACACGCGGTTTGCATCTCTTTCGATTTCAACCTTGGGTACACCGGCGGGAGCGAGAGTTTCAAGAAGGTATTCACGAAGGTTGTAGTCTTCAACGAGTGTATCGCCGAATGTGCCTTTGTTGGCGTACCAACGTGATTCCCAGTTTTTGATAACACCGATTCTTAAACCGGTAGGATTAATTTTCTGGCCCATTTGTAAACCTCCTCCTCGCTTATTCTGCTTCTTTGAGCACCATTGTGATGTGCGAAGTCTTTTTGTTGATTCTGAATGCACGACCCTGTGCTCTGGGTCTGATACGCTTAAGAGTAGGACCCTGACATACGAAGCACTGTGCTACGTAAAGTCTTGTTACGTCCATATTCTTGTTTGTTTCCGCATTTGCAATTGCTGATTTAAGAAGCTTTGCAAGCGGCTCACACGCGGCTTTGGGCGTGTGCTTGAGGATAGCCATTGCTTCTTCAACAGGCTTATTTCTGATAAGGTCAAGAACGATCTGAACCTTTCTGGGCGCTATGCGAACATAAGTTACTTTCGCTGTTGCTTCCATTTTATTACACACTCCTTTGCCGATTATTTACCGTTGTTTGATGTTTTTGAACCTGCATGACCTCTGTAAGTTCTTGTAGGTGCAAATTCGCCTAACTTATGGCCTACCATGTCCTCTGTAACATATACGGGAACATGTTTGCGTCCGTCATGAACTGCAAATGTGTGGCCGACAAAGTCAGGGAAGATTGTGGAGCTGCGGCTCCATGTTTTAAGAACAATTTTCTCGCCCTTTTCGTTCATCTCGATTACTTTCTTAAGCAACTCGGGACGGACATAGGGGCCTTTCTTTACGCTTCTGCCCATTATCTTTATCTCCTTTCGACTTATTTGCCGTTACGACGTTTAACGATAAGTTTGTCTGATGCTTTCTTGGTCTTACGTGTCTTGTAACCGAGAGCAGGTTTGCCCCAAGGAGTAACAGGACCGGGACGACCGATGGGTGACTTACCTTCACCACCACCGTGAGGATGGTCATTGGGGTTCATTACAGAACCGCGAACTGTAGGTCTCCAGCCCATGTGACGTTTACGGCCGGCTTTACCAACCTTAACGTTTTCGTGGTCTGTGTTACCAACAACACCAACTGTTGCCATACAACCGTTGGGAACGTTTCTGAGTTCGCCTGAAGGAAGACGAAGAAGGGCATAAGGACCTTCCTTAGCCATGAGCTGAGCTGCATTACCTGCTGCACGAGCGAGCTGGCCGCCGCGACCGGGATAAAGCTCAACGTTGTGTACGAAAGTACCTGTGGGGATGTTGATAAGGGGAAGTGCGTTACCGGGCTTAATGTCAGCCTCGGGACCTGCCATAACCTTATCGCCTACTTTAAGGCCTGCGGGAGCGATGATGTATCTCTTCTCGCCATCCTCATATTTAACAAGAGCGATGTGTGCTGAACGGTTGGGATCGTACTCAAGTGTAAGAACCTCACCTGCTACACCAAACTTATCTCTCTTGAAGTCGATGATACGGTATTTTCTGCGATTTCCGCCGCCACGATGACGAACGGTGATTCTGCCGTAGCTGTTGCGTCCTGATTTGTTGCTCATGGGAACAAGCAAGCTTCTTTCAGGAGCTACTTTTGAAAGTTCTGAATAATCAGTAACCGACATATTACGACGAGCGTTTGTGGTCGGCTTGTAAACTTTAATCGACATTTTTTCACACTCCTTTTCAAGTGATTCAAGCGGCTTAGCGGAGATGTCAAACTCCATACATTACCGCTTAAGTTGTTATTACATCATGCCGTCGAAGAACTCGATGGTCTTTGAATCTTCAGCGAGGGTAACGATAGCCTTTTTCCAAGAAGCTGTGTAGCCTTCGAAACGGCCCTGTCTGCGAAGCTTACCTTTGCAGTTGATTGTGTTAACCTTTGCTACTTTGATGTCGCCGGGCTTTGATGAGAAGAGCTCTTCAACAGCCTTTGCGATTTCAATTTTGTTAGCAGTCTTAGCAACAGCAAAAGTGTATTTCATTTCTGCTGTACCCATCATGCTCTCTTCTGTGATAATCGGGCGGAGGATAATATCCTGTGCTGCTTTACTCATGCGTAAACCTCCTCGATTTTAGAAACTGCATCCTTAAGAACAACCATTGTGTCACAGTTGAGGATGTCGTAAACATTGAGAGTGTTTACAAGTGAAACTTCAACACCTGCGATGTTACGAGCGCTTCTGTAAATTACATCATTCTTTTCAGGAAGAACGATGAGAACCTTCTTGCCTGTTTCAAGTGATGAGAGAACGCTGACAACGTCCTTAGTTTTGATTGCTCCAAGCTCAAGGCTTTCAAGAACTACCATTTCTGCAGCTGCAACCTTTGTTGAAAGAGCTGACTTCATAGCAAGTCTCTTTACCTTCTTATTGATTGAGAAACCATACTCACGAGGCTTGGGACCGTGAGCAATACCACCGTGTGTCCACTGGGGTGATCTTGTTGAACCCTGACGTGCACGACCGGTTCCCTTCTGTCTCCAAGGCTTTCTGCCGCCGCCACTAACTTCGGAACGAGTTTTAGTGGACTGTGTGCCCTGGCGCTGATTTGCAAGATAATTTACTACGCAAAGATGCATAGCTGACTGGTTAGGTTCCACACCGAAAACTGACTCTGCAAGCTCGATGTCTGAAACTTTCTTACCCTTGCTGTCAAATACTGAACAATTAGGCATACATTACACTCCTTCCTTAAGCTTTCTTGGCGTCTGCGATAACAACGATTCCGCCCTTGGGGCCGGGGATGGCACCCTTAACAGCGATGAGGTTGTTTTCTGCGTCAACCTTAGCAACTGTCAAATTCTGAATTGTAACACGCTCAGCACCGAGGTGACCTGCCATTTTCTTTCCTTTGAAGATTCTGGCGGGGTCGATAACACCGAGTGAACCGCCGTGTCTTGCAACAGGACCTGTACCATGGCTTTCTCTGAGTCTTGCAAAGTTCCAACGCTTAATTACGCCGGCTGTACCTTTACCTTTGCTTGTGCCGATTACGTCAACCTTTTCGCCTACTTCAAACAAGTCTGCCTTGAGGATGTCGCCAACATTAACTGCGTCAATGTCTGCAAGACGGAACTCTTTGAGAACCTTCTTGGGAGCAACGTTGCCTTTGTCAAAGTGACCTTTCATAGGCTTGTTAACGCGCTGTGCTTTCACATCGCCGTAACCTACCTGAACAGCCTGATAACCATCGTTCTCAGCAGTCTTCTTCTGAACAACTGCGCAAGGACCGGCTTCGATAACTGTTACGGGGATTACGTTACCTTTTTCGTCGAAAATCTGTGTCATGCCGATTTTCTTACCGATAAGACCTTTTTTCATTTTAATTTCCTCCTTATAGGTTATTGGTTGGCTGAGCCAACATGACCTGCGGCGTTAATCAGAGTTTGATTTCGATTTCTACGCCTGCGGGAAGCTCAAGACCTTTCAAAGCGTCAACGGTCTTAGCTGACGGTCTGATAATGTCGATAAGCCTTTTGTGTGTGCGCTGTTCAAACTGTTCACGAGAATCCTTGTACTTATGAACTGCGCGAAGAACTGTAACTACTTCCTTCTCGGTGGGGAGCGGAACAGGACCTGAAACCTGAGCGTTTGTACGCTTTGCAGTTTCAACGATCTTTTCTGCTGCCTTGTCGACAAGGCTGTGGTCATAGCCCTTGAGTCTGATTCTGATCTTTCCCTTAACTGCCATGATTCTGCCTCCTTAAAATTTGGCGGGCATTCGTTTTGAACATTTTCTCAACTCGTCCGGGTGTTTCCACCCTTCACATTTAAAAACCGGAATGGGTTAGTTTCCGGGTAGTGTGCATCGTTCAAAACGCACTTACACACATAGTTAGTCCGCTAAGGGAAGCGAACTTCTGTGTGCTCGTTATTCTTGCGCCCGGTTTAAAATCGGACATACTCCGCGAGAGTTCCCAACTTCTACGAGTTGCCACATCCCACATCAACGCATATCTACACACCATACTACATAATAATATAGCGTACTGTAGAATAATACCACAGTACGCCTATCATGTCAAGCATTTTTTTGATTTTTTTTAGAATTTTTTGATGTTTTTTCAGTTGCGTATTTTCTGCATTTTTCAGCATTTTTTCAGCATAAAAACACACCTGAAACTACATATATATAAATGTATACGGATTTTAGCTTTTCAGGTCCTCATTTTCGCTGTTTCAGCTTCTTTTGCCTGAATCACCATTTTCGCCTTTACCATAGCTTCCGTAGCCGCCTGAGCCACCGTAACCACTGTATCCGCCATAGCTGTTATCATAACCACCATAGCTGCTGCCGTAACCGTAGCCACTGGAATAACCATAACCGCCGTATCCGCCGTAACCGCCATATCCGCCGTAGTCACCGTAAGCACCATACGAACCTTTCTTCTTGCCGAAGCCATAACGACCGTATCTGCCGCCGCGTCTGCGGTAATAGCCTTTCTTTTTGTAATAACGGTTATTTTCTTCGCCTGTGCTCATAGTAAGGATTGTACCGATAATTTCAATACCTGCACCGCGGATTTCATCTACAGTTCGTGTAATCTCCCCTGCCTTTGCGTAATCGTTTCTTACACAGTAGATAATACCGTCTGCAAGAGGAGCAATAACCAAGCTGTCGGTAACAACGTGAGTAGGCGGTGAGTCGATGATGATGTAGTCAAACTCTTTTCTTGCCTGGTCAATTACGTTGCGCACCTTTTCAGCGTCAAGCACTTCGGTGGATTTAAGTGAAACACCACCTGTGGGCAACACAAAGATACCGAGAGATTTAATAAACTTGATTGAATCCACATAAGTTGAGGTACCCTTGATAATCGGAATCAAACCATAACGTGTATCACTCTTAACACCAACCGCACGAAGTACAGCGGGCTTTCTGAAGTCACAGTCCATAAGAAGAACTGATTTGCCCTTCTGAGCAAGAGCAACGGCAATGTTAACCGAAGTTGTGGTTTTACCTTCATCCTCATAAGTACTTGTAACAACGAAGCACTTATGACCCTTATCGGCATATACATTTTCAAGCTTTGTTCTGATAGATTTAAAGCTTTCAACAAAAGAGAACGACACCTTTTGCTCATCTGTTATCAGCAATGAGCCTGACGGAACCTTCTTTTTCATAAACAAACCGTTGGGCTTTTCGATGATAGGAACAGCACCGAGAACCTTTGTGCCTGTGATTGCCTTAAGGTTATCCATATTCTGAACAGTATCAGAAACGATAACTGTGAAGAATATAACCAGAACAACAAGGGCTGCACCGATAATGAAGCCGTACATTGCATTTGCAATTGATCCTGAATCGTTGCTTACACCGGGAGCTGTCGGTTCATTGATAACGCTGATACTGATTGAGTTATCAAAGCCGTTGATGTAGCTCTCAAATTCATTCATAACAATTTTCAACGCACGCTCACAATAACCGCTATCTATGCTTGAAACGCTGATAACAAAAAAGCCTGCTAATCCGTCAACACCGGAAATATTAAGAGAGCTTCTGATAAAGCCTTCAGAATAAACAGTAGCAAGTCCCTGAGCGTCAAGAGCAGTTTTGATTTTGGAAACCATTGCATCACTTGTAAGCAAACGCTGATAACGGTTAACAACGTCCTGGGTGTAGAAGGTTGTGTGCTCCTGAACATAGGTATCTGCTTCACCTGTTTCGGAATAGTCGGTAACCCTTACATACTGAGTCTGCATAAACGCAAGGGTGGTTGATGCAGAATATTGCCTCACATACGTTGACTCTGAAATAATATAACCTGCAGCAGCACCGACAACACCAACAAGCAGAATAATCCACAGCTTACTGATGATGCTTTTAAACAGTTTTATAATATCAATTGACGAGCCGTCTTCATAAATATTGCGTGGCGCCTGGTCAAATCTTTCCTGATTCATTTAACATCACTCCTGAAAAAGAATTATATCAAATAATAAGACAATATGTCAATAAAATCTGCGTTTTTCAATTCGTCTGTAACGAAGTCTCGGCATATCATCATCACTGAGAACAATCTGCGGATTAACCACAAGCATTTTGTTCATAAGCTCGGGATTGATATCCTGAGGGGACTGTCGAAGCATTTCCACCATATCATTTGGTCGGTGAGCAAGGGAATGAGCATCTGTTGCAATAAACGACGCAACACCTTTGTATGCCATTTCATAAGCAAGCTCAAATTCTTCACGCCCGTCACGGCTGGCAAGACTGCCCGCATTGAGCTGAAAAAGAACACCCTTTGAGGCAAGCTCATTTATTGCATCATAATCGTTCTGAAAAAACTCATATCTTTCAGGGTGCGCAACAATGGGAACAACCCCCATTGAAAAAAGCTCCTTGATATAATCAAAAACGTGTTTGATTCTGAGCCCCGAAAAGCTGAATTCAACCAAAAGATATTTTGAATTGTTTATTGTAAGACGTTTGAGGTTGTTGCAAAAAAATATATCGTCATCCACAAAAACCTCCGCTCCTGTAAAGAGCTGAGTCTGAATATTATTTTTTTCAATTTCATTTTTAAGAGCAACAGCTCTGTCATCTCTTTGATGAAGAAAATTATCAATATCTCCAAGAGCATTGAAATGAGGGGTCGCAACAATTTTTTTGATATGATTTATTCTTCCCAAAGAGCAAAGTCTTACAGCTTCCTGCAAGCTTTTGGCTCCGTCATCCATTTCGTGCAAAATGTGTGAGTGTAAATCAACCAAAACATAACCCCCTTTTTATTTATTAAGTAAATTATAAGTTCTGAGAGCAAAACCCTGAGCAGCAGGCAATACCAATGACTGTGTTGAATAAAAGCCAATTCCCATTGTATCGCCCTGAGAATAATCAACCGTGCCGTCACGCCTTGTAACTGAAAAAATATAATCCATTGCTTTCTGAGCGCTTTTGGTAAACACTTCATTCCTGCTCAGTTCACCTGCAAAAGCAAGCATATAAGCGATCATCGCCGTTGCGGAACTGTCAGCTCCGGAGGGCGCAAATAAATTTCTGTCAAATGCTCCGTTATCATTCTGATATTTAACCATAACTGCGGCAAAAGACAACAGGCTTTTAAGAATAACAATCTTTTCTTTAACAAAGGTGTTCTCGTCTGTTTCATTAAGAATTCTGAAAGACTCTGCAAGGCCTACAGCCCACCATCCGCATCCCCTGCCCCAACTATAAAGACCAAGGGGAGCTTTTGTTTTGACATTGAAGCAATGCACAGGTGTTCTGAATTCACTATGCAAGCCCTTATTCTCATATTCTTCAATCAGAGCTACAGCGGCATCCATTGCCTTTTTATCATCATAAGCCAAAGCAAATTTCACAAGAAACGGACACACAAGACCCACTGTGTCAACATATCTGTGGTCTGAATTTTTTGTGTACGGAATGCTGCCGTATTTGTCATATTCGCGAAGGAGCATTTCGGCAGTAGCCTTCATTGCAGGCTTTATAAATTCTTTATCAATATAGGGATTAGATAAAATCCCATATGCAAGAAAAGCACTGTCAACTCTGTTTATGAAGCTAATCCATTCACCTGTCTGTGGGTCAATGTGTTTCAAGGCAGACTGTTTTGCAACCTCGGGAGCAATCTCATTAAGACACATAAGAACAGAACCCGTCTGCCAGGATTGAATTGTTTCTGATTTATATGTTTTTTTTATCCTGTCAACAACAGTCAGTCGCTGCCCCGCAACGCGAGGCACCTCAGGTAAGCCCTTCTCGCTCCACCTCACGGCTGTATCGGTGGCTGCAGCAAACCAATCGTCACCTCTGAGTGTGCCGATCTTCATCCTGCCAATGGTATTGAGCACAAACGGAACAATATCAAAGGAAATTGCCGCCAATACACCTGCAAATGCTATTATCAAAATGACCAACAGAATTTTCATATTAACTCTCAATCAAATCATATAATTTTTGGATTTCTTCTTCATTGCCGATTTTTTCCTGCGACAGATTGTGAGAAAGCCTTTCTCTCAACTCTTTGTCATTAATCAGCTTTTCAACTGCATCAGCCACCGATTGAGCATCCATTTCACAGATAAGACCGTTAACACCATGCTCAATCTGGTCATATACCGACGGAAAATTGGTAACCACTATTGGCTTGTGAAGACATTTTGCTTCATCAATAGCTATGCTTTTACCCTCATACCGTGACGGCTGAACATAGATATCACAAGCTTTTATGTAAGGGTACGGATTTGCCTTTTCACCTAAAAGAATGAAGGAGTCTTCCATCCGACTATCCTTAATCTGATCTTCTATTAACAGACGACTGTCTCCTGTTCCGATATGATACCATTTAACGGGATACCCTTTGCTTTTGAGAACAGAGCATGCTTCAACTGCAACATCTATCCCCTTTTCGGGAGAAATTCTGCCAACAGTGAGGAGTCTGATTTCACCAGACAATTGGATACCCTCTTTTTCAGCTTCATTATGAATAAACAACGGTGATATTATGTTATTGATTTCAAAAAAACTGTTAAACGTTGGAACAAGCTGCTTTAAATTTTTGAGGCACTTCTCTGACACAGCAACAAACGAATCAAAGTCTTCAATATTTTCTTTGAACCTTTCTTTATCAGAAGATGTTTCATCAAGATAACTATGCATATAGCCGATTTTTTTATCAGCATTCATCTCAGCGGCAAGCCAATCTGACGGACCCTCAAGATATCCGATAACACAATCATATTTTTCAGATGGTAATGAAATGGATTTTCTGAGTTCTTTCCACATTTTTGTTTCAAATTGATAACCATCATCGTTTTTAAAAGCATTCGCATACAGAATTCTTGCAACCGCAAGATCAATTCTGCCTTTTTTCAAAAAAGCTTTGACTGCTGCTTTTGCTTCACCGTCAAACAGCTCGTAATTTTCACCTGCAGTAAGAATTTTCACCTGAGGAGGGACACAACTGAGAAACAAACCCTCTTTTCTGAAAAGGAAAAGTGATACATCATATTTGTCATAATCAAAAAGCTGAAGCAATGTAACAAGGCTTTTTTCGGCACCGCCGCTTTTAAGATTGGGGATGATAAAAAGTATTTTCTTTTTCACTACATTATCCTCCCGGATTATTTTAAAGCTTGAGCAGTTGTTCTCCTGCATCCATTGCACTTTTCACCGCCATGGGGACAACTTTTCTCAAGGTTTTCCTTACTTCATCTTCCTGTTCAAGAAGCTTCAGAAATTCAGCATTCAACATCTGTGAATTTGAGATAGCATTTACATCAATAACATACTTCTCTTCACCGAACAAATCCTTTGCAATGCCTCTGGATTTAACGCTGTAGCCCAACACTATTGTGGGCACTCCGTTTGAATAAGCGGCAATTGTTGCATGAGTTCTTGCACCGATAAAAAACCTGCACCTCGCAATATATCCCTTATACTGCATCGCATTAAGATTACCGGGGATTTTTACCACTCTGAGTGAATCGTTGAGTCTGTTATATATTTCATCTAGCACTGAGCAATCATCACTATCCTGTGTTGTTACATGAGGGATCAGTGCAATCTGCAAGGTTGTGTTTTCAATGATTCCCCTGAGAAAATTCACACTCACATCAACAAGCCCGGGATTTTTCTTAACCACCAAAGGACTGAGATTAAAACCAAGGGTGTTTTCAGGCTCAAATCCGTCAGGCAATGGCAGATCTTCCCTTTCCATACAAAAGGCAGGATCCGAAAACTGAAAAAGCTTATCTCCGGGGATGATTTTTTCAAGAAGCTCATATGTAAGAGATTCTCTTACAAAAATACCGTCAAAGCTTTTGAGCGCCTCAATCTTTTCGGCAGTGAGATCTTCCTTGCCTATCGACGCACCCCAGAGAACTGTTTTCTTTCCACTCTTATGAAGAGCCTTTGAAACAGCGCGGGAAGGCGCATTGTCTCCATAGCAATATGTATCTCCTCCGATTGAAAGACATATATCACAATCCTCAGCCTGCTTCAAAACAGGTGAGTACGCTGTTTTAAGAGAATAATATTCACTATGATTAAGTTTTAAATCAATCGCCGCCACTACTTGTTCAAACTTATTAAGACTGCGAGACTTAAAGGAATCTGTCGCGATACCCAAAACAGAATCTGTCTCCGGCAAATATGAAGAAAGATGAAAGGCGGGAGTTTTATCACATCTTGATATAATATTCATCGTTCCTCTGACAATAGCCTCACACCCTCTGTTGAGACATCCTGTATGGTCAAACATAAAATATTTCATCTGAATCTATCCTTTAATCAACTTATAAATCTGTTCTTTAAATTTAAAAAATCTGATATATAACCAGCACCACAGTATTTTCTTACTGCACAAAAATTCAACAATCTTTTTGGATGCAAAGTTATAAAAAACTGCATTTTTATATTTGCACATAATCTCAAAAAGCTCTTCATTTTCATAAAGTGATTTAAGTGAAAACGAGAAACACTTCGCTCCATTTTCCGCTGCAACAAATGTGCTTGAAACTATGCGTTTAGTTGCGTTTTCTTTAATAAGCTTTTCTGCTTCTGAAAAATCAATATTAAACTTCGAGATCATATCAAGTTTAAACACAACTTCATTATATATGTTATCAAAATAGTCCGTTCTTTTTTTATTAACAGCGCTTGTTTCAACCAATCTATAGAAGTAACCTGCTTCGGGAAGATAGTACGCAGTTTCACAAACTGATAAAAATTTAATTACAAAATCTCTGTCTTCGCCATGCTTCTGTCCGGGAGTGAAAATTATTCCGCTTTGCTGCAATATCTGTCTTTTAAAAAATTTATTCCACGCCGAATTAAAGCTTTCATTTTTTAGTGTATATTCAAAAATATCCGAAATTGACTTTTTTCTTAAAACCGTGTTACCAATAAAAGGCAATCGAACAATCGAGTTGTTCTGTTGCTCATTTATGAAATCAAAAAACATTAAATCCGTACTGTTATCTTTGAGTTTAAAAGCCGCCTTATGTAAAATATTATTCACATAGTAATCATCTGCATCACAAAAAGTAATGTATTCTCCGTTAGCATAACCAATTCCAACATTTCTTGCATTGCTTACTCCACCGTTTTCTATATGAAAAACCTTTATATTTTCATGCTTTTGCGAAAAGCTGTCACAAATCCGGCCGGAATTATCTTTTGAACCGTCATCAACAAGAAGAACTTCAAGCTCACTGAATGCGGAGCTTGAAATGATGGATTCAAGACACTCACACAAATACTTTTCAGCATTATATACGGGTATGATTACAGAAACGAATGCGTTCAATTAACTCAATCCTAATCATTTAAATTTACGGACAACTTTGTTGGCAATACGCAACAGCCTCACTACAATCCAGCAAGCTGACACATTTCTTTTCATAAGCACTTTTCTGACCACTCTATAAGCAGGATTGTCAGATTTAATTTCATTGGTACGTCTGATAATCTCCATCAACTCTTCGTTTTCAAAAAGGCTTTTCATTGAAATCGAAAAATTGGCAAAATCATATTCCGCAGACGAAAAAGTCCCTGAAATAATTTGCTTTACAGTTGCAGGATCAAGAGCTTTCCCTAACTCTTCTGATGTAACATCAAACAACGGTGCCATTTCCACCTTAAATCTGTATGCGATATGTATATTGTCAAAATGGTCTGTTCTCGGTCGATTAACAATACTGGTTTCTACGTATCGGTAAAAATAACCGTCTTCCGGAAGATAGAAAAATGTTTTACATTCAGCTAAAAAGCGAATAACAAAATCTCTGTCTCCGCCACGTTTCTGTTCTTTCTTGAATAGAATACTATTTTTTACTATTACTTCTCGTTTGAAAATTTTGTTCCATAATGAATTGAAACGGGTTTCGCCGAGCATGTATGTAAAAAGTACAGTTCTGTAATCTTCACTTAAAACAATATTTTTTTCAAAAGGATATGCCACCCTCAAATAGCTTCCGTCTCTATTTTCATTCAAATACTCAAAAAAAAGTACATCCGCAGCATTTTCATTTAATTTTTGCAAAGCCACATCAAGAATGTTGTTCACATAATAATCATCGGCATCACAAAAGGTGATATATTCCCCTGTTGCATTAGCAAGTGCAACATTTCTTGCATTGCTTACACCACCGTTTTCTATATGAAAAACCTTTATATTTTCATACTTTTGCGAAAAGCTGTCACAAATCCGGCCTGAATTATCTTTTGACCCGTCATCAACAAGAATCACTTCAATTTCATTGAATACAGTGCTCGAAACGATAGATTCAAGGCATTCTTCCAGATACTTTTCAGCATTGAAAATAGGTATGATTACGGAAATCTTGCAACTCATTTTTATCTCCTTAATGAAACTTAAGATTCGGGAAGAACACATCTGAACGGTAGTCAATAAAAGCATACGTCAATTGCGTGGAATAATAATAAAATGCGCCTACACATAATGTGCAATACAGAGCCCTGTCTTTTTTGGACACCGCATTATACACAACCCACGCCATAAGAATTATATAATATGCACTGGTATATATAGCAAATCTTGCAAAAATCCAGTTATACATAGAGATGATATAAAGCGCCATATGAACACAGCATAAATTTACAAGTATGTCGCCTATATGACCCAGCTTACGCATTCGCCCCTGAGAAAAATATGCCAACGCTATAGGCACTAACGCGACCACCACTCTGAGGAAGCTTGATCCGCTTTCCTGACCGTTTGTGAACCATCCGTCAGTAGAATAATGGCCGTAAGATGTATCCTCCAATGCCGACAAGAACGACGGCAAAATCATATCAAAAATTGAAAGACCTACTGCGCTCAAAAAAATCAGCATAAACGACGACGGCTTCCATGCTTTTCGTCTGACAAAGAAAAATACCGGCAACATAATCAGCGCACTTTTATGAAACAACCACGCCACAAGCACAACTGCAGCATACTTAAGAAAAGCTGACTTTTTTGTTGAAAACAAAAACCTTGTTCCTAAAATCAGAACCCCTGCCGCACAATACTGTCGCACACCGTTCATTCCCATACCGAAATATCCCGTTGCCATAAAAAGAAAAACTGCCATTTCAAATGGGTGGGAATATTTGTACAGAATATAAAGCACTGGTACATACGTAATTATAGCCGCTATAAAAAGCAATACATGATAATCATCAACAGTTTCTTTGACTATTTCAGAAAACAGCTCATACAAATTACCGCCCGCGGGGGAATAATCAATTTTTCCGTCAGGTGCATTTAGCTCAAAACTATGTATATAATAAACCGTATCGCCCGTATTCGATCTAAGGCCCGCAAAGGGAACATACGCCAATATGCTTATAACAAGGCAAAGCGGATTGGGCAAAGGTTGACCAATTCCACCTAATCTGTTAAGTGGATACCTTCTGCAAAACATACCCACAGCACAACATATAACCGTAAAAAACCAAGCTAATTTTAAAAAAGCATTGGGGTCAAAGCTTGTGTACATCTCTTACCTCATAAACTCTGAATAAACCTTTTTCATCTGAACACAAACAGCATCCTTTGAAAACTTCTTTATATTTTCTGATGCATTTCGCGAAAACTCTTTATACAACAGTTCGTCTTCCAAAAGCAAACTGATTTTTTCTTTCATTGAATTGACATTTCCGGGAGTAACTACAAATCCGTCCTCACCGTTATTTATCAGACCTCGGTGCCCACGGTTATCAACTGCAACAACAGGCAACCCCACAGCCATAGCCTCCATGATATTAACGGGAAGTCCTTCCCTGAGGCTTGATGCCACGCAGATATCACTCATCCTGACAAGCTGCTCAACATCCTCTCTGTGTCCCAAAAAATCAATTCTGTCTTCAACGCCGAGCATCTTAGCTTTTTTGTGATATTCACCGGCAAAATTATCCGCACCGGCAAGAAGAAGTCTGACATTTTCTTTTTTCAGCATTGCCATAATCTCTATGAGCAAGCCTTGATTTTTATTAGCATTCAATTCTGCCACATAAATCAACAATTTGTCGTCAACAGAATAACCTTTATCCCTTCGGATTTGATTTTTCTCTTCCTGCGAAACAGGATAAAACAGCTCACTGTTATACCCTACTCCGTCAACCTTTTTTACCTGAGGATGCTTAAACCATTTTTGCGCAAAAGCATAGTCCTCATCGTTGATTGTAATAAGGCCGTCTGTTTTTTTTGACATTGCCCATTCAATAGGGAAATATATTGCCCAATTAAGGAAAGGTGCGCCCTTGTAAAAATGGAAACCGTGAGCGGTATATATAACCTTCGCACCTGTTTTTCTTTTTTTCGAAGCCGCAATTCGGCTGAGCATTCCGCCCATCGGGGTGTGACAATGGATTATATGAAAGTCGTTGTCATCAATAACCTTTTTCAGCTGCTTGTATGCTTCAATGTTCCCTTTTGAAAACGGTGTGCGTTCAAATGGTATGTCATGCTGAAAATCGCAGTACGGCAGCTTGCGGTCACCTCTTGCCGCCACGTGAACCTCCCAGCCTTCATCGTGAAAAAACTTTAAATACGGTAAATGAAAATAATAAAAATGATCTGCAATTGTTGCCGCAAACAGAATCTTTTTCATTTTCAATTACCCTCCTTTTTTCACAGTTCCTCTGAATTTTTCCATCGTGTTCTGCTCACCTGAATTAACTCCTGTTCCGCTGAGAACATTCACAATTGTTTTCGTGAGAATTTTTATATCCAATGCCAGGCTTATGTTATCTACATAATACACATCATAATCAAATTTTTCTTCCCAGGTGATCGCATTTCTGCCGTTCACCTGTGCCCAACCTGAAATACCCGGCCTTACTTCATGGCGTCTTGCCTGCTCAGGTGAATACAACTCAAGATATTCGCAAAGAAGCGGTCTGGGTCCGACGAAGCTCATTTCGCCTTTTAAAACGTTAATGAACTGAGGAAGCTCATCTATACTTGTTTTTCTCAGCAGCTTTCCGATTTTTGTCATTCGCTCCATATCAGAAAGCGGCCTTCCGTTTGCATCTTCGGTTCTGACGGTCATTGTTCTGAATTTATACACTTCAAAAATCTTTCCGTCCTTACCGGGTCGCTTTTGCCTGAAAAGTGCAGATCCTCCGTCATCAAGCCTGATAAGCACAGCGGCAACTGCC
>JAZQYU010000030.1:0-46174 GCA_045633685.1 Acutalibacteraceae bacterium | reverse complement strand
AGGTCTTTGGAACGCAATGGACATCGGTTCTGTGTGGCTTCACAGAGCTCTTGAAAAAGGAAACGCTTAAAATTTTCAGCCGAGATTTTCTCGGCTGTTTTTTTGCGCAAAAATGCCACCCGAAATCGGGTGGCATTAGCTTTAGAAAGACTGTTTAAGAAGCTCAAAGGGTTTAACATTTTCCATTTCAACGGGTTTAAGTCTTAATGTGAAGTTAACCTTGTCTTCTGTGAAGTTATACTGCTTTGATGCAATAGGTCCGCAAGAACCTGAACCAATACCTTCCTGGCGGTAATCAAGGCAGACAACGGTCTGTTCAACGGGTTCAAGCTCATAGTCATGGGCGGTTTTGTCAAGATGATCAAGAGTATAGTGTGAAACATTGAATGATACACCGTCAAGACCGTAGCCAGACATAAACAAGCCGTAACCAAGCTCTTCACCTACGACAACCCATTTGGTACCAAAGTGAGATGAATTTTCCTGAGGTCGGATATAGTGCTCAAAATTGTCGCTGACGGTTGAAAAATATCTGTCAACCAAAGCGGCATTCTTTTTGTCACAATATGTTTCCATAGGACCGTAGCCAAAATATTCGAACTGCTCATTTTCTTTGGGCATATCAAATGTGATGCCAAGTCGAGGAATGTACTTAATTGTTTCAATATCAATGCTACCGTTGATGTTGATAAGCATATCACCCGAAGCCTGAATAATATAAGTTACCTTAGCTCTTATGGCAGGGTTAAGCATAACAGGTGCGTATGAAATATCAGCGGAAATAGCAACTGCATTTTCACTCTTTGCAATCTGAACACCATATGTTTTCTGAATAAGTCTGTCAAGACCTCTTTCAATCCAACCTTCACGCAACCAACGGTCATTATCGGTGGTTGCTCTGAACATATTGAGCTTGATTGGGGCAGAAATCATTTCACGGTTTTTGTAGGTAATTGTGTCAATAACACCAAAATATTTGTCAAAACGATAAACACAATCGCCTGCTGTTACGGTAATAAAGCGTTCATCTTCAAGTGTATCAATACCTGTAGCGGTTGATTTAACAAGCTCTTCAGCAGTTGTTTCAAGCTTGAACTGACAATGACCGCATTCATATCCGCTGTTTGCCCAGGGATTATCTTTGGTATTGAAGAAATAAAGGGTAAGATATGCTTCACCGTAAAGTGAAATTTCTCTTGCGTTGAACAAAGCAAACTTCTGTGCTGTTCTGGGCATAATCATAAGACCTGAAAGCTCACCGTTTGCGATTTTTTCACCGTTACACTTGATTTCCCATTTAAGTCCGATATCGTCAAGGCCCTTGAAAAATCTCTTATTAAAAATCTTTACACTACCCTTGCCGTCATATTCAACACCGAATGGCTGATAAAGCTTCTTAGCTTCAAGAAAGCCGGTATGAATTCTTCTGTCGGGATACACAAGACCGTCAACACAGAATTCCGCATCGTTGGGTGTGTCACCGAAATCACCGCCGTAGGTGAATTTCACGCCGCCATTACCATCGGGAAGAGCAACGGAATGGTCGGTAAATTCCCAGATACAGCCGCCCACAAAATTATCGTGAGCTTCAATTACATCCCAATACTCTTTGAGGTTGCCGGGGCCGTTACCCATAGCATGACAGTATTCACAAAGATAAAGAGGCTTTTTCTTCGCATTTTTCATATGTGAAACGCAATCCTCAGCCTTGGGATACATAAAGCTTTCAACATCAGAAATGTCATTAAGCTTCATTTTGAATTTAGTTGCATATTCCTGATTGGCACCTTCGTAGTGAATAATTGCATCAGGGTTGCGGCTCTTGATATATTTTCTCATTGCACGGTGATTGTCACCTGCACCTGATTCATTACCAAGTGACCAGAAAATTACGCAAGGATGATTCTTGTCTCTTTCATAAAGGCGCTTAGCTCTGTCAACATAAGCCTTTTCCCAATCGGGATGCTGTGAAAGATAGTGCCAGGAATCTTCATTTGTTGCGCCCTCTGCACGAACTGCCATACCGTGAGTTTCAAGGTCAGCCTCATCAATGACGAGGAATCCGAGCTCATCGCACATTCCGTAGAAACGAGGGTCGTTGGGATAATGAGAGGTTCTGACAGCGTTTACATTATGACGCTTCATAATGTAAAGATCCTCAAGCATATGCTCATAGGGAACATAGTGACCGTAAACAGGGTGAGAATCATGGCGGTTGACACCATAGATTTTAACCTTCTGCCCGTTAAGAAGAACGCAAGATGAGTGAATGCGGATATCTCTCATACCAACGGGAAGGCAAATAACTTCGTCGTTGCAATAAAGATACAATTTATAAAGCTGAGGAATTTCATCGCTCCACAAAAGAGGATATTCAAGCTTAATATTAAGTCTGTCGTCTGAAATTGCACCCTCAGATGTTACTGTTCCGTCAGGAGCAAGGAGACAATATCTGACATCAGCAAGACCATTCAATGAAAGATTGACACCAAAATCACACTTTGTGAGCTTTTTATTGAAGGTTGTTTTAACTTCAACATCTCTGATATGACCAACGGGGTTTCTTGCAAGAATATATACTTCGCGGAAAATACCGCTCAATCGCCAGAAGTCCTGATCTTCAAGATATGTGCCATCACACCATTTCATAACAAGGAGGGCAATTTTGTTGTTGCCGGGAACGGTGTAGTCAGTGATATTGAATTCACTTGTGCCGTGGCTTACCTGGCTATAACCAACAAAATTACCGTTAATCCAAAGATAGAAACAGGAATCAACACCCTCAAAGTTGAGGTAAAGCTGTCTGCCTTCCATTTCGGGTGTAACCTCAAAGGTGCGTGAATAAGCACCGCAGGGATTATCGTCGGGCACAAACGGAGGGTCATTTGGTATAGGATATCTGATATTGGTGTAATGAGGCACATCGTATCCCCTGCCAAGACACATCTGCCAGTTCATCGGAACAGGGATTTTGTCAAAGCCCTCGGTGCTGTAAGCAGCTGCCCAGAAGGCGTCTTCAATTTCAGTAATGTTATTGAAAAATTTAAAATCCCACTGACCGCAAAGAGAAGTGAAGTAAGCTGATGTTTCTCTTCTTTCGAGGGCTTTTTCCTGATTTTCAAAGGGAATAAAATATGCTCTCGGTTCTTCTGTTCCAACATGAAGAACATCAAGGTTTTCATAATATTTTTCTAAACGAATCATATGTAGCTCTCCTTATTTCCGGGAGTATTAAAGCAAATCCTCAGCAAGCTTTCCGCCATAAGCCTCTGCAACATCAGCAAGTCTGTTTTCGGGAATCGTCTGAAGCATAGGCTTACCCATGCTAAGCATTCTTACGTAAATTTCAGCACTCTTCTCAACTGTGTGCATAAGACCGAAGGCTGAATCAAAGTCGTTACCCATAACAAAAAGACCGTGATGAGCCCAGACGACGATATCATATTTTTTCATAAGCTCACTTGTTTTAAGAGCAATTTCAGCACCGCCGGGAATCATCCATTCAACAACGCCGACACCTTTGGGAAAAACAACGGGGCATTCAGTCATACTCTGCCACAAAATCTTTGAAAACTCAGAATCTGTGAGAGGAAGAACGAAGGTCATAGCAATGATGTTTGTGGGATGTGCATGATAAATAACTCTTGCAGCACCGTTTGTTTCTGCAACCTTAACGCTGTGATTAAGGAAGTGGCTGGGGAACTCACTTGTGGGACCGCCGCCGTTAACAAGACCCCAAACGATTCTGTAGCTGTCACCTGCTTCGTTGATTTCAAGAATACAGATATTCTCTTCGGGAGCAAGAATCATATTGCGGAAATATTTGCCTGTGCCTGTTGACATAAAATATTCACCGGCAAGGTTTTCGGCTTTTACGCCCATATTTACCCAGGGCTTGTCATAAGTGAATTCTGCCTTACATTCTTCAACCTCTTCTTTTGTCATACGGTATGTAAGGTTGCCGCCGTTTCTCTCGTGCCAACCCTGATTCCAACCGTCATCACAAACACGTACAAAGCCTTTTAAAACTTTACTTTCTAAAATTCCCATAATTATACATCTCCGTTTAAATTATCTTAAAGGAGCCTGTTGCAAGGCTCCTTATATTACAAGTTTATTTTATATCTAACGGACTATAAAGTCAAGATATTTAGCTGTGTATTCCTGTCAAATAAGTGGATTTTTTCATTTTTAACAGCAAGAGAGACAACTTTTCCGACTGCAAGAGATGTGTCGCCGTAAACTCTTGAAACAAGGCGTGTACCGAAGTAATTAACATAGAGATAGGTTTCGCTTCCCATCGGCTCAGCAACCTCAACATCTGCCCTTATAAACGAATGTGGATTTTCCTTGAGATAATTCTCGTCTACTGTCAAATCTTCAGATCTGACACCCATAACAAGCTCACACTCACCAAGAGAAATCAGCTTTGATTTAAGTTCGGAATTTTCCACAGGAATTTTAGTGTCTGCAAGAATGACACTGACATTTTCACCGTCGATTTTGCTTTTGCAGTTTATAAAGTTCATCGCAGGTGAGCCAATGAAGCCTGCTACGAACTTATTGACCGGTGCTTTATATAAATTCTGCGGCGTATCCACCTGCTGAACAATACCATCCTTCATCACAACAATTCTGTCCGCCATTGTCATCGCTTCTGTCTGGTCGTGGGTAACATAGACAAATGTTGTTTCAAGTCGGCGGTGGAGCTTTGTAATTTCGGCTCTCATAGCAGTGCGGAGCTTTGCATCAAGATTTGACAAAGGCTCATCAAGCAAAAACACATCAGGAGAGCGCACCATTGCTCTGCCAAGAGCTACGCGCTGACGCTGACCGCCCGACAATGCCTTTGGCTTGCGTCTGAGCAGATGCTCAATATCAAGAATTCGGGCCGCCTCCGTTACACGTCGCTCAATTTCATCCTTCGGAACTTTTCTGAGTTCCAATCCGAATGCCATATTTTTATACACACTCATATGAGGATAAAGTGCATAGCTTTGAAAAACCATTGCAATGTTTCTGTCCTTTGGAGCAATGTCATTTACAACCCTCTCCCCTATTTTCATTTCACCGTCAGAAATTTCTTCAAGTCCTGCTATCATCCTCAGCGTTGTTGACTTACCGCAACCTGACGGCCCCACAAGAATAATAAACTCCTTGTTTTCGATTTCAAGATTCAGATCGCTGACTGCAACCGTACCGTCCGCATAGACCTTTGATATATTTTTCAATGTTATTCCTGCCATAAAACTACCCTTTCACTGCACCGGCAACAACGCCTTTTATGATATATTTCTGAGAAAACAGATAAAAAAGAATTATCGGAATAATTGCAAGCACAAGCATTGCCATCATTGCACCCATATTGATTGAGCCGTAGCCGCCTTTAAGATATTGGACGGCAATAGGAATTGTTTTGTATTCGCTACCGATAAGAAGATACGGCAAAAGATAGTCATTCCATATCCACATTGCATTGAGAATTGCAACAGTTATGCCTGTTGGTTTAAGCACGGGAAATACTACCCTGAAAAATGTCTGCAAAGGTGAGCATCCGTCGATCATAGCTGCCTCTTCAATCTCTTTCGGAATTGATTTAATAAACCCTGTAAACATAAAAACAGAAAGCCCTGAGCCAAAACCGAGATACACGAACACAAGACCCAACGGATTATCGAGAGAAAGCAGGTTTGCCGTTTTGGTAAGAGTAAACATAACCATCTGAAACGGTACAATCATCGAAAAAACAAAAACATAATACAGCATCGAAGAAAAACGGCTTTTGCTTCTTGCAATATACCATGCTGTCATAGAGGTGAATAAAACTATTGCCAGAACAGAAAGAACGGTTATAAACAACGACCAACCGAATGCTGAAAAAAATCCGATTTTTTCTACACCCTCCAGATAATTTTCAAGCCCTGCAAATGTTTCATTATCGGGCAGACTAAAAGGAGAATCGCTAATATAAAATCGGCTTTTAAATGAATTATAAAATACAATGAGAATAGGAGCCACGAAGATTATGCCAAAGACTATCAGCAATGTGTATGAAACTGCCAAAGAAAATATGCCTTTTTTCATCAATGTTCCACCTCATTTTTTCGGGTCAGTATCAGTTGAGTAAACGATATAATCGCAACTATCACAAAGAAAATAACAGCCTTTGCCTGACCCACTCCTTCCCAACCGACTTTAGAATAAAAAGTGTTGTAGATGTCGAGAGAAAGCATCGCAGTCTGCCCTGACGGGGCGCCCGCTGTCAGCGCAAGGTTCTGGTCAAAAAGCTTAAAAGAATTAGTTAATGTCAGAAAAGTGCATATCGTTACACTTGGCATAACAAGGGGCAAAGTTACGTTCCTGAGTGTCTGCCAATGGTTTGCTCCGTCAACCTTTGCCGCTTCCTGCAGGTCTGACGGAATATTCTGAAGCCCTGCAACATAAATCACCATCATATATCCGATCAACTGCCAGTTGAGCAATATCACAAGACCCCAGAAGCCGTATGCAGGGTCATAGGTTATCGTCACTCCGAAGAATCTGAGAACACCGTTTATAATCAACTGCCATATATAACCAAGCACAATACCTCCGATTAAATTAGGCATAAAAAACACTGTTCTGAAAAGATTTGTCCCCTTAATTCCCTTTGTGAGAATGTTTGCAAGAAAAAATGCCAAAAGATTTATGGTTATTACGGATACGATGGTGAACTTTACTGTAAACCACAAGGCATTCAGAAAATCATCGTTTGAAAATGCTTTGATATAATTCGAGATACCTGTCCATTGTGCGTCAAGAATTGTCGTAAACTCGGTGAAAGACAGAAATATACCCAGCACAAACGGGATTACAAAAGCAATCAAAAACGCAACCATTGTCGGCATAACGAAAATTGGAAAATACTTTTTTAAGCTCATAAGTTCACCACCGGAAATAATTTATGCTCTTTCTTTTTTCCAGGAATCAACAACGGTTTTTCTGACGTTTTCCCAGGTATTTGTACCCTGAATATACTCAAGCATTGCATCACCAAAAGAATTTTTGAACTCCTGACTTGGAAAAGAGCTGAAAGTCCATTCAACAGTTTCAACATCCCTGCTCATCCAATCAAGAACTGACAGTGCCAATGGATCATCAGGCGATTCATCATCCTCAAAGGTGTTGAAGGGTGTTATGAATTCAAGCTTTTCGTTAACATATTTTTTACCTGTTTCACTTGAAAACAACCATTCAAGAAACTCAATTGAAGCCTTTTGCTTTTCAGGAGACACTTTGGAATTGATTGCAAAATAATTTTCCGTTCCGATACAGATGCCCTGTTTCTCTTCACCCTCAAAGCCCATATAAAGAGGAAGATATCCAATGTTGTCATCGTCAACCTTATTACCGTTGACCTTAGAAATTTCTGCCCACGCCCAGTTGCCGTTTTGTACCATAGCAGCTTTTCCAAGAGCAAATTCGCTCATGGAGTCATTAACTGATTTGCCCGAAAGCAAGCCTTTTTCACTCACAGAGTTATTAAGATACAAATCAAGAAGATTTTTGAAATTGTTGTGGTACTTAAACTCAGTTTCTTTTGCGTTATAAGCAACGGAAAGAGTGCTTGAGTTGTTGCCCTTTTCTTTCATTTCATAATAAAAAGGAACACTTGCAAGATGTGAATCCCATCTCCATGATTCGCCGCCTGACATTGAGGTTGAAGCAAAAACGCCGTCGATACCAAGCGCCTTTTTGTTTTTAGTCATATCCTCAACAACAGCCTTGAGCTTTTTGAAATTATTGATTTCATCCACGGAGGATATATCGGTTGCCTTTTCGGGAAGGGCAAAATATTTATCCATAATATCTCCGTTATAGATTATTCCGTAACCTTCTATAACGTAAGGGATGCCGTAAACTCCGTCACCCTCTTTAACCGCCAGATCCTTGTCAATAAGATATGAATAGAGCTTTGTATCCTTTAAATCAAGGCAATAGTTTTTCCAGCCCTGAAAACCAACAGGTCCGTTAATCTGAAAAATTGTCGGAGCTTCACTTTTTGATATTTCAGATTTGAGTGTTGTTTCATAGGTATCACTGGCAGCAGTTACAACCTTAACCTTTACACCTTTTTCTTTTTCATAAGCAGCGGCAATTTCCTTATATACATCTGAAACCTCCGGCTTGAAATTCAGAAAATAAACCTGCGAATCACCCTTGCCTGCGTTACCGGATTGGGTATTGTCTTTGTTACCACATGAGGAAAGCATAAAAAGCATAACGGCACAAAGAATAACAGAAACTATTTTTTTCATAACTAATCTCCATTTTAAATGTAAATTTGCATTTGCATAATTATTCTGCTATAATAATCGAAAAATATACTCAGAAAGGAAATTATATATGATTAAACACATTGTATTCTGGAAAGTTCGTGACGACGAAAACAAGCAGCAGAACATGGAGCATATGAGGGAAATACTGACAAAGCTTGTTGGTGTTGTTCCCGGTCTTTTAAGCGCAGAGGTCGGCTTCAACTACAATCCAAACGGCTATGACATTGCCCTTTATTCCGTGCTTGAAAGCAAAGAAGCTCTTGACGGCTATCAGGAGCATCCCGCTCACCTTGAAGTGAAGAAGTTTGTTCATTCTGTTATAACCGACAGAGCCGTTGCAGATTATGAGACATAAAAAGACCCGCCGCGGCGGTTCTTTTATTTTAAATATAAGGTTGTATTATAATCGTCAATTCCGTAGTTACCTGCGGTATGCTTCAAAATTTCCTTCAAATCAGCATCCTTGCCGTCGAAGCCCCTGACTCTGATTTTTTTGAGAACAGGACTAATTCTGTTGAGGAAGCTGAGAAAAATGTCTCCGTGAGGTGTACCCTCAACAAAGGTCTGATTACCCTCAAATATCTCCCTGACAAGCTTTGCAGCATAATTTTTAAGAAGCACCTTTTTCAAAGATTTATCGCATTTTATAAAAAACAATCTGCACATAGTACCCACGGTAACGCTGTTGAGAAACCTTCCGACAAATTTCACAACAGGAAAAAGGGATTTTTTATCACTTAGACCAAATTTGCTCATAGCCCTTTCAGGGTCATTTTTCATATCAGCAATAATATTCAGAATCATACTGTCAAACAAATCAATAAGATATTGTTCACAGGTTTTGCCGTCAGTATTCCACTCAAAATCAGGACAAGGAATGCTTCTGATGTTAACCGAATTGTTTTGATTAACTGTGATATGGCGGATTATGGGAGGATATGCAATAACTGAGCTTGTGCAGACATCATAAAATTTATTGCCCTTTTCTGTCACAAATTCATTTATGCTCTGATTGTGCATATGACCCGTGAAAACAAGGTGAATACCCTCGTCAGCGAGCAAATTCACCACATCATACGCATTTTTCTGATAAGTTGAGGATATCAACGAAAACAATGGTTGACCCGGAAGGAGCGGATAATGGTTCATCGCAATCATTATCTTGCCGTCATCTCTTGCTGATTTTGCCTGAGCTTTTATCCATTCAAGCTGCTGCTCATCAAACCACCGCTGATCGTTATAATCATTGTTCAACGCAAGGAGTCTTACACCCTCACTGAGCTGAACCACATAGGAAAGATGCTTTTTATCAACAGCAATAGCCTGAGAAAATCCGAAATCATAATACAAATCAAAAATATCCGGTCTGTCGATAGCTTCCACAGTTATTCTATCCCCGCCGTCATAAGCAAACGGATCAGGATTTATATCATGGTCGGCAGATACAACGTAAACCTGCTTGCCTGCAGATTTAAGCTCATTTAGCAAGGCAATGAATCCGAGATGACTTTCTTTTTCACCATTAAAGGATAAATCACCGGCAACGAGAACAATATCAGCCTCGTCAGCTTCCTTCAGCCAATTGACAACGCTTTCGTTGATAGCCTGTGTTTCGGCATAACACTTCTGTTCGTAACGCATAAAAGTATCGTAGGCGTCACCATAAGCACCAAGGCTGTTTTTGAAATAGTGAGTATCTGTTATGAGATAAAACTTCAAAGGCTTCATAAAATCACCTATTTGAAAACCCCTATGAATTCCTCAGAGTTCACAGGGGTTTTATGATTATTCTTCTTCAGGCATTTCCCAGTTATGCCAAACCGCCTGAACGTCATCGTTGTCCTCAAACATTTCAAGCATTTTGTTCATATTTTTGATATCGTCTGCACTTTCGAGCTTTGTGTAAGTACCGGGAACATACTCAACCTCGGCTGAAAGGAAGGAATAGCCTTTTTCTTCAAGTGCATCTCTGATTGCGCCCAAATCGTTAGGCTCAGTTCTGATATCAAACACACCGTCATCGGTAAGGAAGTCTGTTGCACCTGCTTCAAGTGCATCTTCCATAAGCTGTTCTTCGTCAACGTCTTCAGCTTCAATTGTAATAACACCCTGACGGGTAAACATAAAGGAAACGCAACCGGTCTGACCCATATTTCCGCCGTATTTGTCGAAATAATGGCGAACATCACCTGCAGTACGGTTACGGTTATCGGTGAGTGTTTCTACAATAACGGCAATACCTGAGGGGCCATAGCCTTCATATACGATATCCTCGTAGTTGTCGGTGCTGCCTTCACCAGCGGCCTTTTTGATGATTCTTTCAATGTTATCGTTAGGCACATTGTTTGACTTTGCCTTTGCGATAATATCCTTAAGCTTTGTGTTAACTGAAGGATCGGGTCCGCCTGCCTTAACAGCAACGGCAATTTCACGGCCGATTTTTGTAAAAATCTTGGCACGCTGATTGTCGGTTTTTTCTTTTTTTCTTTTAATTGTGCTCCATTTTGAATGTCCTGACATAATATCACCTATAAATAAAATTTCAACTCAGCTATTATATAACAATAATCCCCAAGTGTCAAGCACTCGGGGATATGATAATCAAGAATCTGATGCAGGAGGAGCCTTGAAGCCCTCACCAAAAATTTCTCTGGCCTCGGTGATAACCGTGAAGGTATGCGGATCGGCTTTTTTGATAATACCTCTCACCCTTGATACCTCATGGCTGCGAAGAACGATGATGAGCATATTCTTCTTTTCACCGGTGTAACCGCCCTCAACGGGAACGATAGACACGCCTCTTGTCATCTGAGAAGTGATAGCCTTTGTAACTGTGTGAGCATTATCGGTAAAAACAAGAAGCATTTTGCCGTTACCAGCACCGTAGGTTACATAATCAACCACCTTTGAGCTGACAAAAATCAGAATAGCGGCATAAAGGGCGCTCTCTGCACTTCTGAATACAATTGCCGCCGCAATAACTACAATTGCATCAAAAATCATTATCAGCTTACCCATTGAATAATGTGGTAAAACAAGCTTGAACAAGCGCATTATAATATCCGTGCCACCTGTAGTGGAATCACGCAAAAATGCCATTGAAAGGCCAAATCCGCACAACGCACCGCAGAAAATACAAGCAAGAAGCGTATCCCCTTCATAAGTTGGAATGATGCCTTTATCAATAAGAGTTGTCATTCCGTCCATAACAAGAGAAAGCACGGTAGTTACCCACAAGGTTTTAACAGTAAATTTCTTGCCGATAAATATCCACGCAAGGATAAAAAGCGGAATATTCAACACAAAATTCGTAATTCCGATGGGAGTGTTGATAAGATAATTGATAATAATTGCAACACCTGTCATACCGCTCTGAGCAATGTTGTTAGGCACAGCAAAAATGGTAACGCCTGCCGCATACGAAACACAGCCCACGATCCAGAACAGATTGTCCACAAGCAACGAAAGAACCCTTTGCTTTTTATCAATCATCATTTTCACTCCTCTTTATGAGCTCATAAAGTTCAATGATTCTGTCGAGCTGATTTGTTAAGTAAAGATATCCGAACACAGCTTCAAGACCTGTTGCCTTGTGATAATCACTCGTTGACGCATTTTTGGCTATGTGGCCTGATTTTGCATTTCGTCCGCGTTTAAAAACAGCAAGTTCTTTTTCGGTGAGTTGAGGAAGAATGTCTGTAATGGCCTTTGCCTGGGCAGACGCCTTAACCTTTTTAACCGCAAGGGAATGAAGGTCATTTGCGGGTCTGTTGGCATCGCAGATAATTTCTTCCCTCACAAGCAGGTCATACACCGTATCACCGATAAATGCCAAGGTAAGCGGACTGAGCAGATCCGCATCAACATTGTTTTTTGACAAAAATCTTTCCATACTTTTATTCCTTAGGGCACAAAATCAAATTCAAGGTCATAAATTGAAACAGTGTCACCCTCCTGAATACCTTTTTCAACAAGGGCATCAATTATACCTGTTGACTGAAGAACGCGCTGAAAATACTGCAATGATTCATAGTCATCAAGATCAGTTCTGAGAAGAATTTTAAGAAGCCATTCTGCCTCAACATAATAAACATCTTCATCAACAATGATGTTGAATTTGCCGTTATTGTTCTTTTCGATAAATTCAGCAGGAATTTCCTCTTTTTCAAAACGCTTGATGGGAGGAAGTGTTGCAAGCTTGGCCGCAACAGCGTTTATAATATCCTGTGTACCTTCAACAATAGGTGCGCACATTGTGAAATACTGATAGCCGTTTTCGGTGAAGTATTTTTCAAGTCTTTCAAGCTGTTCGTCAGTTGCAAGGTCAATTTTGTTACCAACCACAATCTGTTCACGCTCAGCTAATTCAGGATTGAATTTTACAAGCTCATTGTTGATTTTTTCAAAATCTTCAATAGGGTCGCGACCCTCACTGCCTGCAGCATCAACAATATGCACAAGAAGACGGCATCTTTCAACATGCTTCAAAAATTCGTGACCGAGACCTATACCTTCACTTGCACCCTCGATAAGGCCGGGAATATCTGCCATAACAAATGAATTGCCTTCACCGAGGCTGATAACTCCGAGAACGGGAGTGAGGGTTGTAAAATGATAGTCGGCTATAATAGGCTTGGCTTCACTTACAACAGAGATAAATGTGGATTTGCCTACATTCGGGAAGCCCAGAAGACCAACATCCGCAAGAAGCTTGAGTTCAAGAGAAACCTCCCACTCTTCACCGGGAGCACCGTTTTTTGCAAAACGAGGAGCCTGACGGGTCGGTGTTGCAAAATGGGGATTACCCCAACCGCCTTTGCCGCCTTTTGCGGCAATAAACACGTCGTCATCAGACATATCTGCCATAACCTTGCCGCTTGATACCTCACGGATTACTGTTCCGCGGGGAACACAAATAACAAGATCCTCCCCTTTTCGGCCGTGCCGACGTCCTGTTGAGCCGTTCTGCCCATTGGGCGCTTTATATTTTCGCTTATAGCGAAAATCGGAAAGAGTTGCAAGATTGTCATCAACCTTAAATACAATGTCGCCGCCCTTGCCTCCGTCACCACCGTCGGGACCGCCGGATGCAACATACTTTTCGCGGTGAAAAGCAACCGCACCGTTGCCGCCGTCACCTGCTTTTATTTTAATTTTCGCTATATCAACGAACATAACTTTTACCTTTCAGATTATAATTTTGCTCTTGCTTCTTTAATGTTAGCAACAAACTTTTTAGCCGTTTCTGTAATCAAAGAATAATTTCCTGTTTTAGCGCCTGCAGTTAAAGAACCGCCTGCACCGACAGCAACAGCTCCTGCTTTAATCCATTCACCAACATTTTCGGCTGTTACACCGCCTGTGGGCATCATTTTAGCGTAAGGAATGGGACCATTGATATCTTTGATAATCTTTGGTCCGTACAAATCTCCGGGGAAAACCTTGAGAATATCGGCACCTGCCTCCATAGCCATAACAGCCTCGCGAACGGTCATAATGCCGGGCAAAACCGCAACTCTGTAACGGTTGCACATTTTAACGGTTTCTGCATCGAAATACGGGCTTACTATATAGTTTGCGCCGCTGAGCATTGCAATTCTTGCCGTAGGAGCATCCATAACTGTTCCGGCACCAAGAATAATATCCTCAGGACTGTATTTCTTTGCAAGGGATTCAATAACCTTATCGGCATGAGGCACGGTGAATGTAAGCTCAATAGCGGCTACTCCGCCCTCCATACATGCGTCAACAATTCTTTCTGCTTCGTCTGTTGTTTCAGCTCTGACAACGGCAACAATGCCGCAGTCCTGAATTCTGGTTAAAATCTGTTCTTTATCCATAAAAAGTCAACCTTTCTGATATAAAATATAATGAGTTATCTCTGAACTCTTGCGCCTGCACCACCGACGATTCTTTCTACCTCTGACTTTGATGCCATTGAAGTATCACCGGGAGTAGTCATAGCCAAAGCACCGTGAGCAACACCGTAGTTTACCGCCTGCTGCGCATCACCAAGCTCCATAAGTCCGTAAACAAGACCCGAAGCAAAGCTATCACCACCGCCTACACGGTCAAGAATTTCAAGACCGGGCATTTCAAGGCCGTGATAAATCTTGCCTTCTGACCAGCAGATTGCGCTCCAGTCGTTAACGGTTGCAGTTTTAACAGTGCGCAAGGTTGTTGCAATAACCTTGAAGTTAGGATACACCTTAACAGCGTTTTCAACCATTTTATAATAGCCGTCAATGTTGAGCTCCTTAAGATTTTCGTCGTTGCCTTCAACCTCAAGACCGAGGCAGGCTGTGAAATCCTCTTCATTGCCGATCATAACGTCAATGTATTTGGCGATTTCTTTGTTAACCTCCTGAGCCCTCGCCTGACCACCTATATCCTTCCAGAGTGATGGACGGTAGTTAAGGTCATAGGAAACAATTGTTCCGTATTTTTTGGCGCATTTAACGGCTTCAATAACAACCTGAGCTGTTGTATCGGACAATGCGGCAAAAATGCCGCCTGTGTGAAGCCAACGGACACCGAGAGTACCGAAAATATACTCCCAATCAATATCTCCCACCTTAAGCTGAGAAGCGGCCGTATTGCCTCTGTCGGATACGCCTTCGGCACCTCTGATACCAAAGCCGCGTTCAGTGAAATTAAGACCGTTTCTCACACTTCTGCCGATACCGTCATATTTTACCCACTTAACAAGAGAAGTATCAACACCGCCCTGAAGCATAAAATCTTCAACAAGTCTGCCGATTTCATTGTCAGCAAGAGCTGTTACAACAGCAGTTTTGAGACCAAAGCATCTGCGAAGACCGCGCGCAACATTATATTCTCCGCCGCCTTCCCACACCTTGAAGCTGCGGGTTGATTTAATTCTGCCTTCGCCGGGGTCAAGTCTTAACATAACCTCGCCGAGAGAGAGCATATCAAAGGTACATTCTTCTCTTTTTTTAACATTAAGATTCATATAACAGCATCTCCTTAATTTATTTCATAGGGAATATTGTATTTTTTTGCGTACTCTTCTGCAGGTGAACCCTCTGTTACGAAGAGAGTAACCTTGTCAGGGTCATCTTCACTACAGATAATAACAATTTCTTCTCCGAAATCTGTTACTGTGGGAGGGATTGTAACCTCAGTGAGATTATCCAGGTCGTAAAAAGCATATTTCTTTATTTCAGTGACGGTTTCAGGAATTTCGATGTACACAAGATAAGCGTTTTCTCGGAATGCTTCTTCACCGATTGATTTAACACCGTAAGGAACCTTGAAATCAAACATACCGTCACAGCAAGTAAACGCACCGTCTGGAATAATATCAATTGTATTATCAGGAATTTTAACAGTTACAAGTGATACACAGTTGGCAAAAGCATATTTACCGATTGATTCAAGTGATTCACCAAATTCAACACTTTCGAGCATAACAACTTTATGAAAGCTGTAGGAACCGATTGTTTTAAGTGTTGAGGGGAATTTGACTTCTGTGAGATTTGATGCATTGAGGAAAGCATAATCTGCAATTTTTTCCGTACCTTCAGGAATTGTGTAACTTAGAGAATCTGAACCCGCAGGGTATGCAACAAGGGTTTTCTTATCCGCAGTAAAAAGAACATCATCAACGCTGACAAATTTTTTGCTGTTCTTAATTCTGAAAGCAACAATATTCAGACAATCATAAAAGGCTGTTGATGAAAGCTCATTGAGAGATGACGGAAGCTGAACTGCGCCAATTGATTCGCGGTTTGCGAAAGCATAGGCTCCGATTTTTTCAACATCAGAAAAATCAATTTCAGATATATAGTCAGAAAAATCAGCATCTGACTGAGTCGTATCCCTGCAAAAAGCATATGCTCTGACAGATTTTACGCTGTCATTGATTTTTATTTTAGTCTCTCCCTTGGCATAGGGATAATCAACAAGCTCTTCTCCGTTGAAGGAATACAAAATACCGTCAGCAATTCTGTAATTGGTGTTACCCGGAGACAGCTTGAAATCTTTAAGCATTGTGCACCCCGTAAACACCTGATAACCGTATCTTTCAAGTGATGACGGAAGCATAATTTCACTAAGGCTTTTGCAACGCATAAACGCGCCGTCACCAATCTGAACAACAGAATCGGGAATCGTAACCTTCTTGACAGAAATGCAATAATCAAACGCGTGTTCGCCTATAGTTTTAAGACTTTCGGGAAGTTTAATTTCGGCCAACGATGAACATTCATAACAGGCATAGGCTCCGATTTCGGTAATTCCCTCGGGAATGTTAAGCTTATTTAGCTTGTCGCAACCGTCAAAGGCGTGATCACCAATTGATTTCACGCTTGATGGCAATGTAATTTTAACAACATCTTCATTATTGGCAAAAGCATAAGCACCGATAGCTTCAATTCCATCGGAAACGGTGATTGTTTTTTCAAGTCTGCCGGAGGGATAATGAAGCAAGCTTTTCTCATCCTTGGAATAAATAACTCCGTCCTTACTTTTGTAAATGGGATTAGCATCGGCAACAGTATAGATAGTGGTGGTGGTGCAACCTTCGAAAGCTGATGGAGAGATGTAAACAACGCTCTTAGGAATATCTACAATTTGGATTGCAAGAACACTTTTACCTATAGCATTGTCACCTATTCCTTTGACGCTTTTTCCTCCAAGTCGGGAAGGAATATTTACTCTGTTATCTTCTCCGAAATATTCGGTAATAATAGTGTAATCTTCATACACTTCATATCTGAAGCTGTCATTTTTTTCTTCAGCTATCAACACAGACTCTTCAAGCCCTGTTCCGTCATAATTATTATCACTACATGCATACAAGCTGAGAACAAGCACACTGCACATCAAAAGTGATAAAATTTTCTTAAATGCCTTCATCAAATCAATCCTTTTGGCTTTTGCCTTTATGTTTTCGTCTGTTTTTATAAAAATCCAACATTGTGGGGTCGATAATTATACGAACCAATTCATAAAGAAAATGGAAATAAAAAAAAGATATAGTAATTATTTTGGATTTAAATTTCAGGTGATCAAGTCCCAAAAACACCCCAATCCACTTATTTCCTAAATTCTTGCATTTTTCCACAACATTTTTCTCATATTTGCTGCCAATACACATTGTTCGAATATAGCAAATAGTTTGAAATAAATATTGAAAAACAAACGATTTTAGATCAGAACCCTCTTTTTTATTAAAATATTCACATATATCATCATATGAATCAAGTACAGTAACCTTATCAAGACCAAATGGTGATGTCTCGGCAGACATTTCTCTTGAATAATAATAATAAACTTTTGAATAAATTTTCGCAAGCTTCGGATTTTCGCCCAAAACTTTTAACAAAAAATTAGTATCTTCTCCATATTTAATTCCTAAAGGAAATCTGAATCTATTTAAAACTTTACTCCTATATATTTTAGACCAAACAGCTGCGAATGACCTCTCGCCGGCGTTAGAATATAAAACCTTTACATCAATCAATTCAAAACTATTTTGAGTAATTTGAGGAAATTCAGAAACTACAAAATCTATTTTTATAGAATCAGCACAAGCAATATCACATTCCGTTTTTTCAATACAATCAACAAACAATTCTACCGCTTGTGGGTGTAAGTAATCGTCGCCGTCAACGAACATAACATAATCGCCCTTAAACATATCGAGTCCGAGGTTTCTCGCTGACGATACTCCCCCGTTTTCTTTGTAAACATAAATAACTCTGTCATCTTTATCCGCAAACGACTTTATTACTTCAGCACTTTTATCGGTACTTCCGTCATCAATACAAAGAATCTCAAGATTGTGATAAGTCTGATTAACAAGACTTCTGAGACAATTGTCCGCATATCCTTCAAGATTATATATCGGAACGATTATACTTACTAAGGCACCCATAAAATCACCTCAAATTTATACGCCTGAATATGCATTAAATCCGCCGTCAACAGCAATTGTTGTGCCGGTAACAAATCCAGAATATTCTTTATCACAAAGGAAAAGAAGTGCGCCTGAAAGCTCTTCGGGCTCTCCAAAGCGCTTCATTGGTGTTGCCGCAAGAATTTTACCTGTTCTTGCAGTAGGTGTGCCGTCATCATTCCAGAGAAGAGCTTTGTTCTGCTGGGTTGAAAAGAAGCCCGGAGCAATAGCATTTACACGAATGCCCATATCGGCAAAATGAACAGCCATAAACTGAGTAAAGTTTGCAACCGCAGCCTTTGCAGCTGAATAGGCGGGGATTTTTGTAAGAGGTCTGAACGCATTCATTGATGTAACCATTATGATGCAGCTATCATCTTTTACAGCCATATCTCTTGCAAAAACCTGAGTAGGAATAAGTGTTCCGAGGAAATTGAGGTTGAAAACAAATTCAATGCCCTTGGGGTCGAGATCAAAAAATGTTTTAACGTCATCATTTTTCTCAATAAGATCAATCTCTTCAAGAGTTTCTTTGGTTGTGGTACCTCTGGGGTTGTTGCCGCCTGCACCATTGAGAAGAATATCACAAGTACCGAGATTTTCATTGATGATGTCTCTTGCTTTGTTCATACTCTCTGTTTCAAGAACATTGCAACCAACAGCAATAGCGACACCGCCGTCAGCAACTATTTCATCAGCAACAGCCTGAGCAGCCTGCTCATTGAGGTCAAGCACAGCAACCTTCACGCCCTGCTTTGCAAGAGTTTTTGCAAAGCCACTGCAAAGAACTCCGCCGCCGCCTGTTACAACGGCTACTTTATTTTTAAGACTTTCATGAATATTCATAAATGAACCTCTCTTTATCGTGATTTTTCGCAGGCTTCCCAAAGACCGTTAAGGTAAGCAGCCCCTAATGCTCTGTCAAAAAGTCCGTAACCGGGACGGGCAACCTCACCCCAGATCATTCTGCCGTGGTCAGGTCTGATGTATCCGTCAAAGCCTGCATCCTGCAAAGCCTTTACGATTTCACACATATCAAGTGAACCTGCCTCTGAAAGGTGAGCAGTTTCATTAAACCAGCTTTCGCGGATTTTAACGTTACGAAGATGGGCAAAATAAATTCTGTCACCCACTTCCCTGATCATTGCAGGCAAATCGTTATTTGCACTTGCACCCAATGATCCTGTGCAGAAGGTAAGTCCGTTGTAAGGGCTGTCTACAAGCTTGAGGAAGCGTCTGATATCTTCGATGTTTTTAATAATTCTGGGAAGCCCGAAAATATCCCATGGCGGGTCATCGGGATGAATTGCCATTCTCACATCACATTCTTCACAAACAGGGATAATCTCTTCAAGAAAATGCTTAAGATTGTTCCACAGATCTTCTGCAGTAATACCTCTATATTTTTCAAAAAGCTCCTTGATTTCACCCATTCGCTCGGTTTCCCAACCAGGCATAGCATAACCGTTGGAGTTATCATCAATTTCGCGGAACATATCTTCGGGGCTTTTGCCTTCAATCTGCTTACCATTGTAGCAAAGGCAGGTTGAACCGTCACCCATATCCATTGCAAGATCTGTTCTTGTCCAGTCAAAAACCGGCATAAAGTTATAACAAATAACCTTGACTCCGGCTTTTGCAAGGTTTCTGATGCAGGTTTTATAATTTTCAATATATTTTTCAGCGCTCGGAAGACCCAGCTTGATATCCTCGTGAACATTAACACTTTCGATACATTCCATTGTAAGGCCCGCTGCTTCGATTTCCGCTTTCATCTCCATAATCATATCAAGAGGCCAGACCTCGCCCGCAGGAAGCTTGTGCAAAGCAGGAACAACTCCCACTACGCCCGGAATCTGCTTAATCTGTTCAAGGCTGACGGTGTCTTTTTCGGCACCGAACCAACGCATTGTCATTTGCATAATAATACCGCCCTTATTTAATAAAATCTTTCATTACTATAGTTTTGCCGCACCGTGATGATTCATATACAGCAAGAAGCTCATAAACTGCCCTGCCGGCTTCTTTTGCATCAATGGGGAAATGCTGTCCGTTGCTGATACAATCATAAAAATCCGAAATCAGATGAGTGTGACTGTCGCCCCACTCTTTTTTACCGACAAAGTCAGCCTCAACTTTTTGTGAAAAAAGGAGCTCTGAATCGCCCGAAACCTTATAAACCGAACCGCCTTCAACACGTATAACAGCATCTTCGCAGAATATCTCAACAATCGGGTCAGAATTATCCCCTGCCGCATTTGTTGCAAAATAAACTGCTCTTGAACCATCAGTGTATGTGAAATATACACTTGCGGTATCCTCAACCTCAATAGTATCCTTAAGATGAAAATTTGAAATATGACCTTCAACAGTGGCAGTTTCCTTGCCGCAGAGATACTGCATAAGGTCGTGAGTATGGATTGCCTGATTTATAAGCACGCCACCGCATTCCTGAGCCCAAGTGCCACGCCAGGCATCAGCATTGTAATAATCTTCATCCCTGCGCCACGTAACCATTGCTCTTGCGGTTTTAACTTCACCGTATTTTTTGCTTTCAATCAGCTCTTTTGCAAAAACAACTGACGGATTGTATCTGTTCTGAAAACAAACGGCAAGCTTGCCATCTGAAGACGCCTGAGCTTCTGCAAGCTGTTTTAAATTTTCAACTGAGGTTCCGCAAGGCTTTTCAAGAACAACGTTGATTCCCCTGTTAAGTGCCTCCACAGCCATTTCTACATGAAGATAATGAGGAGTGCAGATGTGAACAACATCGGGCTTTTCATTTTCAAGCATTTCAATGTAGCTGTAATAAGCCTTGCAATTATTATCTTTTGCTGCTTTGTCTGCCCTTTCAGGAATGATATCAGCCACAGCAGTCAACCGTGCATTTTTGTTTTTCAGAAAATTTATGGCATTGAGGTGGCATTTTGAAACACCACCACAGCCGACAAGATTAACTTTCATAGCTTCACCAACAATCAGAATGTACTGCTCATATCGCTTTCCACTGTTTCAACTACATTCTCTTTTGCTTTGGAGGTTGCAACTCTCTTCTGAAGCTCAGCATAGAAAACATCTTCATCAACAGGAAGAGTAACCTCCTCGTTTGTCCAGCTTGAAAGATGAGCTGCATTGGAAATCATAAGACCTCTGATACCCTCGGTACCGTTTGCAACCAAAGGAGTGCCGTTGAGAATATGTGATGAAAAAGCATTAAGAACCCCTGAATGCTGTTCGTTAAAGCCGTCTGTTTCAACTTCAACCGTTGTTGTTGCAATGTCGGTAAAGCCCTTATCACAGTTCTTACAGTTTTCACTGACGGGAACATCAAGAACGGTAAGGGTAAGTGTTTCTGAATTTTCACAAACAAGCTTTGCCTTGTCCATTGTGATTTCAAAACGGTTTGTTCCCGGGTAGTCACCTGTTGTGGTGATAAACACACCTGTTGCTCCGTTGGGATATTCAGCGTAGATGGTAACATCATCTTCAACCTCAATGTCATGCCACTTGCCGTTGTGACAGAATGCACGAACTTTTGAAGGCATTCCGCAGATCCACTGCCACAAGTCAAGCTGATGGGGGCTCTGATTAAGAAGAACACCGCCACCTTCACCTGACCAGGTTGCACGCCATCCGCCTGAATTATAATATGCCTGGGTTCTGTACCAGTCTGTGATAATCCAGTTAACACGGCGGATTTCGCCATATTCACCGCTGTCAACGATTTCTTTAATTTTTCTGTAAACACAGTTTGTTCTCTGATTGAACATCATTGCAAAAACCTTGTCGCTCTTTTCGGCAGCTTCGTTCATTTCTCGAACCTGCTTTGTATAAACACCCGCCGGCTTTTCTGAAACAACGTGGAGATTTTTGCTCAAAGCTTCCATAACAAGAGGAGGATGGAAATAGTGAGGAGTGCAGATAACAACTGCGTCAACCTCTCCGCTGTCCATAAGCTCGGAAGCAGAATTGAATCTCTTTGCCCAAGGAAGATTTTCCTTTGACCACTCAAGCTTTTCGGGAACAATATCTGCAACTGCAGTTATTCTCATATCCTTGATTTTGCCGGCAAGGAAATTGTGTGCGTGGGAAGTACCCATATTACCCATACCGATGATGCCGAATCTTATGGTCTGAGCTTCTTTTGCTACCTTATGCATTGCGGCAGCGGCAACGCTGAATGACTCTGCGTGAGAAGCATACACATTCTTTTCCATCATTTTTTCGGTTGCATCGTCAGCCTCAAGAGACGAAAGACCGTCAAACACCTTGAGATGAGGCTCAAGAGAAAGAACTCTTACGCCATCCTTCTGAGCAAACTGCTTAAGAATGGCAACAAGGTTACCGTCACCTTCTCCGGAAGGAACAACTGTACCGCCGTCAAAAAGTGCATCCTTGACGTGGAAATATTCAATCTTATCACCAATAAGCTCATAAGCCTTAAGAGTATCAACACCACACTGAACAAAGTTTGAAGGATCGAAAACACCGAGAAGATTGTCACAAGCACGAAGAACATCATTCATTCTTTCTGCTGTGTCACCATAAACATCTTTTTCATTCTCAAGGCAAGGGATAAGACCCTGCTCGGTTGCATAATCTGCCATAGCCTTAACACGGCGGATAACTTCATCTTTATATTCTTCATGGCTCTCGCCCTTGGTGAAGAAGAAAGAGAAAATTCTTATATATTTAGCTTCGAGGATTTTACCCACAGCAACTGTATTTTTAAAAGCTTCAAAATGAGGCTCAAAATCATCCGTAATTTCAATTTTGCCGTAGCCTGAGCCGATTGAAGCAACCTTCATACCCTGCTCATCAATTTCTTTTTTCATAGCTTCTGCTTCTTCAACAGTGAGTGTGTTAATTGACTTTTCACCAAAGCCGCGAAGCTCCATATGTGTGATTCCGTTTGCTTTGCAAGCCGCCATCTGACCGCCTATTGTGGTTTCGCCTGACTCATCGCAAAATGCTGAAAAAATAAAATGTGCCATTAAAACTCTCTCCCTTTGGAGTAAATTTGTAACCATAGTTACATACGATATAATAATATCACAAAATTGCAACAAATGGAATAGAAAAAATTAAGAAAATAGATAATTTTTTAATTATTTTTAATCAAAGCAAAAGCCGATACACTCTCGCGTATCGGCATATTTTATATAAAAGCATAATAATTATTTCTGACATAATCAGCAACAGTTCCGATAACATTTTCTTTGTTAGCTTTCATAAGCTCACAGTAACGTTCATCAAGAAGTTCTACCTGCTTTGAATCAAATGAAACATCTTCATTATTGTCATCAAGCATAGAAAACATTGCTGTGAATATCTCGTTGAATTCACCACCGATAACATCAGCTGACGCTCTTTGAGCAATTGATGTCAACGGCTCACCGTTGGCTCTGAAAAAGTCAGAAAGTGAAGTGTATTTGCTGTCTTCAAAAACATAGTTAAGAGCATACACGTTCTGCTTCACTTCATTGAGTGCAAGAAATTCTTCGTTCATATTACCCAGCTTTTCTATGGACATCTGAACATTGGCAGCAAAACCGAAAACAAGGCGTTCATTATCAATTTCAGGGTCAGAAAGCATCTTTTCATCAATAACCCTGAACTGATTGCGCAAAGCTTTTTCTTTTTCAAGCTGAGCAATAATACGCTCACGCTCTTCTTTTCGTTTTTGGCCGGAAACAATTGCTTTTATCCACATAAAAACAGTAAGTCCGATGAGTACGATAAAAATCGGAATCAGGTACCAATGCCCTGAAAGATAGCTAAGAAAATCGGTCATTTTAACCTCCGTTAAATAAGTGATTTATAAATATCACCTTTTTTAAATCCCGTGAGTTTAGCAGCATTTTTGGCGGCTTCACTTGTGCTCATTCCGCTTTCAACGCTTTTTCTGGCAAGCTCTATTGCATCTTCAAGAGTAAGCTCATCCTCATTTTCCACTTGCTCCTTACCCTTTAAAATAAGCACCATTTCACCTTTCAGTCCGCCGTCACCGTAAAGACGCACAGCTTCATCAAGCGTTGTGCGGATAACCTGCTCGTGGATTTTTGTAAGCTCTCTGACTATAGCAATTTCGCGGTTGCCAAAAGCCTTGTTCATATCCTTCAGAGTTGCAGAAAGCTTATGCGGAGCTTCGTAAAAAATCATAGTTCTTGTTTCGTTTCTTAAAGAATCGAGATGCTGAGCCCTGCCGGGCTTATTGACGCTCAGAAATCCTTCAAAAGTAAATCTGCCTGACGGCATACCTGAAAGAGCCAACGCAGTTGCAAAAGCGCAAGGGCCGGGCACAGATTCAACGGGAATCCCCTTTTCGTGGCATTGACGCACAAGATCCTCACCGGGGTCTGAAATGGCGGGCATACCGGCATCAGTCACCAGTGCACAGGTTTTACCGCTTAAAATTTCGGCAATAACTTTTTCTCCGCTTTCTCTGATATTATGTTCAAAATAACTTACCATCGGCTTTTTAATTCCGAAATGGTTAAGGAGCTTCAGAGTAACTCTCGTGTCCTCAGCGGCAATAAAATCACACTCGCTGAGTATTCGGATTGCCCTTGGAGAAAAATCTTCGAGATTTCCTATGGGAGTTCCCACAACAAAAAGCTTGCTCATTTATGATTCTCCTTATATTCACCGTAAATATTTATAACCTCTTGACAAAGCTCACCGCTGTTATCGTAAAGTGCAAGGGGAGCTTCAACCTTCATAAAGGGTTTTGCACCTTTTTTGCCCTCTATCAAAAAGAGCCACGGTGCAGTATCACCTTTTTTAGACACAAAGCGTAAACGCTTGGGCTCAATGCCTGCATTACGCATGCTGACAATTGTATCGCTTAATCTCTCCGGGCGGTTACACAGGCAAAGTCTGCCGCCAAAATTCAGAAGATGCGCTGCCGCAGCCGTTACATCATCAATTGTGCATGCAATTTCGTGACGGGCAATTCTCGCAGATTGGGTCTGACTTTCAATACCCCCGTTAGAGGCTTTGTAAGGCGGATTCATAATAACAACGTTAAACGAACCGTGGGGCAGCAATTCCTTGATGTTTTTGATATCACCGTTGATAATATCAACCTTTTCCTGAGCATTGCTGAGCTTAACTGATTCGAGAGCCTGCTCATATCCGTTTTGCTGAATTTCAATTCCTGTAATATGCTTGCCCTGAGCATTGCGGCAAAGGAGCATAGGAATAATTCCGCAGCCTGTACCCATATCACAAACAATGTCATTTTTGTTGGGTGATGCAAAGTCGGCAAGTAAAACTGCATCGGTGCCGAATGTATGGTCACCACTCACAGCAACGGTAAATCCGCCGCCGAGATATTCGGTTTTGTAACTCGTCATATAACCTCCGTACAAAGAAAAAGCAGGGCAGAAAATCCGCCCTGCAATATGCTTTATAAGCTCAAATTATGCCTCGTGAGGAGCCTCAACAGGGCAAGCATCTGCACAAGCGCCGCAAGAAATGCAAGCGTCTGCATCAACAACATACTTTCCGTCGCCTTCAGAAATAGCTGCTACAGGACATTCAGCTTCGCAAGCGCCACAAGCGATGCAATCATCAGAAATAACAAATGCCATTGTGTCTTCCTCCTTTTTAAGATTAATTTCATTCTAACACATAGTTTTCATTTTTCAATAGTTTTTTTAAAATTTAACAGATTTTTTTTAGTTTTTTAACTTTTCCAGCTTGGTTTCGGGATAATAATAGCTCAGAATTCCCTCGTAGCTTGCGCCTTGCCGTGCCATATAATCAGCTCCGTACTGACTCATCCCCACAAAATGTCCGTTTCCGCGGCATGTTATAACAAGCTTTTCTTCACCTGCTTCAACATTGAAATCTGCACTTCTCAGGGAAAACATTTCTCTGAACTGTGTCCCTGAAACAGCTTCAGAGCCGATTTTTATACTTTTGACAAGCCCTGAATCAAATCTATTTTCTATTGTAATTTCATCAGAAAATTCTATATCATTTTCCTTAAGGATTGATTTGAATTCTTTGAGAGTAAGGACCTTTTCCGACTGATAATCAGGTGAAAGTCTGTCCCCGGTCGAATTAACAGAAACAAGGTAAGGTATCTTTTCACCCCACACATTTTCTGCACTTTCCGTGCGCGCTGAGCTTATATTGTGATAAACGGTCATAGCGGGCTGATTTTTATAAGAGAGATAGCAGTAAAGCACAGCATCAACGGCATCGGATATGATTTTTTCGTTTTTTTCAAAATCATCGCCCCATTTTTCTTTCCGGGATGATTCATTTATATAAGCCTGATATACTGTGCTGTCGTCTGATATGTCAGCACCACCCAGCCTGTCTTTATCGCGGGACGAAATATACATTGCATAAGTGTAGCTTGCAACCGCTTGGGCTTTCAGTGCTTCAGTATGATAAGAGGCAGGCATCTCCCCTGCGACGCAGCCTATCAGGTATTCCCGTGTATCCATTTCTTTTATGAATCCGTTATCCGAAGCCATAACCTTAATTGTTTCACCACTTATCAGTTCATCCTCGGCATCAGCAGAAAAATCAACCACTCTTTCGTATCTGACAGAAATCAGCGGCGTTATTATCATCATCACCATCAACAAAACGCTGAGCATTAAAAATCTTTTCATTTCATAACCTCCTGTTTGTCCGTTAAATAATATGCACAGGAAAATTAAAAATGACAAAAGAAAAACTCCGCATAAAACGGAGTTAATCACATACTTTGTAGCGTGGTATAAATCTGTTGGCAAAGCCTCTGAGGTTGCCCTGAAATCTCAGATTGAGACCCGACATCTTTTTAAAGTCGCGAGGAAAATAAAGAGCCGTATTTTTCTTAATTTTAACCGCATTGGATTTTTTCAGCACATGAGCTACAAAATGGGAGCAGAAAAATTCATACTTTTTTTGTCTTGGGATAAAAAGAAGACCAGAAACAACACCTTTCTTGGTGTATCTGTATTTCTTTTTGTTTGCTTTAAAATCGTTAATGATATTTTTGATTTTATCATAAACCTCCTGCGACACTTCAATTTCATAAAGCTGACAGGGAAATGGCGGGAATTTTCCGCGCAGAAATCGCGAAACATCTTCTTCAACAAAACCGTTGACCATAAAGGAATAAAATGTGTTCATATCCTCTTCAAGTCCGATTGAGGAATGGGTGTAGTAGCAGGTTGCAAAAAAGCCTGCAACCCGTGAGCCGAAATCGTGCAGACGGGTGAGAAGAATATACACTTTTCTTGTTTGTTGTTCCATATTTTCTCCAATCATAAGCTGAGAACTGTAATGCTCACAACAGCAGCAACCATACCGATAACCTTCATAAGATGTGGTTTCTCTTTAAAGAAAACAAAGGAATAAATTGCAGAAAGAAGCAATACCCCGCCATTTTCAACAGTATAAAGCACTGCCGTGTTAACAATAGGAATTACAAGAACAAGGATGTTAATTGCAAGAGCCGCACTCACAAGGCATAAAACAAGAGGCAGAACTGCTTTTTTTGACATTTTAAAAGCTTTGAAAGTATCCTTTTTTTCTTTGAAAAGGAGCTGAAACAACGCAATAACACCCATAATACCAAATGTAAGGATAATCATTTCATTCTTTTCGTTGACATTATACTCAGACTGCATTTTAAGAAGTGTTCCGTAAGCACCATTGCAGACAAAAAGCAATGCACAGAAGGCATAGTATGACCAGTGAGTGTTTTTAAGCTTCATATCTTTATAATTCATAAGAATAAAGGATACAAGCATCAGCGCAACCGCGGCATACTGATACCAGCTCAACGAGTCACCAAGGAACATGGTTGAATAAACCAAAGGAACAATAATTCCTCCGAAAAGCTGAGAAACATTCATAAAGGAATATGAGCCTTTTGCGCCTGCTTTGATAACAGAATTGTTATAACCGAAAAGCGCTACTGCATTGAGGCAACCAAAAAGAAGGGTCATAGGAGAAAGGCTGAACTTGAAGCCTATCCACGCCCATGTAAAAATCGCAATGAAAACGCTTTCGAGAATGCAAAAAACAGCAGAAGCATTTTCGGGCTTGCCTGAATATTTGTTATTGAACATTGTGCAGAACAAAGTCTGGAAACTGTAAAGCACAACAATCAGAGCAATCAGAAGTGCAGATGTCATATGTAAAATTCCTCCGTTTTCAGTAAAAAACGACCTTATCAAAAGACAAGGTCGTTCTTGGTGCCGGTGACCGGGGTCGAACCGGTACGGTATCGCTACCACTGGATTTTGAGTCCAGCACGTCTGCCAATTCCATCACACCGGCACATAACATTGGTATTATAACGATTCGGGGCATAAAAGTCAAGAGTAATTTAAAATATATTTTCCGTTATTTATTGAGACAGTTTGCGGATACCTTTCGTAAGGGTTGACGACCTCGGCAACCCGAAAGCATAAAAGAAAATGGGAGGGTATGGATGCCCTCCCTTGTTGAAACGAATATTAACTTAGTTTTAGTAAATAATTTTTTACAATTTCTCTTTCATCATAATAGTGTTTATCCTTGCCAATTATCTGATAAGTTTCGTGACCCTTTCCGCAGAGGATAATTGTATCGTTTTCCCCTGCATTTTTCAATGCAAATTCAATGGCATAGGTTCTGTCGGGAATCACCGCGCAGGGTGTGGCGATGCTTCGTATGCCGGGAAGAATATCCTCAATTATCTCATTTGGATTTTCCGTGCGGGGATTATCAGTTGTTATAATTACATAATCCGAATTTTCTGCCGCCGCCTTTGCCATAAGGGGGCGTTTAGTTTTGTCCCGGTCACCTCCGCAACCAAACAGCACCACTACCCTGCCGTTGGTAACGTTTTTTACGGTGGTGAGAATATTTCTGATTGCATCGGGCGTGTGGGCATAGTCAATTATCACTGTGTATGGCGTATCGGTGGGTATCACCTCTGCCCTGCCCGGCACGGTTTTCATTTCTTTGAGCGCTTCAGCACAGACTTCAAGTGGGAAACCTAATGAATTGCAACAAGCAATTGCACCCAGCGAATTATACACAGTGAACTCACCGGGAATAGGTACGGTTACATCGACATTGCCGATTGTGAATTCACAACCGTCCTTTTTCAGACTTACAGAATGAGAAAAAAAATCGGCATTATCATTTTTTTGAGAAAAGAACAAGGCTTTACCTTTAACGAATCCGAAAATATACTGTGCATTTTTATCGTCGGCATTAACCACAGACACCCTGCTCTGCTCAAAAAGCTTGCCCTTTGCGGCGCAGTAATTTTCCATTGTTTTGTGATAATCAAGATGGTCGGTGGTGAGGTTTGTAAAAACACCGCACTCAAACTCAATTCCATAGCACCGCTCCTGAGCAAGTGCCTGAGAGGAAACCTCCATAACGCAGTATTCGCAACCATTAGCATGCATTGAATAAAACATCCTGTGAAGCTCATAAGGCTCAGGTGTTGTCAGCTCCGCGTCAGAAATTTTGTTACTTCCGCTTGAGTAAGCAACAGTACCGATGAGCCCCACCTTTTTGCCTGTGTGTTCGAGAATACGTTTTATCATATATGTGGTTGAAGTTTTTCCGTTTGTGCCGGTTACTCCGATGATTTTTAGCTTTTTGTGGGCATTATGATAAAATTCACCACACATCAGAGCAAGCGTTTTTCGGGTGTCATCAACTATTATCTGCTCCGGGATGCCTGCATCCTCCTGCACAACAACTGCAACGGCTCCGCGACGGCAGACATCCTGAGCAAGAATGTGGGAATCAAAACTTTCCCCTTTGATACACACAAAAACACAGCCTTCAGTCACTTGGCGGGAATCTGAAACGATTGACGTAACATTGACATTACGGCAGATTTCGGAGTGGGAAATATTCTTTAAAAGATGAGATAATAACACGCCGTCACCTCTTAAAGAATGATGCATATAAGACCGCTGCAGCCCTCGTTGATGACCTTTTCAAGGGTTTCCTGAAGCTTCATTCTTGCGTTACCTGGCATACGATAAAGCTTGTTGTGAAGCCCCTCGTTCACAAGCTCATGAAGGCTTTTGCCGAATATATTGGATTCCCAGATTTTTGAGGGATTTTCTTCAAACTCTTTGAGAAGATACATCACAAGCTCTTCTGATTGGGACTCTGACCCCACAATGGGAGCAACCTCTGTGTTGATGTTGGCTTTCATCATATGAATTGACGGAGCAGATGCCTTAAGGCGCACACCGTAACGGCCGCCCTGACGCATAATTTCGGGCTCCTCAAGGCTGAGTTCATCAATAGTTGGCATCACGATTCCGTAGCCTGTTGCCTCCACCTCATCAATGGCATCCTTAAGACGGAGATATTCCTTTTTCATCTGTGCCATTTCACCAATTGATTCCATAAGCTGCTGTTCATTCTCAATTTCAAGACCCGTCTTTTCGGAGAGAATTTTATAAAATATGCTGTTACATATTTGCGCATCGGCAACTGCACTGCCACCTGCAAGGTCAATTTCGCAAATCCGGGCGCCGGTTACATTTTCACAATCAGCAAGCATTGTTACAAAGTCAGTCACGTCCCTCACCTTACGAAGAGAAGAAGACAGGTCTTTTATTTTGTCACAAATGCTTTTTCGAAGCCAATGTTCATTGTCGAGGCTCACCACCCATTGAGGCAGATTGACCTGAACCTGTTTTAACGGGAATTCGAAAAGAATCTCCGAGATTATGTCCTTTATGCCGTCGTAGTCAAGCTCCATACAATTGACCGCCTTGACTATTACGCCATATTTTTGAGAAAGTGTTGCCGCAAGACTGACAGTCTCAGGAGCAGAAGGATTCACGCAATTAAGAAGCACCAGAAACGGCTTTTCAATTTCTTTAAGTTCAGCTATAACCCTTGCCTCAGCTTCTTCGTATTCGGCGCGGGGAATATCGGTGATTGAGCCGTCGGTTGTTATAACAAGACCAATCGTTGAATGCTCACCGATAACCTTCTGTGTACCTATTTCTGCTGCCATATTAAAGGGAATTTCACGGTCAAACCAGGGTGTTTTAACCATACGCGGATGATCACCCTCAATAAATCCCAATGAGCTTGGCACTATGTAGCCCACACAGTCAATCATCCTCACGCGGAAGCAAGCGTTGTCGGGAAGGCTGATTTCCACTGCATCTTCTGGAATAAATTTAGGCTCCGTGGTCATTATGGTGCGACCGGACGCAGATTGCGGAAGCTCGTCGGTTGCCCTGTCCTTTTTTGAAGCGTCGGTTATGTTAGGGATTACAAGAGTATCCATAAACTGCTTGATAAAGGTTGATTTTCCTGTTCTCACGGGACCGACTACTCCTATGTAGATGTCCCCGCCCGTGCGGGTTGCAATGTCATTATAAATGCTTGCGGATGCCATAACATTCCTCCATATCCACTATACTTTGTATAATGTTATGCAAACATGGACTTGTTTATGACATGGAATTCAATGCAAAATTCGGTCAAATCGTGAATGGAGCTGAAAAGCGGAAGGTAACGAATCGATTACGCTCAAAAGCAATCACCCCCAACCGAGGTTGGAGGTGTTGAACTTAGAAATTAATTTTAATTGTGTGTTCACCGGGGGTGGTGGTGAGGGCAACCACTGAGCCGGGGCTGTTTTCGATTGGTGTGATTGTGTATTCTCCGTCACACTCAACGCTTTTAACGGGCTTATGAGCAAAAATTTCAGTAGGTGCATCATAAGCCTTGTCCTGATTATAAGTAAGTGTAAAGGATTCCTCCTCACGATTGTGACAATAGCTCACAATTTCACCTGTTACGGCTCTGGGGTAAGGTCTTGTGAGCACATCGTGGAACAATTCAGAATCAAACAGTTCCTTGAAATATGCCCAATATGTATTGCTCCATTTATAAGAGTCAAACAACTTCAGAAGGAATTTGACATGAGGGAACCATTCGTTTCCTTCAGAATATCCGCCCCATTCACCAACGATTACGGGAACATTCAGACGCTCCTGAGAACGCTTATGCTCAGCAAAAATGGAGCCTACACGGTCATCACTTGCGTATTTATATGCAGGAGTGTCAACCATAAGGTCATAGGCATGAGGAGTAAAAACAACGTTTTCATCAGCCTTACCGTCAACCACGGGCACGGGACAGGAATACGGTATACCGAGGTTTGAATAATAACTGTTTTCCATCATAATAAGCTTATCTTTGTCAACAGTTCTGATTGACGAAGCAACCTTTGAAAGAAACGGAAAATATCTGTTGACATCGAAATCCTTTATGATTTCATCACCGGCTGAAGTGATTTTGCGGAAAACCTTGGAATGATAAAGATTTAGTACCGTTGCCTTTTCTTTGCTCAAAGCTCTTTTAATCAATTCAAGCTTGCTGATTGAACTGTCGGTAATTGTTGTGAAAACAAGGTTTTTTATGAGTGAACGGAACACCTTGCCGCCTGTTTTTCCGGGAAACGGCTCGTTGAAAACATCATAGCCGATAACAGCCGGATGTGAGCCGAGCTCGCTTACAACAAATGCCCACATTTCGCTGAACCAATCCATAAGACCCTTGCCTTCAACAATTTTATTTTCCCAGAAATTGTCAAAAGCCTTGTGAACAAAACGGCGGAAGAAATAACCCTCTGCCCAAACAAATCGGGTGGGCACAGGCTTGTATTTGCCCGTATCGGTTGCCCACTCGGGAGCACCGTCACCGACGCTTTCACCGTAATGAGAGAACAAGTCCTGATGCATATCAAGATAAACATAGATACCCTTCTGCTCGCATTCATCAAGATAAGAACGGATTTTATTGATGTAATCCATATTAAATTCACCGGGAGCAGGCTCAACCGCATCCCATGTGATACCCATACGGATAAGGTTGAAGCCGTGAGTATAAAGGGTGTCAGCAAGCTCATTATCCCAGGTCAGGTCATACATATGCTTGCCTGTTTCTTTGTCGGCACAGCCCTTGTCGCACACGTTCATACCGTTAAAAATACGCTCGCGTCCGTAGGAGTCAAATATCCTTGTTCCTTTTGTGAAAATTCTTTCCATAACAATCTCCTTGATTATTTGCGCTTTGCCGCTTTCTTTTCTGCTTTGAGCTTCGCAATGCGTTCTTCTTTTTCTGCCTGTTCACGCTCAAGCTGCTCGCGACGCTGCTGCTTTGCAAGCTCTACATTAGCTTTTGAAGCCTCATATTTAGCATAAATATCTTCATAATGAGTGTAGTTTTCTTCATCTGTAAGGAGCTTTTTGGCATCCAGATAAGGCTTGGCGGCACGGTTGAACTGGGCATGCTTATCCATTTCAGCCTTCTGCTGTTTTCTGCATTCCTCTTTCTTGGCTTTCAAAGCTTTGATTTCAGCCTTGATGCCGGATGCTTTTGCAGAATCCCTTTCTTTTCTTGCCTGTGAAAGTTCAAGATAAAGAGCTTTAAGCTTCGAATCGCACTCATCCTCAAGATCAAAAAGGCTGTCAGCAACGCTGAAATCAGGTTGAACGAGAGGTGTGTTCTGATAATACTTTATGATTGTTTTATGTGCTCGGATTTTGTTGCGAGCCATATCAATCATAAAGGTGCGATATTCTTTTTCAATATCGTTGCCCTTGGGAAGTGCTTTTGCAGCTTTAAGCTCTGCCTTTGCACTTTCGGGGTCGATGCTGACCAGACCCTCAAGGCCGTTGCTGCAAAGCTTACGACTGTAATCGAGCTGATTTTTCATAGCACCTGAAGAGAATTTATCAAGCTCGTGGCAGACAAATTTAGAAATTTCAATCTCTTCATTGAATTCAAGGGCTTCTTTGTATGCCTTTTTAGCTGCCTTGCGTTCCTGCTTGTCTTTGATTAATTTATAATCACTCTTTGAAACTTCTTTGGGAGCAAAAGCGGCATATTCTCTTGCCTTTTTAACCATTTCAACGGCTTCAACAATTTTTTCATCACTAAGAACACCGTTGCCGTAGTCTTCATAAAGCATACGAACCTGAAGCACACGTACAACAGACTTCTGCTTGCGCTCGTTGAAATCGTACCAAATGTAGGGAATAACATTCATAAGTGCGCCAACTGCTGAAACAACAATCAGAACGTCGAGAAGCTTAAGGAGAACATTGGGGTCATAAAGAGCAGAATAAGCGTTGACATAGTTATTCTGTCCCTGAGCAAACTGCTCTGAAAGAAGCTGACCGACAGTTTTGCCGTCGGCAAGAACGCGGTTAAGAATTTCGGGGTTGGAGGTTACAATTGCAGCATTTTCCTTGGTGATGCCTCCCCTTTCATAGATGAAAGGAAGAACAGAGGATGTTGCAAGGGTGATGAATGTGCCTATTGTTGCAACGGCAGAGAACATACCATCGATACGTTCGCCTGTTTTATACTGCTGATAGTCGCGGATATCTGCCTGAATGGCGGGGTTGAGAATATGAGCAAAGGAGCCCATAAGCGCATTGAACCAAAGGCAGAGAAGAATGAGCCAGATTGTGGAGGAGTTGAGCTCATTCACAAACAGAAGCATCATAAGAATGAACACAACATTGAAAAGGTTGGTGATGATAAGCACTGCCTTTTTACCCCACTTGCGGATACAGAATGGAGCAGCAAGCATACCCCACAGAGAAGCGTTGCCGTAAAGGGCAAAAATAAGACTGTACTGCGTGCCGGTGCAGACACCACCGTAGTTATAGAGCCAATAGAGGATGTTTGCATATGCACCTTCAAGGAAACCTATCCAGCCTGCAAGAGAAATAATCCAGAAATATTTGTTTTTGGCAACTGCGCGAAGAGCGTCAGTGAATTTAATCTGAACAATATGAGATTTTGCCTGAACAATTTTTTCTTCGGTGTTTTTATAAACAACAATGCAAAGAAGAATACCGCCGACCGCAAGAATGGGATATAACAAACGGTAAACACGGATATCGGTTGCATTGGTGTGGAAAATATGCTGAGCAATAAGAGGAGTTACGAGATTGATAACGGTGGGTGCAAAGGAGTAAACAACGCTCTTGATCGAAGCAACGTCGGCACGCTCCTGAGTGTTGGGGGAAAGAACGTGGATAAGATTTTCATATCCGTCGTAGAAGAAATAATAAATAAAGAAAAGCAGGAAGTTGAACAGCAAAATCAACGCACATTTGGCAACATAGCCTGCACTTTCACCAAAAATAACAGCGCCGCCAAACAATGTTTCAAGCCAGGAATACGGGAACCATACCATTGCAATGCAGATAATCGCGCTGGGAATGGCCATTGAAACTATGTACGGACGGTATTTACCCGCTTTGTTTCGGGTGTTGTCAATAATGTTTGCTCTGATACCTGTCATGGGAATGTTGGCAAGAATTGCAATAACATACATAATATACATATCCATTGCATCAACACCAAGTGTGCTTGAAATGAGTGTGTTACCCGTGGCAAGCAAGCAGGCATTACCAAGGGTGATAATCATATAAGCACCGATACCGCCGCCGGAATAAGCGGCAATCTCCTTAAAAGGCATATATCTGCCTTCCGGCGGAGTGTTCCAATATAATCTTACCTGGTCAACCAGGTCAAAAACCTTTTTTTTGAAATTCAAGCAATTACCTCCTATGAAATAAAGCCGATGACAACACTGCCATCGGCTTGTGATATTGCAGTTATTTTGCTACATTTGAATACTTTTTGTTGGTAACAATCTTTGCAACAAAGAGGAATGCAAAAAGAACAGCTACACTCAAAGGCAAGCAGATCCATGCGTTCTGAACAAAGCCTGCAACAACAAACATAACGAATGAAACAGCCGCAACACTGATTGCATAAGGCATCTGGGTTGAAACATGGTTAAGGTGATTACACTGACCGCCTGCAGATGACATAATGGTTGTATCTGAAATGGGTGAGCAATGGTCACCGCAAACAGCACCTGCAAGACAAGCAGAGATACCGATAATCATAAGCTCGGCATTTTCGTTGCCTGCAAAGATGTAGGTAACGATAGGAATGAGAATACCGAATGTTCCCCATGATGTGCCTGTTGCAAAAGCAAGGAAGCAAGCAACAAGGAAAATAATTGCGGGAAGGAATTTATCAAGACCTTCTGCAGCGCCGCTCATAACGTCGGCAACGAAATATTTTGCACCGAGAGCAGATGTCATATTCTTAAGAGCAGTTGCAAAGGTGAGAATAAGGATAGCGGGAACCATTGCAATGAAGCCCTTGGGAACTGCTGCCATAGCATCCTTGAAGGAGATAAGCTTGCGGCAAACAAGATAAAGAATGATGAACACAAGAGCAATCATACCGCCCCAGGGAAGACCGAATGTTGCATCTGTATTGGCAAATGCGTCAATGAAGCTTGCGCCGTCGAGGATTCCGCCGACATAAACAAGAGCAAATACGCTGACTGCGATGAGAACAACAATAGGAAGAATAAGGTCAACAACCTTACCTTTTGAGGAAGCGTTTTCAACCTCAACCTCGTTCTTGTCGCCTGATGTGTAAAGGTCACCTTTGGTCATAGCGTTGAATTCATGTATACGCATGGGACCATAGTCAAATTTCATAAGGGTGATACCGATGATGAATACGATTGAAAGGATTGAATAGAAGTTGTAGGGAATGGCGCTGATGAAGAGCTTGAGACCCTCACCTTCGGGAGCATAGCTTGAAACTGCTGCTGCCCAGCTTGAGATGGGAGCTATCATACAAATGGGTGCTGCAGTAGCATCGATAAGGTATGAAAGCTTGGCTCTTGAAACCTTGTGACTGTCTGTCACGGGGCGCATAACAGAGCCGACTGTGAGGCAGTTGAAATAGTCATCAATGAAAATAAGAACACCGAGCATCATTGTGGCAAGGATTGCACCTGCACGGGTTTTGATGTGCTTCTGTGCCCATTTACCAAAAGCGGCTGAACCGCCTGCCTTGTTAACAAGGGCAACAATAACGCCCAACTGAACAAGGAAAATAAAGATACCTGCGTTGCCTATAACTGCATCCTGCAAGCCGACACCGATGAGAGAATCCATAGTGCCTGTGAATGAGAAATTGGATGAGAGCAGAGCACCTGATAAAATACCGATAAAGAGTGAAGAATAAACTTCTTTGGTGATAAGCGCAAGTCCGATAGCAATAACCGGCGGAAGCAATGCCCACAAAGAAGCTCTTACGGCACCTTCACCGCCACAGGTTTCGCAAGCAACCTCTTCAACAACACCGGCCGCACCGCAATCGGTACAAGGAACAGTTGTGAGAGAAGCACCGGTGAAGCCAACATAAGCAAGCAAGCCTACTATGGCAACAATGGCTACCGCAAGGATAATTTTGTTTGACTTAGTCATAAACATCCTCCTAATACATTTATACGAGACAACCGCCTCAATATACTTCATAAAGATAACACACAAGCAGAATTTTGTCAACAATTTTGGCACTCATAAACAAAATAATCCCGACTCAAAAGCCGGGATTGTGAATATTTTATATTATTCAGAACTTGTAATAAACCTTGCCTGCCTCCATAGTCTTACCCTTGAGGTAAGCAAGCTCGCTGACAGTTACAAAAGCATAACCCTCGTGCTGGAGCTTGTCCATAGCCATAATTGCACCGTCAATGGTGGAGCCGTACAAGTCATGCATTAGAACAATTGCACCATCGTGGGCATTGCTGACAATGCTGTTGCAGACCTTGTTTTTGTCGCGATACTTCCAATCAAGGGTGTCGATGTTCCAGGTAATGATAGGAACGCCTGCCGCCGCCTTTACCTTGTCGTTATAGCTGCCGTATGGCGGACGCATCAGAGTCGGAGGAACACCGATTACCTTTTCAATCTCTTTGTTGGTTTTTTCTATCTGCTTCTGAAGTTCACCTGTTTTAAGCTTGGTGAGGTTTGAATGGTCATAGGTGTGCGAGCCGATTTCGTTGCCCATTTTGTGGGCGCGTTTCAATGTATCGGCATATTTATTCACCCTGTCACCCATAACAAAGAAGGTCACCCTTGCATTGTATTTATCAAGACTGTTGAGAAGCTTGTTGGTGCAAGCAGGAGCCGGACCGTCATCAAAGGTGAGAGCAATAAGCTTTTTGTTACCCTTGATTGATTCAAGATACGCCTGCCTGTCGGGATTATAGACCTGCGTGGTTGTATATTTCTTGGTAGTAATCATTTCTTCTTGCGTAGTTGTGGTTTTCTTTTTGGTGGTGGTTATCTTCTTCGTGGTTGTTGAAGGCTTTTGTGTAGTGGTCGTCGTTGTGGTGGTCGTAGTCGTAGTTGTAGTAGTTGTTGTAGATGCAGTTGTTGTTTGCGACGTTGAGCTTGATGAGGGCTGAGTTGAAACAACCTCGGCAGATTGCGCCGCGCTGTCGGTACATCCCAACAAAGCAAGCATAGAAAGCATCAGAGCCATAATTGCTGATGTGATTTTGACTTTTTGCGACTTCATTCTGCCATTCACCTCCAGATTCGACTGATAAAATTCTAACACCTAAATTCTCTTTCGTCAAGAATGTTCACACATTATTTACAAGATTATTGCATTTCTTCGGAATACGATATATAATGAGAAAAAATCCCGGAGGTGCTTTATGAAATTCTCTTCAAAATTCATTTCAGCCACTAAAAAATTCAACACTTATTTTGAGCACGTGTCTGCTCCCCTTTTAAGAAAAAGCTTCGAAATTGAAAAGGATATTGACTCTGCTCAGATTACAATATGCGGACTCGGCTTTTACAAGCTTTATATAAACGGCAAGGATATCACAAAGGGTATGCTTGCACCTTATATTTCTAACCCTGACCACATTATGTATTATGATAATTACAACATTGCACCCTTGCTCAGAAAGGGTAAAAACGCTATAGGCATTGTTCTGGGTAACGGTATGCTCAACTGCCCCGGCGGCGCAGTATGGGAATTTGAAAAAGCAAGATGGCGCAGTGCTCCGAAGGTTGCACTGACAGTTGAGATGAAATATCTTGACGGCTCTCAGGAAGAATTTGAAGCCGATGACACATTCAAGGTAAGTGAAAGCCCCATCTGGTTTGACGACCTGAGAAGCGGCTGCTTCTATAACGCACTCAAAGAACAGAGCGGCTGGAACACTCCCGACTTTGACGACAGCGGTTGGAGCAATGCTTTTTATTGCGAAATCCCCCGCGGCGAAATGCGTCTTTGCGAAGCTGATCCCATTGTTGCCAGCGAAAGAATTGAGCCTGTGGCAATCACTAAAGGCAAGCTTGTTGATTACGAGCCGGAAAGAAAGCTTCATTGGACAAGCATTGAAATTCCGGAATCCACAGAAGGTTACATTTTTGATTTTGGTGTAAACACCGCCGGTGTGTATGAATTCAGAATCAGCGGTGCAAAGCCCGGCACAAGAATCGAATTTTTCACTTCCGAAACCCTTGATGAAAACGGTGACCTCGACACTTATAATTTTGCGAAGTTTTTCCCCAAATATTACGGTCAGCGCTGTATTTATATCTGTAAAGGCGGAGAAGAAAGCTTCATTCCTGACTTTACCTATATGGGCTTCAGATATGTACTTATTACAGGACTTGAAGATTCTCAGGTAAGCAAAGATACCCTTACATACATTGTTGCCCACACCCGACTTGTGGAAATGGGAGGTTTCAGATGCTCAGACGAAACCGCAAACACAATTGAAAAAATGGCTTTTGTTGCCAATTATTCCAACTTTTTCTATTTTCCCACAGACTGCCCCCACCGAGAAAAGAACGGCTGGACAGGTGACGCCGCTCTTTCCGCTGAGCAGATGCTTATCAATCTCAGCGTTGAAAACAGCTACAAAGAGTGGCTTCGTAACATCCGAAAGGCAATGCGCGATGACGGTGCTCTTCCCGGTGTTGTTCCCACAGGTGAATGGGGCTATGAATGGGGCGGTGGCCCCGCATGGGATGCCGTGCTCACCTTCCTCCCCTATTACACTTACATTTACAGAGGTGACAAGGAAATAATCAAAGAGAATACAACAGCATTTCTCAGATATCTTGATTTTATCTATAACCTCCGTGATGAACGCGGCCTTGTGGCTTACGGTCTCGGTGACTGGGTTCAGCCCGAAAGAAATGCCGGTGATCCCACCTGCCCGCTGGTTGTAACAGATTCTATCACATGTATGACTATCTGTGAAAAGATTGCTTATATGTTCAAAGAGCTGGGCATGATGCCGCAATACACCCTTGCAAACACTCTTTATAATGAATTGAGAGATGCAATCAGAACTCATCTTATTGATTTCAATACAATGACCGTGTTCAGCGACACTCAGACCGCTTATGCTATGGCAGTTTATTACGGTGTTCTCGAAAAATCAGAAATACCATTTGCCGTTAAACGCCTTGCTGAGTTGGTTCATCAGGCAGGTGATGTGTTTGACACAGGTGCTCTGGGCGGCAGATGTGTTTTTCACGTGCTTGCAGACGGAGGCTATGCCGACCTCGCATACAAAATGATAAGCGGCCCCGCATTCCCCTCTTACGGCTATTGGATTGAGCAAGGCTACACAGCCCTTTGCGAAAGTTTCCACCTCAAGGGCTTCGAATCACTTAACCACCACTTCTGGGGTGATGTTTCATCCTGGTATCTTCAGCAGGTTGCGGGCATCAGAGTTAACCCTAACCGCAATGATGTCACAAGAATTGATATCCGCCCCAACTTCATCGAAAGCCTTACCTTTGCAGAAGGTTGGCATAATTCGGTCAATGGTAAGGTTTTTGTCCGTTGGGACAAAGACGGTGACACCGCAACGATAAAAATCAACCTTCCCGAGGGTTGCCACGGTTACCTCACCCTTCCGTCAGACTGGATGATCAAATCCGATAACAGAAAGTATAATGCCCTTAAATTTGCGGAATTAAAAACAGTTACAGAATTCACGGCAATTAAAATAAAATAATCATTTTTCTTTAGCGGGCTAAAACGAAGCAGCATTTAGATTAAAATAAATCAATATTTTGGTTAAAAAACTCACTTATAATAAAAGTTTTGTATGTTACAATGTTGGAGTAAATAAATCAAAAATGCTGTGAAGAGGAGCAGTAACCGTACATCCCCCTTTCAGAGAGCTGTTGGCAGGTGCGAAACAGCAGAGTGTTTGCGGCGAACTCACCTCGGAGCTACCACCCGAAATGAAAAGAGTAGACGTGGTCGGAGGCTCACCGTTACCCGAGCAAGGCATATGCCAATCGGCTTGTGCCCGAGAGCACGCATTTGCGTGAAACAGAGTGGTACCGCGTAAGATTTAATCTTTCGTCTCTGTTCGTGGCGTCCCTGCCATGAACAGGGGCGGTTTTATTGTCTTAACGCAAAAAAGGAGAAAACTATGAAAAACTTTGAAAAGTACGAACCCCAATATTTTATGCCTCCTGTCGTAACATACGACTGGGTTAAAAAAGACCATATCGACGCTCCTCCCATCTGGTGCAGCGTTGACCTCCGTGACGGTAACCAGGCTCTTATTGAGCCCATGAGCCTTGAAGAAAAGCTTGAATTCTTCAAACTTCTTGTTGAAATCGGCTTCAAAGAAATTGAGGTAGGCTTCCCTGCCGCTTCCGAAACCGAATATACCTTTATGCGTCGCCTTATTGATGACGGACTTATCCCCGATGACGTTACTGTTCAGGTGCTTACACAGTCAAGAGAGCACATTATCCGCAAAACCTTTGAAGCAGTTAAGGGTGCGCCTCACGCTGTGATTCATCTTTACAACTCAACTTCTGTTGCTCAGCGTGAGCAGGTTTTCCGCAAGAGCAAGGAAGAGGTTAAAGAAATTGCAATCAAGGGCGCAAAGCTCCTCAAAGATATTGCAAGTGAAACCGACGGCAACTTCTCATTCCAGTACAGCCCCGAAAGCTTCCCCGGCACTGAAGTTGACTATGCTCTCGAGGTGTGCAACGCCGTGCTTGACATCTGGCAGCCCACAGAAGACAACAAGGCTATCATCAACCTTCCCACAACCGTTGAAAATTCAATGCCTCACGTTTTTGCTTCTCAGGTTGAGTTTATGAGCAAAAACCTCAAATACAGAGACGCTGTTACACTTTGCATCCACCCTCATAACGACAGAGGCTGCGGTGTGTGCGATGCTGAATTTGCTATTCTTGCAGGTGCTGACAGAATTGAAGGCACACTTTTCGGCAACGGCGAAAGAACAGGTAATGTTGACATTATCACCCTTGCGATGAATATGTTCTCTCACGGTGTTGACCCCAAGCTTGATTTTTCAAACATTCCCGAAATCGTTAAAAAATACGAACGTTTTACAGGTATGCATGTTTATGAGCGTTCACCTTATGCAGGTGCTCTTGTTTTCTCTGCTTTCTCAGGCTCACATCAGGACGCAATTGCAAAGGGTATGAAATTCAGAGAAGAAAAGAAGCTGGAGATATGGAATGTCCCATATCTCCCCATCGACCCTATGGATGTTGGCAGAGCATACGATTCTGACGTTATCCGCATCAACAGCCAGTCAGGTAAGGGCGGCGTTGCTTATATCCTCAACAGAAGCTTCGGTCTTCAGATTCCCGACAAAATGCGCGAGGAGCTGGGCTACACCGTTAAATCAGTTTCTGACCACGAGCATAAGGAGCTCACACCTGACCTTGTTTATGCCGTATTCAGCGAAAAATACATCACCAACTCCCCCATTTTCAAAATTGTTAAGAGTGTGTTCCAGCACGACGCCGGTGTAAAAGCAGAGGTTAACATCGAGCTTTCTTCCGGTAACATCTTCAACGTCAAGTCAGAGGGTAACGGTCGTCTTGATGCTGTTGCGAAGGCATTGCAGAAATATTTTGATGTTGAGTTCGACATTGATATCTACGAACAGCACGCTCTCACCACCGGTTCAACCTCAAAGGCCGTATCTTATGTAAGCATCAAGAGCGGAGACAAGGTATATTGGGGCGTTGGCATACACGAAGATATCATCAAATCTTCCATTGATGCTCTTGTGGTTGCAGTTAACCAGGTGGAAAAGGTGCAGAATTTTCAGGTTAACATCGACCCCAGAATCATTGAAATGATTGATTATATCAGAGATAACTACAAAACAGTTACCCTTGATGAGCTTGCATCAAAATTCTTCCTTTCAAAGCAGTATATTTCAAAATATATCAAAGAAAAGTCAGGTATGACCTTCTGCGATAATGTTAAAAAAGTGAGAATGAAGAAAGCTGAAGAGCTTCTTTCCACCACAAATATGACTGTTGAAAAGGTTGCAGAAAGCGCAGGCTACCCCAGCGTTGAGCATTTCAACAGAAGATTCAAGAAAATGCACGGTGTAACCCCCGTTCAGTACAGAAATCAGAATAAATAAAATCATCCCTCTTACGAGCAAAATCGTAAGAGGGATTTTTGTGTGAAATTTTTAGGTGAATTGTAAGAAATATTCTTTCGGTGCATTGAAATCGCCGCGCCCTGCATAACTGAATCCTCCACCGCTTCGCGGCCCTCCTCCTTTAGGCAAGGAGGGCAATAAATCGACAATGGCTTTTGAGACCTCAGCAGCCCGAAAGTCTATTAAAATCTGATATCTGCGCAGAGGCCGGCGTGGTCGGAGAGATACATCATTTTAATGCGTTCGTCAATAATTTTGTATGTATCAACCTCAATGCCCTCAGAAACAAAAATGAAATCGATGGGCTTTGTTGCAAATACGTTAAGACCATAATCCTTATATGTTGCTCCACAGTCTGATTTTTTTGCAACGTATTTTGAATCCGCAAGGCAGCCTTTCATCTCGTTATAAACGGCTGAACCCTCCTGTGCATTGAAGTCGCCTGTGCACACAACGGGATAACCTTTTGATTTTAGCTCTTCAATTTTTGTTTTGAGAACGTTAATCTGCTTAAGCTGAACGGATTCATATATATAGTCAAGGTGTGTATTTACGTGGGTGAAGGTTTTGCCGGTTGTTTTGTTTTTGAGGGTTGCCCATGTTGCAATTCTTGCACAGCCTGAATCCTCATACTTTGAGCCGAAAACATCGGGAGTATCGGAAAGCCAGATTGTACCGCTGTCGAGAAGTGTGTATTTATCTTTGAGATAATAAATAGCTGAAGCCTCGGTATCATCCTTATCATCACGCACCTCACCTACGCGAGCGTAGTCGGTGAGATTTTTTTCAAGAATATCAAGCCATTTCAATGTTGCCTCCTGCACACCGATTGAGTCAGGAGTATACTGCTCCAATGCAGCGCAGATGAGCTGACTTCTGCCATCAATTGAGCCATAGTCATCATCCTTTGAGCGCACGTTGAAGGAAACAATTCTTGTGGCATCGTCTGCCTTGTCGGGCACATTTCTGATAGTAAGGCTGGCGGGGGTAAATACACCCGCTGTGAAAAGAGCAGAAAGAATAAGAGCCATAAGCTGTCTGAAAATAAAAATCATAGTTTTTTCTCCTTAATTTTCTGAATAAAATTCTTTCATATCATCAAGGCGCAGAAGCATTGGTGAAAGACCTGCCGCCGCACCTGTGTCAATGTCAATCCAGGTGTCGGTTACAAAAGCTTTGCCTTTGTGCTCTTCGCCGTAATAAAAAGTAGGTGTGTGACCGAAAATAATGGTTATATCATCAAAATAACGCTGTTCGGGATCGGGCCTGTTCCACAAAAGTTCGCGCTCAGAATAAGCAGAGAGCTTTTTGCCTTCATCAAAGGAGCCCAGTCCGCTGTGAGTGAGAATAAAATCCCTCTCCCCTACACTGACAACGTCATAAAGAGGTGCATCCTCCAGATATTCAAGGATATATTTAACCTGGTTGTGATACAAAAGACGAATCGCAGAAAGAGTCTGCATTCCGCCGTTGGCAACCCAGGTGGAATAAATATCCAGCTTGGAGCCGGTGAGATCTGAGATGGATTCATCGGTGATTTCATCAAAAAGAAAGTCGCAGTCAAGCATCATTTTTTCGTGATTACCGAGAATAAGCTGAGCATTGGGCATTGACATCAGTAGCCTGAGAAGGCTGACACCGTCGGTGCCTCTGTCGATAACATCACCGAGCACATAGAGAAAATCATCATCACCAAACCCTGCCGAAGAAAGCAGGGATTTGAATTTTTCAATGGGATAGCCGTGTAAATCCGAAGTTACATATATCATCACATCACCCCTCGGGGTATTATATCGCAAAAATTCTGTTATGTCAAAAAATATATTTGAAATAAATATTTTGGTTTGAAATATTATAAAAATTATTATTTTAAAAATCAACATAGCACATCACATATATAACAAACCATTATTATCGATGTTACATTTCTGTCAAAATTTTATTCTTTGCATAGAATGATAACGGATTTATATCCTACAAAATTCAAAGGAGAAATGTTAATGAACTATTCACCTGTCGGGCGGCAAGTGAACGGAATGGATTGCCGGATGAAGGAATTCCCGGTGGCAATCACTCCCCTGCCTGCCGACCCTGTTGTGGCTATGGCTTATGTGCCTTTTCAGACAGACACCACTACATTCCCCGAAATGCAGGCTCTCGCCTGCGGAACGCTGTTCCCCTGCCTCAGCAAGCCCTTTAAAGGTCGTGGGGCATAATGAATGACAAACGTAATATGAGCACTCAGCTCTCTGCAATTCAGTTTGCAATGTGGGAGCTTCACCTCTACCTTGACACTCACCCCGAAGACATCAGCGCCCTGAAGCTTTACAACAAGTATGAAGAAAAATACTGCGTTCTGCTTGATGAATTCGAATCAAAATTCGGCCCGCTTTATTCAACCCGCGGCACTCCCGGTGTGCGCTGGCTCAAAAATCCGTGGCCCTGGGATTATGAAGGAGGAAACTGCTGATGTTTGTTTATGAAAAAAAGCTGCAATTCCCTGTTAAAATCGCTAACCCCAACCCCAAATACGCTCAGATCATAATTTCCCAGTACGGCGGACTACGCTGTAAATGGATATAAAAAAAGAAGTTG
>JAZQYU010000029.1:0-21659 GCA_045633685.1 Acutalibacteraceae bacterium | reverse complement strand
TTGAAGTAACAATGCTCGACGGCAAATGGGCAATTGTTTCAGAATATATTAAGGGCAAAACCCTTCAGCAGCTTATGGATGAGGATGCTGAAAAGAAGAACGAATATATCGAGCTTCTTGTTGATCTTCAGCTCAATGTTCAGTCAAAGGAATGTCCTCTTCTCAACAAGCTGAAGGATAAGATGAACGGCAAAATCGGTGCAAGCGAGCTTGATGCAACAACCCGTTACGACCTTCACACACGACTTGAGGGTATGCCCAAACACAAAAAGGTCTGCCACGGTGACTTCAACCCCTCCAACATCATCATCGCAGAAGACGGCACACCCTATATCCTCGACTGGTCACATGCCACTCAGGGCAATGCTTCAGCCGACGCTGCAAGAACCTACCTTCTCTTCTGGTTGGGCGGAGATATCGAAGGCGCAAAGACATATCTCGATATGTTCTGCACAAAGAGCAACACAGCAAAGCAGTATGTTCAGAAGTGGATGCCCATCGTTGCTGCTTCACAGTCAGTAAAGGGCAACGAAAAAGAAAGAGAGTTCCTTCTTTCTTGGGTTGATGTTGTAGATTACGAATAATTCAGATAAGGAGTTAAGAATAATGAAAGTTACAGTATGTATCGGCTCTTCATGCCATATCAAAGGTTCACGTCAGGTAGTAGAACAGCTTCAGTACCTCATCAGCGAAAACAAACTCGGTGATAAGGTTGAGCTTGGCGGCACATTCTGCATGGGCAAATGTCAGCAGGGTGTATGCGTAACGGTAGACAATGAATTCTATTCAGTTACTCCCGAAACTGTTGAAGAGTTTTTTGAAAAGAACGTAAAAGGAAAGGTATAATATGCTGATTCAGGTTTGTGTAGGCAGCTCCTGCCACTTAAAGGGTTCACCCGAAATTGTGGAGCTTCTGCAAAAAGCCGTCAGTGATTATCATCTTGAAGACGAGGTTGCGCTTGCCGGTAGCTTTTGCATCGGCAAGTGTAACCGCGTTGGCGTTACTATACAGATTGATGATGATATTCACACCGGTGTTACAAAAGAAAGCTTCAAAGAATTTTTTGAGCAGAACGTGCTTAATGTACTTAAAGAAGGGAAGTAACGGATAATGCCGAATTGTCTGACACTAAAAAAATCAAACTGCAAAAACTGTTACAAATGTATTCGCCATTGTCCTGTAAAGGCTATACGTTTTTCCGGCAATCAGGCACATATTATCGGCAACGAATGTATTCTTTGCGGTCAATGCTTTGTTGTGTGCCCTCAGAATGCCAAAGAAATTGTTGACGAAACCGAAAAAGTAAAGGTTCTTCTTCAGTCAGGCTCTCCTGTTATTGTTTCTCTTGCTCCGTCTTTTGTTGCAAACTATGACGGTGCAGGCATCAATTCAATGCGAAAGGCACTCAAGCAGCTGGGCTTTTATGATGTTGAAGAAACTGCAATCGGCGCAACAATCGTTAAAAATGAATATGAACGAATGATTGAAGAAGAGGAAAGAGACGTTATCATTTCCTCCTGCTGCCACTCAATCAATCTTCTTATACAAAAGCACTATCCTTCTGCACTTCCGTATCTTGCTGATGTTGTTTCTCCTATGCAGGCACATTGCAATGATATCAAACAGCGTTATATGAACGCGAAAACTGTTTTCATCGGACCTTGCGTTGCCAAAAAGGATGAAGCAGAGCACTATGAAGGAATTGTTGATGCTGTGCTCACTTTTGAAGAGCTTACTGAATGGTTAAAATCTGAAAATATTGAAATCGAGCAGGAAAAAGATAATGATATCTGTTCACGTGCTCGTTTCTTCCCCACAACAGGCGGTGTACTTAAAACAATGGCACAGGAAAACACAGGGTTCACATACCTTGCCCTTGACGGTGTCGAAAACTGTATTGCTGCGCTCAAAGACATTGAAAGCGGAAAAATTCACAAGTGCTTCATTGAGATGTCTGCTTGTGTAGGCAGTTGTATGGGCGGCCCTGTTATGGAAAAATATCACCACACAGAAACTGTCAGAGATTACATTGCAATTGCTCAGTATGCAGGTGAAAAAGATTTTGAGGTTTCACAGCCCAAAGCAATCGAACTCAAAAAGCATTTTGCATTTATCGAGCAGCGTTTGCCTACACCTTCGGAGCAGGAGATAAATTCCGTTCTTCGTCAGATGGGTAAATTCAAGCCTTCTCACGAGCTCAACTGCGGTTCCTGCGGTTACAACACCTGCCGCGAAAAGGCTGTTGCAATTATTCAGGGCAAGGCAGAAAGCTCAATGTGCCTTCCTTTCCTCAAGGATAAGGCTGAAAGCTTTTCAGACACAATTGTTAACAGCTCACCCAACGGTCTTATTGTTCTCAATGACCAGCTTGAGGTTCAGCAGATCAATAAAGCCGCAAGAGAAATTATGAACATCCGTTATGCTTCCGATGTTCTCGGAACTCAGGTTATCAGAATTCTCGACCCTACGCCCTTTATGAAGGTGCGTGACACAGGCAGGGAGCTTCGCAATGAGCTTGTTTATTTTGCGGAATACAAACGCTATGTTGAACAGACAATCGTTTATGACCGCGATTCAAGACTTCTTGTGGGTATTATGCGTGATGTAACTGACGAGCAGTATGCCAAAGAAAGAAAGGATGCCATCGGCAAGCAGACAGTTGAGGTTGCCGACAGAGTTGTTGAAAAACAGATGCGTATCGTTCAGGAAATTGCATCACTTCTTGGTGAAACAGCCGCAGAAACAAAAATTGCTCTTGCAAAGCTGAAGGAGTCAATAACCAATGAATGATTTGTGTGCTGATATCGGATACAAAAGTATAAATCATCACGGTGAAGAGCTTTGCGGTGACCATGTTGATATAGTTGAGCCGGGCGACGATTCCACGGTTATTGTGTTGTCTGACGGTCTGGGCAGCGGAGTTAAGGCGAGCATTCTTTCAACCCTGACATCAAAAATCATATCAACAATGCTTGCAGAAGGTCTGTCTCTTGAGGAATGCGTTGAAACCATTGCGGCTACCTTGCCTGTTTGTTCAGTCAGAGGTGTTGCATATTCAACCTTCACAATTATCCACCTCAAAAACAACCAGACTGCAGAGCTAATTCAATACGATAACCCTCACGCGATAATTATCCGTGATGAAAAAAATTGGGATTATCCCAAAACAGAAATGAATATCGGCGGAAAAAAGATATTCAAATCTGTTATAAGCCTGCAGGAAAACGATGTTTTTATTGCAATGAGTGACGGCTGCCCCCACGCCGGAATAGGTATGTCCTATAATTTCGGCTGGAAAAGGGAGGATATCATTGATTTTATTGAAACTCTTGTGCCGGCAGGCTACACGGCAAAAACTCTTTCAACTATGCTTGTTGACGAGTGTGACAAGCTTTATGGTTATAAACCGGGTGATGATGCAACCGCTTGCGTTGTCAGAATCAGAAAGCGTGTGCCGATGAATATGCTCTTCGGACCACCTTCTAACCGTGACGATGCTGACAGAATGATGTCACTGTTTTTCTCAAAAGAAGGCAAGCACATTATCTGCGGCGGTACCACATCTTCAATTGCCGCAAAGTTTTTGGGCAAAACCCTCAGACCGTCACTTAACTTTGAACAAAGTGATGTTCCTCCCATTGCGGAGCTGGAAGGTGTTGATCTGGTAACGGAAGGTGTTATCACGGTTAACAGAGTTGTTGAGTATGCTGAGGATTATCTCGGTGAAAACAAATTTTATGAGCATTGGAGCTTCAGAAAAGATGGCGCGTCTCTCATTTGCCGTCTGCTTTTTGAAGAGGCAACCGATATCAATTTCTATGTCGGCAGAGCCATAAATCCCGCTCATCAGAACCCCGACCTGCCCATTAACTTCAACATCAAGATGAATCTTGTTGAGGAGCTTTCAAAAAGCCTTAAAAAAATGGGCAAGCGTATAAAAGTAAGTTATTTCTAAGGAGATGACATAAATGGATTTAATATTCGATACAAAGGTTCAGTATCTTAAATACAGAGTTCTGTGTCAGGTTGCGCGCGAAGCCTGGAATGACACTCTTCTTCAGAACCTTATTGATATCCCGCAAAAAATTGTACCCGGCAAAACATCAACAATGCGTTGCTGTGTTTATAAGGAGCGTGCAATTCTCGGCGAAAGAGTGAAACTCGCAATGGGCGGTGACAAGGATAACCCCAATGTTATTGAGGTTATTGACATTGCTTGTGATGAATGTCCTGCCGCCGGCTACGAGGTTTCAGACTCCTGCCGCGGATGTCTTGCCCACAGATGCAAAACTGTGTGCAAACGCGGTGCAATTTCGTTTGACCATAACCATGTGGCACATATTGATAAATCAAAGTGTGTTGAATGTGGTCAGTGTGCAAAGGTTTGCCCGTTTTCTGCAATTGTCAACCGCAAGCGTCCCTGCCAGATTGCCTGCAAGGTTAAAGCAATTTCAATCAGTGATGACAATGCAGCCAAAATCAATAACGACAAATGCATCCAGTGCGGTGCTTGTGTTTATCAGTGTCCCTTCGGCGCAATCAGTGACAAGTCCTTTATTCTTAACGTTGTTGACCTTATCAAAAAGAGTCAGAACAATGAAAAATATAAGGTTTATGCTGTTGTTGCTCCATCAATTTCCAGCCAGTTTACCTATGCAAAGCTGGGTCAGGTAATCACAGGGCTCAAAAAGCTTGGCTTTTTCACCGTTATTGAAGCGGCTCTCGGCGCTGATATGGTTGCAATGAGTGAGGCGAAAGAGCTCAGCGAAAAGGAATTTCTCACAAGCTCATGCTGCCCTGCATTTGTGCAGTATATCAAGTCGGCATTCCCTGCACTTGTGCCTCACATTTCTCACAATCTGTCACCAATGGCAGCTCTTGCGAAATATATCAAATCCACAAGTGAGGGAGCAAAAGTTGTTTTCATAGGACCTTGTACTGCAAAAAAAGCAGAAGCTCAGCTTGAGTCTGTTAAGCCCTATGTTGACGCAGTTCTCACCTTTGAAGAGCTTCAGGCGCTCTTTGACAGCAAGGATGTTGATATCACAACTCTTGAAGAAGACGTGCTCGATAATGCATCATACTTCGGCAGAATTTTTGCACGCTCAGGCGGTCTTTCAGATGCAGTTGCTCAGGCTCTTACTGAGCAGAATATTGACTTTGAAGCCAAGCCTGCCGTTTGCGACGGTATTGAAGCCTGCAGAGCGGCGCTTCTCAAAAAGAGTAAGAATGTTCTTGATGCCAACTTCATTGAGGGTATGGCTTGCACCGGCGGATGCATCGGCGGCGCAGGATGCCTGACCCACGGTGAAAAGAATAAATCCGAAGTTGATAAATACGGCAAAGAAGCATTTGAAAAAACAATTTCCGACGCAGTATCAATTTTGAAATAACAGAAGATATAAATATAAGAGCTTTATCTCGGTTGGGATAAAGCTCTTGCTTATTTTGGCGGGAGTGGTATAATGGAAATATAAAAAGGGAGTGACAGAATGTATTTCAACAGCAATATGAAAATCAGTGCAAAGCCAATACTTGAATATTACCGTCGCCTTGATGAAAGGGATATTGAAAGCCACGCTCTTATTATTCTTCACAGGGGCGAGGTTGCTTTTGAAAATTATGTTGAGCCTTATTCTGCCCAAATTCCTCATTCTATGTTTTCTCTCACCAAATCTGTTGTGTCCACAGCGGTAGCCTTTGCCGTTGAAGAGGGACTTTTTACCCTGGATGACAAGGTGATTGACATCTTCCCCGAATATGAGGCCTGTAAAAGTGAAGAATGGAATTCTCTGACTGTCCGCTCACTCCTCACAATGCAGAGCAACAAGGAGTTTTCGTTCACGCAGGATATGAGGGGCAACTATGTTGAAATGTTTATGAAGGCTCCTTTCCGCAAGAAAAAAGGATTTTTATACAGTAACAATGATGCCCACGTGGTTGCAGCTATTGTGCAGAAAAAGGCGGGGATGAATCTTGTTGACTATCTCGCACCCCGACTTTTTGAACCGCTTGAAATAGAAAAGCCGTTCTGGGAATCAAACTCAACGGATGAACTCATCGGTGGTACGGGATGTTATATGAAACTCAGGGATCTGGCGAAAATCGGTCAATGCTATTTTAATGGTGGCAGGTGGAAGGATAAGCAGGTTATCCCCGAGTGGTGGACAAAGGAAGCCACCTCGATGCAGGTGAGCTTCGGTGAAAAAAGTACCGAGGGCTACGGCTACCTTTTCTGGATACATAAGGGCGGTTACAGTATGACAGGTATGTACGGTCAGCAAGTGACCTGCTTCCCTGAAAAGGGTCTTGTTCTTGCGAGCTACAACTGTTGTCTCAATGACGGTGATTTCAGCCGCGCCTTTGAAAATATTTTGCCAAAGGCTTTTGAAGAAGCTCCCGACCCCATAAGCGAAAAGGCACTTAAAGAATATCTTGAAAATAAAAATGTGAAAATTCCCCGTTGTGAAAAGCTGCCGCAAATCCCCGCAGGCAAGGTTTTTCGTTTGTCAAAGCTTTCGGATGCTATTGCGGGGATGATTTTTCCCGCAAACATTGTTCCGCGTTCCGTAATTTGCAGCATGGCAAAGCGACCGGGCAAAAACCTCAACAATCTTTCTTTTGAAGTGAGTGAGAATGTGCTCACAATCAGTTGGAAAGAGGATGATGACAAGGTTGTGATTAACTGCGGTCTTGACGGTAAGGCACGGCAGACCCAAGCCACCATAAAGGGTTATCCCTATATTTTGTGGGCTTACGCTTTTATGAAAAACGGCAAGCTAAATGCAGTTGTGAAGCCCTTGAACACCCTTTCTACCACTACACTGAAGTTCGATTTTGTCGGAAATAAGGTTAAGATGCAAATCAGCGGAACACCCGACTTTGTGGATTTCATCAGCCGGAATGCTGACAAAAGCGATTTTGTTAAAAACAACCCGAAGCTCAGACCCATTATTATAAAGGTGGTCAACAAGGCTCTCGGAACAATAAACAGACCAATGACATTCAAATGACTCTGTGAGGTGTAACAATGAAGATTAAAGAATTAACCCCGGAAAAACAGCAAAAAATTCTTTTGAAGAGGCAAAAGGAAATTGCCCGTTGGGAAAGAGAAAAGTCAAAGCCCAAAAGGAATATGTATTTTGTTTATCTTGTTTTCATTATATCTCTGATTTATGCAACGGATGAAATTGCATCGCAAATCGGCACATTGATGAAAACAGAAATTGCCAACGACCTTTTTGCCAAATACGGTGAAAGCTCCGTAGGCTTACTTGATATTCTTTCAATCGCGGTTGTGCCCTTTCAGGCTATCGGACTTCTTTACCGACCTCTTGCTGACCGTTGGGGCAGAAAAACATTTTTGATTATCAACACCTTCGGTATGAGCATTGCCATGGTTGTCATTTTCCTTTCTGATAACCTATTCCTTTATTTTGTCGGCGCGTGTATGATTCAGTTTTTTATCCCTCACGATATGCACGTGGTTTATATTATGGAATCATCACCCTCAAAGCACCGCGCAAGGGTTTATTCCACTATCAAATTCTTCGCCAATATGAGCGTTATGCTTATTCCTCTTCTTCGCAAAACTCTTATGCACGATGCGTCTGAGTGGAGAATGGTTTATTTTATCCCGGCTGTTGTGGGTGTTGTGTGCAGCTTCATCGCATTGCTTATGGCAAGAGAAACAGATTCATTCATTGAATCCCGCCTTCGTTTTCTTAGAATGACCGACGAAGAAAGGGCCCTCGAAAAGCAGCAGAAAAGCACCGAAAACGCTCAGGGCGGTCTCATTCCCGCTCTCAGATTTGCAATGAAGCACAAGCAGCTTCGTTGGCTGTATATAACCTCGGCCCTTGTTAATGTCGGTTTCATCGGCACGGTTAACTATCAGGTTATTCTTTCTTACGGCTATGCACAGAATTACATTGAAAACGGCTTGTTTGCTTCCCTTGGTGAGGAAGTGATGAATGCCGTGAGCATCGGCCCTGTTACCGCGGCGTTGTTTTTGTTCCCGGTAGGTTGTGCAGTTTCGCAGGTTATAATGGGTTTCATCTCTGACTCGAAGGGCAGAAAAGCGGCGGCTATCACCGTTGCTGTGAATTGCCTTGTAACCTTCATCGGCTTTTCTGTGGGTGCACGTCTTGCGTGGAATCCTTACCTCATCGGTTTCCTTTGCGGTGCATTTGTTGGTAGCTACTATTCAACCAACGATGTTCTGATTATGATGATTGGTGAATCCGCACCGACAAATCTTCGTTCTTCCACAATGTCGGCTCAGTTTATTGTTACGGCTGTGGGCTTCGCGCTGTCTTATGCCGTGAGCCTGCCGTTGATTACAATTCTCGGCAACAGCGTAACGGGTGTTGTCAGCTTTGCACTTCTTGTGCCTGCATTTATTTCTGCTTTCTTTGCCCTTGTGCGCAAAACTCACGACACAAAAGGCATTGATATGGATACTGTCACAGGCTGTGAATGGGACTAAAAACAAGGCTCTCGGGAAACCGGGAGCTTTTTGTTTAAAAAAATTGTTCATTTTCAACAAAATTCTATTGATTTTTAAATTTCTCCGTGATATTATGATGAAAAAGAGGAAGGGAGGCAGTAATTTATTATTACACAAATCGTAACTCAGTTTAAGGAGGATATTTTTATGAAGAAATTTACTGAAAAAGCTCTTGCAGTTATTATGGTTGTTATGATGCTTTGCTCATCAATGGCACTTTCTTTTGGCGCATATGCCGCTGAAACAGAAAACGGCTTTGTCGATTCCTACGGTGTTGAGTATAAGGGTGATATTTATTATGCCAGGCCCGGTGAAGAAATCGATTTTGACGATGTTCTCAATGACAGCAGATACGACTTCGTTGGCCTCGCAAGCCTTGATTACAATGTGGTTGAAGATGTCTGGGACGAAGAGGGCACAGAAATTCTCAGCGTAAACGCAATTGACAACGGTGTAACACTTGTTAACATCTGGTGTGTAATTGAAGATGAAATTATTGATGATTATTATGCGCTCGTTGTTGTTTCTGACGGCACAGATTTAGGCTCAGTTGATTCAATTGAGGTTGACGATATTGTTGTTGGTTACGAACAAGAGGTTTACGTTTCACCCACAGTTTATTCCGAAAGTGAAGATGCTTACTATTTTGCATTTTTCGATTGTGAAGATACAGAAGCACCTTTTATTATCTGGAATGACGGAAGCTGCAGCGGTTATGACAGCGGCAAGGGTGAGGCTATCTGTTACGTTATCGACGCTCAGGGCGATATTTTTGTGGATACCTTTGAGGTTGAAGTAGAAGGACCGAGCTCTTTCGTTAAGGCTCTTGAATTCTTTGCCTGGATTATTGATATTCTTTTTGAAATTGCCTTGTTTTTTGGCTTATAATTAAATAGATCAAAGCTCTCGTGAAAACGAGAGCTTTTTTCTTATACTTGTCAAAATAATATTATTATGTTAAAATTTCACAGAGGTGTTATTTATGAAAATTATGGTTGCATCAGATATCCACGGCTCATACTATTATTGCAAAAAGCTTGTGGAATGCTATAAACAAAGTGGGGCACAGAAGCTCTTGCTTCTTGGTGATATTCTCTATCACGGGCCAAGAAATGATTTGCCCTGCGAATATGAACCCAAAAGGGTGATTGAGCTTCTCAATTCAATGAAAAGTGAAATTCTTTGTGTCCGCGGAAACTGTGACACAGAGGTTGACCAGATGGTTCTTGAGTTTCCTGTTCTTGCAGATTATGCTGTTCTTTTTGACGGTGAAAATATGGTTTATGCTACCCACGGGCATATATTCAACAAAGATAATCTTCCGCCACTTGGAGATGGAAGTGTTCTTATTCACGGTCACACACATGTGCCTGTTTGTGAGGCTGTGGGTCACATAACCGTGATGAATCCCGGGTCTGTGTCAATTCCGAAAGAAGACAGTTGGCACGGCTATATGATTATTGAAAACGGAAAATATACCTGGTTCGATTTTGACGGACATAAATATATGGAAACAGAGTGATTGAATGAAATTCAACCGGATTTTTTTAATTGTGCTTGATTCTTTCGGCATTGGTGAAATGCCTGATGCTGCCGATTTTGGTGACAAAGGCAGCAACACACTTGGTGCAATTTTTAATTCAGTAAGATTTAATATACCCAATTTGCGGAGGCTTGGTCTGTTTAATATCGACGGTGTAACTGTTGGTGAAAAGGCAGGTCGTACGTTGGCAAGTGTAGCCCGACTTTCAGAAAAATCCAAGGGCAAGGACACCACCACAGGTCATTGGGAAATCTGCGGTGTTGTGTCCCAAAAAGCTATGCCCACTTATCCTGACGGCTTCCCCGATGAGGTTTTGTCTCAGTTCAGCCAAAAAACGGGCAGGGGAGTGATTTGTAACAAGCCTTATTCAGGCACTCAGGTTATAGCAGACTACGGTGAAGCTCACCTTGAAACAGGTGATCTGATTGTTTATACCTCGGCAGACAGCGTCTTTCAGATTGCCGCTCACGAGGATGTTGTTCCCGTTGAAGAGCTTTATGATTATTGCCGAATAGCCCGTGAAATTCTGCAGGGTGAGCACGCTGTTGGCAGGGTGATTGCCCGACCCTTTACAGGTGAAAAAGGCAGCTTTGTCCGCACGGAAAACCGTCACGATTTTTCTCTTGAGCCACCTTGTGACACAACCCTTGACAAGCTTAAAAATGCAGGCTTTGATGTGATTTCTGTTGGCAAAATTTATGACATTTTTGCAGGCAAGGGAATAACTGAAAAGCATTTTACCAAAAACAATTCTCAGGGAATGGCAAAAACTGCAGAGCTTCTCAAAAAGGATTTCTGCGGATTGTGTTTCACGAATCTTGTAGATTTTGATATGCTTTACGGCCACCGTAACGATGTTGACGGCTATGCAAAAGCGATGAGTGAATTTGACCGTTGGCTCGGTGGGTTTATTGATGAAATGGGTGAAAACGATTTACTCATCATCACTGCCGACCACGGTTGCGACCCCCTGACCGAAAGCACCGACCATTCAAGGGAATATGTGCCGATGCTTTGTTTTGATCGCAACACCGAAGGTGAAAATCGGGGCACGGTTGAGGGATTTGATTTTATCGGCAGAATGATTGAAAATAACTTTTTGGGTGATTGAATGAGGATTTACGACATTATTCAAAAGAAAAAATACGGTGAAACCTTAACAAAAGAAGAAATTGATTTTTTTGTGGATGGCTTCACCAACGGAAATATACACGATTATCAGGCTTCAGCGCTGATGATGGCAATCTGGTTCAACGGAATGGATGACCGCGAAATCACCGACCTGACCCTTGCGATGGCTCATTCCGGGGATATGATTGACCTCAGCGGTATTGACGGCTTCACCGTTGACAAGCATTCCACAGGCGGAGTAGGGGATAAAACCACCCTGATAGTTGCACCCATTGTTGCCGCTTGCGGTGGCAAGGTTGCCAAAATGTCGGGCAGAGGTCTCGGTCACACCGGCGGAACCATTGACAAGCTTGAATCAATCAGAGGTTTTGACACCGCTCTTTCAAAAGAAGCCTTTATAAATGCAGTCAATTCCTGCGGACTTTGCGTTGTGGGTCAGACGGGTAACCTTGCCCCTGCGGACAAAAAGCTCTACGCCCTTCGTGATGTTACCGCAACTGTTGACAGCATTCCTCTTATTGCTTCAAGCATCATGAGCAAAAAGCTTGCCGCAGGCTCTCAGGGTATTGTGCTCGACGTTAAAACAGGCAGCGGTGCTTTTATGAAAACAGTTGAGGAATCCACACTCCTTGCTGAAAAAATGGTAGCTATCGGTAATGCCGCAGGGCGCAGAACCGTTGCGCTTATTACCGATATGGATGTTCCGCTTGGCAATGCAATCGGCAATTCTCTTGAAGTGAAGGAAGCAATCAATGTTCTTCGCGGTGAGCAGAAGGATGATCTTTTTGAGGTGTGCATTGCTTTGGCCTCCAATATGCTCTGCCTTGTTCATTCCAAAGCTTATGATGAATGCGAAAAAATGGCGCTTGAAGCGGTCGCAAACGGCTCAGCACTTGCAAAACTCAGGGAAATGGTAAACGCTCAGGGCGGTAACGGTGAGTGGATTGATTCTCCCGACCTGTTTCCCGAAGCGGATTTCAGCCACGATGTGGTGAGTGAAGCCAACGGTTTTATCAGTTTCATGGATGCGCAGAAAATCGGCACTTCTTCGGTTGTGCTCGGTGCAGGTCGTGAGAGCAAGGACGATTCAATCGACTTTTCCGCAGGTATAATTCTCCGCAGAAAAACGGGGGACAAGGTGAGCAAGGGTGACGTCATAGCAACCCTTTATTCCAACAAAAAAGAAGCCTTTGCTTCTGCCGAAAAGCTTTTTAAATCGGCACTTGAATTTTCTGCCGAATACACAAAAGAAAACAAAGCTGTAATAAAAACAATAAAATAATTGCTTTAATAAATAAACTGTGATACAATACCTAATTGTAGATTAGTAAACTAAGGAGCGACTAAAATGAAACTTTGGGCAGGCCGTTTTTCAAAAGAGGCCGATAAAAAAACCAACGACTTCAATTCTTCCATTGCAACCGACAGCCGTATGTATGTTGAAGATATCAACGGCAGCATCGGTCACGCCACAATGCTCGGCGCACAGGGTATCATCAGCGCAGAGGATTGCGACATTATTGTTAAGGAACTTAATAAAATCCGCGATGAAATCACAGCAGGGGAGCTTATGATTGACCCCGACGCTGAGGATATCCACACATTCATTGAGCAGACCCTTACCGCCCGTGTGGGTGACCCCGGCAAAAGACTTCACACAGCCCGTAGCCGCAATGACCAGGTTGCTACCGATGTGAGAATGTATCTCAAAAAAGAATGCGCCTCAATTAAGGCTCAGCTTGAGGAACTTCTCACCGTGCTGGAAAAGAAAAAGAAGGAATATTCCAAAATGGTTATGCCCGGCTACACACATCTTCAGCGTGCTCAGCCGATTACAATGGGCTACCATTTCGGCGCATATATTGAAATGTTCAAGCGTGATGTCAGCCGCCTTGAGGATGCAGTTAAGAGAATGGATGTTTCTCCTCTCGGCTCAGGCGCATTGGCAGGCACTACATATCCCATTGACCGTGCAATGTCAGCAAGGCTTTTAGGCTTTGAGGGTGGTTACACTGCCAACACTCTCGACGGCGTTTCAGACAGAGACTTCTGCGCAGAAATTGCCTGTGCAATGTCATTGATTATGGTGCATCTTTCAAGATTCAGTGAGGAGATTATTCTCTGGTGCTCATGGGAGTTCAAGTTTGTTGAGCTTGATGACGCTTTTTCAACCGGCTCCAGCATTATGCCTCAGAAGAAAAACCCCGACCTTGCCGAGCTTATCCGCGGCAAATCAGGCAGAGTGTTTGGTGACCTGAACGCACTTCTCACAATGATGAAGGGTCTTCCCCTTGCTTATAACAAAGATATGCAGGAGGATAAAGACCTCACTTTCGAAGCTATCGACACCGTGAGGATGTGCCTTACAGCATTCATTCCTATGATAGACACAATGACCGCTCTTCCCGAAAATATGAGAAAAGCGGCCGCAGGCGGATTTATCAATGCAACCGACTGTGCAGACTACCTTGTAAGCAAGGGTCTTGCATTCCGTGATGCATATAAGGCAACAGGTGAAATTGTTGCATTCTGCATTGCAAACAACTATACCCTTGAAACTCTTCCTCTTGAAGAATACAAAAACGTATGTGAGCTTTTTGACGACGGTGTTTACGAAGCAATCAACCTCGAAACCTGCGTTAAGAGAAGAGGATTGTTTGATATCTAAATATAATATAGAGTGAGTGTTATGAGTCGAAAAGATAAATATTCAACTGAAAGCTTTATAGGAATACATTTGTTTAATCATGAACAATATATTGAAGTGCTAAACAGAATCAGAAAAGACACTCAAAAAATTATAATTGTTCAGATAGACGGTTATGAAGAAGATGACCCGATTGTTAATACTGCAAGAGAAATGATGGTATTGGAAAAGAAAGAGAAAACAAGCCATTGGTACGGTACACGGACCAGAGGTGACAGAGGATTGCAATATACTTTCTTGAAAAAAAGAAGTTTTTTTGATTATCTAAGCTGTTTTGAATCTTTCTTTATTTCCGACATAAGCGATAACTGCTATGATGTTAAAAGAACTGATTTTGGGATTGATGATATAGCATTTGTTGGTGAAAATGGAGAGTTGTTGTTTTACACTACAACACACGAGGGATATGCACATATTAACAAAAAGTATCTGAGAGAAAAAGATGTTTTGTGTCCGGATTATTAAGATTTTTGTTAATTTGACAGGGAGGGCGCTTGCCCTCCTGTTTCTTTTGCAGACGGTTTGTAAGGTCAATTCACGAACTGACCGTAAGCATAAACAAAAAGCTCCCTCGAAAGGGAGCTTTGATTACGGCTGAACTGTTACGGGCTTGTCTTCGTTGATGTATTCAACCGATATAAAGTTGTTTCTCTTGGCGTATGCCCATTTCATACCAAAGATTTGGGTGAATCCCTCAATGGGAATATAAAGCTGGTTTTCCTTTCCGCGGTAAACCTTGGCATTCATTGTGAATTCCTCACCGTCGGCAAGTGCTACATCACTGCCTTCAAAAAATGTTGCCTTGTGTCCGTAAACCTCACAGGTAACCTTGCTCTTTTCTTTAACGGAAAGACCGCCGATAAAGGATACCATTGTTGCCATTGGGGCGTACCACACGCCGTCTTTTTCTTCGGGGGGAGTGATTGCCATGCAAAGACCCAGGTCAACACCCTTGAACATAAGCCTTGTCTGCTTGAAAATGGGGGCAACACGGCGGGGGATGATTTCATCCTTATCCTTGTCAATGACACATTCGTCAACAATTCTTCCGTCGTTGAGCAGGGAGGTCATTGTGACCTTGTTACCGTCTACCTCAACAATTGCAACCATCTGGTTATATTCCTCCTGAGGGTAGAAGGAGCAGTGCCACACCTTGTCAAGTGTGCGTGAGCCGGGAGGATTATTGTTTGCGTTGCCCAGCATATAGTGAACTGTGCCCTGAGAGGGTCTGTCAAAAAGCTCTTCATTCTTTATAGGATAGCTTCTTGAGAAATTATGCTCATGGCCTGAAAAGAGAATGTCGCACATTTCCATAGACTCTCTCATCATAGGATAAGCGTCATCGTTGGAAAGCTCAGGGCCTGAATAATAAATGGGGAAGTGGTACGCACCGAAGGTCCATGTTCTGTTATGGCTCTTATGGTCTTCAAGTGACCATTCGTTCACATCCTCGGGGCCGTTGATGCCGTAAACCACGAAATGACAGTTGCCGTAGTTGAAGGAGTAGTTTTCGGTTTTCCAATCCTTGGGTCCGTTATATGGGTAAGAGTGTTTGAACTGTTTGCCGAAAAATTCAGCAGGCTCAGAGTAATATCTGCCGATGCACTCTTTTTCGCTGTAAACCTCAAAACCGCGGTTATCGTGATTGCCCAGGGTCATCATATAAGGTACGTGCTCAATGATTCCTGTAAGTCCGCTGAACATACCGTTCCACTGCACCTCGTGCTGACCGCAGTCACAGTTGTCACCGCCGGTTAAAATAAAGCGGGTGTCGGGGTGTTTTTCAAGCACTTCGTTGAGCCAGCTCTGAAGCTCGGTATAATCGGGCTTGTTGAAATTTTTGCATTTCTGATGGTCAGAAATTGCGATAAATTTGAATTTTGTCAGGTTTTCGGGCTCGGTTTCAAAATAAAACTCGTCACTTCGGTTGCTGTCATCACCGCAGGTGTAATAATATTTGGTGCCGGGCTCAAGAGATGTGATTTTTGCCCAATGAATATAGCTGATGTCAATGTCGCTTTCAAAAATTTCAGATATCGCTTCGGTTCTGATGATTTCATCAGAGCCTTCTTTTTTGCAAAGGGTGTAGCCTGAGGGAACATCGGTTGAAGTTCTCCAGGTGACGGTCATTGTGGTTTTTGCATCGTCAGAGATGCTGAGCATTATATGGTCGGGGCTTGGGGTTGAGCCTCTTACGGGTTTTTCTTTTAAAGCCATAATATACCTCCGAAGGAAATGTTGCTTCAATTATAACACAATAATTAACTTTTTCAATATTGCTTTTTAATTTTCAAATTGCTATAATAGCAATAATATAATTTTAAGGAGGAAGCAGATGATAGCCTCTGTTATTAAAAAAATAGTTTCTTTGCTCGTTGCCACGGTTATGCTTTTGCCTGCAACTGTGCAGCAAAGCATTGAAAACTGTGAAAAAGATAAAACTGCTCAGCTTGAATATATTGCCGATCTTGAAAAGACGTATTTGTCGGGCAAGGCGCCAAAGGTGAATGAGGCGGATTTTGTTGAAGGTGACCTTGATTCGGCGCTGAGCAATGGTCTGAAATTCAATGAGGTCTCATTTATTGCCACCCACAACAGCTACCAGACCCGTGCGGCAGATTCATTCTGCGAAATGTTTGATAATCTTTCGGCTCTTACATTCGGTCTTGTGAGTGAAAAAACAGGTGAGTTCAGCAGTCAGACCCTTACCGAGCAATTCAACAGCGGAGTCAGAAGCATAGAGCTTGATATTGAAACCGTTGAAGACGATAATGGTGTTTCTTTTACTTGTATGCATCTGCCTTATTTTGATTCTGGCACAAATTGCTATGATTTGTCACTTGCGCTTAAAGAGATTAAAATGTGGTCTGACTACAACCCGAACCATCTTCCCATAACGATTATCATTGAGCCTAAAAAAGTATTCATACCAATGGAAAATATGAAGTTTATGAATATTGATTATGCTATTGCTCTTGATGAAATGCTAAGAGATGTTTTTGAGGACAAGCTTTTTGAGCCTGCTGATATGCTGAGGGATTACGGCTCTTTTGCCGAAATGCGTTTTGCAGATGATTGGTGCGAGGTTAAGGCGATGCTTGGCAGGGTAGTTGTTCTTCTTCATGACACGGATGTAACTGAGGAGTACATTGCCCTTGATGAAACAATAAAAACACAGGCAATGTTTCCGATGCTTCGGTATGATGACAAGGATTTACCTTACTCAAGTTTTCTTCTGATTAACGATCCTGAAGAAGCTCTTGAAACAAGCTCGGAAATAACGGATGAATATAATCTGATTGTCAGAACACAGGTGGATACTTTTACCTCCGTGTCACATGAAAAGCGTGAAAGTGCTATGCTCAGCGGAGTGCATATTCTCTCAACTGATTATCCCGTGAGAAGTGACCTGACAGACGGAGATTATTATGTTTCATTTGAAAGCAACAAAACAGTAAAAATCAGATGAATCAAAGAGGCAGATTTTTAATTAAATCTGTCTCTTTTGTTGATATGACTTTAAAAAGATGTTATAATTATGCGGTATTGGAGGTATTGCAATGGGTGACGTTAAAGTTTTAAGCTATAAATATCTTGTAGGTGCGGCAAATGTGGGCTGGAAAAGTAATTCATACACAGGCTCACTTTCTCTCAATCCTCAAAGGCACAATGCTGCTGATGAAGAGTTCAAATACCGCACTTTTCTCAATGAAAAAGAGGTTGACGGTGAAAAGGGATTTGTGGTGTGCGCCCAGTGCTTTGTGGGCAACGTTTCCTTTGATGCTGTTGATGAAGAAAAAATTCAGTCCCTTGAATTTGAGGGCAACGATGACGGTGTTGAAAAAGCAAGGCAGTGGCTGCAGGACGCTTATGATGCCGTGATGAAAGAAAGATCAGCTTTATGATAAATGTTTTTCTTTATGCCGCCAATGCGGTTTTACCCATTGTGCTTCTCATCGGTCTCGGTTATTTTCTTCGTCAAAGAAAGTTTTATGACGAAAAATTTCTTAAAACCGCCAACAAGCTCGGCTTCAGGGTGGCTTTGCCGATGCTCTTGTTTTTTAATGTGTATGAAATTGACAGCCTCACTTCCATAAAATGGTCAACGGTGCTTTATGCCGTGGGAGCAATTTTTGCACTTTTTGTTATCGGATTGGTTGCGGTTATGCTGTTTTGCAAGGATAACCGACAAAAAGGTGTATTGCTTCAGAGTGCTTTTCGTTCCAACTTTGCTATAATCGGCATCCCTCTTGCACAGTCCCTGGGCGGTGACTCAACCCTTGCGGTGGTGTCAGTGCTTTCGGCTTTTTCTATCGCTCTTTTTAATGTACTTGCTGTTATTTCGCTGACGGTTTTTATCAAAGACGGTGAAAATAAAAAGCCAGGTGTTAAAACAATTATGGTCAAAATCGCGAAAAATCCGCTGATTATTGCCATTTGTATTGGTCTTGCCTGCCTTGTGGCAAGAAGCTTTATTTCTGATTTTACCATTAAAAATCAGCTTCCGTTTTTGTATTCGGCAATTTCCACCGTGGCAAAAATGGCATCACCGCTTATGCTGATTGTTTTGGGTGGTCAGTTTTCTTTTAAGGCCATAGGTGGTCTTCGCAGACAGATTGCTTTCGGTACCGTGTTAAGAATTGTTATCGCCCCCGTAATCGGTGTGGGCTGTGCAATTCTTCTTGCAAAAGGCGGTGTATTCAGCTTTGGCGGTGATGATTATGCCGCATTTATTGCTCTTTTCGGCTCTCCTATAGCTGTTTCAAGTGCGGTTATGGCGGCAGAAATGCACAACGATGAACAGCTTGCAGGTCAGCTTGTTGTGTGGACAAGCATCGGCTCTGTATTCACGGTTTTTGTCGGAGCAGTTATATTAAAATCATTTAGTTTGTTGTAGGAGTGAATCTTATGCAAAATGTTATCAATAAAATTCCACGTCTTCCCGAGGGCTATGAACCTCCTTATGATTGTAACAACGGCGTTTGGCTTTTCCTATACAGAAATAAGGTGAAAGCAGATATGGACTCTTATGTTGCTGATGCTGTAAATATGGGTTACACGATTTTTGATGAAACCTCATTTGGTGACAACTATTATACAACCCTCACCAAAGACGGTTTCTGCCTTCACATTTATTACACAACCCACGATGCGTCACTTCGCATCATCGGCGACGGTTACACTGCTCTTTATGATGCAAAGAAGCTTGCAGTGGAAGAGCGTTGCCCCACAACATTGTGGCAGTTTGAGGTTGACCACACTCTAATTGACTGCGGAATGTGTTACATCATCCGTTGCTGTGATAACAGCTTTTTTATAATCGACAGCGCCCATCCCTATTCCATCAACGATGATGAAAGAATTTATAACTTTCTTCGCAAGCTCACTCCTCAGGGTGAAAAAATCAGGGTTGCAGGCTGGTTTTTCTCCCACGGTCACGATGACCATGTGGGCAAATTCTGCGATGTGCTGAGATACAAAACCGATATTGAAATTGAAACAATTTATTATAACTTTATTTCAACTGAACACCGCGACAGCCACAATTGGATGCCCTCAAACAAGAATTTTCAGCGTATGTATGAGCAGCTTTTTGAGGAACACCCCGAAATCAAAAAAGTCAAGCTCCATTCGGGTCAGCATTTCTTTGTCAGAAATCTTGAATTCCGTGTGCTTTGCACTCACGAGGATGTTTACCCCAACTCAAATCTCAATTATAACGATTCTTCGGTTATGCTCATAATGAATACCTGCGGCACAACTGTTCAGTTCCCCGGTGATGCAGGTCACGAAGAAAGTGATATTGTCTGCCCACGCTTTGGCAAGCTTCTTAAATGTGACATTATGCAGGCGGCTCACCACGGACATATGGGCACAAAAACAGAGTTCTATGAGCTTTCAGATGCAAAAACAATTCTCTTCCCCACAACGCAGATTAAGTATGATGAAGAGTTTGAAAAGATTGATGTCAACCGTTATGCTGTGGATATTGCAGAAGAATGCTTCATTGCATCAAACGGAACAATGGAGTTCAATCTTCCGTATAAGGTGGGGGAAGCAATTCATCACGACGATGAAACTTTTGAGGATTTTGACGGAATTTATAATCTCTGGGCATATACCTACACCGACGAAAGAAAGCAGGAGCTCCGCGAACTCTACATAAAAAACGGCGGCAAGCTTTAAATTTTAATCCTCCTTCAGAAAGAAGGAGGAAATTTTTTGCTTTGTTGAAAAACCTATTGACTTATAACACAACATATAGTATTATTATAAAACATCGCTACAGTATTTGGGTATTAAAAACAAGTGGAATTTGATTAGAGGAACACCCTCGGAAAGGTGAATTTATGAGAATTATAAAAAGAAACGGTTCTGAAGTTGACTTTGACGTGTCAAAAATTGCGGCAGCTATAACCAAGGCAAATGAAGCAAACGGCGGTAAAAAAGAGCTTACCGACGCGCAGATTAAAGAGATTTCAGAATATGTTGAGTTCAAAATCGGCAAGGCTAACAGAGCTTTTTCTGTTGAAGAAATTCAGGATATTGTAGAAAATCAGATTATGGCACAGGGCGCCTTTGATGTTGCAAGACGATATGTTAAATATCGCTATACCCGTTCTCTTATCCGTAAGGCAAATACTACCGATAATCAGATTCTTTCTCTTATTGAATGCAACAACGAAGAAGTTAAGCAGGAAAATTCCAACAAAAACCCCACCGTCAACAGCGTTCAGCGTGACTATATGGCAGGTGAGGTAAGCAAGGACATTACCAAAAGAATTCTGCTTCCTCAGCACATTACTGAGGCTCATGAGCAGGGTATAATCCATTTCCATGATATGGACTATTTTGCTCAGCATATGCACAACTGTGACCTTGTTAATCTTGAAGATATGCTTCAGAACGGCACTGTTATCAGCGGCACCTGCATTGAAAAGCCCCACAGCTTTTCAACAGCCTGCAATATTTCCACTCAGATTATTGCTCAGGTAGCCAGCAGCCAGTATGGCGGTCAGAGCATCAGCCTTGCGCACCTTGCTCCCTTTGTTCAGGTTTCAAGAGAAAAAATCCGCAAGGATGTTCTTGTTGAGGTTGAAGAGCTTGGCGGCAAAGTTGATGAAGAAGCTATCAATAAAGTTGTTGAAAGAAGACTCAGAGAAGAAGTGCGCAAAGGCGTTCAGACAATTCAGTATCAGGTTGTTACTCTTCTCACCACTAATGGTCAGGCTCCCTTTGTTACTGTGTTTATGTACCTTAACGAAGCTAAAAATGAACAGGAAAAAAATGACCTTGCGCTTATAATTGAAGAAACTTTACGTCAAAGATATCAGGGCGTTAAAAACGAAAACGGTGTATGGATTACTCCTGCGTTCCCTAAGCTTATTTACGTTCTTGAAGAGGATAATATCCACAAAGACAGCAAATATTATTACCTGACAGAACTTGCTGCAAAATGCACAGCAAAGCGTATGGTTCCTGACTATATATCTGAAAAGATAATGCTTGAAAACAAAATTGATAAAAACGGTAACGGCAACTGCTACACCTGTATGGGTTGCAGAAGCTTCCTTACCCCATATCTTGATGAAAACGGAAAACCAAAATATTATGGACGTTTCAATCAGGGCGTAGTTACTGTAAATCTCGTAGATATTGGTCTTTCAGCAAACAAGGATATGGACAAATTCTGGGAAATTTTTGACGCTCGTATGGACCTTTGTCACAGAGCTTTACAGGCAAGACATGAAAGATTAACAGGAACTCT
>JAZQYU010000028.1:0-7977 GCA_045633685.1 Acutalibacteraceae bacterium | reverse complement strand
GTGACAGGCTAGCGTTCTAACCAACTGAACTACCGGGCCATTGGTGGGAACAACAGGGCTCGAACCTGTGACCCTCTGCTTGTAAGGCAGATGCTCTCCCAGCTGAGCTATGCTCCCACACTTTTTCTTTATCACTGCGCTTCGCAACAGCGACTTTGATACTATACACTATTGTGATTCATTTGTCAATAGTTTTTTCAAAAAAATTCAAAAAAATTATTTTCCTGATTTTTTCAGTATTTCAAGAATGTCTTTGCTTGTGAAAGTGTATGCTTTGTTGCAGAACTGACACTTAACCTCTGTTGATTCATCCTGTGCAAGCTCTTCCAGATCCTCTTTGCCAAGGGAGATAAGCGCCTTCACAACTCTGTTCTCGGAACAGTTACATTTATATGCAGGGCTTGATGAATCAAGAACCTCAAGATTGAATTCGGGCAAAACTTTTTTGCAGATTTCTTCGGGGCTGAGGCCTGATGTGAGCATCTGTGTCACAGAGGGAATGCCCTGAATACATCTTTCAACCTTGTCGATTGTGTCGTCAAAGGCTGTCGGGAGAAGCTGAATGATAAATCCGCCCGCGGCCTTGATGGTTAAGTCGGGATTAACAAGCACACCCAAGGCACAAACCGTTGGTGTCTGTTCACTTGCGGCATAATAGCTTGTGATATCCTCAGCAATTTCACCGCTTACAAGGGGAATCTGACCGATGTAGGGCTCTTTCATACCCAAATCCTTCATAACCGTGAGTGAACCGTTTGTGCCAACCGCACCTGCAACGTCAAGCTTACCCTTGGCATTGAGGGGAATTTCAACAATATTGTTTGCAGCATAGCCTCTTGTGTTGCCGTCGCAGTCAGACACCGCAATAATTGTGCCGGCAGGACCGTCAGCGTTAAGTCGGAGAGTGATAGAATCATCCTCATTCTTGAGCATGCTGCCCATAAGACTTGCGGCGGTGAGAAGTCTGCCCAATGCAGCAGAAACAACAGCAGAGGTTGTGTGAAGCTCCTGCGCTGTGTTTACCATATCCGTTGTTTCGGCGGCCATCATAATCAGAGTGCCGTCGTCTGAAATGCATCTTACAAGTTTGTCCATTATCCGTTCCTCTTTCCCGTGTATCTTGCGGCAATAACCGCGCGTTGAGTTGTTTCTTTTATGGGCTCATAGCTGCAGTCGTCAAAAATATCAACCACTTCAAACTCAGCCTCACTGAGCCACTTTGTTATATCTTCAATTTCATACGCTCTTTCGGTAAATTCCTCAGAGCTTCTGTAATAAGCGTCACCGTCAGGCTCAAAAAAATCAAGGCTGATGTCCACGCTGTTGTCGTCGTTCAGGGTATTTTGCCACACGCAGAATACATCGTCCGTGTCATATACAAAGGTGTTGTTGCCAAGAATTTTTCTGTGCTTGTAAACGGTGTTGATGTCAAAAATAAACATTCCCTCGGGGTTCATAAAAAGCCCGGCGTTATAAAAAGCCTTTTTAACGCTGTCGGCAGAGTCGAGGTGGTTGATGCAGTCGAGTGTGCTCACGGCGCAATCCACCGTGCCGAACAAATCAAGCTCCTCCATACTCTGGCAAAGCAGAAGTATCTGCACCTCATTATCATACATATTTTCTCTTGCTTCACACAGCATATCGGGGGAGATATCGGTGCCGATCATATCATATCCCATTTTAGCCATTTCACATGTGAATCTGCCTGTGCCGCAACCCATATCAAGCACTGTTGCACCGTCAGCTACACCGTAACGAACAAGAAGCGTGCGGAAAAACTCTGCACGCTTTCGGTAATCAACGTTATCTGTCAGGCTGTCATAAAACTGAGAAAAAACGTCATAACTGCTCATTCTTTTTCGTCAATCCTTACGAAAAGCTTTTCATAGCCGTCACAGCCGTAACGCAAAGAACGGTTAACACGGCTGATTGTGGCGGTGCTTGCGCCTGTTTTTTCAACAATGTCGCTGTACACTTTGTTATCTCTGAGCATTTTTGCAACAACAATGCGCTGAGAAAGAGCTTTAAGCTCTGTCACTGTGCAAAGATCTTCAAAAAAGTCATAGCATTCGTCCATATCTCTGAGTTCAAGAATAGCCTTGAAAAGAAAATCTACATTCGGGTCCTTAATTTTATCGTGCATAAGTAACCTCCGCGGTAATCAAAGTATATTCACATTGTAACACATTAAATCGCAAAAGTAAAGCAAAAAATTTATTTTGCCTCAACCAAATCCTTCATTGAGTAAAGACCGGGCTGCAAATCCTTGATAAACATTGCCGCGTTAACTGAACCAACTGCAAAAATCTGCTTTGAACGGGCAGAGTGAGAGATCGTGATTATCTCATCCTGTCCGGCAAAAATCACATCGTGCTCACCAACGATTGTGCCGCCGCGCACTGCGTGAATGCCGATTTCGTTCTTCTTTCTCTTTTCACGCTTTGCCTGACGGTTGTATTCATATTCGTAGCTCTCGTCAGCGGCAGCATTTATAGCATCTGCAAGCATAAGAGCAGTGCCGCTGGGAGCGTCAATTTTCTGATTATGGTGCTTTTCGATAATTTCAATGTCAAAGTCATCACCCAGCACCTTAACAGCCTTCTGAGCAAGCTCTGTGAGAAGGCTTACGCCAAGGCTCATATTTGCGCTGAAGAAAATGGGAACACTTGTTGCCGCCTTGTGAATGAGTGAAATCTGCTCAGGTGAAAGACCTGTGGTGGAAATAACCGCAGGTGTGCCTGTTCTCACTGCGTAATCAAGCAAGGAGTTGAGAGCAGATGGGTGAGAAAAGTCAATGATAACATCAGCCTTGCCTGTGAAATTGTCGGCGTTCTTATAAATAGGAAAAGGGGAGTTGTCATCTGATCTGATGTCAATACCCGCAACAATTCTGCAGTCGTCCTTTTTTTCGATGCACTGAGCAATGTTTTTGCCCATAACGCCACAGCAACCGCTTAAAATAATATCTGTCATATTTATCACATCCAAAAAAATAATCGGGGAGTTTTAATCGCTCCCCGATATTATATTATATTAGATTGTATTTTGCAAGAGTGTCTTTAAGAAGAGCCTTTTTAGCATCGGTCATTTCATAAAGAGGAAGTCTGCAGGGGCCAACGTTCATGCCCATCATATTCATTGCTTCTTTTACGGGGATGGGGTTAACATCACAGAAAAGGTTATTGCAAAGCTCAAGATATTCAAGCTGCATTTTTGTGCAGGTTTTGATGTCACCGTTGTAGCCTGCCATAGCAATGTCGTGGGTGAGCTTGGGTGCAACGTTTGAAAGCACGGAGATAACGCCTTTACCGCCAAGAGCCATAATGGGAGCAATCTGGTCGTCGTTACCTGAGTAGATGTCGAGGTTATCACCGCAAAGGCTCATTGTTTTGAGAATTGATGAAATGTCACCATTTGCTTCCTTGGTTGCAACAACATTGCTGAGCTTTGAAAGCTCAAGATATGTTTCGGGAAGAATATTAACGCCTGTTCTTGAAGGAACATTATAGAGAATAATGGGAGTGCTTACTCTGTCGTTAATATATTCATACTGCTTGATAAGACCAATCTGTGAGGTTTTGTTGTAATAGGGAGTAACAAGAAGAAGAGCGTCTGCACCGTCTTTTTCAGCTTCGTTTGAAAGCTTAACAGCGTAGTCGGTGTCGTTACTGCCTGTGCCTGCGATAACGGGAACACGCTTGTTAGTGTATTCGCAGGTGAAACGGATTGCCTCTGCATGCTCTTCGTGGGTGAGGGTAGGGCCTTCACCTGTTGTGCCGCAGATTACAATAGCGTCTGTTGAATTCTCTATCTGATAATCAATAAGCTCAGCAAGCTTCTTGTAGTCAACCTTGTTGTTCTCATCAAAGGGAGTAACAATAGCAACTGCTGCGCCGGTGAAAACTGTTTTTTTCATTTAATAGACCTCCTTAGTCCATATAACCCTGCTTGCAAAGGAGCTCAGCGAGAAGAACTGCGCCGCCTGCTGCACCGCGGAGAGTGTTATGTGAAAGGCAAACAAATTTGTAGTCATACTGAGTGTCTTCACGAAGACGACCGATGCTTACAGCCATACCGCCCTCAAGGTCGCGCTGAAGCTTTGTTTGGGGCATATTGTCTTCTGTGAAGTAGTGGAGGAACTGCTTGGGAGCGTTGGGAAGCTCGTATTCCTGAGGCTCACCCTTGAACTCTGCCCAGATTTTGAGCATCTCTTCTTTTGAAGGAACCTTATCGGCAAATTTAACGAACACAGCACCCATATGACCGTTTGAAACGGGAACACGGATGCACTGAGCTGTGAAGTTGGGCTCACTTGCGTTTTTGATTACGCCGTCAGCAACCTCACCCCAGATTTTGAGGGGCTCCTGCTCGCTCTTTTCTTCTTCGCCGCCGATGAAGGGGATAACGTTGTCAACCATTTCAGGCCATGTTTCAAATGTTTTGCCTGCGCCTGAAATTGCCTGATATGTGCAAACGAGAACATCCTTAACCTTGAAGCCTGCTTTGTCAAGGGGATAGATAGCGGGAACATAGCTCTGAAGTGAGCAGTTTGACTTAACAGCGATGAAGCCGCGTTTTGTGCCGAGGCGCTTTCTCTGGTCTGCAATAACATCTGTGTGGCGTGCGTTGAGCTCAGGCACAACCATGGGAACGTCAGCAGTACCTCTGTGAGCGCTGTTGTTTGAAACAACGGGGCACTCAGCCTTAGCGTAACGCTCTTCAAGAGCCTTGATTTCATCCTTTTTCATATCAACTGCGCAGAATACGAAGTCAACCATACCTGCAATTTTTTCAACGTCAGCGGTTGCATCCATAATAACAAGGTCTTTCATATTTGCGGGCATTGCTGTGTCCATGCACCAGCGTGAACCAACTGCTTCTTCATAGGTTTTGCCTGCTGAACGGGGGCTTGCTGCGAGAACAACAACATCAAACCAAGGGTGGTTTTCAAGCAAAGAAGCAAATCTCTGGCCAACCATACCTGTTGCTCCGATAATACCAACTTTAAATTTTTTCATAATAAAACCTCTAATCTGTTAAAAAACTATTGTTTTTTTTCTGCGCATACAATATAATATACGAGCCGAATTTAACAAATATATTAACATTTTTATTTTTTTCAGTCAATATTTTTGAATTGGAAATTCTCACAAATATTACAAATTTTGTGCTTCATTTTTATACAAGAGGTTATTTTTAATGAAAACAAGTGACTTTTTCTACGATTTACCACAGGAGCTTATTGCTCAGCACCCCCTCGAGCCCAGGGATTCATCCCGCCTTATGCATGTGGGTAAGGCTGACGGTGAGGTTGAACACCGCCACTTCTACGATATATGCGATTATCTCAAAGAAGGTGACTGCCTCATTCTCAACAACACCCGAGTTCTCCCTGCGAGGATTTACGGTGTCAAAGAGGGCACAGGGGCAAACGTTGAATTCCTGCTTCTCAACTGCATTGAAACCGATGTGTGGGAGGTTATGGCAGGTCCCGGTAAACGTGCCAAGGAGGGTACGCGCTTTTCTTTTGGTGATGGCATAATGTATGCCGAAATTCTTGAGGTTCTGCCTAACGGCAACAGAATTGCAAAATTCACCTATGATGCCTCAAATATATATGAAGCTCTTGACAGAGTGGGTGAAATGCCTCTTCCTCATTATATTACCGAAAAGCTTGAGGATAAAGAACGTTATCAGACGGTTTATTCCAAGGAGCTAGGTTCGGCCGCAGCACCCACGGCAGGTCTTCATTTTACCCCGGCACTTCTTGAGAAAATCAAGGCTATGGGTGTTAAAATCGGCTATGTTACCCTCCATGTGGGTATCGGCACATTTCGTCCCGTTAAGGCGGAAAAAATCGAGGAGCACAAAATGCACTCCGAGCATTATTCAATTCCCAAAGAAACAGCCGATATTATAAATGAAACCAAGAAAAACGGCGGCAGAGTTATTGCCGTCGGTACAACCTGTTGCCGCACCCTTGAAAGTGTGTGTCAGGCAAAGGGTGAGGTCTGCGAATATGATGACTGGACAAGCATCTTCATTTATCCCGGTTATGAGTTTAAATGTATCGACTGTCTGCTCACCAACTTCCATCTGCCAGAAAGCACACTGATTATGCTAGTCAGTGCTTTCTGTGGTTATGAAAACACAATGAACGCCTACAAAACTGCCGTTGAGGAACGCTACCGCTTCTTCTCTTTCGGCGATGCTATGATGATTTCATAAAGGAGGAAATTATGTCCTTTAAAATTATAAAATGCGAAGGTAAAGCCCGCCGCGGTGAATTCACCACTCCTCACGGTGTTGTGCAGACTCCCGCATTTCAGAACGTTGCCACCTGCGGTGCAATCAAGGGCGGACTTGATGCCTATGACCTCAAAGATATCCGTGCTCAGGTTCAGCTTTGCAATACCTATCATCTTCACGTGCGTCCCGGTGACAAGCTTATCAAGGAACTTGGCGGCATCCGTCAGTTCACAGGGTGGGAGGGGCCCGTTCTCACCGACAGCGGCGGATTTCAGGTCTTTTCTCTCGCAGGCCTGCGCAAGATTAAGGAAGAAGGCGTAACCTTTTCTTCTCACGTTGACGGCAGACGCATTTTTATGGGTCCTGAAGAAAGCATGCAGATTCAGTCAAACCTTGCTTCAACCATTGCAATGGCATTTGACGAATGTGTTGCCAACCCCGCAACTCACAAATATTCCAAGGATTCCTGCGACCGCACCTACCGTTGGCTTGTGCGCTGCAAGGAAGAGATGGAGCGTCTCAATTCTCTTCACGATACCCTCAACAAAAAGCAGATGCTTTTCGGCATCAACCAGGGCTGTGTATATGATGACCTCCGTGTTGAGCATATGCAGCGCATTGCCGAGCTTGACCTCGATGGTTATGCAATCGGCGGTCTTGCCGTGGGCGAGCCAAAGGAAGATATGTACCGTGTTATTTCAGCCGTTGAGCCTTATGCACCCAAGGATAAAATCCGTTATCTTATGGGTGTAGGCACTCCCGGCAACATCCTCGAAGCAGTCAGCAGGGGAGTTGACCTTTTCGACTGTGTAATGCCCAGCCGCAATGCCCGTCACGGTCACCTTTTCACAATGAACGGTATTATTAATATCAATAATGCAAAATATGAAAAGGACGATACTCCCATCGAAGAGGGCTGTCAGTGTCCCACTTGTCAAAGGCATTCAAAGGCATATATCCGCCACCTTTTCAAGGCGAAGGAAATGCTTGCAATGCGCCTTTGTGTGGCTCACAATCTTTGGTTCTATAACACTCTTATGGAAAAAATCAGAGAAAATCTTGATAACGGCACATTTGATGAATTCAAGAACAAATACGTCGATTTGCTTGACACAAGAATATAAATGTTAAAAGAGTGTTAAATGTTAAAAAACACTTGCAAAATGTCAATAATTAGGTTATAATCTTAAAGATATTTTTTTGGAGGTAACAAAAATGCTCGGTGGAAACAGCAATATGATCTGGATTTATCTTGTTGGTATGGTAGTGCTTATGTACTTTATGACCATCAGACCCCAGAAGAAAAAGCAAAAAGAAGAGCAGGCAATGCGCGACAATATCCAGGTTGGTGACGAAGTTACAACAATCGGCGGTATCATCGGCCGTGTTGTTACTGTTAAAGAAGATTCTATCATCATCGAAACAGGTGCTGATAAGAACAGACTTAAGTTTGCCCGCTGGTCAATCAGCCAGAACAACACTGCTAACGAAAAGCTTGCCGCTGAAAGAGAAGCTGCAAAAGCTGCTCAGCAGAAAGAAAAAGAAGCTCGCCTTGAAGCAAAAGGCAAGGGCAGAAAGAAAAAAGAAGATCTTGAAGACAAGTATTGATTTTTCATACCGACGGTTCACCGTCGGTATTTTTTTATGAATGAGATGCCCCAATAACAATTAAACAGCCTTCTCCTTGAGGAGAAGGTGCCGAGGAACGAGGCGGATGAGGTGGAATGG
>JAZQYU010000027.1:0-13436 GCA_045633685.1 Acutalibacteraceae bacterium | reverse complement strand
AACTTCAAGGTTAAGTTCTGATTTTAACTCAAAAGCCGGCAGCATTTCGCTGTCGGCTTAAATTTTGATATGCAACACAAATCCCACCGATTGCTCGGTGGGATGATTTTATTTATCAGCCTGTTTTGAATATTTGAGTTTATAGACAACTCTCATAAGCAAACATTCGTGAAGCTTGATGGGTTTGATTTTGTCAATATTCTGTGTGTCAAGCATTGCCTTGCAGTTTTTCTTCAAAACAATTTCAACAGCCTGTGCGTTGTATTCATCATTAGCGCAGCAGTAACCGCCTTTGTCTTTGAGAAGAACAGCGTTTCTGTACTTAAGCTTTTTGATGATCTCTTTTTCATCCTTGGCACATTTGAGGTTGATGCCCACAAGCTGTGCAAAATCATCAAGATAAGGTTTAACCTTTTTGCCTGTTGATGATGCTTCAACAACATCGTCGTCAGCGCAATGGATGATGTTTTTGAACTTGGGATAAGCTGCATAAATATCTCTGTGAAGACTCTGCTCGGGAGAAAGAGTAGCGCTTTCGGGGTCAAGGTCAACATCCCAGAAGCCGTCGGTGAAATGAATCACACCGTCTTTATACTCACTTCTTGAAGCCTCCGCATTGTGCTGATACTTGGGTCTTTTATACTTTGCTTCAAGGTATTCACCGCAAACTCTTTCAAGCTCGTTGGCAACCCTGAAAGCGTCGGCATAATCTGCACCCATGCAAACTGCACCGTGGTGAGCCATAAGAATAGCTTTTGACTCACTTCTTGCAAGCACATCGTTAACGCCCTTGCGAAGCTTGGGCTGACCGGGGAGACCGTATTCAGCGCAGGGAACAACCGCTTCAAGTACATCTGATTCGCTTTCGCAGATAATATCTTTTTTGAGAATAGAAACAGCAGAAGCATTTGCCTGATGAGTATGTATAACAAAGTTAACATCAGCCTTTGCTTTGTAGCAGTCAGCGTGAATACCTTTTTCGCTTGAGGGCTTGATGTCACCTTCATAGCTAAGGTCTTCAATGTTTACCACAACAATGTCATCGGGGGTGAGCCCTTCATAGGGCTTGCCGCTGGGGGTGATAACAAACTGTGTGTCACTGATTCTGCAGCTGATGTTGCCCCATGTTCTCACAATAAGGCCGCAAGCGAGAAGCTCCTTGCCTGCATCAATAACTGTTTGTTTAGCTTGTAAAATATCCATAATGATAATTTCTCCGCTTTGATTTTATATTAGAGTTTCTTACATTTGCTGAATACTCTGTCAAATCTTGAAAGAGCGTCGTCAATGTCTTCCTTGGTGTAGGCTGCACTTGTGTAAAGACGGCTGCCTGCAAGTGTAACAAGACCTTCTGCCATATAAGCTGCGCCCATATGGGTCATCTCTTTCTTTCTGATGTTAGTAGCATCAAGAACACCGGGAATCTGCCATACCTTGCTCCAGTCGATGGAGAAGTGCATTGTGCCTACTGTGTCGAGGTGACAGATTGAACCCTGGTTGAATGCAACGAAGGGAAGGTCATATTTCTTGATAAGCTGCTGAAGACCCTGAGTGAGGTAGTCACCCATTTCACCGGCCTTTTCGCAAGCCTTCTGCTTTTCGATTTCGCAAAGAGTGTAGTAACCTGCAACACAGGAGATAGGTGTTGCGGCAAGTGTACCGCCCATAAATGCTTTTTTAACCTTAACTGCGCCGTCAAGACCTGCACCGAGATATTTCATATATTCTCTCTTACCGCCGATACCGCCTGCACCTGGGTAACCGCCTGCGATAACCTTACCGAAGATTGTAAGGTCAGGAGAAACGCCATAGTAGCCCTGAGCGCCGCCCATGCCGATACGGAAGCCTGTAACAACCTCATCGAAAATGAGGAGAGCACCGTATTTGCGGCAAAGTCTTTCAACACCCTTGTTGAAGTCAAAGTCAACGGGACGAGTGCCGCTTTCGGGGCCAACGGGCTCAATGAAAACAGCAGCTGTGCCGCCTGTGAGCTGGTTGAGTCTGAGCTTCTTTTCAAGGTCGTTAAGGTCGTTGGGGAAGAACTCCTGAGTATGTCTGAACATATAGAGAGGAACACCATGAGCCTGAGTGAACTTTGAGCCGGGGATACGGATACCGTAGCCTAACTGATCACTCCAGCCGTGATATGCACCGCCCATTTTGAGGATGTTCTTTTTCTTTGTTGCAAGTCTTGCAACACGGATAGCTGCCATACAAGCCTCAGTACCTGAACCGAGCATACGGAACATATCAACTGATTCCATGCTGTCTGCAATTTTCTTTGCAAGCTTATATTCGTATTCGTGGAAAAGACCTGTTGAAGGGCCGCAGGTGTTGAGAAGGTCAATAACCTTTTCTCTTACTTCGGGAGGATTGCTGCCCAGAACTGTGGGGCCGCCTGCCTGAAGGAAGTCGTAGTATTCGTTGCCGTCAGCATCGTAGAGCTTGTTGCCCTCAGCCTTGGTGAACACAAGGGGGAAGGGGTGGTTGAAAGCAAGGTTGTGCTGAACACCACCGGGGATAATCTGCTTGGCTTCTTCAATCATAGCCTTACTCTTGGAGCACTTTGCGTCAAAGTATTCCTTTTCGTACTTGGCAAGCTCGTCGGGGTCGATTGAATAAACCGGCTTTTTGATGAGCTCATCAAGCTGATGAGTAACTTCCTTGGCGTCAAGGTAGTTTTTGATTGCGTAATCTGACATAAAAATCTCTCCTTTATTCAGAAAATGTAATTATGTTATGTTTTTTCGTTACTTTTGTATATTGAAAATATACAAAAAATTTGCTAAAATCTAACATATAATGTATTCTGTAACATTATACAATACTTTTTTCCAAAAATAAAGACATTTTTGTTAAATTTTTATTAAAGAAGGTTTTTTTATGGGTAAAGTCAGATACGCAATGTCTTATGACATCGGAACAACCGGTGTAAAGACCTGCATTTTTTCAATCGGAGACACCATTGAACTTATCGCAGGTGCTTCCGCAGGATACAATCTCTATGTTCTTGACGGAGGCGGAGCCGAGCAGGATCCCAACGAATGGTGGCACGCAATGTGCAGAACAACGGGCGAAGTGCTTGAAGCATCAGGTGTTGCGCCAGAACAGATTGAGGGAATATCCTTCTGCTCTCAGATGCAGGGGCTCGTTCTTGCCGACAAAAACGGTGAGCCCGTCCGCAGAGCAATGAGCTATATGGATCAGCGCGCAACAGAGCAGCTTAAAAAGGGTATTGCCCACGGACCGCAGATTGCAGGTGCAAACGTGTTCAAGCTTCTTAAATCAATCGCCATCACAGGTGCGGTTGCAGCAAGTGTCAAAGATCCTGTATGGAAATATAAATGGGTTGAAGAAAATGAGCCCGAAAACTTCAGACGTGTACACAAATGGCTCGACGTCAAGGATTTTCTCATCTGCAAAATGACAGGTGAGTTTTCAATGACCCCCGACTCAGCCTTCGCAACCCTTCTTTATGATATTAAAAAAGAATGCTGGAGCAAGCCTATCTGCGATATGCTTGGTGTCAATATGGCACACCTTCCCGAAATTAAAGAATGCACCGATAAAATCGGTGAGCTTACCTCAAAGGCTGCAAAAGAGCTTGGTCACAGAGAGGGAACAGCCGTTTTCGGCGGCGGCGGTGATGCTTCGCACAGCGGTGTTGCTTCAGGCGCAGTTGCCCCCGGTGAAACTCATCTTTATTGGGGCACTTCGGGCTGGGCAGGCACCGTAACCACAAAAAGCGTTGTTGATGCCAACGCAATGATTGCCGCTATTGTTGGTGCAGATAAGGGCAGATTTTTGTATTTTGCCGAGCTTGAAACAGCCGGAAAGTGCTACGAATGGGTCAAAAACAATGTTGTAAGTGACCGTCTTGGTCTTTATGCATCACACGACACCGTGGAAGATGCTTTTGAATGTATGTCAAAGGCTGCAGACGAAGTCGGAGTTGGTAGTGATGGTGTTATTTTTGCTCCGTGGCTTCACGGCAACCGTTGCCCCTTTGAAGACCCCAATTCAAGAGGAATGTTCTTCAATCTCAATCTTGAAACAGGTAAGGCTGAGCTTGTCAGAGCTGTTATTGAGGGTGTTTCTTATCATCTTCGCTGGTTTGTTGAAACTCAGGATAAAAAGGTTGAAACCTCAGATGTCGTCCGCTTTGCAGGCGGTGGAGCAAGGAGTGACGTTATCTGTCAGATTCTTGCCGATATTCTTGGCAGAAAGGTTGAGGTTCCTTTCCAGCCTCACAATGTTGGCGCAGCAGGTGCAGCGGTTGTCACAGCCGTAGGATTGGGTGTTGTTAAGGATATCCAAAGCGCCAAAAAGCTGATCGCTATCGAAAAATCCTTTGCTCCCGATATGAAAAAGCACGAGGAATATAACAAGTTCTATTCAGTTTACACAAAGCTCTACAAAACAAACAAAAAGCTCTTTGCTGAGCTTAACAAATAATCAAGGAGTCGCACAATGAAAAAATATCTTGATACAAAAGAAATCATTGCCTATGGCATAGGTCTTTTCGGTATGGCATTGCTCACGGGCTGGATGCCTGACTACGCAAGCACATATTTCAAAGATTTTGCCTTCAAGGGCACAAACCTTTCACCTGATTTTATTTCAGGTGCTATAACAACCGTTATGTTTGTCGCAGGTATCGTGGGTGCCGTTATGGAAATTATCGTCGGCTTCCGTGTTGACCGTACAAAAAGCAAATGGGGCAAAATCCGTCCGTGGATTATCTATGGCATTGTGCCTCTTTCAATTGCATCTGTTCTCGTTTTCTTCGCTCCAAAGGTGTCAAGCGAGTTTTCGGCAATTGCGTGGATGATGATTGTTTATTGCCTTTACACAACTATTGTTGTCTGTGTAGAAAGTCCTGTTGGCTGCTTTGGTTCAGTTATTACTCCCAACCCCAAAGAACGCGGTGATGCTATTTCCGTTGCCAGCATTTTCAAGGCTGTGGGTCAGTCAGGCGGTATGGTTGTGCTTCTTGTTGTCGGCCTCATTCTCAAGGCAATTATGGGTTCTGAGCGCTTTGAAACTGCAGAAGCAAGTGGTATGGACTTGCAGGTTTCAACATTTGTTTGTGTTGCCGGCGCATTGATTTTCCTCTTTATTATGGCTTTTAACACCAAGGAGCGTGTGCCTTATTCTCAGGAAAAAATAAGCATCAAAGAAAGCGTCCGCATTGTTTTCACCAACAAAAACCTTCTTATGGTTGCTCTCATCAAGCTTGCCGGCTTCGGCAGAGGTGTTTATTCAACCGTAAGCCTTTATATTGCAATTTATCTCCTTGGCGATAAGGATCTCAAATTAGGCCTTCTTCTGCCTATGGGTATCGGTACAGCCGTTGGTATGCTTTTTGTTAAAGCGCTTCTCAAAAAGTTTGACACAAAGCGTACCTTCATCATCTGCTGTGTTTATGGTGCTTCAATGCTTGCAATCCTCTTTGCGGTTACAAAGGTTGTGGGCTTCTCAAGTGCACTTGTTATTCCTTTCCTTATCATCAACTTCTTCGTTGGTCTTCAGCACGGTAATACAAACATCACCCCCAACGTTATGATTGCCGATTGTATTGATGAAATTGAATACAACACAGGCAAGCGTCAGGAGGGCCTTTGCTACGCAGGTATCGGCCTCTTTGCCAAAATTGCTGCCGCATTTACCAAGAGCCTCGGTGCATTCCTTGTTTTCACCTGGTCAGGCTATGTTGCCTCAACAGATGTAAACGTAGCTTATGTTGATCAGAGTGCAGATACTCTTGACAAATTCCTTATGATTTACACAATTATCCCCGCTATCTTCGTTCTCGGTCAGGCTGTACCCATTTTCTTCTATGACCTTGTAGGCAAAAAGAAAGAGAACATCACCGCCGAGCTTATGAAACGCAGAGGCGAATCTGAGGCAGTTGCCGCCAAATAATCGGAGGTTATTATGTCAAAAGCTCCACTCACATTCACGGTCATAACAGACCTTCACTATTATTCAAAAGAAAACGGAGTTGGCACCAAGTCCTATAATTATGCCAACTCCAAAAGTCAGATTCTGATGAAAGACAGCGCTGAGGTGCTGACTTGTGCCTTTGCTCAGATGGCTAAGGACAGCGAAAGCGACATTATTCTCATTGGCGGTGACACTACATCAAATGGTGAATTTTCTTCTCACCGCGAGTTCATTAACCTTTGCCGTGCGCTCAAAATGGCGGGAAAAAGGGTATATGCAATCACCGCTACTCACGACTTTCAGGGTGACGGCAAAACCAACTGCTATCTTGAAGATGAAGTGACAAGAATTGACTGTGCCAAGCGTGAGGATCTTTATGAATTGTATCGCGAGCTTGGTATGGACGAGGCTATTGCTGTTCATGAAGACAGTATGTCCTACGTGGTTCAGCTCAGTGAAGGTTACCGTCTTTTTGCGCTTAACGATGACCGCAACCACAAGGGCGCAAGCGGATTTTCTGATGAGCTGTTTATGTGGATAGCACTTCAGCTTAAGGATGCCCGCGAAAACGATCAGCAGGTTGTTATGATGACACATCACCCCATAATTTCCCCCTCTGAGTTTTATTCAATCATCGGTAAAAATGATATGATGGGTGAGCATAAGCTCCGTCGCGAACAGCTTGCAGATTTAGGGGTCAGCTTCATTTTCACAGGTCATTCCCATGTTCACGACATTTCCTATGTTTTCTCAGAAAAGGGTAATCCGATTTACGGTATCAGCACCACTTCTCCCGTGGGTTATCCCGGTTATTACCGCCGTGTGACTCTTGATCCCGATAACGAAACCATAGATATCAAAACTGTCAGGGTTGATGAAAACAACAGTCTTTCTTTTGACGGTAAAGCGTTGCCTCAGCACCTTGAAGATCAGTTTTTCGGTATGATCCGCAACGTTATCGATGCCGCAGCAACGGATATTGATGACCTTGCCGAAAAGGCTCAGGCGTTTTCTGTTAAGAAAAAGCTCATTTACAAAATCGGCTGGTTAATCAAGCCTGTTGCCAAATGGTTCCGCAACCTTAAGGTTGGCACCGTTGCAAAATGGACCAAAAAAGAAACAGGTCTGCGCCCCGAGGATTATGCTCACATCAAGGACGACAGAGTTGTTGACTTTGCAATCACTCTGCCAATGAATCTCTATGCAGGTGACGGTGAATATACTCCCGACACCCCTTATTACAAAATCACCATGGGTCTGCTTGCAATTATAGACTCATTCCTTGAAACAATCCGTATGCCGATCGGAAAATTCCTCAAGGGCACCGAAAGCATCCGTTCAATGGTTGAGCCCTTGCTCTATAAGCAGGGCATTCCCTCAAAGGGTGCTGTACTTCCGTTACACCCCACCAAGGCTCAGCTTGAAAAGATGTTCCCCGTTGAGCGTTGCACTATCGAGAGCCAGAAGGGTATAGGCGTGCTGATTTCTCTTATTGCGGCAGTTGTTGTTGCAATTCCTCTTTTGCCCGCAATTGCAATAGCCTTTTTAATCGGATTTATTATCAATCAGGTTAAATATGGCGAAAAAATGAAATAATTATAAAGATTTGATAAAGCCCCTTGTTGAGTTGTTTTTTCTGTTGTAAAATGAAAAAAACATCACAAGGGGATTTTTTATGTTTAAAAAGATAATTGCTGTTATAATTTCAATATGTATTCTCGTCGGTGTGGGTGCTGTGGGCATCAATGCATGGATGCTCATTTCTGCCAAAGATAAAATTCTCACCGTTGAGCAGGCAAAGGAAATCAAAGATGCCGACTGCATCCTCGTGCTCGGTTGCCTTGTCTGGAGTGAAACCACCCCAAGTCATATGCTTGAAGACAGGCTTCTCGTTGCCGTGGATTTGTACAAGCAGGGGACTGCGCCCAAAATTCTGATGACAGGCGACCACGGCAGAAAAGATTATGACGAAGTGAACGTGATGAAAAACTTTGCCATAGATAAGGGCGTTGAAAGTGAGAACATATTTATGGATCACGCAGGTTTTTCTACCTATGAAAGTATGTACCGCGCCAAAGAAGTGTTCAAGGCTGAAAAAATAGTTATAGTCACCCAGAAATATCACCTGACCCGCGCCATAAAATGCGCCGAGGCTCTGGGGCTTGAGGCCTACGGTGTGCCTTCAGACTTGAGAAGCTACGGAAAAGACCTTTATAACAACACCCGTGAATTTGCCGCAAGAGTCAAAGACTTTTTTTATTGCATCATCAAGCCTGAGCCCACATACTTAGGTGAAGCGATTCCCATCAGCGGTAACGGTGATGTAACCAATGATAAATAATCCTTGCATATTGATGTATTTTGATGTAGAATATATCTGTATTGGAGGCGATACCAATGAGATTATCTCTCGTAATTCCCTGCTACAATGAGCAGGACAATGTTGAAAAATTTTATAACGAAACCGTCAAGGCTTTTAAAAACGAAAGCTTTGATTATGAATTTGTTTTTGTAAATGACGGCAGCAAGGATAACACCCTCAAAGCCCTTAAAAAGCTCTATGATGAGAAGAAGGAGTCCAACATCAAGGTGCTTTCTTTCTCCCGTAATTTCGGCAAGGAGGCGGCTATGTATGCAGGTCTTTCAAATGCCAAAGGGGAGTACGTCTGTGTAATTGATGCCGATTTGCAGCAGCGCCCTGAGGTGGCTTTGCAGATGGTGAAAATCCTTGATGAAAACGAAGAATACGACTGCGTTGCCGCATATCAGGAAGAAAGAAAAGAATCCAAGGCAATGGTCACACTCAAAAACGCTTTTTATAAGCTGATTAACAAAGTAACTGAGGTTGACTTTGTTTCAGGTGCAAGTGATTTCAGAACATTCCGCCGTTCAATGGTGGATGCTATTCTCAATATGACCGAATACCACCGCTTTTCAAAGGGTATTTTCTCCTGGGTTGGCTTCAACACAAAATTCATCCCTTATGAGGTTCAGGAGCGTGAAAGCGGCGTATCCAACTGGAACGTTTGGAAGCTTTTCAAATACGCCTTTGAGGGTATCATTTCATTCACAACCGCACCCCTCAAGTTTGCCACGGGTCTTGGCACACTTGCGTTTTTTGCTTCAATTATCTACACCTTGATTATCATAATCAAGCACTTTGCTTTTGGCGCAGATGTTGCGGGCTACGACAGTATTGTTGCTCTCATTCTTATGTTCGGCGGTCTTCAGCTTCTTTGTGTGGGAATTCTCGGTGAATACCTTGCAAAGGTTTATGTCCAGGTCAAAAACCGCCCCGTATACATCATCAGCAAAAAGTATTCTTATGATGACGAAAATAATAAAATTTAACTGAATGATTGCCCTCCTTGCCTAAAAGGGGCGCGCAAAGCGGTGGGAGGATAAGTTATTTCTTTATGAGTAAAAAATCCCCCAGTCATTTTCTTGCGAAAATGCCAGCCCCCTTTAGGGCAAGGGGGCCTGAGAGGTGAAAACCGTGAACCGCAAACACAATCCCAAGCTTACCGAAAATGCAAAAATTCTCAGAAAGAATATGACAAAAGAAGAAAGACATCTCTGGTATGATTTTCTTCGTACCTATCCTGTCAGGTTTCTTCGGCAAAAAGTTATTGATAGTTATATAGTAGATTTTTATTGCCACGAAACAAGATTGATTATTGAGCTTGACGGCTCACAGCATTATGAAGATAAAGGTTTGCTGAAAGACAAAATCAGAACGGAACGGTTAGAAGAAAGAAACCTTACAGTTTTGCACATACCGAATAATGAGATAAATTCAAACTTTGACGGAGTATGTGAATATATTGATTTATTTGTAAAAAGCCGACTGTAGCCATTGCCCTCCTTGCCTAAAGGAGGGGGGACCGCGAAGCGGTGGGAGGATATTAAAAAATTACAATAGGAGAATTATTATGAAAAAATCAACAAAGATTCTCATAATTGTGTTGTTGCTTGTTGCCTTGCTTCTGCCAAATCTTGCCTACCGTTGGTATTGGGGCAGAAACCACTCAGTGCTTTACGATGTTAAAACGATTGCGGCTGTTGATTGTCTTGATGACGGTTATTACTATTTCACAATCAGCGGTAATGCGCGAAATTGGCTTGACGATTCCGAAGCGAAGGAATATACGTTACATACCGCAAGCCGCGGCTCTGTTGATAATAGCGGAATATATTGCGAATCAGAAACAATTACCGTTGGAAGAAAAGCATCGGACTTTAAAATCGAGCTTAAAATTTATCCTGAAGAAATTGATGAGGCTTCGCACGATACCGTTTCAGACCGAGAAGATGCAGAAAAACTTGTAAAAGATCTCTGGTTTGAAGAAATCTCCGAAATGCAACACACCTTATATATGTCAGATTTTGAGGATGCCGAAGTCAATTGGGTAAACTGAATTTTAAAAAATGCCTTCTCTTCAAGGAGAAGCATTGATACTTAAAGGAGGATACATAATGACAAAGTTAACTAAGATTTTTATTTCCGTAATTTCTGTTGTACTTGTTTTGGTTATCGGCTCGGTTGCTATATTGATAGCCGAAAATCATGTTCCTCAAAATGATATGAAACTGTTTGGTGATTACTATATGTACCGAAACTCTAACACAAACAGTATTTTGTATCAAAAAATTGATGATTCCCAAAAACATAATCTGATTCAGGGCTGGGTATTTAAATTTGCCTTTGACAAAAGCAAAAAAGTGGTTGCAATGCGATATATGGTAGCCTACAAGCTTAAAGATGTTTCAGGTGAAGTCCCGAATGTTCTTTATAACCGCTTTTATGCAGGCGAAGAATATGCCGTTGTTGAAGACTGTATAAAAGTGTATGACTGCAAAAAAGACGAGTTTATTGACTTTGAAAACGATGCATTCCTTTTAAACTATTGTGTTAGCAATGATATTGAGTTAAGTAACTGGTATTATCCCGGCGGAGACGGGTATTACGAAAGCTCGAAAACTGCTTTAGACCGCAAATTCGGGATTTATCACGAGACCTCTGTATATGGCTACAGTTCGATAGTTAATGACGAATTTGAAGTGTATTACGGATTCATTACAGATATAGAATATCGTAATGATTGCCTTTCTTTCAGGTTGCGACGGACTAAAAATTCGTATTCTCCCGAGTATATAGATGCAAATGAAGGTCTCTCTCCTTTATCTGAAAAACCGATAGGTAAATATAACGGTGAAGATATTTACTACGACAAACGGATTTATATAGCTCCGGAATATTTTGATGAATCTGACCCGTAATTACAGTGCTGAATAAAAACCAACAAGTCGAATCTCGTAGGGGCGCCCATTGGTTGTCCGTTTGCGGAAAACCCGCGTCTTGTCCTGATAAAAACAATCCCTCAGTCACTTCGTGACAGCTCCCTTTACACAAGGGAGCCGAAAAAAAGGAGGATACATAATGAAAAAATCAGTGAAAATAATCGTTTCTGTTTTGGTAATTGCTGTTGTTGCTCTGGTGGCTTATTATGCTGTGGATTATATCTGTATTGTTGAAAAGGAGTCTCCTGATACAATAGATGAAAACGGAAATGCGATATTTGTTGAAGATGTTCTTTATTTTGGTTACATTGAACAAAGAGAATGGGACAATGATGCAGTCGCATTCCGTGAGTATAACAATAATTCATACCTTTCGGAAGAATATGACGGTAATTACCGAATCAGTGATTATGAAGACGGAGTGTGCATCGACCGTTATTTCGGTGAATATGATGAAGTGCTTGTGATACCGGAAACTATTGACGGCAAAAAGGTGGTTAAACTTGGCAGTTGGCGTATTTTTGATGAAAACGGAGAAAACCTTTGGTTTGCAAATGCTTTAGGTTGTGACAATGAAACACTTCCGCCTGATGTAGAAGAAATAGTTATTCCGTCCGGTGTTAAAGATATTGTTGCCGGTAGTTTCAGCGGGGTTAATAATCTTAGAAAAATTACGGTATCGAAAGACAATCCTTACTATTACAGTTTTGCAGGAATGCTTTTCAGCAAAGAAACCAACAAGTTACTTTATGTCCCATTCCTTTACTAAATACAAACATAAAATAAAAAACGGAGGGTAAACCCTCCGTTTTTTTAATACACTTCAAATGTTTTGATTGTTGCAAACTCTCTTGTTTTCACAATTTCGAGCTTAATTCTTCTCGCGTTCATTTCGGGCAGGTTGCAGATTTTCTTTCTGCCGATTGTGTTGCCCGAATAAATCTTTTTCCACTTCTTGTCAAAGAAATAGTAAAGATTAAATTTCTCAATCTGCTGACCTGTTGCGGTGTTTTCACCAAGAACAATTTTGTTGATGAATTTAACTTCACCCATATCAACTTCGATTGTGGCTTTTTTGTCCACTTCACCGCTGTGCCAATATCCGTTATCCTTCTTGACCATATTGGCGCTGTGAAGCTCGTCACGCTCGCTTGTGGCGGTGAATTCACCGTTTTCAGCATGGTTTGTTTTGAATTCAATACTGAGCTGTACACCAAGGGTTCTCAGCGATTCAACGTCCTTTTTGTCAATCACTCCGAGGTGTGACGGGGGAATGCTCAATATCATAGTGCCGTTGTTGCCAACCGAGCGGAAATAAATATCGAGAATGTTTGAAAGCATCTTGAGATCTGTTGCATCCTCCTGATGATAAAACCAACGTGGTCTGATAGAGGTCATTGTAACAGGGGGGAGCCAAACGAGCTCCTCTGCCTTTTTGAGCTTTTTGAGACTGCCCAGATCCGGCTCAACCAGCTTCTGAAGCGGTGCATTGTTGAGCAGGTCGTAAGGCACAACGCTCCATTCCTGACTGCGTGAAACATTACCTTTGTTGCCCACCCAACGGAAATCGGGTCCGCAGGAGCATATAACGGCCTCGGGCTGAAGCTCTCTTATGGTTTCGTAATATGAAGCCCAGTTATAGTGAAAATCGGTTGTAGTGTCGCGTGGGAACCACACGCAGAAAATCTCACCGTAATTTGTCAGAAGCTCTGTGAGGATGTTTTTGAAAAAGGTGTTATATTCCTCGGTGCCGAAAGTTTTTTCGTGCTTATCCTGAGGATTGATGTAAATGCCGAATTTGAGTCCTTGCTCGCGGCATTCATCACTCACCATTTTCACAAGGTCACCTTCACCGTCAAGCCAGGGGCTGTTTTTTACGGTGTGCTCTGTGTACTGTGACGGCCAGATGCAAAATCCGTCAGCGTGCTTGACTGTGAGAATAAGACCCTTCATCCCTGCTGTTTTAAGGGTGGTTACCCATTGCTTAACGTCAAGCTCAGGAGGGTTGAAGTATTTTTCAGGCTCTCTGCCCGTGCCTTCCTCACTATTTGTGTATGTATTCATTCCGTAGTGAATCAGCCCGATGAACTCCATATCGGCAAATGCGAGCTGCTGCTTCGACGGAAGAATTGAATTTGCTTTTTTTATAAGTTCTGTTTTTTTCATTTTAAAACCTCTTTTTAACTGCT
>JAZQYU010000026.1:0-2753 GCA_045633685.1 Acutalibacteraceae bacterium | reverse complement strand
GGCACCAAGGGTTGTCTTTTTACCCGTGAAAAGAAAATGACACAAGCAGACTTTGTTGTGGATGATATTATTAAAGTTCTCGATATGGAGGTTGAATTATGATTTTTGGTGCATGCGCAGGTCCTGACAGATATTTTTCTTCTTTGAATGCAGGATGTGACTTTGTTGAATTCAACGCAAAGGATGTAAGCAAATATTCTCAGGCAGAGTTTGAATCTGCCCTTAATCTTATTAAAGAGCACGGCATCAGGGCAGAAGCAACCAACTGCCTTTTTCCCGGTGAAATAGCGATCTCAGGCAAGGGCTTTGATTCAGAAGTTATCAATGATTATACCGACCGACTTTTCTTCAGATTGGCTCAGCTCGGAACAAAGGTTTCCGTTCTCGGCAGCGGTGCGGCAAGAAGCATTCAGCCCGGTGAAGACCCCGACGAATGTATGGAACGCTTTTATAAAGCGATTTATCTCACAGCCGAGAATTCAAAGAAAAACGGCATTGAAATTGCTCTGGAGCCGTTAATGCATGATGAGTGCAATATTCTCAACACCGTTGAAAAAGCCGCTCAGATATGCAAGGCTGTGGGTCATTCCTCGGTGGGCATCAATCCCGACCTTTATCATATGTATTGCGAAAATGAGCCCTTTGAAAATCTTGCAGAATATATTCAATATGTTAAGCATATTCACATCAGTGACTACAAAAATCGCATTTATCCTTCTGTTGATGATGGTTGCGAATATGCACGGATTTTCAATATTCTCCGTGAAGCAGGCTATAGCGGACGAATTTCTGTTGAAGCCCGTACAGATGATTATGAAAACGATTGCCGTCAGGCACTTGAAATTTTGAGGAATGCATTGTAATTATCACCCCCCGAACAAATTTCCTGTTCGGGGGATTATTGTTATTGAAAACCTAAAAACCCTGTGATATAATAGGTTTTAGAGGTGTTGTTTATGATGATTTCCACCAAGGGAAGATATGCTCTGCGAGTGATGATTGAACTTGCAGAAAGGTATGACGAAGGCTTTGTTTCGTTAAAAAGTGTTTCCGATAATCAGCAGATTTCCGAAAAATATATGGAAAGCATAATTTCTATGCTTGTTAAAAACGGCCTTGTTGAAGGTGTGCGCGGTCGCGGTGGCGGATATAAGCTCACCAAGCCTGCCGAGGAATATTCAGTTGGCTCCATTCTCACAATAACAGAGGGAACTCTTGCTCCCGTTGCTTGTCTTGAAGGCGGTGATGGTGATTGTGCCCGCTCCTGCGAGTGCAAAACCCTGCCAATATGGCAAAATCTTGATAAAATAATCAACGACTATCTCGAAAGCGTAAAGCTTTCAGATCTGATAAACAGGTGATAATATGCCCCGAATTTATAATTCAGCCGATGAGCTTATCGGCTCAACTCCATTGCTGAGATTAAACAACATCGAAAAAGAGCTTTCTCTCAGAGCAAAGCTTCTTGCTAAACTTGAATTTATGAATCCCGCAGGCTCTGTTAAAGACAGAGTTGCAAAAAAAATGCTCGACGATGCGGAACGTTCAGGCGCCTTGAAGCCTGACTCTGTAATCATTGAGCCCACCTCAGGCAACACGGGCATCGGTCTTGCCGCCGTTGCTGCCGCAAGAGGATACAGAGTGATTATTGTTATGCCCGACACAATGAGCCTTGAACGTCGTCAGCTTGTGAAAGCTTATGGCGCCGAGCTTGTGCTTTCAAAGGGCAGGGAGGGTATGGCGGGTGCAATCAGAGAAGCTGAGCGCCTTAACAAAGAAATTCCCCACAGCATTATTGCCGGTCAGTTTGTTAATCCCGCAAATCCCTTGGCTCACAAAGAAACCACAGGCCCCGAAATCTGGGCAGATACCGACGGAGAGGTTGATTTCTTCGTTGCAGGTGTGGGCACAGGCGGAACAATTACGGGCACAGGGGAATACCTTAAAGAAAAAAATCCCGATGTTAAGATTATTGCCGTTGAGCCTTCTGATTCAGCGGTTCTTTCGGGTGGAGAAGCAGGTGCTCACGCCTTGCAGGGCATCGGCGCAGGCTTTGTTCCTGAGGTGCTCAATACAGAGATTTATGACGAAATTGTCACAGTAACCAAGGATGATGCCTATTCTTTTGGCAAAATGCTTGCTGCAAAAGAGGGTGTTCTTGTGGGCATTTCTTCGGGCGCTGCATTAAAGGGTGCAGTTGAAATTGCACAAAGACCTGAAAATCAAGGCAAAGCAATAGTTGTTCTTTTGCCGGATACAGGGGCAAGATATCTTTCCACAGAAATGTTTTCGGAGTGAATATGAACTTTTCAGATATTATAAACCGATTAAAACTTAATAAGGATTTATCGGATGATGAGCTGAAGCTCCTGATTGCTTCTGATGAAGCCAATGAGCCGTTGAGCCTTGCTGCCGACGAAATCAGGCGCGCGAACTATGGTGAGGATGTCTATATCAGAGGGCTTATTGAGTTTTCCAATTATTGCAAAAATAATTGCTATTATTGCGGAATCCGTTGCGGCAACAAAAAAGCCGTGAGATACCGCCTTAGCAAAGCAGACATTATGGAATGCTGCGAACAGGGATACAGCCTCGGCTTTCGCACCTTTGTTCTGCAGGGTGGGGAAGACCCTCATTTTACCGACGAGGTGATGTGTGACATCATCAGCGAAATCAGGCGCAAATACCCCGATTGTGCCATAACCCTTTCTGTTGGTGAAAGAAGCAAGGATAGCTACCGGGCTTATTTCAAC
>JAZQYU010000025.1:0-44046 GCA_045633685.1 Acutalibacteraceae bacterium | reverse complement strand
AAGCCTGAGCCGAATTCAGTATATTCTCTGATGGCTGTGAGTCGCTTCGCGGCAATCTCCGAAAGCTCCTTACCTCTTGTGAAAGTAAAATATGCGCTTGCTCGTCTTGCGCTACGCCCAACTCGTCCCCTTAGCTGATGAAGCTGTGAAAGACCCATTCTGTCTGCGTTTTCAACTATCAGGGTGTTGACATTTGGTACGTCAACTCCTGTTTCAATGATAGTGGTGCAAACCAGGATATCTGTTTCTCCTTCAAGAAGATTTTTCCATATGGAGCTGAGCTTTTCCTCGGTCATTTGTCCGTGGGCGTAAGCAACATTTGCATCGGGCATCATTTCTTTGATTTTTGCCGCTACCTTTGTTATGGTTTCGGTGCGGTTATGCAGGTAATATACCTGACCGCCTCTGCGCAGCTCATTTGCCATTGCCTGAACCAGCACTTCCATATTATGCTCAATAACATAAGTCTGCACGGGGTGTCTGTCCTGGGGAGCTTCTTCAAGAATGGACATATCCCTGATACCTGACATTGCCATGTTGAGTGTACGGGGGATAGGGGTAGCTGAAAGTGTGAGCACATCAACGTTGGGGTATGCGGCTTTGAGCTTTTCTTTTTGAGCAACACCGAAGCGTTGCTCCTCGTCAATTATAATCAGCCCCAAATCTCTGAATTCAATATCCTTTGAAATGAGTCTGTGTGTGCCCACAAGAATGTCAATATATCCTTTTTTAAGGTCTTTTTTTATCTGCTCCTGGTCTTTTGCGCTGACAAAGCGTGACACCATCTGCGCCTCAATGGGGAATCCCCCAAAACGCTTGCGGATAGTCTGATAATGCTGAAGTGCAAGAATGGTTGTGGGCACAAGAATTGCACATTGCTTGCCGTCTGCGGCACATTTGAATGCCGCACGCAATGCGACCTCAGTTTTTCCGAAACCAACATCACCGCACAGAAGTCTGTCCATTGGGTGACTCTTTTCCATGTCACTCTTGATTTCATAAATGCATCGGAGCTGGTCGTCAGTTTCGTCGTATTCAAATCTTCTCTCAAAATCGTTCTGCATATCAATGTCGGGTGAAAAAGCATAACCCGGCATATTGATTCTCTTTGAATAAAGCTCTATGAGCTCCTTTGCCATATCCTTAACGGAGGCTCTGACTCTTGAACGGGTTTTGTTCCATTCCTTGCCGCCAAGACGGTTGAGCTTGAGAGTATGAGAATCGCTGTTGGGGCCGATGTATTTTGAAACCTGGTCAAGCTGAGTAACAGGCACATAAAGCACGTCGCCCTTGTCATATTTGATTTTGATATAGTCCTTGATGTTGCCGTCGGCTTCAAGCTGGGTTATACCGTCAAAAATACCGATACCATGGTTAACGTGAACAATGTAGTCACCTTTGTGAAGCTCTTCAAGGCTGTTGAAAACAGCCGCCTTGTTGACCTTCTTTTTATTCTTTGCAATGGGTAGTGCCTCGCGGCTGCCGTAGGTGAATACAGTGAATTTAGCGTTGGGATACTCAAAGCCCGAAGAAAACCCACCGGGAAGAACAATGATTTTTCCCTCCGGGACGATTTCGGGAGCTTTTTCAAAATAAATGCTGTCGTAACCCTCACTGATAAGGTCGTCGCAAAGATTCTGCGCAACCTTTGGTGTGCCCGACATAATAACAACCGTCTGACTTTTACGATTATAAATAGGCTGAAGGTCGTCTTTAAGAACTGCAAAAGTTCCGTTCCACGCGGAAATCTGCCTTGCGTTGAAGGTGACAAGCTCCTTGGTGGGAGTGTCAAAGCTGCCTCTGGCAAGGTTGTCAAGATAAATTACGCCCAGGTCTTCATAAAACGTGAGCATTTCGTTCCATTGAATAACATATCTGTCAAGCCCCTTGCACACAACGCCTTCTTCAAGGAAAGCTTTGTATTCCTCGTTAAAAAGCTGCAACGCGGCATTAGCTCTGTCTTTAACAGAAAAGCTTTCGCTTACAAAAAACAGAGGTCTGTCAATGTAATCAAACACCGTTGAACAGTCTTCATAAATCAACGGTAGATACCTGTCAAGTGAGGGGAGTGTGAGACCTGCTCTGAGCTGATCAATGTCACTCTGCAACGATTCCTTGACCTTAACGCTGCCTTTTCCTTTGACTGTGGGGATAAATGCTTCAATTTTTTTAATCAGCTCGTCGGTGTCACAGCAGATTTCATTTGCAGGTGTAATGGTGATTTCGTCAATCTGATTAACTCTTCTCTGGGTTTCGGCCTCAAAGAAAGAAATTGAATCAATGGTATCTCCCCAGAAGTCAATTCTGCAGGGTTGCTCACAATCAGGAGAAAAGAAATCCACAATTCCGCCGCGGACGGAAAACTGACCGCTTCCCTCAACATTTTCGCAAAAAGAATAGCCGGAACGGCGCAGCTTTTTTGAAAGCTCATCAATTGTAATGTCTTCACCCACTTCAAGGTGAATGCGTCTTGCATACAACTCTTCGGGCGGAATAGTGAGCTGAAGTGCCGCTTCAATGCTCAACACAACTGCGTCGGCATTGCCGTCAAGAAGGTTGCCCAGAACTGACAGTCTTTTGTGCTCATATTCACGGGATTTGACCTGAGTTGAGCGCAACGAAATGTCCCCGGCGGGATACAGTAACGCATTGCAACCGAATGCATTCAGATCCTTGCACAGGCGGTTAGCCTGCGACTCATCCGAGGTGATAATAACTGCCTGCCTTGGTGCAAATTGCTCACAAAGTGAGCTGATAATATGAGCCTTGTGCACCTGAGTCAGCCCAAGTGCGCCCATTGGCAGACGGTTTGATGTTATGCTTTTGATAAGTGATTGGTATTCGCTTGTGCCTTTTAAGGCTTTAGAAAAAAAGGACATTCAAATCTCCTATAAAATAATGCCTGAATTTATCATATCCGCTTTAAGGCGGCTGTAATCTCTGTCTTTGAAGCAGTGACCTGCCATACCAAGTCTGCGTGCCGCTTCAATATTGGCAGGGGAATCATCAATAAAAAAGCATTCCTCAGCCTTTAATTTATATGTGTCAAAGAGAATATTATAGATTCTCTCGTCAGGCTTGATTATTCCGTAATCGGCCGAAACAATGAGACCGGAAAACTTCTTGCCTGATGGAACTTTTTCGGGCAAAAAATCATGAAGCCACTTTGCGCAGTTTGAAAGCACATAAAGAGTGTAGCCGTTATCGTAAAGGGTGTCGATAACAGCCGTCATTTCTTCAAGAGGAGGCATCTGCACCTCTCTGTCAATAATCATATTGCTTACACTTTCGTGAATTTCTTTGGGGAGAGTGAAAAGCATTCTTTCAACAGCTTCCTCCACCTCAAGGTCACCTGAGTCCATCATCTTCCATTCTTTGCTGTGGAATGTGGCGGCAGAAACGGCTTCGTGATATTCTGCGGGAATATTGTCCCTGAGCATGCGTTCTTCGTTGAAGTCAATAAGAACGCCGCCCAGGTCAAAAACTATGTTCTTTATTGCCATAATTATTCTTTGATTTCAGCACTCCAACTGAAGCTGAATTCTTCATCACCCGAAACCTTCTGAATAGCTCTTTTCTGTGAAAAATCATCGGTCTTTTCGGGGAAATCGTTTACGCCGTACCAGGGCTCAATGCAAACGTAGTGAGCACCGGGTTTTGCCCAGAGACCAAGGAAGGGACAGTCACCGAATGTGAACTCGACGTCACCGGGAAGATTTTTGCCCTTGAGTGTGCAGGTCTTTGATTTGAGATTAGAAAGCACGTGAGCGTCAGCGTCAAAAATATTTTTGCTGATGGTGAAAATCTTGCCGTCAATGGGAGAGGGGAAGTGCTTTTTGATAATAACGGCATCCTCGTTAATCATTTCGTTGATTACTTCATCCTCAACGGTGTCAAATTCAAGAATATCGTCAAGCTCGCAATTGAAGCCGGGATGAGCACCGATTGAAAAATACATATCTCCGTTGCCCTCGTTTCTGATTGTGTGGGTAACGGTGAGCTTTTTGCCGTCGAGTCTGTATTCGATGTCAAAAATGTATCTGTAAGGATAAACCTTCAATGTGTCTTCGTTGTATTTCTGAGTGAGCACAAAATAGTTTTCGCCCTGTTCCTTGAGCTCAAAATCTCTTTTTCTTGCAATGCCGTGGCGGAACATTTCATATTCCTTGCCGTCAACGTAATATTTGTTCTGATAAAGTGTGCCCACAATGGGGAAAAGCACGGGTGACTGACCGTACCAAACATCGGGGTTACCCTGCCAGAGATATTCAAAGCCAGTGTCAAGAGATTTAACGGAAGAAAGCTCCGCACCGTGAGCCTTGACGCTTACGGATAATTTATCGTTTTTAACTTCAAAATTCATAAAATCACTCCTAAAAAATGTTCACAAAATTATACCATATATTAGTATTGAAAATCAATAACTATTTTCAGGCTCGTCAGCTGTGTAGGGAACGACCTGCGTGTCGTTCCGAAATACCTCCGTTAACATCTTAGGCACACCCATCGGGCGTCAGTTGAAACCAATGAAGGCGGACTGCCAATGGCAGCCCCTACGAGCTTGCTTGTTGACAATTTAGACTCTATGCCGTATAATTGCAACGATATACATAGAGTGAGTCATAAGAGCTTTGTACTTTTATACTTGATTTATTAACATTAGGTGAGAAAATATGAATCCTATTCTTAAATGCGATATAATTTTTCCCGGTTTATGTGTATTAGGTGGAATTGTCGCTATGATTGTAATACTTGTCAGGAATAAAAAGAAATCTAAAGAAAGTATAAGTTTTTGGGAAACAACAAGAGTGAAAGTTCCTTTGTGTATTGTTTTTATACTTTTAATGTCTTATTGGGCAACCTTAGGGGTTATGGATTTTTACCATAAAGATCATGTAATATATCAAGGTGAGTATTCAGATTACGTGCGTGATAAAGCTCCGAAATTTTATTTTACACAAAACGGGAATGAGTATTACGATAGTTTTTTCAGTCGCGAACTAAATCCTACTCATATGATAGAGGGAAAAACATACAGGGTAACAGCAGGTAAGCGAACTAAAAGAATACTAAAAGTTGATAAAATCGACAAAACAACAGGAGAGGTAATAGAAATTTTAAATTCCATTGATTAGAGGTGGATTTGTGTGAATGAAATAGTAATTAGGGCAATAATCTATGTTGTTTTGGGTGTGATTTTTTACTTTGTCTATTCTTCGATTAAGGCTAAAATAGATAAGAGTAATCAAGAAAAGCTTAAGGGAGTAGAAAACGAAAAGAGAGTCATTGTTCGTAACAGAAAAGATACACTTTGGATGGGCGTGATTGCAATTGTAATCGCAATAGCGATTTTGGTTTATTCTGTCTTCAACAATCCAAGATTTGCGGTAATCGGTGCAATTGTTTTAGTCTTGGCGTGTTTAGCTTTTGGACTGTATTTTAATTGGCAAATTGAAGTTACCAAAGATGGTGAAGACTTTACCTATACTACAGTTTTTGGGCGAAAACATACCGTCAGATACTTGGACTGTAAAGGTAGTAAAAAAGTAGAGAACTTTTTGATTTTAAAAACTCGAACCCATAAAGTATTTGTTATTGATGTTGATGCAATCTATGGTAAAGTATTTTTTGATGAATTAGATAAAAACAATGTTCCGGAATCTTAATAACAAAGCCGATGCGGGTGAGCATCGGCTTTTTCTTTGCCTCCCTCTGATGAGGGAGGTGGATTTTTGCGAAGCAAAAGACGGAGGGAGAGATACATAACAGCTACCGTCAACCGAGTGTAGTGTGCGGCGATTTTCGATGCACCTAAAGCACCTCGCCTGAGTAATGTCGCCATGCGCCATTCTCTACGAATCGTTATCGTCAGCCAACTGCCCTCCTTGCCTAAAGGAGGGGGGACCGCTTGCGGTGGGTGGATTCAAAAAAACGGCTTGCAATTAACAGTGTTCTTTCGTCAACATCTTAGGCACACCCATCGGGCGTCAGTTGAAACCAATGAAGGCGGACTGCCAATGGCAGCCCCTACGAGCTTGCTTGTTGACAAAGAAAATTTTGATAGTATAATCTAATTACTAAGATATATGAATTTTTATTGCGATTTGACAGGAAGTGATAATTGTGGAAAAAACAATATTAAAACATCTTGGCTTTCTTGTTGAAGAATACGGCATGAGTTTTAAAAACCAGTCATTTGATAAATATATTGGCTTTTGCGGTCCGTTTAATGCTTACAGCTTTTATAACGAGAACGGGTGTTTTACTGTGTTTCACGCTGTGCAAAGAGGTGAGTGGGGCTGGTACACTTCCTCGGCAATAAGTTCAAACCTGTACGATTTGCTTGAAAATGAGATTATCCAAAGAGACTATATTTCTCCATGTGGATTTTCTTACAAAAAGATGCTGAAACAATTAGCAGATGTTATCCGCAAACAAATCTTAATATCAAAATCTTTCTTTGAAATTGAAATTAACTAATTACAGCCGGTGCAATGCATCGGCTTTTTCTTTGCCTCCCTCTGATGAGGGAGGTGGATTTTTGCGAAGCAAAAGACGGAGGGAGAGATACATAACAGCTACCGTCAACCGAGTGTAGTGTGCGGCGATTTTCGACGCACCGCAACATTGAGTCCAAGGAATGTCGCAAAGCGCCATTCCCTACAACCCGCCGCCGCAAAATTGTCGCAAAATAATTCCGAATTGCGCATTCCGCATTACGAATTGCCAGTCATTTTCCCCACCCTCCGTTAATATAAATCTAAACGGAGGTGTTTTTTATGAAACGCGTTATGAGTGTTATGGTTTGTTGCATTTTTATTGTTTCGTTCCTTTCTTTTTCTGCTTTTGCCGAAGAAAACAAAATGCCCGTTGAGGTTAAGGCAAAGGCGGCGGTGCTGATGGATGCCACAAGCGGTAAGGTGCTGATGTCAATGAATGAAAATCAGAAGCTTTATCCTGCGTCCGTCACCAAAATTATGACCATGCTCCTTGTTGCCGAAGCTCTTGAGGGCGGCAAAATTGCTTTTTCCGATACCGTCACCGCAAGCGCCGATGCTGTTAAAAAAGGCGGCTCGCAGATTTGGCTCAAGGAAGGGGAGACAATGACCGTTGACGAACTGTATAAGGCTATGGCGGTTTATTCTGCTAACGATGCTTGCGCCGCTCTTGCCGAATACGTTGCCGGCAGTGAAGAAGCGTTTATTGTGATGATGAACGAGCGCGCCCGCGAGCTTGGTATGAAAAACACAAATTTTGAAAACTGCACCGGTCTTGATGATACTGCCGACAATCATCTCACCACCGCTTACGATATTGCCCTTATGGCGCGTGAGTTGATGACACACTCCTTTGTGCAGAAATATACCACGATTTGGATGGACTCCCTCAGAAACGGGGAAACCGAGCTTGTGAACACAAATAAACTTGTGCGGTTTTATTCAGGCTGCACCGGACTCAAAACAGGTACAACTGCCAAGGCAGGGTGCTGTGTTTGCGCAACTGCCACTCGTGAAGGAACTTCACTTATTGCTGTTGTGCTCGGCAGTGATAACAGCACCGACCGCTTCGAGGGCGCCAAGGCAATGCTTAATTACGGCTTCGCTAATTGGGAAACTGTTACCCCTGAGATTGATCCTGCGCTCATCACGGAGGTTAATGTTACCAAAGGGTGCGAGCGCGCTCTGCAGCCGCAGATTCCCGCCGCGGCAAGCGTGCTTGTGCCAAAGGGCAGGCGGGGAGATATTGTGCAGGATATTCAGCTTGCCACAAGTGTAGAGGCTCCCGTTGAGTCAAATCAGGTGCTTGGTGAAGTGAGAGTTTCTCTTGACGGTGAAACAATCGGAAACTACTCTTTGACTGCTCCTCATTATGTGGAAAAGCTTACTTTTGCCGAGGTTTACCGCCGTATGCTTGCTGTATTCTCAAAAAATTGATAAAATTTACAAAAATTATATAAATTTTACTTGCAAATCATCATTTGTTAGGGTATAATAAACAAAAATAGTATCAATTTTTCACTGGAGGCACAAACCCATGCCAATTAGGCTCAAAACAAAGTATGTTGATTCCTTCCTTCCTGAAGGCGCAATGGAGTCAATTATTCCCGAAGTTGAGGCAGCTCACAAGTCTCTTCTTTCTGGCTCAGGCAAAGGCAATGATTTTTTAGGTTGGCTCACATTGCCTGAAGATTATGACAAGGCTGAATTTGAAGCAATCAAACAGGCAGCCGCAAAAATTCAGAAGAATTCACAGGTTCTCGTTGTTATCGGTATCGGAGGCTCATACCTTGGCGCAAGAGCAGCCATTGAGTTTGTTAAATCTCAGAATTACAATCTCTTGCCCAAAGATACACCCGATATTTACTTTGCAGGCAACACCATCAGCTCCCGCTCACTTGCTGAGCTTGAGAAAATGATTGGTGACAGAGATTTCTCGGTTAACGTTATCTCAAAATCCGGCACAACCACAGAGCCCGCAGTTGCTTTCCGTATTCTTCGCGACAAGCTCGAAAAGAAATACGGTAAAGAGGGTGCTAAAGAAAGAATTTTTGCCACAACCGACAAAGAAAAGGGCACTCTCAAAAAGTTTGCTGATTCTGAAGGCTGGCAGACATTCGTTGTTCCCGATGATGTCGGCGGCCGTTTCTCCGTTCTCACAGCAGTTGGTCTTCTTCCCATTGCTGTTGCAGGCATTGATATTGACGCTCTTATGCAGGGCGCACGCAACGCTATGAAGCGTTATGCATCCGAAGACGTTATGACTAACGATTGTCTCAGATATGCTGCTATCCGCAACATCCTTTACCGCGGCGGCAGAAAGATTGAAATGATGGTAAGCTACGAGCCCTCATACACAATGATGAATGAATGGTTCAAACAGCTCTACGGTGAAAGTGAAGGTAAGGACGGCAAGGGTATTTTCCCTGCATCCGCAGTTTTCTCCACCGACCTTCATTCTCTCGGTCAGTATGTTCAGGAGGGTGAGCGTTCACTCTTTGAAACAGTTGTTTTCTTCAAAAACTCAGAAGATGAGGTTATCATTGAAGAAGATAAGGATAATGTTGACGGTCTCAATTTCCTTGCAGGTCAGCCTCTTTCATTTGTTAACACCAAAGCATTTGAAGGCACTGTTCTTGCTCATACCGACGGTGATGTTCCCAACATCCTTATTGAAGCCGACGATATGAACGAAAACGACCTTGGTGAGCTTATCTATTTCTTCGAAAAGGCTTGTGCAGTGAGCGGTTATGTTCTTGATGTTAACCCCTTTGACCAGCCCGGCGTTGAAAGCTACAAGAAGAATATGTTTGCTCTTCTCGGAAAGCCCGGATACGAAAGCATGAAGGCCGACCTTGAAAAGAGATTAAACAGCTAAAATTGTTTAAATTTCGTGTAAATCACGGATTTAATATATACTAAGGAGGACTAATATATGATTACTCTCATCTTAGGCCGCAAAGGCTCAGGAAAAACAAAATTGCTTATCGAAAAGGTTAATGAAGCAGTTGAAACTTCCAATGGCAACGTTGTTTGCATTGAGAAGCAGCCAAAGCTTACTTATGATGTGAACTATCGTGCACGTCTTATGGATACAGACCATTACGGTGTCAGCGGATTCGACGCTTTCTACGGTTTCCTTTGCGGTGTTTGCGCAGGTGACCATGACATAACAGATATTCTCATCGATGCAACACTCAGAATCGGCTCTCGTGACTACAACGAACTTGCAGCTTTCCTCAAGAAGGTTGATGAGCTTGCTAAGAACCATGTAACAGAGAAGAATTTTGTATTTACAATCTCTGCTGACGAGGCTGAGCTTCCCGCTGAAATCTTCGATTTCTGCAAAAAACTCAACTAATTAAGCAATAACTGACGGACTTATTTCGTGTTTCGGAGTAAGTCCGTTAAATTTGACAAATCAGAGTATAAAAAATATTTTAAATTTAACAAAAAAAATTTAAAAATTGTGTTGACAAATCGCACCGAACACTATATAATGTTCGGTGCATGACATTTGAGGTGAAGTGTGAATTATGTTCTATATTGAGCTTGAGCCTATCTACAACAACGAAGGCGCTGTTTATGATTTTGAATTTGACCTTGATTTCAGTGATTACCCTTATAACGGCGGTTATCCCTTCAAGGAGCCTGTTCGCGTAAGTGGTCAGGTCAAAAATTCCACAGGCATCGTCACCCTTGTAGCTAAGGCAGAATTCACCTTAAGCTTGACTTGCGACAGATGCGCCCAGGCGCTCACTCGTTCGTTTTGTGTTCCTGTTGACCACACTCTGGTCACCGAGGTCAATGACGAAACCAACGATGAACTCATCGTAACCGATACATTCCGTTACGATGTAGAACCTCTGATTTCAGAGGACATTATCCTTTACCTGCCAACCAAAATTATATGCAGGGATGATTGTGCCGGAATCTGCTCGCGATGCGGCAAAAACCTCAACGATGGTCCGTGTGACTGCAAGAAAGAAGTTGACCCGCGTTGGGCTGCTCTTTCCTTGTTTACGGACGAAGAAGACAGTTAACTTTATTTTAACTTTTATTTAAGGAGGCGCTCAAAATGGCAGTACCAAAGAGAAGAGTTTCAAAGGCAAGAAGAGATAAGAGACGCTCAAGCGTTTGGAAGATGGAAGCACCTGCACTCGTAAAGTGCTCACAGTGCGGCAGTCTCAAGAGAGCTCACAGAGTATGCACTGAATGCGGCTACTACAACGGAAGAATGGTAGTAAGCAAAGAGGCATAAGTCTTTTGAACAACAAAAGGTAGAGAAGTACTCGAGTCTTCTCTACCTTTTCGACTTTTTAGAGAGTAGGAATAACTATGGCTGTTGTTATTGATTCGGTTGAACCTCGCTCAAAAGCCTGGTGGCACGGCATAAAAGCAGGGGATAAGCTGCTGGAAATTAACCAAAATTCAATAAATGACGTTCTTGATTACCGCTTTTATGTAACCGACGAAAGGCTCACCCTTTTGCTCGAAACCAAGAGCGGTAAGCGGCGCACTGTTAAAATCCGCAACAAGCAGGGCGGTGAAATCGGTCTTGCTTTTGCAACTTATCTTATGGACAAACAGCGTCGATGTGCCAATAATTGCATTTTCTGCTTTATTGACCAGCTTCCCAAAGGGCTTCGCGAAAGCCTTTATTTCAAGGATGATGACTCAAGATTGTCCTTCTTTTTCGGCAACTATATTACTCTCACCAACCTTGGTCAAAAGGATATTGACCGCATTATCAAGATGCACATCAGCCCGATAAATATTTCTGTTCACACCACCAACCCCGAGCTTCGCGTTCAGATGATGGGCAACAAGCGTGCAGGTAAGGTGCTTGATTATATTAAACAGCTTGCACAGGCAGGCATTGAGCTTCATACTCAGCTTGTTTTGTGTCCCGGATTCAATGACGGTGATGAGCTTGATCGCACTCTGCGCGACCTCGGTGCACTTTATCCGTCACTTAAAAGTATTGCTTGTGTGCCTGTGGGCATATCTTGTCATCGTGACGGGCTTACCCACCTTACTGACTACACAAAAGAGCAGGCGTTGGATGTTATATCACGAATTGACATTTACAACGATGAGTTTGTGTGCTATAATAAGACGAATATTGCTTATGCCTCCGATGAGTTTTACATCAAGGCAGGTCTCAGAATGCCCGATGCTTCCCGCTATGGTGATTTTGATCAGCTTGAAGACGGTGTGGGATTGTGGACAATGCTCAGAGATGAATTTTACGAAGCAACCAAGGATTTCAGCTTCGATTCTCAGGGCAGAAGGGTGACTCTTGCCACGGGTGTTGCTGCCTATCCGCTTATAAAAGAGCTCGCGCAGAAGGCGGAGTCTGTTTGTCAGAACCTCACAACAAGTGTTATCGAAGTTGAAAACCGACTTTTCGGAAACAAAATCAATGTTGCAGGTCTTATCTGTGGTGATGATTTTTATGATGCGCTCAAAGACCTTGATCTGGGTGATGAGCTGTTGATTCCGGCAGTGTCGCTCTGTCACGAAGGTGATATGTTCCTTGATGATGTAACTGTTGAGGAATTGTCAGAAAAATTAAAAATTAAAGTTACTCCCGTTAAAAATGACGGGTATGAATTGTTAAATAAAATCGCAGGAAAGGGATGATTATATGTCAAAACCGATAGTTGCTGTTGTTGGCAGACCTAATGTTGGCAAATCAACACTTTTTAACAAGCTTATCGGCAAAAGACTTTCTATTGTTGACGATACCCCCGGTGTTACACGAGACAGAATTTACGGTGACTGCGAATGGCTTAATAATACCTTTCTTCTTGTTGATACGGGTGGTATTGAGCCACATTCAGATGATGTGATTCTTTCTCAGATGCGCCGTCAGGCTCAGCTTGCTATTGACAGCGCAGATGTTATTATTCTTGTCACCGAGCTTCATTCGGGCGTTGTAGCCACCGATGAAGAGGTTGCCGCTATGCTTCAGAAAAGCGGCAAGCCCATTGTCCTTTGTGTCAACAAATGTGACAAAGTTGGTGAGCCTCCCCTTGAATATTATGAATTCTACAACCTCGGCTTGGGTGACCCTATTCAGGTTTCCGCTGTTCACGGTCACGGCACAGGTGACTTGCTTGATGCTGTTGTTGCCTACTTCCCCAAAGAGGAAGAAGAGGAGGACGACGACGAGCGCGTTAAGGTTGCTGTTATCGGCAAGCCAAATGTGGGCAAATCCTCTTTGATAAACGCCATTTCAGGCGAAGAAAGAGCAATTGTTTCCGATATTGCAGGCACAACCCGTGATGCTACCGATACTCTTGTTGATAACAAATTCGGTAAGTTTACTTTCATCGATACCGCCGGTATGCGTCGTAAGAGCAAGGTTGACGATGCTATTGAAAAATACAGCGTTATCCGAGCAAGAATGGCTGTTGAAAGGGCTACTGTGTGCGTTATTATGATTGACGCTACCGAAGGCTTTACCGAGCAGGATTCCAAGGTTGCGGGCATTGCTCATGATTTGGGCAAGGCTTGTATCATAGCTGTCAATAAATGGGATGCTGTTGAAAAAGACGGCAAAACTATGGATTCATACCGCCGTAAGCTTATGGATGATTTTTCATTTATGTCTTATGCGCCTATTATCTTCATTTCTGCCAAAACAGGTCAGCGTCTTGACCGTTTGTTTGAGCTTATCAAGTTTGTTGATGAGCAGAACGCAATGCGTATTTCAACAGGTAAGCTCAACGATGTGCTTGCAGACGCAACTGCACGCGTTCAGCCGCCCACAGACCGTGGCAGAAGACTCAAGATTTACTATATGACTCAGGCTTCCACAAGACCGCCAACATTTGTTTGCTTTGTTAACCGTAAGGATTTGTTCCATTACAGCTATCAGCGTTATCTTGACAACCAGATTCGCGAGATTTTTGGTCTTGAAGGCACTCCCACCAAAATGGTAATCAGAGAAAGAGAAAAAGATAAAAAGTAATCATTATATTAAAAACCACTGACTTCGTTAAAAATGAAATCAGTGGTTTATTTCTTTGGATAAGATTCTTTTTGATCAGTTAAGTTTAATATATAGTCAACTGAAACACCGTAATACTCAGCAAGGCGAATCAATAATTCAATTGGTATTTGTCGTACTCCTTTTTCGTATTGACAATAGGTGTTCTGTCTTATATTCAAATGATCCGCAATTGCTTGTTGAGTTAAGTCTAAATCTTCACGTAAATCTTTCAATCTCACGTTATCACCCGCACATATTATGTGAAACAATTATATAAAATCTCACAACGAGATATTGACTTTTATCACAAATTGTGATAATCTTTTAAAAAAGAGAAGTAAATGTGTTGCTGTTAGCGTTAATAATAGTGGTGAAATATTAAAAACAAAGTCTTGGTACAAAAATAATTATGAATTTATCAAAAGAAATTTATGACTATCTTATCAATCTCCCACCGGTTCCACCCGAAAGCGGCGGACTTCTTGGCGGACACAACGGAGTAGTAGCTTTGCTTGTTAGTGACAAGAGGAGTTGCATAAAGACGTCATACAAATATAAGCCAGATATAATGTTTTTTAATAGAACTATAAATGAATGGCTAAATAAAAATATTGATTTTATGGGAATTTATCATTCTCATCCACGCCATTGCGAAACATTATCAAGTGCTGATATTGAATACATAAATGAAATTATGAGAAGTGTCAACGGTTATACTGATAAGTTGTATTTTCCTATAGTGATTCCAAAGGAAAGAATCATAAGTTATTATGCGTTGATTGTTGCGGACGAAATTAAAATTTTTCAGGACGCAATTCAATTATTATAATTTTTAAAAGGATGTGTATCAAATGAAAGAAAATTCAAGAACAATCAAATTGCCCGAAGGTACATTCTGCGGCGGCAACTGCTCAACTTGCATTTATGCAAATTTCCGCGACAGAGACAGCTATGGCAGAGTTAAATGCGAAGGTGGCTACGGCGGATACAACAAGCCTGAAGACAGAAACGGTTGTTTCCATTGGAAGGGATAATATAAAAACTCAGATACAGCATTCAATTTGTTTGAATGCTGTATTACTAATTGATTATAGGAGGAAAGAATTATGGGACTTCTCGGAGATAGCTTTTTAATTTTATTGTCTACATTTAAAGAGGATAAAAAAATAAAAAAAGGAAAAGAAAAAAACGGTAATTTGCCTAAATCGAAGGAAATGGAAATTCAAAATCTCGAAAAAAGAGCTGCAGAAGGAAACGCAGAACAGTATTATACTTTAGGATTGATGTTTTTGCAGGATAGCTCGGTAGGTTATGATCCTCAAAGGGCAATTGGATATTTCGATAAGGGCAGAAAAATGAAAAACTTTAACTGTTCTTATGCAGGTGCGCTGTATTATAAAGGATACTGGTCGTATCAGCATGTTGATGATTATAATTCATATATGTGGTATTTGGATGCAACTAATTGTTCGACAAATAATCCAGAGTTTATGGATGCGGCAAAAAGGGCGATAAAGGAAGACTTTAAAGTTACTTCAACGAAAAAAGACGGCATAAAAATAACAATGATTAAAGATGTTAAAATCTTATAAGTGAAATATGGGATATTATGACGGAAAAGGTTTTTATCGTACTCGCGGTGAAAGCGGGTACGATGCATTAGGTTATTTTCGCTCGCCTGGTGAGGGTGGGTATGATGCAAAAGGATTCTTTCGCTCAGCAGGGGAAGGTGGCTATGATTATATGGGCTATTTTCGTTCTATTGGCGAAGGTGGATACGATTCTAAAGGATATTATCGTGATGGTTTTGAAGGTTGGTCGATAATTTCTGTGAATATGTATTAAAAAGTTGAAGGAGACTAGTGATGATTGAAAAAATAAAATATATTTTATTTGATTTCAGCAATGAGTTTAAAAATGACTTCCTTAATACTTTTAAGAAGACAGTAGTATTCTTAATTATCGGAGCAGTTGGTTTGGCACTTGTCGGTGTTAATGATGCTTTTTCTGCCGTTGGTGGATTAGGAATTGTTGTGTTCGGTTTTTTATGGGGAAGAGAATTTGTAGGCTCAATTTCTTCATTCGGCAACAATATAAATAATTTTATTTTTAAACTGTTTTGGATTATTTTCATGTTCTTTGCTGCACTCGCAGTTGGGTACGTATATTTTGCTTGGTGTGTAATTAAAATAATTATTTTTTACATAAAAAAAGTAACCCAAAATAATAACTAAAAAATTGTGGCTGTAGGTTTAGAGAAAGAGGTAACAAATGGGTGCTATATTTGTTTGTATTGCAATTGCATTGTTTTTTTGTTGTAGTTCATTATTTATCGAAACCTAAAAACGATGTTGAAACTAACATTGAAAAACTCAAAGACTTATCTGTAGAAGAATTAGATAAAATTTTATCAGGAACGGCAATTGCGATTCTTCTTCACGATGAAGAAGTTAAAAGAGTAGGAAGAGAACAAGCAGACAGAATTTGCAAATATGAAGAATATGGTTGCCAGAATTATGCGCAGGTCAAAATGTTCCACGATGCTGTAAGATCGGAGCGAGACAGAAAGAAAAAATAATCGTCAATTCTAATAACTATATTTAATGTAAAAAAGCATCCTATTGGGTGCTTTTTTTCTTGCTATTTTTAGCGTAATATGTTATACTAATATGAATTTAAATTAGGGTGGTGTAGTATGAGAATTCTCGGTATTGACCCGGGTTATGCTATTGTTGGTTACGGCGTTATTGATTACAATAACAACCACTTTTCTGTAGTTGAATACGGAGCCATCACTACACCGGCAGGAATGGATTTTAATTGCCGCCTTGAACTCATATATGACGAAATGGATGTTATCATTTCCCGGACAAAGCCTGAGGCTATGAGCGTTGAAAAGCTATTTTATAACACCAATGCCAAAACTGTTATTGATGTTGCTCAGGCAAGGGGAGTTATAATGCTTTCGGCTCAGAAAAACGGTGTGGAAGCATTTGAATACACACCTTTGCAGGTTAAACAAAGTGTGGTCGGCTACGGCAGAGCCGAAAAAAAACAGGTGCAGGAAATGACCCGTCTTATTCTGAAGCTGTCGAAAATCCCTAAACCTGATGATACTGCCGATGCACTTGCTCTTGCAATCTGCCACGGTCATTCCAGCGGCTCCCTTATGGGTAAGCTTTCAAAATACAGATAAAGGACTGATAAGATGTTTTACTCCCTCACAGGTAAGGTTGTTGCAATTGAAGATTCCGCTGTTGCGCTTCAATGCGGAGGAATTGCCTTTCGTTGCATGACAACCATCAACACAATTTCAAAAATCGGCAAAACAGGGGAGGAAGCAACTCTTTTCACCCACCTCAATGTCCGCGAAGATGCAATGGATCTGTTCGGCTTTTACACCCAGCAGGAGCTTGACTGCTTCAAACAGCTTATTTCTGTTTCAGGTGTCGGCCCTAAGGCAGGTCTTGCAATTCTCTCTCAGCTTTCGCCCGACAAGCTTGCTCTTTGTATTGCTTCGGGTGATGTCAAGTCAATCACCAAGGCTCAGGGTGTAGGACCAAAGCTTGCACAGCGTGTTGTGCTTGAGCTCAAAGACAAATTCTCGGCAGGTCTTGCTCAGGGCGGTGTCAATGTGGTTGACACAACTTCCCCTCAGGCCTCCGGAGGCAACAGAGCGGAAGCTGTTGAAGCTCTTATTATGCTTGGTTACAGCCGTACTGAAGCGGCTTCGGCAATCGGCAAGCTTGACCCGTCTTTACCCGCGGAAGAGCTTATCAGATTAGCCCTTAAATCTTTGATATAAAAGTGAGAAAGGAGCAGTATAATGGATACAGATTACGAAAATCGAATTGTCGCCCCCGAATATTCCTCGGGTAACGATAGTGAAATTGAATATCAGCTCCGACCTCACTCATTGAGTGATTATATAGGTCAGGAAAAGGTTAAGGAAAATCTTTCGATCTTTATTGAAGCTGCCAAAAACCGAGGTGAATCTCTTGACCACGTTTTGCTCTACGGACCTCCCGGTCTTGGTAAAACAACCCTTGCGGGCATCATTGCCAACGAAATGGGTGTTAATTTCAGGTTAACCTCAGGCCCCGCTATTGAAAAACCAAAGGATCTTGCAGCACTTCTTACCAACCTCAACGAGGGTGACGTATTGTTCATCGATGAAATTCACCGTATGAACAGAATCGTTGAAGAAATCCTTTATCCCGCAATGGAAGATAATGCCCTTGATATCATCATCGGTCAGGGCCCTTCGGCAAGGAGCATCCGCATCGACCTTCCTCATTTCACCCTTGTGGGTGCCACAACAAGAGCGGGTCAGCTCAGCGCTCCGCTTCGTGACCGTTTCGGTGTTGTTCTTCGTTTGGAGCTTTATTCTGATGAAGAGCTTGCAAGAATAGTTAAAAGAAGCGCAGGTATTCTCGGAGTTGAAATGGATGATTTCGGAGCAATGCAGATTGCCTCCCGTTCAAGAGGTACACCGCGTATTGCCAACCGCCTTCTCAAAAGAGCCCGCGACTTTGCTCAGGTGCTTGGCAACGGTATAATTACCGATGCCACCGCAAATATGGCACTTGAAAAAATGGAAATTGATGAGCTCGGCCTTGACTCAATCGACAGACTGATGCTCACCTGTATGATAAAAAATTATAACGGCGGACCTGTTGGTCTTGAAACCATTGCAGCGGCAATCGGTGAAGAAGCCGTTACAATAGAAGACGTTTATGAACCCTACCTTATGCAAATCGGTTTTCTTTCAAGAACGCCGAGAGGAAGATGTGTAACCCCCGCAGGCTACAGGCATTTAGGCTTTGAAATGCCCGGTCAGCAGCAGTTGTTTTAATTTTATTTTAATTAACATTCGGAGGTAATTATGGGCAGATTATTCGGAACAGACGGTGCAAGAGGAATTGCAAACACAGAGCTCACCTGCGAGCTTGCTATGCAGATAGGCAGAGCTGCCGCAATGGTGCTCATTGACGGTAATGTCAAACGACCCAAGGTAATGATTGGTATGGACACGAGAATTTCATCCAATATGCTTTGCTCAGCACTTACAGCGGGTCTTTGCTCAGTTGGTGCTGACGTTATGAATCTCGGAGTGCTTCCCACTCCTGCGGTTGCATATCTTGTTAAAAAGTATGAATACGATGCGGCTGTTATGATCACTGCATCCCATAACCCTTGTGAATATAACGGAATTAAAATTTTTCAGAAAGACGGCTTCAAGCTTCCTGATGAGCTTGAAGAGAAAATTGAAGCAATCATTCTCGACGGTGCAAGCGTACCTCCCGTCAAGGTGGGCGCAGATGTGGGCAGAATAAGAACGTCAGAAATGCCTGTTTTTGACTATGTTCGCTACCTTGAAAGCACAGTTGACTGCACCTTTGAAGAATATAAAGTAGCTCTTGACTGTGCCAACGGTGCTTCAAGTGTTACTGCTCACGAACTGTTTACAGACCTTGGCGCCGACATGTATGTCCGCTCATCTATGCCTAACGGTGTCAATATCAACCGTAAGTGCGGCTCAACCTATATGGACGGGCTTCAGCAGTTGGTTGTTGAAAACGGCTGTGATGTAGGCTTTGCTTTTGACGGTGATGCCGACAGAATGCTTGCCGTTGACGAAAAAGGCAGAGTTGTTGATGGTGATAAGATTATAGCAATCTGTGCCGCTGATATGAAAAATCGCGGGGTGCTCACCAACAACACCGCAGTTGTTACGGTAATGAGTAACATGGGCTTCTTCAAATTCTGTGAAGAGCACGGTATCAACTGCGAAAAAACAAAGGTCGGCGACAGATATGTTCTTGAAAATATGCGTGCAAACGGTCATAAAATCGGCGGTGAGCAGTCCGGTCACGTAATATTCTATGATTACGCCACCACAGGTGACGGTCAGCTCACAGCTATTCAGCTTCTTTCTGTTATGAAGCGCACCGGCAAAAAGCTCTCGGAGCTTGCCGATGAAATGGAAGTTTACCCTCAGGTGCTTGTCAACGTCAGGGTTTCTCAGATGGGTAAAAAGCGTTATGAGAACGATGAAGAAATTAAAAATGCCATCAGAAGTGCTGAAAAAGAGCTTGGAGATTCAGGCAGAGTGCTTGTCCGTGTGTCGGGCACAGAGCCTCTTGTAAGAGTTATGCTCGAAGGTAAGGACGAAAAGCAGATAACAATACTCGCTGACGAAATTGCTCAGGTTGTTAAAGAAAGACTAATTTAATAGGACGGAAATATATGAGAAATACTCAGGATTGGTCAGATTATGAACTTATAGATTGCTCAGACGGTGAACGCCTTGAGCGTTGGGGGAATGTTATTCTCATAAGGCCTGACCCTCAGGTTATTTGGAAAACCCCCAAAAATCACCCTTTGTGGAAAAATGCCCACGCAAGATATCACCGCTCACAGACAGGCGGCGGCAAGTGGGAACAGTACAAAAAAATTCCCGATGCGTGGAGAATCAACTATAAAGACCTTGCTTTTAATGTTAAGCCTATGGGCTTCAAGCACACGGGTCTTTTCCCCGAACAGGCAGTTAACTGGGACTATATGATGAATCTTATAAAAAATGCAGGTCGCCCTGTTAAGGTGCTCAACCTTTTTGCCTACACAGGCGGTGCAACTGTTGCCGCTCTCAAGGCGGGAGCTAGTGTTGTGCACGTTGATGCGTCAAAGGGTATGGTTGCCTGGGCAAAGGAAAATGCCGTTGCCTCAGGTGTTGACGGTGCCCCCGTAAGGTGGATTGTTGACGACTGTATCAAGTTTGTCAACCGTGAAATCCGCCGCGGAAATAAATATGACATCATCATTATGGATCCGCCCTCATATGGCAGAGGTCCCGGCGGTGAGGTCTGGAAGCTTGAGGATGAAATTTATTCCTTTGCTGAGATTTGCTCTCAGGTTCTTTCGGATGACCCGCTTATGGTGCTCATAAATTCCTACACAACGGGCCTTTCTCCTTCGGTTATGGAGTATATTTTAGGCTCTCTTGTGTCAAAACGCTATGGCGGTAAGCTCACTTGCGATGAAATCGGTCTTCCTGTTACTAATACAGGTATGGTGCTTCCCTGCGGAGCATCCGCAATGTGGCTTAAAGATTAAATTTTTTGAAAGGCATTATTATGAACAAGGATATTCTCATAAAATTTAATAATGTTACTTTCGCATACACTTCTTATGAAGATGAAGAAGAAAGCGTTAAAACTCCCGTGCTGACGGATTTTTCTCTTGAGATTCCCCGCGGTCAGTTTATTGCCGTTCTCGGTCATAACGGCAGCGGAAAATCCACCGCCGCCAAAATGATGAACGCTCTTCTTGTGCCACAGTCAGGCAGTGTCACTGTTGACGGAATTCCCACTGATGATGAAAGCAGGGTTATCGACATCCGCCGTAAGGTTGGTATGGTTTTTCAGAATCCCGATAATCAGCTTGTTGCAACTATTGTTGAAGATGATGTTGCATTCGGTCCCGAAAATCTCGGTGTACCTCCCGAAGAAATCCGCTCAAGAGTCGATAACGCCCTCAAAGCTGTTGGTATGTATGAATTCAAGGATCGTGAGCCTCACCGACTTTCAGGCGGACAGAAGCAGCGTGTTGCCATTGCAGGCATCATTGCTATGCAGACTGACTGTATCGTTATGGATGAGCCCACAGCTATGCTTGACCCAAGAGGTCGTAAAGAGGTTATGGATACCATCAAAATGCTTTGTGACGAGCTTGGTATCACAGTTGTGCTCATCACTCATTATATGGATGAAGCTGTTAAGGCTGACAGAGTTGTTGTTATGGATGATGGCAAAATCTGCCTCGACGGTGAGCCACGCGAGGTTTTTGCAAATGTTGAGCTTATCAAATCTCTTGGTCTTGATGTTCCTCAGGCAACCGAGCTTGCATACAGACTCAATAAAGCAGGATTTGACATTGATTTCAATGTTCTTGATGAAGAAGAATGTGCCGATGCCGTCTTCTCTCTTTTGGAGGTGAAGTGATGGCTGCTGTAATTTCTGTTAAAAACCTTACTTATGAATATAATCCCGGAACGCCCTCAAGTTCGGTTGCTCTTGACAATGTGAACCTTGATATCGAAAAAGGTGATTTCATCGGTCTTATCGGTCACACAGGCTCAGGCAAGAGCACACTTGTTCAGCATCTTAATGGTCTTATCAAGCCTACAAGCGGAACAATTTATCTTAATGGTAAAGACATTCATTCCGACAAAAAGGCAACCCGTGAGGCCCGCTTCAAGGTTGGTCTTTGTTTCCAGTATCCCGAATATCAGCTTTTTGAAGAAACTGTTGCTAAGGATATTGCTTTTGGCCCCCGAAATATGAAGCTTCCCGAAAATGAAGTAACTTCAAGGGTTGTTAAAGCGGCAATGTATGTAGGGCTTAAAAAAGAGCATATGGAAAAGTCTCCCTTTGACCTTTCAGGCGGTGAAAAGCGCCGCGCCGCAATTGCAGGTGTTATGGCTATGGAGCCTAAGGTGCTAATTCTTGACGAGCCTACTGCAGGACTTGACCCCAAGGGACGAGATGTGATTTTATCCCTTGTCAAAAATTATCAGAAAGAAACAGGGTGTACTGTTATTCTTGTTTCTCATTCTATGGAAGATATTGCCCGGGTTGCCGATAAGGTTATTGTGATGAACAAAGGCAAGGTTGAAATGTACGGTGATGTCAGAACAGTTTATGCTGAAAGTGACCGTCTTTCTTCCATTGGCCTCAATGTGCCGCAGGTAACAAAGGTGTTCGATCTTCTCAAAGCCAAAGGCATTGAATTTGAAGAAGATGTATATACCGTTGAGCGGGGCTTCAGCGTTCTTTCCGATTATTTAAAAAGGAGGGGACACAATGATTAAGGATATAACAATCGGTCAGTATTTCTTAGGAAATTCTTTTCTTCACAGAATGGATGCCAGAATGAAAATTGTTCTGACCTTCGCTCTTATAATAGCAATTTTTGTTTGCAAAAGCATTCCTTCGTTGCTTCTTATGGTTGCAATAACCGCATTTCTCGTGTCAGTTTCGTCGGTACCCTTTAAAATGGTGCTTAAAAGTGTAAAGCCTATTGCGATTATAGTTGTTTTTACAGGCATACTTAATCTTTTTTATGTAACAGGCGGAACTTCACTTTTTGAATGGAAATTTATCCACATAACCTCCAAAGGTATATACACCGCCGTTTTTATGGCTGTGAGAATTATATGTCTTGTGGTTATCAGCTCATTACTGACTTATACCACTACTCCCACAATGCTCACAGATGCAATTGAGAGGCTTTTGTCACCTCTTAAGATATTCAGGATTCCTGTTCACACCCTTGCTATGATGATGACGTTGGCTTTGAGATTTATTCCTACTCTTATTGAAGAGATTGACCGAATTTCAAACGCACAGAAGGCCAGGGGAGCAGACCTTGATTCAGGCGGACTCGTTGAAAAAGTAAAAGCCCTTATTCCCATAATCGTTCCGCTTTTTGTTTCGTCAATCAGACGTGCCTACGAGCTCGCGGATGCTATGGATTGTCGCTGCTATGTTGGTGGTGACGGCAGAACAAGAATGAAGCAGATGAAGCTTAAGGGCTCTGATTTTGTTTCACTTTTTGTAACTGCAGTTTTAATTGCGGGTCTTATTTTGCTAAACCATTATTTCACAAAGGTGATTTAATTGAGAAATTTTCTTGTAACAATAGCATATGATGGCACAGACTATCACGGCTGGCAGGTTCAACCCAACGGTATAACAGTTCAGCAGGCGGTGCAGGATGCTGTTGAAAAAATTATTCAGAAAAGAGAAAATATTGTCGGCTGCAGCCGTACCGATTCAGGTGTTCACGCTAACAACTTCTGCTTCAATATGAGAACAGAAAGCTCTATTGACCCATACCGCTTTGTAGGAGCAATGAATGCCGTTTTGCCTGATGATATCGCGGTGAAAGATTGTGTGGAGGTTTCTGTGGATTTTCACGCAAGGTACGATTGCAAGGGTAAGGAATATGTCTATAAAATCTGGAACAGTCCTCAGCGCAACCCTTTTTTGCAGGACAGATACCTTCATTACAAAAAGCCTCTTGATGTTGATTTGCTTAATAGTGCGGCTCAAGGCTTTGTTGGTAAGCACGATTTTTCAGCATTCTGCGCTTCAAAGGCAACGGTTGATGATTTTGTCAGAACCGTTGAATATGCAAAAGTAACTCGTGACGGTGAAGAAGTCTGTTTCACTGTTAAGGCTGACGGATTTTTATATAATATGGTGCGAATTATGGTTGGCACACTTCTTGAAGTGGCGGAAGGCAAAATACCCGCTGACAGCATAGGAGAAATATTAAACTCTCTTGAACGTGAAAAAGCAGGCAGAACAGCTCCTGCTCACGGCTTGTATCTTAACAAAGTTTTTTATCAGGGGTGAAGTTATGGCTGAAAAGAAAAAAACAACAAAACTGAAGCCGGGCGTTTCTATGATGCTCAAAATTGCTTTGGTTGTTTTTATAGCGATAACCCTTATTTTCTTTGCCGCAAGAATGCTTGGAGGCATAACCCTTACAAGTGTTGTTGAAAACATCAAAATTTCAATTTCAAACCTCGGTGCGGGTGACGGATATCCCTATTCCGTTGAAGGAACAGGCGTTAAAAAAGCCTTTATATTCTCCGATAAGCTTTTTACCTTTGCGGATGACAGAACGCTTCTTCTAAGCTCATCTGCCAAAGAGCTTTCAACGGAATCCATCGACTACGGCGCTCCTATGGTTGATTATAAAAACGGAAAAGCAATTGTCTATGATACCGATTCGGGCAAGCTGAGAATTCAGAACACATCCAAGGTTGTTTCCGAAATGAAGCTTAACAACAAAATAACCTGCGGTGCTATAGGAACAAAAGGAAATTATGCGGTTTCTTCAATCAGCTCCAACAATCAAACCGTTTTCACTGCCTTCAACAAATCAGGAGAAGAGATTTTCAAATGGAATTTTGCCGACGAGCTTGTTACCTGCATTGACCTTTCTTCTGACGGTAAGTTTGCTGTTGTGGGCACGATAAAATCCACCAATGCGGAAACTGATTCAAAGGTTTATGTTTTCAGGTTTGATTCTGAGGAATATATTTCCTGCTTTGATTTCAACCGTAGCGTTGTTGTGAGTGTAAGATATGTCAAATCTCACGATATTGAGGTTATCACAGACAAAAGCAGAGCTTATATCACCGACAACAGCACTAAAGAAGCTGAAACTGATTTTGAGTCAAACACACTTCACGATATCAGTCATATCGATGACCGTTATACTGCAATTTCAACCCTGAAATACGGCAGTGATTCAAGCGTTGTTGTGGATGTTTTTGACGGTGATAAAAAGGCTTACACAGTTGATGTCGGCTCTTCTGCCAAGGCTGTTTCAGTTAACGAGCGTTATATGGCGGTTCTGACTGACAGCAAGGTAATGGTTTATAACAAAAAAGGCGAAGTCAAAGCCGAAATGAGCGCAGATGTTTCTGCAAGTGATGTGATTGTTTCAAATAAAAGGGTTTATATCATAACCCCGGTTGAGATAATTTGTATGAAATTTTAGGGAGGACAGAGTTTGGATATTTTAAAAATTTACATAATAGACATAGTTTTATGCTTGATATTTATCCTTTGTGTGGGTTATTATTATCGCAAAGGCTTTGCCCGCTCAATTCTTGAGTTTTTCTCTTTCTTTGCAGCAGGTGTTATAACAAAAATTTATTACAGTGATGTAGCGCAGTTTCTTCTTGATAACACATCTTTCTTTGACGGCGACACATTCCCTGAACAAAAGGCGAGAATGGTGTCTCTTGTGGCATTGTTTATAGGTGCTTCAATTTTAATCAAATTCTTAATCAGCCTGATTGACCGATTCTTCAAGCTTCCGCTGATTAAAACCGCAAATAAGGCTTTAGGTCTTTTAATTGGCATATTGTGTGGCTTCCTGCTTGTAACAGGAATCTGCCTTGTGATTGACCTTGTTGCAATGACGGGCTATGAACCGATTGTCAATGCCGTAAGTAATTCAAAAGTTATGGAAATTGACGCTCAGATTGTTGACGTTATTTTTCCTGAAATTAAAAAGCTTATTTGATAAATAAGGAGGATAATCATGAATCAGATTAAAACAATTCTCAAAGACTGGAACACAATTCCGAACTGGCTGTCCTACATAAGAATTGCGCTCATCCCTGTATTTGCAGTTCTTTTCTACAACGATCATGAGATAACAGCTCTCATTGTTCTTGTTTTGTCCGGCAGCACCGATTTCTTTGACGGCAAGCTGGCACGCAAGCTTAACCAGGTGTCCGACCTTGGTAAGCTTCTTGATCCCGTTGCCGATAAGCTCACTCAGATTACTCTTTCTGTTGTGTTTTATCTTGAGTTCCGCAACAGCACAGTTGAACTTATCAATACCTTCAGCTGGGTATTCCTTGTTTTTGTAATCAAAGAATTAGTTATGGTTGTTTTCGGCGGTCTTATGATTCTTGTTGGTCTTCGTCCCGTGGCCGCAGAGTTTGTCGGCAAGGCAGCAACAATGGTGTTTTATCTGGTTATGATTTTTATAGTTATGTTCGGCCCCGAGGTCGGTGTGCTTTGTCAGTATTGGGTGCTTCCCGAAAAGGCACTTATTGTGCTTGTGGCGGCATCGGCTGTGTTGACCGTGATGGCATTTTTGAGCTATCTTCCTTCAGTGTTCAAGCAGGTAGCTGATAAAATCAAAGATAAAAAATAATTAGGAGCAAATATGAAACAGGTCTTATGCAGTAAGTGCAAAATTCGTCCCGCAGTTATATTTATGACTAAAATGGACGGTGATAAAAAATCCGATTCCGAAGGTCTTTGCCTCAAATGCGCAATGGAATCCACAGGTCCTATCAAACAGATGATGGAAAATATGGGTATCACCGAGGATGATGTTGATGCAATGAGTGAGCAGTTTGGTGCCATGATGGGAATGGGTGACAACGGTGAAGGGTTTGAACCCGGCGGAGTTCCTACATTTCCCTTTATGCAGAGTATGATGGGCAATAAGCCCCAGACTGATGAAGTCAACGACGATGACGAAGAGGATAATCAGAACGACAAAAAAGACAAAAAGTCTAAAAATAAAGGTGAAAAGAACAATAAAAAAAGAAAGTTCCTTCCTCTTTATTGCACAAACCTCACTCAGCGTGCCAAGGAAGGCAAGCTTGACAGAATAATCGGCAGAGATAACGAGATTTACAGAACAATCCAGATTCTTTGCCGCCGCAGTAAGAATAACCCCTGCCTCATCGGTGAGCCCGGTGTAGGTAAAACTGCTATTGCAGAGGGTCTTGCAATAAAAATTGCCAACGGTGATGTTCCTGCAAAGCTTGCAAGCAAGGAAATTCATCTTCTCGACCTCACTTCTCTTGTTGCCGGCACGCAGTTCCGCGGTCAGTTTGAAGGCAGAGTTAAAGGGCTTGTTGAAGAAGTCAAGGCAGACGGAAACATCATTCTTTTCATTGATGAGGTGCACAATCTTGTTGGCACCGGCGGCGACGCAGAGGGTTCAATGAATGCTGCCAATATTCTCAAACCTGCTCTTTCAAGAGGTGAGGTGCAGATTATCGGTGCTACCACCTTCAATGAATATCGTAAGTATATTGAAAAGGATGCTGCTCTCGAAAGAAGAATGCAGTCGGTTAAAGTTGAAGAGCCATCTATTGAAGACACCTGTCAGATGCTCAAGGGCATTAAGGATTATTACGAAAATTATCACAGAGTCAAAATAAGTGACAGTATTGTCTGCAAGGCAGTAACCCTTTCGGAACGCTTTATCAACGACAGATTTTTGCCCGACAAGGCAATTGACCTTCTTGACGAAGCCTGCACATGTGCAAACCTTCGTAATAAAAATATCAGCGACCACGAGCTTCTTGAACGTGAAATTGCCGCACTTAAGGTGAAACAGCAGGAGCTTATGGAAGAAACTGAAATAATAGATTATGAAGCTATTGCAAAAGTCAAGGGTGATATTATCGTTGCTCAGAACAAGTGTGATGAGCTTCAGGAGCTTATTAAGGACGTTGCCGTAACAGAAGATGACCTCGCCCGGGTTATTCAGCTCTGGACAGGCATTCCTGCTCAGAAGATTGTTGAAAGCGATTTAAGACGCCTTGCTGACCTGGATAAAAAGCTCAAGAGCAAGGTTATCGGTCAGGATGAAGCCGTTGATATGGTATCTGCCGCTATCCGCAGAGGCAGGGTTAATATCAGCCCTCGTAAGCGTCCTGCATCCTTCATTTTTGTGGGACCTACAGGTGTGGGTAAAACTGAGCTTGTAAAACAGCTTGCCAATGAGCTTTTTGATACTCCCGAAACCTTGATTCGCCTTGATATGTCCGAGTTTATGGAAAAGCACAGCGTTTCAAGAATTATCGGTTCACCTCCCGGTTATGTTGGCTATGATGAAGCAGGTCAGCTCACCGAAAAGGTGCGCAGAAAGCCATACAGTGTTATCCTTTTTGACGAAATTGAAAAGGCACATCCCGACGTTATGAACATTCTTCTTCAGATTCTTGATGAAGGCAAAATAACCGATGCTCAGGGCAGAACGGTTGCTTTTGATAACACGGTAATTGTTATGACCTCCAACGCTGGCAGCGAAAGAGGGGATTCAGCCCTTGGTTTCGGCAAAACCGCCGCCGTTGCATCAAGTGAAAAGGCAATGAAGGCTCTTCGTGAATTCCTGCGCCCCGAGTTTATCGGAAGGGTAGACGAGGTTGTTGTGTTCACACCTCTCGGTGAAGATGATTTCTGCAAAATTGCTGTTCTTATGCTTGATGAACTCAAAGAGCCCCTTGGTGACAAGGGTATTGAATTCAGTTACACCGATGAAGCAGTTAAGCTCATTGCTTCAAAGAGTGTGGGTGGCAAACGCGGAGCCAGAGACCTGAGAAATTATATTCGCAGAAATGTGGAAGATAAAATTGCCGCTTTGATTATCGACAGCATCGATACACCTCTTATGTCTGTTAAGATCGAAGTTGAAGACGGTGAACTTTCAATCAAATAATCTTAGGCTGTGGGGAAACTCACAGCCTTAAATTTTTAAATAAAAGTTAAAATATGTGTTGACATTTAACTTCAGTTGTGATATTATATCGTAGTCGTCAAGACGCGGGTGTAGTTTAGCGGTAGAATTCCAGCCTTCCAAGCTGGTTGTGTGGGTTCGACTCCCATCACCCGCTCCATTTAAATAAGTGCGCTTGTAGCTCAGCTGGATAGAGCAACTGCCTTCTAAGCAGTAGGCCAGGGGTTCGAGTCCCTTCAAGCGCGCCATATGGTGGATATAGCTCAGTTGGCTAGAGCGCCAGATTGTGGCTCTGGAGGTCGTCGGTTCGAGCCCGATTATCCACCCCATTAAATAAAACGGCGGAAGTCTTAGTGACTGCCGCCTTTTTTATAATCAAAATTGAACATTGGGGTGTCGCCAAGGGGTAAGGCAAGGGACTTTGACTCCCTCATCCGCTGGTTCGAATCCAGCCATCCCAGCCAAAAATCGGCAATTTTCGATAGAAGATTGTCGATTTTTACTTATTACTTATTCACTATTCACCATTCACTAATTTCGGGACGATTTTGGCTAAGTAAGAAGTAATAGTGAAAAGTGAATAAGTGAAATATTTTGATATGTTTAAGATTTTGTTTTGTTGACTTTTATTTTAAGGATTGATATACTCTATATAGTTTAATTTCGGAGGAAGTTATGTCTGAAATAATAAAATGTTTTAATAATATATTTGAAAATGAAGTGTCAAAGCTGGTTATCAGTCAGCCTTTGACTAAAGACAGCGAATACAAAAAAATTACTGTCAGCCGTATGCCCAAGTTCTATCAGATCGCAAAATTCACCGACAAACAGGTTTTTCACGAAAACGTGCAGTTTGATGCAGTGGCATCGCGTTGTGCCGAACTTTGTGATGGCTTTCAGCAGATTTTTGCCCGCGGACAGGGTAAGGAGTTTCAGGTCAAAATATCTCCCAAGGGCAAGCTTTCTGTTAAAGAAAAAGCCTTGGCAGGGGAAAGCGTTGCTACTGTAAATGACCATAACCGTCAGAAGCAGTATCTTCTTCCTGAAGGTAATGTTATTGCCCCTCTTGTGGATATGGGTGTTTTTACTCAGGACGGTAGGGTAGTGCAGTCTATGTACGACAAATATAAGCAGATAAACCGTTTTATCGAAATTATTGACGACTCAATCCGTCAGCATAATTACAAGAAGCTCAATATCATAGACTTTGGCTGCGGTAAGTCATACCTTACCTTTATCGTCTATTACTATCTTACCGAGGTTAAGAATATTGATGCAACCATTATCGGTCTTGACCTGAAGAAGGATGTTATAGAAAAGTGCAACAAAGCTGCCCGGAAATACGGTTATAAAAATCTTCGTTTTGAGCTTGGTGACATAAACGGCTACAACTGTCCCTTTGATGTTGATATGGTTATCACTCTCCACGCCTGCGACACAGCAACGGATTTTGCCCTTTACAATGCTATCAATTGGGGCGCAAAAATGATCTTTTCCGTGCCTTGCTGTCAGCACGAGCTGAATAAGCAGCTGAAAGCTGAAACTCTTTCAATTCTCAATCGTTACGGAATTATTCAGGAACGTTTTGCTGCATTGCTTACGGATTCAATCCGCGGAAATATCCTTGAATATTGTGGTTATAAAACTCAGATTATGGAGTTTATTGACCTTGCTCACACACCCAAAAATATCCTCATCCGCGCTGTTAAAAAGCAGACGGAAAACAAAAAATCCAAGGAAAAAGCCTTGACAGAAATTGAAACTGCAATTAAAGAATTCAATGTTGACCCGACACTTTATAAGCTTGTTTTTAATAAATGATTTTAAATGGGGGAGCTGTTGCTCTCCCACATTTATTTTTAAATTCATCTTGACTTTAAGCTGTATTTGTGTATAATAATACCTTGTACGAAGGCGTAGCTCAGTTGGTTAGAGTACCTGCTTGACATGCAGGGGGTCGGTGGTTCGAGCCCACTCGTCTTCACCATATAAAAAAGCCTGAGAATCGTTGACTTTACGCGGTTTTCAGGCTTTTTTATTATTTATATATTTGTTTGTACAGTGCCGATTTTTCCGTTGTTTTCCGAAAAATCTGCAAGTCAAAATGCAAGTCGAAAATTAGATAGCATGGTTAACGATACATACCGAAATGTCATCTTCAAGGCCTCATTCTTTGCCGCCAACGGTGCCAAGACGGCAAAACAAGCCGTTGATATGGCAACAAGAGATTTTCTCTCAAGAGGAATAAACTGCATTGAATACAGGGACGGCAAGCGTGTCAACATAGCAAGCTATGCTCAGATGGCGGTCAGAACGGCAAGTCAGAGAGCATATCTTATCGGTGAAGGCTCACGCCGACAGGAGGAGGGCATTCCTTTCATCAAAATAACCCGCCACAACACCGCCTGTGAGCTTTGCAGACCCTTTGAAGGTAAAATCCTTATTGATGATGTTTATTCGGGCGGAAAGCCCTCTGACGGCGATTATATGCTTTTATCTCAGGCGATGAGCGCAGGCTTGTTTCATCCCAACTGCCGACACGGAAGCTCAACTCATTACCCCGAGCTTGATGATTTTGAATACACCCCCGAGCTTGAGGAAGAAGCACAAAGCGAGGACCGGGCAGAGGAAGAGGACGAAAGAGCGAAGCAGGCACAGCTTGAATTGTTGATGCAGAAGTATCGAAGGCTTGTTGCAGGTTCTTTGGATGAAGAAAAAGTTTCTTTTTATCAAGCAAAGCTGGATGAGTTGGGAGAAAAACAAGAAAAAATACTTGACAAATCTTCTCAAAGTGATAAAATAATATCCTTTGAAGTTGGCAGAAGTCTTGGGGCAGCAGCTAAAAACTATCCTGTTAAAATGCCGGAAAGCAGACAACACACTAAGCTTGCAGAAGGACAAAAAATCGAAGGTATAGCTTTTGCTGGAAAAGGAACACGAAAGGAAATAAGAGACAGATTTCGATTAGAAGCTACTTATGGAATACCAGCTGATGAATGGTCTAAAGTTAGCGGTAAAGCCTATGTTATTCACAACAATAAACCGGTTAAAGCAGAAGTTCATTGGTATGAAGCCAATGGAGAGATTTTTGAAATGAAAGTGAAGCGATTTTATGATGAAAGTTAAGTATAAGGGGAAAAGTGACATATCATTGACGAATGGAAAAACTTATGATGTTATTTCTGTTGAGCGTGGATGGTACAGAATAATGGATGATACACAAGAGGATTATCTTTTTTCTCCTGAAGATTTCGATGTAGTAGAAAAATAAGCACTTTGCGGACAGTGTAGTTGCTGTTTGCAGGGTGCTTTTGTTTTGATTAACAAAAAGCTCATTTGCTTTTGTATGGGAGGGGTCAAACGACCTCTCCCGAGTTTTTTACCCAAAATCCCAATCGCTTGGGAATATGGCAGGCTACCCGCTCCCCAAATCACCCACACCATCAGAGTTTATCGAAATTCTGTATGCCTATACGCAAAACCGGGAATAACTCCGACTAATCCCTCATCTGACAAATGTGAGGGGAGTTGAAAGATGTTATTGACAAGCATAAACAATTTTGTTAGTATCTTTGTGTGATTGTAAATCAATTAAATTCATCGTAGTTTTTGTTTTGTAGTAAATGGTGCAAGTCAGTATGCAAGTCGGAAAATAGAAATCTGTTGATATTTAAAGTTTTTTTACAAATACTTTAGCTTGACATGCAGGGGGTCGGTGGTTCGAGCCCACTCGTCTTCACCAAGCCACGGAAACGTGGCTTTTTTGTTTATTATTAAGAATTTGTTAAATTATTGTCCCGATTATTGATAAAATTTCCCTTTTGTGGTAAATTAAATGCAACGAATAAATAAATTCTCGAAAGGAGAATAGTTATGAATAAGAAAAGAGATTTTTCTGAAATTACACCGGCTCTGAGTAAGCTTGGCGATTTATTATATGAAGAGAATGTTATTGAACCCTCACTTTATGCTGAACATAAGGTTAACCGCGGTCTGCGCGATATCAACGGCAGGGGCGTTCTTACAGGACTTACCGAGATCTCCGAGGTTCTTTCCCGCAAGGTTGTTGACGGTGAAGAGGTGCTTTGCGACGGTGAGCTTTATTACCGTGGTTACAATGTTCATGATCTGATTGGCGATTTTCTCAAGGACGGTCGTTTTGGCTTTGAAGAAACAACGTATATCCTCCTTTTCGGTAAGCTTCCCAATAAAGAGGAGCTTGAAGAATTTAAGGCTATCCTTTCTGATTATCGTTCACTTCCCACTTCATTTATCCGTGACTTCATTATGAAATCTCCCTCGTCGGATGTTATGAACGGTCTTGCAAGAAGCGTGCTTGCGCTTTACTCTTATGATAACAACCCCGATGACACAAGCATCAACAACGTTATGCGTCAGTGCCTGCAGTTGATTGCATTGTTCCCTCAGCTCGCAGTTTACAGCTACCGTGCCTATGATTACTATCGTAAGGATAGCTGTTCATTCTTTATCCACGCGCCAAAGAGCGAGTATTCCACCGCAGAGAACATTCTTTATATGCTTCGTGAAGATGGTCAGTTTACCCCTCTGGAAGCCGAAATTCTTGATATTGCCCTTGTGCTTCACGCTGAGCACGGTGGCGGTAACAACTCTTCGTTCACAACCCATGTTGTAACCTCATCGGGCACCGATACTTATTCAGCCATTGCGGCGGCTCTCGGTTCACTTAAAGGCCCCAAGCACGGTGGCGCAAACATCAAGGTTTGCAGTATGTTTGATAATATTAAAGAAAATGTTGCTGACTGGAGCGACCGTGAGCAGATTGCTGATTATCTTGATAAAATTGTTTCAAAGCAGGCTTTTGATAAGTCGGGTCTTGTTTACGGTATCGGTCACGCGATTTATTCAATTTCTGACCCGAGAGCAACTATTTTCAGAGGTTACGTAAAGCGCCTTGCCGCAGAAAAGGGCAGAAGTAACGAGTTTGAGCTTTATAAGGCTGTTGAAGAGCTTGCTCCTCAGGTTATTGCAAAGCACAGAAATATGTATAAGGGTGTCAGCGCAAATGTTGACTTCTACAGCGGATTTGTTTATCAGATGCTCGGTCTTCCTCAGGAGCTTTATACACCAATTTTTGCCATTGCAAGAATTGCCGGTTGGTCTGCTCACCGCCTTGAAGAATTGATAAACGGCAACAAAATCATCCGCCCAGCATACAAAGCAGTTGCTGAAAGAAAAGAATATAAATCACTTGATGAGAGATAAAAATTACCCCAAACCTCAGTGGTTTGGGGTATCGTTTATTTATAAAGTTCTCCATTTATGATTACATCAGATACGCTGAAATCATCGTTGATAATTACAAGGTCAGCATCATAACCTTTTTCGATTTTACCTTTGTTAAGTCCGAAACGTCTTGCAGGAGTTTCGCTTGCCATTTTAACCGCTTCATAAAAGTCAATACCGAAGCTGACAGCTGTTTTAACACATTGAAGCAACGGCTGTGAGCCGCCTGCGAGGGTACCGTCTTCAAGGGTGAGAGTGCCGTTGTTCATAATAACGGTAAGTCCGCCTGAGTCGTATTTTCCGTTAGGAAGTCCTGCGGGGCGGATGGCATCACTGATGAGGACAAGCCTGTCGCTGCCCATCATTTTATAAAGGGCAAGGACTGCGGCTTTTGCAACGTGTCTGCCGTCGCAGATAAGCTCTGTGTAAATGCCTTTTTCTGCCGCAGCGCCTATTGGGCCGGGGTCACGATGAAGCAGGGGAGGCATGGCGTTGAAGGTGTGGGTCAGACAATCTGCACCTGCGTCAATAGCTTTGATTGCAGTTTCACAGTTGCAAGCTGTATGACCGATTGAAACCTTGCATCCGCAATTTTTAATAAACTCCTCTGCACCGTCAATTTCAGGTGCAAGGCTGATGTTAGCCACATTATTGAACTGCCCGAATTCTTCCAAATCGGGAGCTTTTATATATGCTTCGTTCTGTGCACCTTTTTTAGTAGGGGAAATGTAAGGGCCTTCAAGATGATAGCCGATAACATTGGCTCCTTTTTCGGGCAAAGGCTGATTAGTGGTTTTAATCAGGTTTTCTACGCTGTCGGTCATTGTTGTGGGCAAAAATGATGTTGTTCCGCAAAGTGCAAGATTGTGTGCAATTTCACCCAACCTGCCGTCAGCGGTGTCCACACCCATAAAGCCGTGGATGTGAGTATCTATCATTCCGGGGATTACGCGCTTGCCTTTTGCGTCAATATCACCCTCGGTATCAAACGTGCCGATGTCAGCAATTATGCCGTTTTTAATTTTGATGTCAGATATTCCGTCTTTTAGTAAAGCGTTTTTGATAATCATAATATCACCGTCACTTGCTTCTCAGATATGCCGCCGCACCAACAAGACCCGCATCGTTAAAAAGAACAGCGGTTTTGATTGTGGTTTTATCTGTAAGATTTTTGGTAAGACTGTTTTCAACAACAAGCTTTTTAAGCGGCTCAATAAGAGCGTCTTTTTCTTTAGACATACCGCCGCCGATAACAAGAACTTCGGGCTGGAGCAGGGTAATCATATTGATAACGCCGATGCTGAGGTAATTGAGGAAGGTATCTAGCACTTGAAGTGAAACCTTGTCACCAAGCTCTGATGCTCTGAAAACTGTCTTTCCGTCAACAGCGTTTATATCGTTGCATACCTCCCACAGCTTGCTGTCGGGATGGTCTATCATAGCTTTTTTTGTTTCTTTAACAAGAGCACTTGCTGAACAATATGTTTCAAGACAGCCTTTGCTTCCGCAAGGACAGGGTTTCCCGTCTTTTTCAACGGTGATGTGCCCAAGCTCTGCACCTGCACCGTTGAAGCCGTCTATTATCTTTCCGTCAATAACAATTCCGCCACCGATACCTGTGCCGATTGTAACCGCAACGAGTGAGTGAATGTTATCATCGTCTGCAACGATATATTCTGCCATTGCAACGGCATTGGCATCATTGCAAACCTCACAGTGCAGACCTGATTTTTCTTCCATTATATTTTTCAGCGGAGTGTCTGTAAATCTGAGATTTGTGGCAGAAACAACAACTCCGTTTTTGATGATACCGGGGCAGGCAATGCCGATTTCGGTCAGCTCATCGGGGTTGATTCCGGCCCGGAGAGCTATTTTTTTGTATGAAAAAATGATGTCATCGCAGATTTCTTCTGCACTTCTCGGTGCATTGGTTTTAAATGAGTCTTTGGTAACGACATTGTAGCTTTCGTCAATAATGCCCACAACAATGTTTGTTCCGCCGATGTCAACACCGATTGTGTATTTCATATAATCACCGCCTGTAGGAATTTGCTGATATTATAATACAATTTAAACCTTGATTTTTCAATAGAAATATGTATAATGATTAGTAAAATAGTACAAATTTTACGAAGTGATGTTTATGGACACAAAGCTTAATACAATTGAAATTTTAAAAGATTTTCACAAAGTGACAGGTGCCAGAATTTCATTGCATGATCTCGACTACAATGAAATTGCAAGCTACCCCGAAAATCTGTCAGATTTTTGCCAAAAGGTTCAACGCACCCCTCAAAGCCGTAAGCGTTGTGTTGACGCTGACCTTAAGGCATTTGAAACTGTGCGCAAAACGGGGGAGGCATACTCCTATAAATGCCATTGCGGCCTTATTGAAATTGTTGCACCGATTTATAATTACGGAATCCTTTCAGGGTATGTTATCATGGGGCAGATTACCGACAGTAAGCCGTCGAGTGAGGATAACATTCTCAAAAAATCCGAGCAGCTTTTTGAGAATCAATCTCAGCTGAAGATAGCTGTTAAAAATATCCCTGTTGTAAAACAGGATGAGCTTGACAGCTATGTCAACATTCTTCAGCTTATTGCTGAATATATGACTCAGACCAACCGTATGGCACCAAAATCCAAGGACCTGGCATCCGGAATACGCAAGTATATCAGCAACAACTTTGATAAGAAGCTTACCGTAGATCTGATGTGTGAAATCTTCGGCTGCAGCCGTACAACTCTGATGAATACTTTTAAAGACAGATACGGCATCACAATCGGAGAATATATAAATCACTGCCGTCTTGAAAAGGCAGAGCAGATGCTTCTCAAAACCAATGAAAGCATCAAAAATATTTCCGTTGAGTGCGGATTTTCAGACCAGAATTATTTTTCAAAGGTTTTTATCCGCAGATTTGACTGTACACCCACTCAGTTCAGAAAAAATCGCGATGAATCGGTAGCTGTGGGTTAAATAATAATTGCAATATATGCATATCTTTGTTATAATAAATTTGTAATAACTTTAGGAGGCAGGAAATGAATTTTAAATCTGTCAATAATAACGGAACCGTTGAGGGCTTTTGTCTTGTTAAAACTCTTGAGGTCAAGAAAACCGCAAAGGGTCTTTCTTACCTTGATATGATGCTCACCGACAGCTCTGGTGAAATCAACGCAAAGCTTTGGGATTATAAAGAAGAACTCCACAGTGATATAAAGGTTAATTCCATAGTTAAGGTCAGAGGCTCAGAATCGGTGTTTAACGATATGCCTCAGCTGAGAGTTGACCGTATCCGCCCTGCTGTGGAAGCTGATGATGTAAGGGTTGAGGATTTTGTGCCCTCAGCCGAATACAGTGGTGAAACTCTTTTTGATGCTGTTTTTGAAGTGGCAGATAGCTTTGAAAACGAAGAATTGAAGCTCCTCGTGACAACAATTCTTTTAGAAAACAAAGCTCAGCTTTCTCTTTGTCCTGCCGCATTCAGGCTTCATCACGCAATCAGAGGTGGTCTTATGTATCACACTCTTTCTGTTCTTCGCCTTGCCCAGAGTGTGAGCAGAATTTACCCCAGCATTGACAGTGAACTTCTTTTCAGCGGAGTTATTCTTCATGATGTTGCCAAAATCCGTGAATTTGACCTTTCTGAAACAGGTATTGTTTCAGGCTATAGTGTTGAGGGCTCATTGGTAGGTCACCTTGTAAGAGGTGCTATGGATATTGAAATCCGCGGACGAGAGCTTGGTATCAACCCCGATCTTCTTATGCTTATTGAGCATATGGTTATTTCTCACCACGGTGAGCCGGAGTTTGGTGCGGCAATGAGACCGATGTTCCTTGAAGCCGAGATTCTTTCTCAGCTTGACTTGCTTGATGCGAGAATTTATGAGGTGACTCAGGCTGTAAGCGAGGTGCAGGCAGGGGAGTTTACTCCAAGACAGTGGGCGCTCGAAAACAGAAAGCTCTACAATCACGGATTAAGAGAGGTTAAACCCCAAGCCGAATTATTTTAAAGGAGAATGATTATGAGAAATCACGAAGTAACAAATATTCAGCCTTTGTTAAAAGATGACGGCAGCTTACGCGAGCCCGGCTGGTCAAAGCAGCTTCTGCAGATTTACAACCGAAATGATATCAAGGCTCCCAAATTCCGTATCAAGGAGTGGGACTATTACCTTGTAATTTCAGAAGAAAATCAGTTTGGTGTTGCGTTTACTGTTTCGGATGTTGGTTATCTCGGCCTTCATTCGGTTTCGCTTCTTGATTTCAAAGTGCCTTGTGAACATACCGAAACAATTATCACTCCGTTCCCAATGGGCAAAACAAATATGCCGTCAACCTCTGATAAAGGTAATGTTATATATACCGACAAGCGTTTACACATCAAATTTTTGAAAAATGACGGTGAACGCAGAATTGTGTGTCGATTTGAAAATTTCAAGGACGGTAAGCCCTTTGAGTGTGATATCACTCTCAAACAGCCTGAAATGGATACAATGGTTATCGCAACACCATGGAAGGAAAAGAAAACGGCCTTTTATTATAACCAGAAAATCAACTGTATGCCTGCTTCTGGCAAGGTTAAGTTTGACGGCAAAGAGTATGTTTTTAACCCTGCAACCGATTTCGGTACTCTTGACTGGGGCAGAGGAGTCTGGACATATGACAATAACTGGTTTTGGGGCTCGGGAAATGCTATGGTTAATGGTAAGCCTTTTGGCTTCAACATTGGATACGGCTTCGGTGATACCACGGCCGCAAGTGAAAATATGCTTTTTTATGATGGAAAGTGCCATAAGCTTGATGATGTAACCTTCAACATTCCTTCAACAAGCTACACTGACCCGTGGACATTCACTTCGTCTGACGGCCGTTTTGAAATGACATTTGAACCTATTATTGACCGCTGTGCCAAGATCGATGTTAAATTTATCATTACAGATCAGCATCAGGTGTTTGGTAAGATGAACGGCAAGGCTGTTCTTGATGACGGTACTGTGCTTGAAATTAAAGATTTGCTCTGCTTTGCAGAGGATGTTCATAACAAATATTAAGAGGAAGTTATTATGGATTGGTTTGAAATTAAAATCGGCGTAAAATCTGCCGATGTTGACAAAGCAGGGGACATTGCCCAGATGGTTGTTCCTTACGGAATTTATATTGAGGATTACAGTGACCTTGAAGAAGCAGCATGGGAAATTGCAAAAATCGACCTCATTGATGAGGAACTTTTGCAAAAAGACCGCAACAAGGCGTTTGTTCATGTTTATCTTCCTCCTCACGAAAATCCCACTGAAGCAGTTGCTTTTTTGACAGAAAGATATACTGCTGAAGGTATCGAAAACGAAATTGATGTTTCAGTTTGCAGAAATCAGGATTGGGAAAATAACTGGAAGGATTATTTCAGATCCTTACCCGTTGGCAAAAAAATTATGATTCACCCTGTGTGGGATGATGAATTCGATCCCGGTGACAGAGTTGTGCTTGATATTGAGCCCGGTCTTGCTTTTGGTAGCGGTGGTCACGATACAACCAAGCTCTGCCTTGAAACTCTCGAAAATTATGTTGACGGTGAAACCACACTTCTTGACGTTGGTTGCGGAAGCGGTATTCTTGGTGTTGCCGGTCTTCTTCTCGGTGCTAAAAAGGCAGTTGGTGTTGACATTGATCCGCTTGCCGTTAAAAAAGCCTGGGAGAATGCAGAGCTAAACGGATTTGACTCATCTAAGTACACGGCTTATGAGGGTAATCTCACTGATAAAGTCAGCGGCAAATTCAATGTTGTTGTTGCAAATATTGTTGCTGATGTAATTATTATGTTCTGTAAAGACGTTGGTGCGTTTATGGAGGATGATGCTGTATTCATAACTTCGGGCATCATTGATGTCAGAGAACAGGATGTTATTTCTGCTTTTGAAAAATACGGCTTTGAAATTATCGAACGCCACGAAAGTAATGGCTGGTTATGCTTCGTAACCAAAAAAAATTAGTTGACTTTTAGCGTTTTATGTATTATCATTTTTGGGAAGGAGTGGATAAAAATGAAAAATTCAGTTAAAAAAATTATTTCAATCATTTTATGTGCAATTATGTTGTTTGCAGTAGGTGGTTTTGCTACGAGTGCTGCAACATACGAAAACCCCGTTTTTTCAATTACTGTTTTAAGTGAAAGCAGTTCACAGGTTGTTGTTTCATTCAATCTTGTTTCAGGCAAGTTCGATGCATTCGATTTTCAGTTTGTTGCCAAAAGCGGTTACAAATGCACAAACCTTGAAAACGGTGATGCTCTTGTAGCTTTCAAAAACAATGGCGGCAATGTAATGGCTGTGCCTAACGTTGCAAACGGCAAGGTTTCAGGTTGCTTTGTTGATTCTTCTTATAACAAAGCAGGTTCTTTCTTTAAGGCAACATTCACAAAACCCTCAGGTGCAAAGTTCAAGTCAGGTGACGTTACCGTAACAATGACTAACTGTTCAATCAGTGAAAAAGGCAACACAATTGCTCTTTTCCCCCAGATTAAAGATTTAACAGGTTTTATTCTCAGTGAAACAAGTGTTTCAATGAATTATAAAGATACCGTTACACTTACTTATTCACCTGAGGCTCCTAAAGGCTCAAATGTAACATGGAAGTCATCAAATGAGAGCGTTGTTACTGTTGATGAAAACGGCAATGTTTACGCTTCAGGCACAGGTGATGCTACAGTTACATGCACTGTTACAAATGCAAAAGGTGATGTTATCTCCGAAGCTTCTTGTGAATTCTCAGTAAGCTATACTGTTCTTCAGTGGATTATTATCATCCTTCTCTTCGGTTGGCTCTGGTATTAAGAAAAATGTCGACAGCATATTGCTTTTATGATAATATGAACGCGAAGCTAAGCTTCATCGAAATCTTTTGACAACATCTTTATATTATATCCCCCCTCTGTGGCCGACACCGTAAGGTGTTGGCCACACCCCTTTATATGGAAAAGCCCCCTGCTGATTTAAATTTCAGCAGGGGGGTAATCAATTGTATGGTTATGTCAGATCTGCAATATCAAAAATAAGTCTTTCTGTCTTTTTCCAGCCGAGGCAGGGGTCTGTGATTGACTTGCCGTAAATGCCTTCACCGATTTTTTGTGCACCGTCTTCAATGTAGCTTTCAATCATAAAGCCCTTAACCATTGAATTGATATCACTTGAATGACGACATGAATGAAGAACTTCTTTGGCAATTCTGATTTGTTCAAGATACTTTTTGCCCGAGTTTGAATGGTTGGTATCGACAATAACTCCCATATTCTGAAGATTGCAGGCGGCATATGCATCGTGAAGATTAATAAGGTCTTCGTAATGATAGTTTGGGTGGGTTTTGCCGTGCTTATCAACAGAGCCTCTGAGAATAGCGTGGGCAAGGTCATTTCCGCTTGTAACAACTTCCCAGCCTCTGTAAATGAAAGTATGTGAATGCTGTGCGGCAGTTATTGAGTTGAGCATAACGGAAATATCACCGCTTGTGGGGTTCTTCATTCCGACGGGAGTAGTCATTCCGCTTGAAGTAAGTCTGTGTTCCTGATTTTCAACAGAACGGGCACCGACTGCAACATATCCGAGCAAGTCGTTGAGATATCTGTGATTGTCCGGGTAAAGCATTTCGTCAGCGCAGATAAAACCTGTTTCTGCAATTGCTCTTGTGTGAAGACGGCGGATTGCAATAATGCCTTCAAGCATATCAGAATCCTTTTCGGGATTTGGCTGATGTACCATGCCTTTGTAGCCGTCACCTGTTGTGCGGGGTTTGTTTGTGTAAATTCTCGGAATAATAAGAATTTTGTCATTAACCTTTTCCTGAACTTTTGCAAGTCGTGAAATATAATCAATAACTGAGTCTTCGTTATCAGCGGAGCAGGGACCGATTATGAGTGCAAGTCTTTTATCTTCGCCTGTAAAAATCTTGCGGATTTCCTCGTCTCTTTGCTCTTTGATTTTAACAAGCTTTTCGTCCATGGGAAACTGCTCTTTTATATCCTTTGGTATAGGCAGTTTTCTTAAAAAATTCATTCCCATTTAGCACACCTCCGATAAATAAATATGCAGAAATGATAGCACTTTGAGAAAAAATAGTCAATGATTTAATTTGGTTATTCTCTATTTACAAAAAAAAATGTATGGTGTATAATGTTAAAAGAAAAATCAATAGGGGAGAATTAAAGTGAAAAAAATTATAGCGTTGATTTTATCTTTATGCATAATTTTTGCTTGCTCGTTTTCTGCATTTGCTTTTGCAGAAAATTCAAAGCTTACATACCTATATCTTGATAAAGGAAACATTGTTATCGGTGACGGTACTGTTTCGGGATATGGTTATTTTGGCGAGCGAATAACCCTTGCTGATGAAGATGGATATCTTATCACTCAGACATCAACCGCTGTTCTGACTAATACGATTACATTCAGCGGCGGCACCAACTATGTTGTGCTCAACAATATAAAAATCAACACAGGAAGCCAGTTCGTTTGTGCAATGCAGCTCACTGATTCTGCCGATGTAACTCTTTGCGTTGAAGGAACAAGCACATTGGTCAGCGGCTCTTCCAGAGCAGGAATTGAAGTGACCGTCGGTTCCACTCTCACCATTATGGGTGAAGGTACCGTTATGGCCGGTAGTAACGGTCAGGCAGGTATCGGTGGCGGTAACGGCAACTCAAGCGGTACCGTTATAATTAATTCCGGCACGGTTGTCGGTCAGAGCAAAAGCAACAGCGCAGGTATCGGTGGCGGCAGTGCCGGCTCAAACGGCAAAGTCGTTATCAACGGCGGTAATGTAACGGCCGTTGGTGGTCCGTCAGGTGCGGGTATCGGTGGAGGTTGCACAGGTAACGGCGGTGAAATTATAATCAACGGCGGAACTGTTACTGCAACAGGCGGCTCAAATGCGGCAGGTATCGGCGGAGGCTGGTACGGTGCGATGGGCAATATTATCATAAACGGTGGCTCTGTTAAGGCAACAGGTGGTTCAGGTGCTGCTTCAATCGGTGCAGGTGCCGGTGTGTCATCAGGCCAGATTTTTAATTCTTCGGGTGAAGTGTTATATCTTGCAAAGCTCAATTCTTCATCGATGACATCTGTCAAAGATATTTATACTGATGGAAATTCAAATAACATCAACACATATCATTCCAACGACAAAAATTTCTATTTTTATCTTCCTGCCGGAACTCATATTCTTGCGGTTGACTCAGATGACAGCGTGACAGGCTATTGGAAAGCGACGTACGGCTCATCCTTTTCCTGCAATGGGGTTACTCCTTTTGAATGTCTGAATTCAGCCTCGGTCAGAGCTGATGATTTAATAAGAGGGCTAACTTGCGGATTATCTTCTCTTGACAGTTATATATCATTTGCAGACGGTTTTTCCTTTGAATATTCCGACTCAATTATCGGTACAGGTACCAAGATAAATCTTCTTTATGATAATCAGCCTGTTTTCAGCTATACTGCATTGCTTTACGGTGATCTTAACGGTGACGGTTGGTATGACGGTGAAGATTCAATGATTGCCTCATTTATGCTTTGGGGTCACCTGACGGCTGCAAATACACAGAGTTTCTATTTTGAAGCGGCAGATGTCAACAGAAGCTCTGCTGTTGACACCGATGACATTGCAGTTCTTCAGCAGGCGGGAGTTTTACTTGCCTCTGTTCCTCAGACAGAAGACGGAGCTGTTGATACTGACAGCGCGCAATGGGATGAATATATAATGTTGATTGAGCAGGTTGAGGAATCGCAGGAGGAAGAAACTCCCGAAGAACCCTTGAATTTGTTTGATTTCATCAGATTTATTGCTGAATATATCAAAAATCTGATACTTTCTTTGTTGAATATTTAAAAAGTTTATATTTTACTCTCAAATTGTTGCAAAAAAATACAACATATTGTATAATCAAGTCAAATTAGACCGATTTCAGGTGAGCAAAGTGAAAGTATTAAAAGAAAGAATTTTAAAAGACGGTAAAGTTTTTCCGGGAAACGTGCTTAAGGTTGACAGCTTCCTTAATCATCAGATGGACATTAACCTTCTCAGTCAGATAGGTGACGAGTTTTATAACCGATACGGTGATTGCGGAATAACCAAGGTGCTTACCATTGAAGCTTCAGGTATAGGCATTGCCTGCTTTGTTGCTCAGCGTTTCGGTGTACCTATGCTTTTTGCCAAGA